>NZ_JAODMK010000053.1 GCF_025465545.1 Naasia sp. | reverse complement strand
TCGCCTCTCGTCGATGTCGGCGGGTGCGATCCAGATAATCGTCGAGAGGTTCGATCTCGTACTCCTGCAGCAGCTGGTCAATTCCCAGGTCAGGTGATTCGGCGGTGATCAGCACTGAGCCGAGCCGACCCGGATCATGGATGTTGACCCCGTCTCGGTACTTCGCCTTCATCGCGGCGAGCTTGTTCCAGTGCCCATCGAGGTGAGCGAGCGCGTAGTCGAGGTTGATGCGCTGCGTCACTTGGGGAAAGTAATTCGTGCTCTCAGCAATGGTCTCACCGAGCGGAGAGACGATGGCGCTCGGCGCCGGCGGACGGATGCTCGCGGCCAGGTAGCTGCGGAGCGAGTATGCCCAGTAGTTCTGCATGAGGCCGCCGTGGTACTCGGAACTGAAGACGACGAGTTCAACGCCCCGACCGCGATACTGCTGGCGGAGCTCGTCGAAGTTCAGGTCGAAGCAGATCGCCGTGCCGACGCGACCGAAGTCGAGGTCCACGACGCTCACCTCATCGCTGTACTCAAGTCCGGTCTCGTCGTGCTCTTCGATGACGAGGTGGTTCTTGTCGTACCCGCCGACCACCTCACCATCGCGACCCAGGTATTCGGTGCGATTGCGGGCGAGCTCTCCGTCGCGACGTAATGCCGAGTAGGCGATGATGGTGCGGTTTTTTCGCGCGATGTCTGCGAGGTGCTCGCGCACGCGTGTCCCGCGCTGCTCGAGGTACTCCAGTTGGCGGTCGAGACCGCCGAACGTCTCAACGGAGGGCCGATCCGCTGCCTCAGGAAGCACGATGAGGTCGGGATCCTCGGGGAGCACCGCTTCGATGCGGGCGGTCCAATGCGTGATCTCGGCCTCTACTGCAGACTCGATGCTCACCTCGGCACCGAGCGGCAATGCGGGAGCTGTTGCGCAGCTCACGGTGACGTGACGGGCCATGCGAATACACTAACGTCTGTCTGAGTATAGAAGCAACGGTTTCATATGTAGACAAAGTGTCGAAAAGGAGGGCTCTGTGACGCCAGCGAACGAGTGGTTGGTAGCAGGTTCCGTCGTGGTGGGAGACGGGTCTCCTCCGCTTCTTCGCCACGCGGTCCGGCTGGAAGGCGGGATGATCGCCGAGGTTCGACCTGCGCGGAGCGCGCCGAGCGGGGCGATTGACCTGGGGGAGGCAACCATCGCTCCTGGATTCGTCGACGCGCATGTACACCTGCTCTTCGACTATCAGGCGGACCACGAGGTGACGAGGGCGGCAGTAGTCGGCTCCAGCAGAGATCGGCTGATCGCGACTGCGATCCGACATGGCCTGGAATGCCTTCGGGCAGGAGTCACGACGGTGCGCGATCTGGGAGACCGGGACCGCATCGTGGGGAGCGTGCGAGACCTCATCAACGAGGGAGTAGTGCCGGGTCCTCGAATCCATACCGCGGGAACTCCCGTAACGATCACAGCTGGCCACTTGGGTTGGCTCGGCGGCCTTGCTGATTCGCGGGATGAGCTCGTCCGCCTCACTCGCACCCTCGTTGGGGAGGGCTCGGACGTGATCAAGGTCATGGCGAGCGGCGGCAACATGACCCGCGAGTCCAACAAGCGACTTCCTCAGTACACCGTGGACGAGCTGAAGCTGGTTGTGTTTGAAGCGCATCGCGGCGGCAAGCCGGTCGCCGCTCACGCCTTGAACTCGGAGGCCGTCCGTCGCAGCATCGCGGCAGGCATCGACACGATTGAGCACTGCGGATGGGTGAACGAGCAAGGCGAACCGGACCTCACCGAAGAGGATCTGGTCGCGATGCGCGCCGCTGGTTCTGTCGCGACGCTCACCATGGCCGGCATTGCCCGACAGCTGCTGCCTGACCCGGATGATGCTGACCAGGTGGCACGACAGGTGGCACTCTCGACTTCGCGAAGCGGGGGCGATCTGTACGCCGATCATCAGTGGGCCAGACGGCTCATCGAGGCGGGCATCGGAGTCGTGATCGCGAGTGATGCGGGCGTGCGGTTCACCCCGTTCAGCGGGTTTCGCGACACCGTGAGGTGCGGGATGGTCGCCCTGGGCACAGATGCGGCCGGGGCCATCTCGCTCGCTACCTTGGCCGGCGCCCGAGCCCTGCGTGAGGATCATCGGCTTGGGAGCGTCGAGGCCGGGAAGCTTGCGGATCTCATCGTGCTCGAGGGCGTCATCACCGAGGGCTCAAGGACGATCGGAGCCATCCGGGAAGTTCGCAAGGAGGGTCGGGTTGTCGCTCGGGCGGGAGTGACGGCCTGGTGAGCACGGTGATGACAACGGGTGGCGCAGTCGCGGCCGCCGACCTCGGCCGGGTCCTCCCGCACGAGCACGTGTTCATCAACGAGATGATCGAGGACCGTGCGGGTGGCCTGCTCAACGACGCGGGCGTCGCTGAGTTGGAGTTGGCCGCGCTCGTGCGCGCGGGCGGCGGTACCCTCGTGGAGCTCACCACGGCCGAGCTCACGGCGGGTGCGGCCCCCGACCCACGCGGCCTGTACGGCGGGCCCGCTGCCTCGGGTTTCCCGGAGGATCACACTCGGTCCGCGGCGAACGTGGCCGCGATAGCCGCGCTCGCGGACCAGACCGGCATCCGGATTGTCCTCGGCACCGGGCACTACCGCGACCCGTATCTTGCCGCGGACCTCGATCGCAGGAGCATCGACGAGACGGCCGCCGACATCGTGCGCGACCTGGTCGAGGGGTTTCCCGGCACGGACGTTCGTGCGGGCATCATCGGCGAAGTCGGCGCAGACAAGTGGTTCGTCTCAGACCGAGAGGAGCGGTCGATCCGCGCGGCGGGACGCGCGCATCTCGCGACCGGCGCCACGGTCACCACCCATGCATCCAAATGGCCTGTGGGTGGGGACGTGCTCGATATTCTTCAGGCGGAGGGCGTCCCGCCCTATCGCATCATCACTGGCCACTGCTCCACCATCGACATCCCGGAGTACCACCTCGATCTGGCGAGGCGCGGTACTTGGCTTCAATTCGACACGATCAGGGGCGGCAGTGCGCCCATCGTCGATCGTTGGGTGCGCCAGATCATGGCGCTCGTGCGGGCGGGCTACCTCGACCGCGTGCTCCTCTCGCACGACGTGTGTGTCAAGTCACATCTCGCTGTGAACGGCGGCTGTGGCTACGCGTACCTCTTCGAGCAGTTCCTCCCGCTTCTGGGTCGCGCCGGACTCGACGAGGGCGAACTCGAGCAGCTCGTGACCAGCAACCCGCAGCGCGCGATCTGCAACTGAGGCCCGTCGGCTAGCCGTTCGACTGGGCGGCGCCGAAGAGCCGCGTGAAGGTTCCTGACAGCACGGCGTTCCGTTCGTGATCCGTACGCCGAGCCAGCGCTGCCAACATGCCGTCCAGGGAGAGGCGATACTCGCCCTCGTCCTGCGTCTGCGGCCAGTCCGAACTCCACATGATGCGGTCCGCTCCGAACTGATCGATCGCCGTCGCGATGAACGGAGCGATATCCGAGTACGGATAGCCGACTGTCGAGAAGAATCCGAGGTCGGGCGACTTCGCGAACACGTTGGGCAGCTGCGCAAGGTTCAGGAAGGCTTGCTCGCCGACACGGCCGTTGCCCCCGGCAACGGGACGCCCCAGGTGGTCGATGAGCACGGGCACGCCCGGGTGTGCGGACGCGAAGCGGCCCACGGCTTGGAGCTGTTCCGGCTCGCAATGAAACTCGGCGACGATCGAGTTCGCGGCGAGCACACGCGCGGACTCCGTCATGCGCTCCTCAAGGAGCCAACCGAGGTCACTCTCGCCGAAGGTGGTGATGCGGACGCCGACAGCGCCATCTCGAACGACCTCGCGCAGGGTGTCCAGGCCGTCGGCGGCGCGAAGGTCTACACGGGCGATCGGGACGAACCTCGTCGGATGTTCGGCCACTGCGTCGAAAGTCAGGGTGTTGTCCCAACCGAGGGTCGAGGGAGTCACGACGGCGGCGCGGCGCACGCCGGCCGAGTCCATGTCGGCGATCAGATCACGCGCGCTTCTGCCAGTGCCCTCGCCGCGAGCGGTGATGTGGACATGCCCGTCATCCACCAGCGCGTCCGTCTTCGTCATCAGAACCCCGCGAGATCGTTCTGCGGCGGCGCTTGCCGCTCGATCTCCGCGATGGCGGCGGCCATCACCTCGACGATCGTCTTCTCGCGCTCGGGAGTGAGTCTCGCGAGCGGCACCGAACAGCTGATGGCATCGACGGCGGGGTTCGTATAGTGCAGGGCGAAGCCGAAGCACTTGAGCCCGGTGGTGTTCTCCTCCAGGTCGATCGCATAGCCCCGCCTGCGGATGCCCTGCAGGTCAGCCTCGAGCTGAGCGCGATCGGTGATCGTGTGGTCGGTCAGGCGAGGCAGGGGACGAAGGAGGTGCGATTCCAATCCTTCGGCCGGTTGGGCCGCGAGCAGTGCCTTCCCCAGGGACGTGGTTGAGGCCGGCAACCGGCGACCCACGCGATTGATGACCCGCAGGTACTGCGAGGATTCCTTCGTCGCGAGGTACACGATGTCGGGCCCATCGAGTCGCCCGACGTGAACCGTCTCGCCGAGTTCCTCATTGAGTCGCTCGAGCCACGGCTTGACCATGCGCAATGCGGGGTCGGAGTCGAGGTAGCTCATACCCGCCATGAGCGCGCGCAGCCCGACGCCATACAGGGTCCCCGTGGGGTCGCGCCGCACCCAGCTGCGTTCGGTGAGGGTCCGAAGCAGTGCGTACAAGCTGCTGCGAGGGATCCCGGTGGCCTCTGCGATCTCCCGCATGCGGGCCGGCTTGTCTTGGCGAGCAGCGAGGAACTCGAGTACCTCAATGGCGTGCACGGCGGACTTGACGGGCCGGACCCCGATGTCGGTCATCGATCCTCCTCGCTGAAAACACCTGTCGGCCAGGATATGCGTTCGCTGGGCCGAAGAAGCTTTGCTTGTGTCATCTCGTACAGTAGCCTCTGTCTCAGTATAGATACATTGACTACACATGGAGACAAGTTGAACCTCGCCACTGCTCCCAGTAGGCCACGCGAGCAGCGAGCCGCAGATTTCGCGGCCCGCCTTCGTGACCGATCGGGGATCGGCGTGCTCGGCTTCCCGCTGAGCGCCTTCACAGAGGATGGGTCCGGCGTCGACCTCGACGGTTTCCGAGCACATCTCCGCCGCCACCTGGACAGCGGCGTCGGGGGTCTCTTCGTCTGCTGCGGCACGGGCGAGTTCCCTTCGTTGGACGAGGACGAGTACCGGGCGTTCATTCGCACCGCCGTTGACGAAGTGCACGGAACTGTCCCCGTCATCGCGGGAGCGGGCTACGGATGGGCGCTCGCACGCCGATTCGCTGCCATCGCAGAAGATGAGGGCGCGGACGCGATCCTCCTCATGCCCCACTACCTCATCAGTGCGCCTCAGGCCGGACTCATCGCACAGGTCGAGAAGATCACCGAACAGACGGACCTCCCGGTCGTGCTCTACCAGCGGGGTCAGGTCGCCTATACGACCGAAACCCTCCAGCGGCTCGCCGAGATTCCCACAGTCATCGGGCTCAAAGACGGTGGCAGCGACTTCGTTGAACTTCAGCGCATGACATTGGATGCGGATCCGGGGTTTCTCTTCTTCAATGGTGCCCTCACCGCCGAGATCCAGTACCGGGCCTACGCGGCGGTCGGCATCTCCCCGTACTCGTCGGCAGTCAACAGCTGCGTACCCGAGGTCGCTGGCGCGTTCTTTGCGGCGACTCGCACGGGCGACGAGGTACTCATCGACACCTTGCTCCGCGAGTTCTACTCGCCGCTCGTGGCCCTGCGCGACCGTGTTCCGGGCTACGCCGTGTCGCTCATCAAGTCAACGGCGAGGATGCGGGGGGAGCGCGTCGGTCCAGTTCGCGCCCCGCTCGCGGCGCCCACCCGAGAAGACCTCGTTGAACTCGAACGGATCATGAGACACGGCCTCGATCTCGTGGGGGGGCGTTTCGATGACCAGTGACGTGATCGTGGAGCGGCTCAGGCGGCTCGGGCTCGAGCTTCCACCGCAGCGGGCGCCGCGTCACCCATATCTCGCTGCTCGGGTGGACGCCGGGGTGCTCTACCTCTCGGGCAAGACCGCGACGCTCGATGGTTCGGTGCAGTTCGCAGGTCCGCTCCGCACCGCAGAAGACATCGAGCACGGGCGGAAGGCCGCCGTCCTGTGCGCGCTGCAAGTACTCGCCGGGATCGAGGCGGCTGTGGGGCTGCAGCGGGTCCACAGTGTGCTGCGGCTCACGGGGTACGTCGCGAGCGCCCCGGACTTCGTTTCACAGCCCGACGTCGTGAATGCCGCGTCCGAGCTGCTCATCGAGGTGCTCGGCGGCGCCGGACAGCACACTCGCACCGCCATCGGTGTCGCGGCGCTGCCCGGGGGGTCGGCCGTGGAACTCGAGGCCACCATCCGGCTCATCCCTGAGGCCGATCAATGAACGAGGAGCAGCGTGCCACCATCGCCGCCGTGCGTGAGCGGCTGCGTTCCCAGCCGAGGGTGCGCCTGGCCGCGTTGCCGACTCCTCTCGACGACTGCACGCGCCTGACGGCCGAACTCGGTGGGCCGCGCATTCTCATCAAACGCGACGACCTAACCGGACTCGCATTCGGCGGCAACAAGGTGCGTCAGCACGAGTATGTGCTCGGTCGCGCGGTTGCCGAGGGTGCCGACTGTCTCGTGCAGGGATCGGCCGCCCAGTCCAACCATTCGCGTCAGCTCGCCGCGGCGGGCGCAAAGCTCGGTCTCGAGACGTTCCTGCTTCCGAAGCTCGATGCCCATAGCGATCCGGTTCAAGGCAACTACCTCGTGGATCATCTGCTTGGGGCGACCATCATCCCCATCGGGGCGGGCGAGAGCACCATCGCGGCGAAGGCGGCTCTGGTCGATCGACTTCGGGCCGAAGGCCGCCACCCCTATGTAACCGGCATGGGTGCCGACGAAGCGCTCGCATTGGCTGCTGTCGCGTACGTGGAAGCCCTCTTCGAACTCGTCGAGCAGATGACCGACCCGCTACAACTCGACGCCATCTATACCGCGTCGCAAGGCAGCACCCAGGCGGGTCTGCTCATCGGTTGCGAACTGCTCGGACTGAGCACGCGTGTGGTAGGAGTCTCCCCGCTGGGCCCCGATCACGAGGCGCACATCCCGCTCGACGAGGTTGTCGCCCTGGTTCACCGTGCCGCGGAGATCCTCGGGGTCACCACCCAGATCGGTCGCGACGACATCGAGCTGCGGTTCGATTTCGTGGGCGACGGATATGGCATCCCCTCCAACGACGGCCTCGACGCCATCGCCTTGCTGGGCCGGCTGGAGGGCACCCTGCTCGACCCCATCTACACCGGCAAGGCCTTCGCCGGCCTCGTCGCCGATATTCGCGCCGGGCGCATCGACCACGGCAAGACCGTCGTGTTCCTGCACACAGGCGGCCTACCAGCACTGTTCGCGTACGCGCAGCCCGTGATTGGCCACGTGCGTGACACCAGGGCTGTCTCATGCACCAACGATCACGATTGAAAGGAAGCACGGCATGACGAAGCGATCAACACTTGCACTCAGCGCGGGCATTCTCGCGTCAGCGCTACTACTCAGCGGTTGCGGAGGAGGTGAAGGTGGAGGCGAAGGTAAGGACGCGGGCTCGCAGGATCTGCGCATCGTCGCCGCCGAGCCCCAGGCCGGCTTGGACCCGGCCATCGCCGTCACGCAGGCCTCGTTGCGTATGACCGAGCTCATGTACGACACGCTCGTCGACTACGACGGGGACAACAACCTCATTCCGATGGTCGCCGAGTCGTGGAAGCTTTCCGACGACGGTCTCACCTATGTTTTCACGATCCGCGAGAACGCCGCATTCAGTGATGGCACCACCATCACTGCCGACGACGTCGTGTTCTCGCTAGAACGCGCGGGAGCCTCGGAGTCGCTGACCGCATCGTTCGCTGTCGTGGACAGCATCGAGGCCACGGGCGAGAAGGAGGTGACGGTCACCCTCAGCACCCCCAGTCGCGTATTCCTCAACTCACTCGCTGCCACCGGGCAGGCGGCGATCCTCTCGAAGGCCGCCGTAGAGGCCGACCCCGACTACTTCACCCAGCCGGTGGCCACATCGGGCCCGTGGAGCCTGAAGGAGTTCGTGCCGAGCAGTCACGCGACCTTGGTGGCAAACCAGAACTACTGGAACAAGGGGTACCCGGTCCTGCAGACCATCGAGTACACCTTCAGCACCGACGGTACGGCCAACGCCACTGCCCTCGAGACGGGCACAGTGGATATGACGTACAACATGACGCCCGCCGATGCTGTGCGCCTGGACGAGGCAGGCTCTATTCAGTATTTCGAGGCTCCGAGCGCTGGACTCGTCTCGTGGGGCATGGACAAGACCAAGGCGCCCTTCGACAATGTCGACGTTCGCCAGGCCGTCGCCTATATGGTGCCCCGCCAGGACCGCCTCGACACGTGCTGGGAAGGCATTGGTCCGGTCTCGTTCGGAGACCTGATCTTTCCGGACCAGTCGTTCTACGTCGAGGGCGAGCAGCGATTCGACGTCTCGAAGGATGAGGCGCTCCGGACTGCGGCGAAACTTCTCGACGGCGCCGGTTGGGTGGAGGGCCCCGATGGAGTGCGGGTCTCACAGGGCGTCTCCGGCCTGGCGGACGGAACTCCGTTCGAGATGACCGTGCCCTATGAGAACGGGTGGGCGCAGGCGCGCTGCAACACCGAGATGCTGCAGCAATACCTGCTGCCGCTCGGCATCACGGTGACCCCCGAGGCGTACGATGCGGCCACCTTCTGGACCGACGTCGCCGCCGAGAAGTTCACCTTCTACCACGGCGGCAACAGTTATGCGACCACCGACATCTACTTCGCACAGACCTTCATGTGCGACGGCTCGGCCAACGACCTGCTGGCCAAATGGTGCGACCCGAAGGTCGACAAGCTGATCACCCAAGCCCAGGAGACGTCCGACCTTGATGAGGCGGCCGCGCTCTACCGCCAGGTGCAGGACATCATCCTGGATGAGCAGCCGATGATCACGACGGGCGCCCAGTATGCCGTCATCGGTACCTCGCCCAAGCTCTCGGGCTTCTACCCGCGGGCGGACGCGTCCAACCGGGCGCTCATCTACGCGAGCCTGAAGAACTGATTCCCGGGGCGGCCGGGCTACACCGGCCGCCCTACCCTCCCCCCATCGAATCGAGGAGACTGTGCTTCGGTACATCGTGAATCGGCTGCTGATCGTCGTTCCGCTGCTGCTCGCCCTAACGGTGCTGCTCTTCCTCTACGTTCACGCGGTGCCGGGTGATCCGATTGCAGGCATGCTCGGTCCCAACGGGACCCCTGAGCTCGTCGCCCAGATCCGGGCGGACCGCGGCCTCGACCGCCCGCTCCTGGAGCAGTACTGGAGCTGGCTGTCCGGTCTCGTAACCGGCGACCTCGGCGTCTCTCTCATCTCTGGGCAGGACATCACGCCGATCGTCATCGCCCGCATCCCGGCGACACTCCAACTCACCTTCGCCGGCCTATTCTTCGTCATCCTCATCGGATTCCCCGCTGGCTACCTCGCAGGCAAGCACAAGGGCGGGTGGCTCGACCGCATCCTCTCGCCAGCAGCGCTGATCGGGTTGTCCATGCCGGCTTTCTGGGTCGGCACCCTGCTCATTCTGGTTCTCGGGGTTCAGCTCCGCTGGTTCCCCACAGGTGGCTACGTGGCCTTCGAGGACAACGCCTGGCAGAGCCTTCGCCTGACCCTGATGCCCGCCCTAGTACTCGGCATCACGCTCTCGCCGTTCCTAGCGCGGATGGTGCGCGCGTCCACCGCAGAGCTCGCGCACGAGCCGTTCATCGTGCAGGCACGGACCCGAGGGCTCCTCCCCGGCACCATCTCACGCAGGTATCTCCTCCGCAATGCGATCCTGCCCGTAGTCATCGTCATCGGCATGCAGCTCGGCACTCTCATCGGTGGCCAGGTGATCGTCGAGCAGCTGTTCAACTGGCCAGGGGTGGCACGTCTGCTCATCGAGGGGGCTGTGCGGCGGGATTACCTGCTCGTGCAGTCGCTGATCTTCGTGATCGCGGTGATCTACATCGTGATCAACCTGCTGACCGAAGTGGTCCACGCGTCGCTCGACCCGAGGGTGAGGCTCTGATGGCTTCGGTTCCGTCGATGGTGCCTGGCCGCACACCCGGCCTGAGGGTGCGCGTGCTTCCCACAGGGGGCGCGCGAAGGATCACTCTTCACGCGATCGTGCACCACCGCCGGGCGTTCCTTGGCGCCATCCTCACCGCCATCGTGCTGCTCATCGGAGTTGTCGGTGCTTTTTGGACGCCCTATGACCCGATGACGTTCAACGCAGGCCCAGCGTTCAGCCCCCCCGACCTGGCGCACCCCATCGGGACGGATGTGTACGGGCGCGACATCCTGTCCCGCGTGATGGCAGGCGCACAGGTCTCGCTTCTGGTATCCGCCGGTGCGGTCGGGGGATCTTTGGTTGCCGGCACGATCATCGGTCTCTTGGCGGGATATCTCGGCGGCTTCGTGGATGTCCTGCTCACCCGAGTCGTCGACATCATGCTGGCCATCCCGGGACTGGTGCTGGCTCTGGGCATCGTCACCTTGCTCAGTCCCTCCGCGCTGTCTGTGACCGTCGCGCTTATCGCGGTGTACACGTGGCAGTTCGCGAGGATCGTGCGCAGCTCGGTGGTGGCCGTGCGGCACCGTCCTTACGTTGAGGCGGCGAAGGGTCTCGGGTCGAGCGGAGTCTCCATCGTCTTCCGCGACATCTTCCCGAGCGTGCTTCCCGTGCTCATCGTGCAGGTCGCGACGGCGTTCGCGTGGGGCATCCTGGATGAAGCATCCATCGGATTCCTCGGTCTCGGCGTGCAGCCTCCGTCGCCGTCGTGGGGTTCGCTCCTCATTGAGGGCCGGCAATACCTGTACGACGCCCCCTGGCTCCCCATCGGGGCCGGAGCGGTCGTAGTGATCGCCGTGCTCGGGGTGAACCTGCTCGGCGATGGGCTTCGCGATATCGTCGACCCGCGCTCGGGAGGAACCCGCTCATGATCGAGATCAAACCGCTCATCAGCGTTGAAAACCTCACCGTCGAGTTCCCCGTTCGGGGCAGCGCCGTGCGGGCTGTCGACGACGTCTCGTTCGAGGTGGGTCACGGGGAGATCGTCGGTCTTGTCGGCGAGTCCGCGTCGGGCAAGAGCACGTTGGGTCTTTCGCTGATGCGCATGGTGCCGTCACCCGGACGGGTCCGCGCTCGCCGGATGGAGTTCGACGGTCGTGACCTCTCCGCCCTCGATGAATCGCAGTTGCGGCAGATCCGGGGCAGCGAGATTTCCCTCATCGTTCAGGACGCGCTCGCGACCATGAATCCGGTCACCACTGTGCTTGAGCAGATCACGGAGGTCGTGCGGGATCATGAGGGCGTGCGCTCGCGCAGAGTGCTCCGGGCGCGCGCCGCGCAGGCTCTGCGGGATGTGCAGCTGCCCGACGTCGAAATCAACCTCAGGCGGTATCCCCACGAACTCAGCGGCGGAATGCAGCAGCGCGTCGCGATTGCGCAGGGTCTCATCCTGGGGCCGAAGCTGATCATCGCCGACGAGCCCACGACCGCGCTGGACGTGACGGTTCAGGCGCAGATCCTTTCCCTGCTCAAGCAGATCAGGGACGGCGGCACCAGCATCATCTTCGTGACACACGACCTCGCGACGGTCGCCGAGATCTGCGATCGCGTGCTCGTGATGTACGCGGGGAGGATCGTCGAGTCGGGGACCGTCGCGGAAGTTTTCGCTGAGCCGCAGCATCCGTACACCCAAGGCCTGCTCGCGAGCCTGCTGCCCCTCGGCGGCGATCCGCCGAAACGTCTCGACGCGATCTCCGGCCAGCCTCCGCGACCGGAGGCCTGGCCGTCGGGCTGCCGATTCCACCCCCGCTGTCCACTGTGGAAGTCCAAAGGGGAGCCTGAGATCTGCGTCAACGAGGATCCGCAGCCGGACGAGTCCCGGACACACTGGGCGGCGTGCCACTTCGCCGGAGAGGGAGTCCGATGACGGCCACAGCAGTGTTCGAGGTGCGCGATCTCGTCAAGGTGTTTCGTGCGCGAGGGAGCTTCCGCCGGGGTGTCACCCGCCCCGCGCTTGACGGAGTCTCTTTCGAAGTCCGGCAGGGCGAAGCGCTCGGAATCGTCGGCGAAAGCGGCTCAGGCAAGACGACACTCGGGCGCATCCTTATCGGCCTCGACCGGCCGACCTCGGGTGAAGTGCTTTACGAGGGGGAGCCCACCCGCAGGATGGGGCGTCGCGCACGCCAAGCCTTCCGCCAGCGGGTACAGATGGTGTTCCAGAATCCCTTCGCGTCGCTCAACCCTTTCCGAACGGTGCGGAGCGCGCTCGCCGACGGATTCGCTCATAGGCCACTCTCCCGGTTCGGGCGGGAAGCGGCCATGGTCAGTCTCATGGAGCAGGTCGGGCTCAACGAGACCATGCTCGATCGCTACCCCCACGAATTCAGCGGCGGCCAGCGGCAGCGGGTTGTACTTGCCCGTGCATTGACAGTGGAACCCGGTGTCATCGTCGCCGACGAGCCCGTCTCCGCCCTGGACGTCTCGATCCAGGCGCAGGTGCTCAACTTGCTCAACGACTTGAAGAGCCGTCTCGGCCTCACCCTCGTTTTCGTGACGCACGACCTGCGAGTCGTGAACTTTTTCTGCGATCGCATCGCCGTGATGTACATGGGTCGACTCGTAGAGCTCGGCACACGAGCCCAGATCATGGAGAGCTCACGACATCCATATACCCGAATGCTGCTCTCCGCCGCACCCCGTGACGAACCAGGCGTCAGGATAGATCGACCGTGGGTCCGAAACGAAGTCGATGCGACGGCGCCCCGGGCCGATGCGTGCAACTTCGCGGCGCGCTGCTGGGCGCGGCAGGCTCTGGGCAATCCCGAGCGGTGCACGACGGAACGCCCCGACGATCGTCCAGCCCAAGACGGCCGAATGGTCGCCTGCCACTTCGGGGACGAGATTCCCGCCCTGGCTGGTGCGGAGACCGCCCGGTGACGGACGACCTTGCTCGACGGGTGCGGTCCCTGTTGCGTCATCCAGTGCCAGGCGCCTATCTGAACAGTGCGGCCGAGGGCCTTCCGCTCGACTCGGCTGGTGCGGCGTACGAGCGCTACCTCGACGCGAAGTCGCGGGGCTCGAGCGGCCGAGCAGTCTTCGACGAGATCGAGGACGATGCTCGACTCGCGTTCGCCGGATTGCTTGCGGTACCCCCGGCCGACATCGCGTTCGTTGCGTCAACATCTCGAGGCTTCGACGCCGTGGTGAAATCGATCGAGTGGATGCCGGGCGACTCGATCGTGGTGCCCTTGACCGAGTTTCCCACGGCCCTGTTTGCCGCGCGACTGCTCGAGACGCGGGGGATAGTTGTCCGCTCGGTCGGGTTGTCTGCAGACGGCACTCTTGATGAGGATGCCGTCATCGCGGCTATCGACGACACCACCCGGCTCGTCGTGGCGAGCGTCGTGAGCTTCCGCACCGGTCAGCGCCTGCACACGCACGCGCTGGTAGCCCGGGCGCACGAGCTGGGTGCCCTAGTCTTCCTCGACGCGGTGCAGGCACTCGGATCGGTGGCGTTCGAGGTGGGTGACGCGGACTTCGTGTGTGCGGCGTCCTTCAAGTGGCTTTTGGGCCTGCACGGTGCAGCGGGTCTCTACGTCAACCCGCGCACTCTCAGCAATACCCGCCCGCCGTACGTCGGCTATCGCAGCGTTGTCGACCTCTTCCCGCCGCCCCCCGCATCGGAAGAGCCGTACCCCGATGCGCGGCGGTACGAGGAGGGCCTTCCCGACTACGGCGCACTCGCCGTGCTGCACGCCTCCCTCCAGCAACTGGCGGGGCTGCGTGACGAAATCGTCCACCACAATCGCGAGGTGACTGCTCGCCTCAGGGACGGGCTGCTCGAACTCGGGGCGGCGGTGCTCGCTCCCGACGCGCCGCGAGGGTCGATAGTGGCCTTCGAGACTCCGAAGCACGCCGAGATCGCGCGAACGCTCTCCGACGCCGGCACCACGGTGTGGGCGCGGGACGGCAGGGTGAGACTGTCGCCGCACGCGTACACGACCGAGGATGATGTTGCCACGGCACTTCGGCAGCTCGAGCAGATCGGCCTCGCGTGACCCGCTCGCTTGCGATCATCGGTACCGGCCGGATTGCGCACGAACACGCTGCGGCCGCTCGCGCCCTCGATGACGTGAAAATCGTCGCGGCCATAGACTTCGATCCCGCGGTGGCTCAAGCCTTCGCTGAGCAATGGGACTGCCCGTGGTGGGGGACCGCCCTCGACGACCTACCCGGCCCGGTCGACGGGGTGATCGTGAGTTCGCCGACGGCGCTCCACCGAGACCACGCTCTGGACGCGATCGAGCGCGGTTGTGCTGTGCTCGTCGAGAAGCCCTTCGCCCGCGACCTGTCAGAGGCGAAGGAGATGATCGCGGCAGCCGAGAGGCGCAATGTCGTCATCACGGGCGGGCAGGTTCTTCGATTCCTGCCCATGTTCGCCTGGGCCCGCCAGGCGATTTCCGACGGCATCCTTGGCCTACCCGTGCAAGCCATCGAGCGTCGACTCGTCGACCGTGCGGACAACTTCCCCTGGTGGAGCGAGTTGCCCGCGTTCCTCATTTCGCACTGGGGGTCGCACAGCATCGACCTGCTCTGCGATCTGCTCAATGATCGGCCAGACGAGGTGTACTGCCAGGCCGATTCGGTGCGAAGCGCCTTCGGTGTCGTCGATGACTTCAGCATGCAGCTGAAGTTCAAGTCCGGCGCGCGGGCGACATCGGCGATGTCGTTCAGCTCCCGACACGCCGTTCACGACCTCGTGCTGATCGGTACCGACGCGACGTTGACGTTCGACTGCTATCGGTCAGTCGCCCAGAACGGCGAGATCGTGTTCGAACTGCCCGAGGATGAGATGCTCGCGAGGGGGTTTCAGGCCCAACTCGCTGACTTTGTGGCGGCGATCGGCGGCGCACCTTCACTTGCATCAGCGAGGAGCTTGCTGCCGGGACTGGCGGCCCTTGATGCGGCCGAACGTTCCGCGCTCGGGGCTGGAGCCGTCCGGGTCTGAACGGTCAGGCTTCTCGGCGTGAGCCGCACTGCCCCTGCGAGCATCGAGGGTGTGAGCATCCGGACCACAAGTCGTGCGCAGAGCTGCTCCGGCGTGTACGTGGGATCGGTTCACGCCAACCAGCTGCGGCCGCATCGGGGTCCCGGCGAGCAAGAAGAACTGCTGGTGAGAGGAACGATCGTGGAGGGGACGACGGGAATCGAACCCGCGTAATCAGTTTGGAAGACTGAGGCTCTACCATTGAGCTACGTCCCCGAAGGGGCGCCGTTCGGTCGCCCGCACAGCGCCAACGAGTCTAACGCATCGCCTCCTCGCGCAACTGCCGCCAGTCGAGGTCCGGGTCGTCGGGGCACCGCCCGGAATCGCGCCCGCTCGTCTCGGAGAGCGGTCCATCGCCGGCTTCGGGGCGGACGCCCAGACGTGCCCGTGCCCGACTCGGCTAGACTCGACCAGGCCATTTCTCGGGTTCCGCCCGATCACGGTCATACGGTCGCCCGTGACCGGGGCGTAGCTCAGCTTGGTAGAGCGCCCGCTTTGGGAGCGGGAGGCCGCAGGTTCGAATCCTGTCGCCCCGACCGAACAGAATCTGCCACGCGAGCCATAATCCCCCGAAGATCAGGAACGAATTCACCATGGTCAAGTCCGTCGTCGAGAAGCTGAGCCCCACGCGCGTCAAGCTCGCGATTTCCGTCCCCCCGGAGGACCTCAAGCCCAGCATCGACCACGCCTACAAGCACATCGCTGAGCAGGTCAACATTCCGGGCTTCCGCAAGGGCAAGGTGCCGCCGCCCATCATCGATCAGCGCGTTGGCAAAGGCGCGGTCATCGAGCATGCCGTCAATGAGGGCATGGACAAGTTCTACCGCGAGGCCCTCGCCGAGAACGACCTCCGCCCGCTCGGTCGCCCTGAGGCGGACGTCACGAAGCTTCCCGAGCTCGCCGACTTCTCCGGCGACCTCGAGCTCAGCATCGAGGTCGATGTCCGCCCCGACTTCGACCTGCCGGCCTACGACGAGCTCACCATCACGGTGGAGGCCGCCGAGGTGACCGACGCCGAGATCGATGAGGAGCTGGAGCGCCTCCGCGCCCGCTTCGGCACGCTCGTCACGGTCGACCGTCCGGCCAAGACCGGCGACTTCGCCCAGATCGATCTCGTCGCCACCATCGGCGAGGACCAGGTCGACACCGCCAACGCGATCTCCTACGAGCTCGGCTCCGGCGAGCTGATTCAGGGCATCGACGAGGCGCTCGACGCGCTGAGCGCGGGGGAGCAGACCACGTTCGAGTCCGTGCTGCTCGGCGGCGACCACGAGGGAGAGACCGCGCAGATCACGGTCGACCTCCTCGCAGTGAAGGAGCGCGAGCTCCCCGACGCCGACGACGACTTCGCCCAGATGGCGAGCGAGTTCGACACGCTGGAGGAACTCAAGACCCAGCTGCGCGAGCAGGTCGCCCGGTCGAAGACATTCGGCCAGGCGACCGAGGCCCGCAACAAGGTCGTCGAGCTGCTCCTCGAGCAGGTCGACATCCCGGTCCCCGCCTCCCTCATCGAGGATGAGGTGCACCGTCACCTCGAGCAGGAGAACCGGCTCGAAGACGCGGCCCACCGCGCCGAGGTCGCCGAGGCCAGCGAGAAGACGCTCCGCACCCAGCTCCTGCTCGACGCGATCGCCGAGAAGGAAGAGGTGCGCGTCGGCCAGGGCGAGCTCACCAACTACGTCATCCAGGCATCGCAGCAGTACAACATGCAGCCGCAGGAGTTCGCCGAGGTCCTGCAGCAGAACGGGCAGCTGCCCGGTGTCATCGCCGAGGTGACCCGCTCCAAGGCTCTCGCGGTGGTGCTGGGCAAGGCCAAGGTCGTCGACACCGCCGGCAGCCCGGTGGACCTGTCCGACTTCGCCGCGACCAACGACGAGGACGACGCCTTCGACGTCTCCGCCGCAACCGAGGCGCTCAACGACGCGCACGGCCACGAGGGTCACAACCACTGACCCCGAACCAACCGACCCAGCACGTGCCCGTTCCGGCGGGAAGTGACCCGCACATCGGGCACTTCGCGCCGGAACGGGCACTCGTGCGTTCGGGCCTGGGGACGCCGCGCCACTCTCTGCCCACGGCGAACAGCGCAGAACGTGCCGAGCGGCTTCGATAGATTCGAGGCCTTACAACAGAAACGGAGCATCCGCCGATGGCTGACCCGATAATGGCGCCGAACGTATTCGACCGACTGCTCAGAGACCGCATCATCTGGCTCGGATCCGAGGTCCGGGATGACAACGCGAACGAGATCGCGGCGAAGCTCCTGCTGCTCGCGGCGGAGGACCCCGAGAAGGACATCTTTCTCTACATCAACTCGCCCGGCGGCTCGATCACCGCGGGCATGGCGATCTACGACACGATGCACTTCGTGCCGAACGACATCGTCACGGTGGGCATCGGCATGGCCGCGTCCATGGGGCAGCTGCTGCTGACGGCGGGCACGAAGGGCAAGCGGTACATCACCCCCAACGCACGGGTTCTGCTGCACCAGCCGCACGGCGGCTTCGGCGGCACCGCGAGCGACATCCAGACCCAGGCCGAGCTCATCCTCTCGATGAAGCGCCGCCTCGCCGAGATCACCGCGGAGGCGACCGGCAAGACCGTCGAGCAGGTCAACGAGGACGGTGACCGCGACCGCTGGTTCACCGCGCAGGAGGCGCTCGAGTACGGCTTCGTGGACCACATCCGCGAGTCCGCGAGCGATGTCATCGGCGGCGGCGGAACCGCCGACGCGCCCCAGCAGCTGTAGTCACTTCAGACAAGGACGAGAGACAACACATGACGAACTACGAATTCGGTGGCACCGCGTTCGGTTCGGGTGAGGCGCCGAGCTCGCGCTACATCCTGCCGAGCTTCGAGGAGCGCACCGCCTACGGCTACAAGCGCCAGGACCCATACGCCAAGCTCTTCGAGGACCGCATCGTGTTCCTCGGCGTGCAGGTGGACGACGCCTCGGCGGACGACATCATGGCCCAGCTGCTCGTGCTCGAGAGCCAGGACCCCGACCGCGACATCGTGATGTACATCAACTCGCCCGGTGGCTCGTTCACCGCGATGACGGCCATCTACGACACGATGCTGTACATCCGCCCGCAGATCCAGACCGTCGTGCTCGGCCAGGCCGCCTCGGCCGCTGCTGTTCTGATGGCTGCAGGCACGCCCGGCAAGCGTCTCGCGCTGCCGAACGCCCGCATCCTCATCCACCAGCCCTCGACCGGCGACGCCGGCCGCGGCCAGGCCTCGGACATCGAGATCCAGGCCCGGGAGATCATGCGCATGCGCACCTGGCTGGAGGCGACGCTCTCGAAGCACTCCAACCGCAGCGAGGAGCAGGTGAAGAAGGACATCGACCGCGACAAGATCCTGTCCGGAGCCGAGGCCCTCGAATACGGCCTGATCGATCAGGTGCTCACCAGCCGGAAGAACGTTCCGGCGCTCGTCCGCTAGCTGTCCCCGAGATGCCATCTCCGGCGCTCATTCCACGCGAATGAGGGCCGGAGGTGGCATTTCGCCGTCTGTGTCGAGCTCCTCGGGCCGAGGACATCCCGGCGCAGTGACTCCGATCGCCGAGTCGGTCTTCGCGAGGGTCCTTCAGGCATCGCCGGAGCACCGAGCCTGCACCGAGCCGAGCGCGGGATGCCCGCCACAACGGCGCCACCCGGGGGACGGATACGGGGGACGGTTTCGCGGCGCGCCGACCGTCCGTTTCCTTGTGCGACGCTGCGTCGCCGGGGCGGGTTAGGCTCATTTCACATCGACGCTCATAGCAGAGTGAGCACCGGGAGGTATTACGCATGGCGCGAATCGGGGAAAGCGCAGACCTCCTCAAGTGCTCCTTCTGCGGAAAGAGCCAGAAGCAGGTCCAGCAGCTGATCGCGGGACCCGGCGTCTACATCTGCGACGAGTGCGTGGAGCTCTGCAACGAGATCATCGAGGAGCGGCTCGCCGAGGCGGGCGAGGAGAACACCAGCGAGTTCGACCTCCCCAAGCCGCGGGAGATCTACGACTTCCTCGGTGAGTACGTGATCGGGCAGGAGCAGGCCAAGAAGTCGCTGTCGGTGGCCGTCTACAACCACTACAAGCGCATCCGCTCCCGCCAGACCCTCACCGCAGCAGAGGCGCTCAACGACGACATCGAGATCGCGAAGTCCAACATCCTGCTGATCGGCCCCACGGGCTGCGGCAAGACGTATCTCGCGCAGACTCTGGCGAAGCGCCTCAACGTGCCGTTCGCGGTCGCCGACGCCACCGCCCTGACCGAGGCCGGCTACGTGGGCGAGGACGTCGAGAACATCCTCCTCAAGCTCATCCAGGCCGCGGACTACGACGTCAAGCGTGCCGAGACGGGCATCATCTACATCGACGAGGTCGACAAGATCGCCCGCAAGGCGGAGAACCCCTCCATCACCCGGGATGTCTCGGGCGAGGGTGTGCAGCAGGCCCTGCTCAAGATCCTCGAGGGGACCGTCGCATCGGTGCCGCCTCAGGGCGGGCGGAAGCACCCGCATCAGGAGTTCATCCAGATCGACACCACGAACGTGCTGTTCATCGTCGCCGGCGCGTTCTCCGGCCTCGAGGAGATCATCTCCAGCCGTGCGGGCAAGAAGGGCATCGGCTTCGGCGCCCCTCTGCACAGCAAGAACGACGAGGTCGACCTCTTCAGCGAGGTGCTCCCCGAGGACCTGCACAAGTTCGGTCTCATCCCCGAGTTCATCGGGCGTCTTCCCGTGGTCACCACGGTGCGTCAGCTCGACCAGCATGCGCTGATGGAGATCCTCACCGTTCCGAAGAATGCCCTGATCAAGCAGTACCAGCGGATGTTCGAGATCGATGGCGTCGGCCTCGACTTCGACAAGGGCGCACTCGAGGCGATCGCCGATCTCGCCGTGCTCCGGCAGACCGGTGCTCGGGGGCTGCGAGCGATCCTCGAGGAGGTGCTCGGGCCCGTGATGTTCGAGGTCCCCTCCAACAGCGAGGTGGGGCGAGTGATCATCACGCGCGAGTCGGTGCTCGAGAACGCGGCCCCGACGATCGTGCCGCGCAAGCCGCTCAGGGCCGAGAAGTCCGCCTGAGGAACCCCTGGCAGTCCTCGTTTTGGGGGACCGCCTCGTCTTGGTGAAGTTTCGACCGAATGTTAGGGTCGCGCAATGGCTATGACTCTGAGGTTGCCCGAAGACCTCAACGCGCAGCTCTCACATCTCGCGGACGAACGGCACGTCTCCAAGCACCAGCTGGTGCTTCAGGCGGCCGAACTCCTCGTGATGCGTGAGACCCGGCGCGCTGAGATCTCCGCAGGACTGGACCGTATCCTCGACACCGACGCCGACCTGCTGAAGCGGCTGGCGGAGGTCTGACCCCAAGGCGAGCGGGCGGCCCTCTCGGGGCCGCCCCTGCCGTCCACTTCATCCGCTCCCTATCGCGCCCGCAGCGTCACCTCCGACCAGAACGGCGGGGCGACGATCGTGAGGCCGCCGTCGACCGCGATCACCTGGCCGGTGATGTAGGCCGCATCCGGCCCGGTCAGGAAGAGGATCGGCCCGACGATGTCGTCCGTGCTCCCGGACCGCCGCAGCGGAACCCGGTCGATCACCGACTGAAGCTCGGGCATTCCGGGCACGTCGTAGTAGTGCTGCAGCGACTCGGTGTCCACGAGCCCGGCGTTCACGGCGTTGACGGTGATCCCGCGCGGGCCGAACTCGGCGGCCATGTGCCGGACCCACGACTCGATCGCGGCCTTGTCCGCGCCGATGGCACCATAGCCCGGAAATGCTCGGGTGCTCCCGTAGCTGGTCACCGCCACGATGCGGCCGCCGTCGCCGAGGCGCGGCAGGGCCGCCTGCACGAGCAGCACGAAGGAGCGCGCGTTCGTCGCCCAGGACCGCTCGATGTTGTTGATCGTGAGCTCGGGGATCGGCCGGAACGCGCTGGCCGCGGCACTCGCGATCAGGTAGTCCAGCCGCCGCCCCTCCGGGAAGTGCTCGGTGACGAGCGCGGCGATGTCCTCCGCAGATTCGAGCTCGACACGGGCGGCGGTGGCGATGCCCCCGCTCTCTCGGATGGCGCGGACCAGGCCCTCCGCCTCCTCCTGCCGCCGCCGGTAGGTGAACACCACATCCACTCCGCTCGCGGCGAGGCGCTCGACGAGCCGGCGTCCGATGCCCCGGGAGCCGCCCGTGACGATCGCAGTTCGTGTCATGTGGCTCTCCTCCGGATCCCGGTGCGCGGTGCTCGCCCCACGCTACCGATACGCCCGCCGGCCGGCTGGGCTCACACGTCGACGGTGATGGTGTGGAACCCGGTGGCGCCGTCGGGCAGCACGCCGCGCTCGACGGGGTCCTGCACAGCTCCGGTCGCGTCAGTGGCGCGCGCCCGCAGCTCGTGCGAGCCGGGCGTGGCCGCCCAGTCCCAGCGCCACTGGCGCCAGGTGTCCACCGTGAGCTCCGTGGCGATGTCCGCGTCCTGCCATTCGCCGCCGTCGACGCTCACCTGCACGCCGGCCACGCCGGTGTGCTGCTCCCAGGCAACGCCTGCCACGGTGACGGTTCCCTCGGCGACCCGTGCACCGTCCTTCGGCACGTCGATCCGGCTCGACAGCTTCACCGGTCCGCGCTCGCCCCAGGCCCGCTGCGTCCAGTAGGCCTGGACGCGATCGAAGCGGGTGACCTCCATGGAGACCAGCCACTTCGTGGCGGACACGTAGCCGTAGAGCCCCGGGACCACCATGCGCACCGGAAAGCCGTGCTCACGGGGAAGCGGCACTCCGTTCATGCCGACCGCGAGGATCGCGTTCCGCTCGTCGGTGAGGGCGGTGATCGGCGTTCCCGCAGTGAAGCCGTCGGAGCTCTTCGACAGCACCATGTCGGCGTTCGCGCTGGGCCGTGCCCGGGCGAGCAGCGACCGGATCGGGTAGCCGAGCCAGGTCGCCGTCGAGATCAAGTCGCCGCCCACCACGTTCGAGACGCAGGTGAGCGTGGCGTGGCTCTCCTCAAGAGGGAGGGCGAGCAGCTCCTGATAGCCGATCTCGACCTCCTGCTCGACCATGCCGAAGATGCGGAGCTTCCACTCCGCCGGATCCAGATTGGGCAGGAACACCGCGGTGTCGATGCGGTAGAAGTCGGCGTTCGGAGTGATCAGGGGCGCGATCCCCTCGACCTCGAGTGACGCTCCGGCCGGGATCGGTGGCGCCGACTTCGAGGGGGCGGGGAGCCGGATGGCGCGCCGCGCTCCGTCGACGGCGCGGGTGCCGAGGGCGAGGGCCTGCGAGCCAACGGCCGCCGCGACGCCGACCGCGGCGGCGATGCCGGCCGAGATCAGGAAGCTGCGCCGGGACGGACCGGCCGCTCGCGTCGCGGGCGCCGATCCACCTCGCGAGTCCCTGGCCGGAACGATGGCCCTCGCCGTCCTCGCCCTCTGGCCGAGGCCGCGCAGAACCAGCAGGGCGGCGACGGTTCCCCCGACCGAGGGCACGGCCGCGATCTCGGTGGCGCTGGAGCGACTGAGCGCGGCGATCACGGCAAGCGCGCCGAGGGCTCCGAGCAGCACTGCGCCCCACGGCGGCCGGCGCACCTCGAGGATTCCCGCGCCGATCGCGATCGCCGCGGCGACCACCAGGAGCGACACGACCAGCACGACCTTGTCCGCGGTGCCCGCCACGGCGATCACGGCCTCTTTCAGCCAGCCGGGCGTGAAGTCGATCACGGCCGAGGAGACCGCGCCGACCGGGCTGGTCCCGAGGATCCCGGCGAGCAGCTCACCCGCGCCGAGTCCGACCACCCCGGCGGCGATGCCGGTGATCGGTCCCCAGGGAAAGCGCCTCATGGCGCGAGGCTACGCCGGGAGGGCCGGTAGGGGCTGAGAGGCCGGGGCGATGTCGCACCGGCGTGCCGAGCGCGGTGAACTGTCGAACTTCGCGGCTTCCCTTCGACGTAGGAGGTGAGCGTTCCACTCGGATCAGCCAGGATCGTCCCAGGAGGACCTGCAATGGATATGAAGCTCGAAGTGGTGCCGCTGCCGGTGACGGACCCGGATCGGAGCCTGCGGTTCTACGCCGACCAGGTCGGATTCGTGCTCGACCACGATGTCCGTCCGGGCAACGGCATGCGGGTGATCCAGCTCACCCCGCCCGGGTCGGCCTGCTCGATCGTGTTCGGGAGCGGAATGGGCGACGGCGGCACCCCGGGCTCGCTGCGCAACCTGCACCTGGTCGTCGCCGACATCGGAGCCGCTCGCAGTCAGCTCGTCGCCCGTGGGGTGGGCGTGACCGGGGTGGACGACCTGGGCGGGATCAAGTACGCCTACTTCGAGGACCCGGACGGCAACTCCTGGGCGCTGCAGGAGATCTCCCGCGCCGCTGTGCGCCCGGACGGCGCTCGGAAGGGCGCCTCGTAGGCTCGGCGAGATCTCCTCTCCGCCCGCAGGCTTCCTGTGCCGGGCCGAACCCGGGCGGGAGACGGCGGCGCCGATGGGATTCCCCACCCGGGGCACACCCTTTCCGGAGCCGCGACCGCGCAGGCCTGGCGGTGCGATCCTCGGCAGCGCCGAAAGGCATGAGTGCACGGTCGTCGGCGATGCGGTGAGCCTCGCTCGGCTCCTCGAAGCGGCGGACCGACCGGCGGGCACGACGATCGCCAGCGTCTCGCCCATCGCCGCCGTGCCGCTCGACGCCGAGGCGGGACGAGGGCGGGCGATGTGCCGGGAGAATGACTGTGCGGGACGGCCGCGGGAAGCGGAGGCGACGAATGCGGATCGAGCGCGAGGATCCTCGGACGCCGGATGTGGCGGGGCTCCTGGGCGAGCACCTCGCCGATATGTTCGCCGAGTCACCGCCGGAGAGCGTGCACGCGCTCGACCTCCACGCACTCGCTCGTCCCGAGATCGCGTTCTGGACGGCGCGCGACGACACGGGGGCGCTGCTCGGCTGCGGTGCACTGAAGCACCTCGACGACCTCTCGGGGGAACTGAAGTCGATGCGCACCGCGACCGCCTCTCGCGGCCGGGGAGTGGGCGCAGCGCTCCTCGCCCGGCTCGTCGAGGAGGCCAGGCATCGCGGCTATCGGCACCTCTACCTGGAGACCGGGACGCAGGACTTCTTCGCGCCCGCCCGCCGCCTCTACCTCCGGTCCGGCTTCGAGGAGACCGGCCCGTTCGCCGACTACCGGCTCGACCCGCACAGCGCCTACTTCCGGCTCGATCTGCAGCCGTCGTAGTGACGACGAACAAGGGGCCAGGAACGGCCCGAGGGCCCCTCGCGAATGCCAGAAGCCCTCGGGTCGGTGCTCGGTCGAAGGGCTAGAGCAGCGCGGTGTCCGTGCGATCGGGGTCTTCGCCTCGCAGCGTGGGGTCGACGGTGGGGTCGAGCACGTCCGTCATCAGCGGCCCGTCGGTCGCCGGGGGAACGGTCGCCGGTGTTACGTCGTACTCGCCGACCACCGGAACGACGTCGGCGTCGAGGACCTCGAGGTCGGGCGTCGGCTTCTTCGTCACCGCTGCCACGCCCACCGCCGCTGCCGCCGCGGCGAGACCGGCGGCGGCGACGGCCTTGCCGGACACGCCGGCCTTGCCCGAGTCACCACGCGAGGCGGCCGCGTCCTCGATCCCAGGCGTGCCCGGGAGGTCCTCAACGATTCCCCGCCACGCGCCGGACGCGTAGCCCTCGGCTTCGATCAGCGCCTTGAAGCGCTCCAGGTCGTGCTCCGTCTGCCTCTCGACCACGTTCAGCTTGTCGCCGATCTTCTCGACGAGGCCCTCGGGCTCGTACTCCAGGGTGAGCTTCAGGGAGGTCTGGCCACCGCCCAGGTCCTCGAAGGTCACCTCGCCGGCATTGGTCGCGCCCTCTGTGGCGGCCCAGGCGATCTTCGTGTCGGGGATCTGCTCGAGGATCTTCGCCTCCCACTTGCGGCGGACCCCGGCGATCTCCGCGACCCACTCCAGACGGTCGTCGCTCAACTGAGTCACCTTCTTGATGCCGTTCATGAAGTGCGGGAAGTCCTCGAACTGGGTCCACTGGTTGTAGGCCACGCTGACCGGGACGTTCACGAGGATCCTGTGTTCGACCTTCGTCATGGTGTCTCCTTTGCATCGTCGAGATTCGGCGGGCGTAGCGCCGCGTCCGTCCAAACACGCTACGCCGCAGAACTGGACGCGTGAGGGCCTTGCGCTGGGAGAGGATGCGGCTTTCGGATCGCGCCGTTCCGGCTCGATCGGCCCGCACGTAACGTTGTCCGGCAGGGCCTGCGAAGGAGTTAGCGTTTCACCGTGAATCAAGAGCGCTACATCCACGGCCACCACGAGAGCGTGCTCCGCTCCCACACCTGGCGCACGGTGGACAACTCCGCCGCCTACCTGATCCCGCACCTCCGCCCGGGGCTCGACCTGCTCGACAT
>NZ_JAODMK010000027.1 GCF_025465545.1 Naasia sp. | reverse complement strand
TGTGCCCGATGACCTTCGGCCGCGAGAGCCTTCGTCAGCTGCCCCGTCCCACAGCCGAGGTCGAGCACGTCTGCGCCGGGCTCCAGGCGAGCGAGCAGCGTCCGGAGGAAGCGGTCGTCTCCGCTGGGCTCGTCGGCGCCGAGCGCGGCGTAGTACGCCTCCCAGTAGACCCGGTTGAGGTTCTGTGACCCGAACCAGCTCTCGAAGCGGCGGCGTGTCGGCAGAGGTGTGACAAAGCGGAAGGAGGGGTCGGGGGTGCGCCAGCCCGGCCCGTAGCAGAGCTCCAGCCAGCGCTCCGGCTCGGCGACGCTGGGGAACTCGACGCCTCCGAGGGTCAGCGTGGTGAGCGGCAGGATCGCCTCGCGGGGCAGCTGTCCGCGCACGTGGATGGGCTGGCAGAACTCCCCGTCCGGTCGGCAGAAGGCGCTGAAGATGTCGATGTAGTTCTCGATGGAGCCGGTGGCGCTGAAGAACGTGATCTGCAGATGCGCCGCGCTGTGCCGGACGACGGTGTAGCCGAGCGCGGCGAGCTCATCCTCCATCCGGTAGCTCGCCAGAGCGAGGTCGGCGGGGTCGGTGGCATCGAACAGGACGCCGAAGTCCGTGTCGTCGTCATGGGGCAGCATCTCGCCGCTGCGCACGGCCCCGAGAAGCGTGCCGCCCGTGATGTAGGCCAGGTAGCCCAGCTCCTCCAGCTGGGTCGCCAACAGCCGGGACCGCGCGAGGAGGCGTGCCTGGCCGCCGCTGTCGTCGCCTTCGAAGGTGGGGCCGAGCCGGTGCCACTTGTTGACGGACAGCCGCCGGCCCTGTCCGTCACGGATGTCGAACGGGCCGCGCTTGCGCCCGATCCGCACCCGCGCCTCGGCGAGGAGCACCGCGGTCGAGGAGTCGCGCACGGTGACGACGCCGCGTCCCCGGACCCGCTTGGCGAGCTGCAGCGGCCACAGCAGGCGCCGGCGTCCGCGCTGATCCGGTGGGGGCAGCGTGGTCGACCACACGCGGCTGCCGTCGATGAGGATGTCGACCGTCTGCACCGGCGACGTCGCCGGCAGCCAGAAGCTCAGCCCGCGCCTGCCCACACGCATGCTCGTCGACCGTCCCGAGGTCGGCCGGGCCGTTCCGTGCGTCGCCCCCACTAGACGGCAGTCCCGACCGACGCGCTGCCGCGCACCTCGCCGTCCTGATGCCCGGTCACTCCCCGCGCGCGCTGCAGCCGCAGCGCCTCGTCGACGGCATGGTGGAAGCGGGTGACCGGGTCGAACTCGGACTCGCCCAGCAGGTACGCGGCCACCTCGGCTCGGCGGGCGCGGTTGATGTCTGCTCCTCGGGCATCCTCGACGAACTCCTCCAGTCCGGCACAGTCCGGCGGAAGGATCGACGCGCCGCCGGTGGAGGGGTATTCGACCCGGAATGCGTCGATGCTCTCCCCGCTCGGGTTCGAGACGATGTACGGCTTGCGGGAGTACAGGAAGTCCGTGACGACGCTCGAGATGTCGCTGATCAGCAGGTCGGCCTCGTTGAAGGCCGCATAGAGCCCGGTCAGATCCTCCACGACGAGGTTCGGCGCGCCGGCGTCGGCGAGCAGGGCTCGGATCCGCCGGTCGGCCTCGCTGAACGCCGGATCCTTGGATCCGGTTGCGGGATGAGGCTTGTAGAGCACCCGGACCCGAGGCAGCTGGAGGAGGGTGGAGACGATCCTCTCGCCCATCAGCTTCACCGAGGAGTAGCTCCAGGCGGCATAGAAGCCCTCCCAGGTGGGGGCGTAGAGCACCGTGAAGACGCCCTCAGGGGGAACGCTCTGCACCTCGGAGGAGACCGCGCGGCGGATCTCGGCCAGCTGTGGCCGACCGATCTCGCGGATCTGCTCGTCGCGCACCCCGACATGGGCTTTCAGGTACCTGTCCCGGGCCGCCGGGCCGGCCACCCACACCTCGTCGTAGATCCGGGAGATGGGCGTCGCGCTGCCGCCCTTGTCGCTGTCCCCATGGCCGACGAAGACGTCGAAGATGCCGGGGATGCGGATCAGGTGATTGTTGACGGCGATGTTCGTCGGGTACAGCGCGAGCTTGAGCGAATCGACCGCGAAGAGCTCGACGTCGGTGTTCTTGTTCAGGTGCAGGACCGGCAGCCCCGCCCTGCGCGCTGCGGGCAGGTGCCAGCCCTCGCGCACCATCACCACCGTGGGACGCTCCAGCGTGGCGAGGATGGGCAGCCAGACCTCGATCACGTGAGTGGAGGAGCGGGGCCCGCCGAAGTACAGCGCGACCTCGGGAGCCATCCGCTGGACCGCCGCCCGGACCTCGGCGCGGACGGCGTCGGGCGGCGGGGCGGACCGCCCGCGGCCCGCATGCCATTCCAGAACCAGGATGACGGCGCCGGCCACGAGCGCGAGAGCCGACGTGATGAGAACCGGGGCGGGGGTTCCCCGGGCGGACGTGATGGCCAGGCCCACCGGGATCGCTGCGCTGACGGGGAGGAAGTAGAACGCCACGGTGGCCGGATCCGGCCGCCGCCGTTCCGGCGAGTCCTCGATTCCGGGGATGTTCGCCCACCCGATGGGGCGCACGTCCGCCTCCGCCCTGCGCCGCGCCAGCAGGTTCGTCACGCCGCGGAGCGCGATGAGCAGCATGAGCGTCACCGTGACCAGGGTGGTCGTCGACCCCGCCTCGAGCACCCGCATGGCGAGCAGCGCGGTGAGCAGATCCACCGTCAGCAGACGGTAGTCGGGACCGAGCTGGACATCGATGAAGCTCGGCACGACGAGCCAGGTGCGGCTCGCGATCCAGGGCTCCAGCACGGCGACCAGCGCAACGAACAGGACGAACACGAGCGGTTCGCCCATGACTCCGGCGGTCACGAGTCCGCCGTAGGAGACGCCGAGAGCCGCGCAGCCGAGCAGCCGGCGGATCATGCGCGCCTCTCCTCGAGCAGTGCTATCGAGATCTGCCCCGTGCTGTCATCCTCCGCCCGCTGAGCGCATCCCTCGATCTCGTCGAGGAAGCGCGTCAGGGGTTCTGTCCCTGAGCCGAGCAGGTAGCGCGCGAGCGCGAGGCGGTCGGTGCGCCGGCTGTCCACCGTGGCCGCGTCGCGAAGGTAGCCGGCCAGTTTCGAGATGTCGCGGTCGAGCAGGTACGCGGCCGCCGCGGACGGGAACCGGGAGAGGAACGCATCCTCCGGATCCTGTCGGGGGTTGGTGACGATGTAGGGCTTCCGGGAGGCGAGGAAGTCCGTGATGAGGCTGGAGACGTCGGTGATGAGGAGGTCGGCGCGGTTGAACGCCTGGTAGAGGCTGCCGCTGCCCGTGCCCACCACCTCGTGCCCGGCGCCCGGGGAGGCAGCGAGCAGGTGCGCGATCCGCGCGCTCGCCTGGGTCGCCTCGCGCAGCCGTTCGCCTGTGGCGGGGTGCGGCTTGAAGAGGACGGTGGCCCCCGCATCGAGCAGCGCCCGCACGATCTGCTCACCCATGCCGGCAAGTGAGGAGTAGTCCGACTGGTCGAAGAATCCCTCCCAGGTCGGCGCGTACAGGACCCGGACCGGCCGCTGCCCGATCGGCTCCTGGGCCTGCACGATGCCCGCGAGCTGCGGGCGCCCCACGATCCGGATCTGCTGTTCGCGGAAGCCCTCCTTCGTCGCTGCATAGCGGTCGGCTCCGGCCTGCCCGGCGACCCAGATCTCGTCGTACATGCGCGACACCGGGCTGTAGCTTCCCGCCTTGTCGCTGTCGCCGTGCCCGATGAAGCAGTGGCGCATCCCGGGAAGCCGCACCATGTGGTTGTTCTTGATGACGTTGGTCGGATAGAGCACGACCCGCATCGAGGGGGTGGCGAACCTCTCCACGTCGGGCGCCGTGGGCAGCACCACGATCGGGACCGTCACGCCCTCGAGCACCGAGAGGTGCGTCCGCTCGCGCAGGATGATGGCGGCGGGGCGCCGGATCGAGGTGAGCACGTCCAGCCAGACGGCAAGCGCATAGCTGCCGGAGGCCGGCGAGGAGAAGTAGAAGACCACCTCAGGGCGGGTCGCCTGGAACGCCTGCCGGACGGCCTCGTTGGCGTCGGAGACCGGACCGCGGGCCCGCATCCTGCGCCACGCCAGGAGACCGAGGAGCACCAGCACGGACACGGCGACCGACGTGGCCAGCGCGCCCGCGACCAGCCACCAGGAATTGCGAGCGGTCGCGGCCGCTCCCGCTCCCGCGAGCAGGAGCACCTCACTGGCCGCGATCAGCTGCACGCCGTCTCCACCGAGGCGAGCGGGCACCGGCTCCCGGAACACGGGCGAGGAGGTGACTCCGCGGACCGGGACGTTGCGCCAGGCCACCTCTGCGTCCGCGCGCTGGCGCAGGGAGAGCATCGCCCGGGAGTAGACCGCGTTGCCGAGCCCCAGAGCGAGGACCGCGACGATCGCCGCGACGATCGCAGGGCCGGCGAAGATGTCCTGCATGGCCGCGAGGCCCACGAACAGCAGGCCGCCCCGCAGCCAGGTCCTCGCTGCGAAGCCGAGCTGCAGGCGGGCGAGCAGCCGGGTGGCCGCGTTCGGAGCGGCGAGCAGCACCTGATCGGAGACGAACGCGAGCACCGCCGAGGCGAGGAACAGCGGAGCCGCTTCGACGAGGGCCCCGCACAGCAGCCCGACAAGACCGAGAAGGAGGCCCGCGACCGCCGCCCGTCCCACCGACTCCCGCACGTGTCCCGTTCCCCGTCTCCGCCGGATAGCCGGCCCTTCGATCGATCGATTCTACGTCGGAGCCCCGGATCCGCTGGGACCCGCACGGAGCCGCCCGGCCGCCGAGCGCGCATCGGCTAATCTTCTGCGATGACGTCCCCGAGGAACCGCCCATGACGTCGCGGTTCCTGCTCGCCCGCGTCACCACGCCGCTCGACGGCCCGAACGGTGCGTACTTCGGAGCCTTTCCCGCCGCCTACTGGCGGCACTGGACGCACCTGCGGACCGTCACCCTCAGCACCCGAACCGCGGGCGCGGGTCAGCTGCGGATCCTCAGATCGGACGCGTCAGGGCAGTCCGCGCCGGTCGAGACCATCACTGTCGCCGACTCCGCGGAGACGGTCCGCGCGCTCCCCCTCGGCTCCTTCGAGGACGGCGGTTGGTACTGGTTCGAGCTCTCCGCCGGCCTCGAGCTGCTGGGCGCCACGTGGTCGGCCGACACCCCGCCGCTTCGCGCATCGAAGCTCACGCTGGGCACCACCACGATGAACAAGCCGGACTACGTGCTGCAGACGCTCGGCGCGCTTGCCGACGCTCCCGAGCTCCTCGCCGAGATCGACCGGATCCTGGTCATCGACCAGGGGACCGACCGGGTGACCGCACAGGCCGGCTTCGAGGAGGCGCGGAGCCGGCTCGACGACCGCCTGCAGGTGATCGAGCAGGCGAACCTCGGCGGCTCCGGCGGATTCGCCCGCGCCATGTACGAGGGGCTGCAGCTGCCCGGGACCGGATCGGTGCTGCTGCTCGATGACGATGTGCGAATCGATGCGGAGAGCATCCTCCGGCTGCTGCGGTTCTCGCGCTACTGCGCCGAGCCGACGATCGTCGGGGGCCAGATGCTCGACCTGGCGCACCCGACGGTGCTGCACGCCTTCGCCGAGATCGTCGATCGCACCTCGCTCTACTGGGGACCGGCGTTCCCGGAGCAGCTGCGCCACGATCTCGCCACCTCCGGCCTCGCCTCGACCCCCTGGATGCACCGCAGGCTGGACGCGGATTACAACGGGTGGTGGATGTGCCTCATCCCGGTCGAGGTGCTGAGGTCCGTCGGGCTCGCCGCGCCGCTCTTCATCAAGTGGGACGACGCGGAGTACGGCCTGCGCGCGCAGGACGCCGGCATCGCAACCGTGACCCTTCCCGGCGCCGCGATCTGGCACGTCTCCTGGCTCGACAAGGACGACACCCAGGACTGGCAGGCCTACTACCACGCCCGCAACCGCATCGTCACGGCGCTGCTGCACTCCTCCTCTCCCCGCGGACGGGCGGTGCTGCGGGCGAGCGCCAACCAGGACGTCAAGCAGCTGCTGATGATGCAGTACTACGCCATCACCCTGCGCCACCGCGCCCTCCAGGACGTGCTCGCCGGACCCGGGGGCATGCACGAGGCGCTCGGCTCCACCCTTCCCCGGCTCCGGGAGGCCGCGGCCCGCTTCCCCGAGAAGAAGGTGTATCGGGAGGGGGACCGTCCATCCACCCGTCTGGGGCTGCGGCATCCCGCGAACGCGGATCGGAAGTTCGCCCCCCGCGGCATCAGGCTGGCCGGGTGGACGGCGGCGCAGGTGCTGCGGCACTGGGTGCGTCGCACGCCCGAGGACGCGCTGCAGCGCCCCAACCTGGAGCTCACCCGCGGGGACGCCACCTGGTGGGTCCTCCCGCGCGCGGACAGCGTCCTCGTGCCCACCGCCGACGGCGCAGGACTGGCGTGGTACCGGCGGGACCGGGCGCAGTTCCGGCGCCTCCTCACGGAGAGCGTCCGCCTCCATCGCACGCTGCGCCGCAGCTGGCCGCGGCTCGCGGAGGACTACCGGGCGGCGCTGCCCGAACTGACCTCTCCGGAGACATGGGAGACCACCTTCAGCGGACGCTGAGCGGTTCAACCCACTCGGCGGATCGCGGACAAGGCTACGGAACGAGCGCCTCGCCGGACTCGAAGTGCGGCCGCAGGCGGTTGCTGAACATCGACAGCGCCGACCCGATCGCCATGTGCATGTCGAGGTACTGGTAGGTTCCCAGCCGCCCGCCGAAGAGCACGTTCGGCTCGGCCTTCGCCAGCTCCCGGTACTGCACCAGCCCCGCCCGATCCGATGCGGTGTTGACCGGGTAGTAGGGCTCGTCGCCGCGCTGCGCGAACCGGGAGAACTCGCGCATGATCACCGTCTGGTCGGACGGATACTCGCGCTCCGGGTGGAAGTGGCGGAACTCGTGGATGCGCGTGTACGGGACGTCCTCGTCCGAGTAGTTCATCACCGGGGTCCCCTGGAAGTCGCCGACGGGGAGTACCTCCTGCTCGAAGTCCAGGGTCCGCCAGGCCAGTTCGCCTGCCTGATAGTCGAAGTACCGGTCGATCGGACCCGTGTAGACGACCGGCAGACGTCCGGCCGTGCCGCTCCTGCTCCACTCATGGCTCGAGTCGAAGAAGTCGGTGTCGAGCTTCACGTCGATGCGGGGGTGGTCGGCCATCCGCTCAAGCCAGGACGTGTAGCCGTCGGTGGGAAGGCCCTCGTAGGTGTCGTTGAAGTAGCGGTTGTCGTAGTTGTAGCGCACCGGGAGACGCCCGATGACCTCGGCCGGCAGCTCCCGCGGGTCGGTCTGCCACTGCTTGGCGGTGTAGCCGCGGATGAACGCTTCGTACAGGGGGCGGCCGATCAGCGAGACCGCCTTGTCCTCCAGGTTCGAGATCTCGCCTGGCGAGACCTCGGCGGCCTGAGAGGCGACCAGGGCGCGGGCCGACTCCGGCGAGTGCGCGGCGCGGAAGAACTGGTTGATGGTGCCGAGATTGATCGGCAGCGGGTACACCTCACCGCGGTAGTTGGCGTAGACGCGGTGCTGGTAGGAGGTGAAGGTGGTGAACCGGTTGACGTAGTCCCACACCTGACGGTTGGACGTATGGAACAGGTGGGCGCCGTAGCGGTGCACCTCGATGCCGGTCTCCGGCTCCCTCTCGCTGTACGCATTGCCTCCGATGTGGCCGCGCCGATCGATGACGGTCACGCGCAGGCCGAGCTCGTCGGCCATGCGCTCGGCGATCGTGAGGCCGAAGAATCCGGAGCCCACGACGAGAAGATCGGTGATGGTTGTCCCTTCCGCCGGAGACGCGTCTGCGCCCCCGCAAGGCTAACAAAAGCCCCACCGGGCCTGAGCGGCTAGCCCTGCGCGATGAGCCTGCGGTAGGCGAGCCTCCGCATGGCCACGGGGACCAGCCGGTAGCCCGCCCGGATCAGCACATTGCGAGCGGCCTGCGCCGGCGTGGTGAAGCCGGTCCGGCGGAACTCGCGCTGCAGCGCGATCTCGGCCCTGAGCTGGGCGATTCCGCCCCGCCGGGCATAAGCACCTGCCCCCACCCGGTACAGCACCAGCGGATCGGAGAGATTGTCCACCCGGGCACCCGCTGCGATCATTCGGGCGAAGAGCCAGTAGTCCTCCATGAGCCCCATGGACTGGTATCCGCCGGCCTGCTCGACCGCCGCGCGCCGGTAGACGACAGTCGGGTGGTTGAACGGGTCGTGGAAGCGCGCGTAGCGCTCGATGCGCTCCTGACCCACCGGGGGCTGCCGACGACCGCTGACCTGCTGAGGGTCGTTCTGGAACTCGTACATCCCGGTGCCGAGGATGTCGAGCCGTCGGTCCACCATCACGGGGATCTGCGCGGCGAAACGACCGGGAAGAGCGATGTCGTCCGCGTCCATCCGCGCGACCAGGTCGTGCCTGCAGGCGCGGAGGCCGTGCGTGAGCGCCTCCGCGAGCCCCTGATTCGTCTCCAGCCGCACGTGGGTGACCGGCACCGGACTGGTTTCGCGGATCCGCTCGAGCTCCGCGGCGAGGGCGGGGCCCACCGGCCCGTCCTGGACGACCACCACCTCGCTCGGCCGCAGAGTCTGCTCCTCGACAGCGCTCGAGAAGGAGCGCCGGAGGAATGCCGCGTCATCGCCGTGATAGACCGGCAGCAGCAGCGAGAATTCCGCGGACATGCCGATCACCGGGGCGGGTCGACCGCGGCGAGAGCCGCGAGAACAGACCCCGGTACGCCGGCATCCGCCAGCACAGCCGAGTTGGGGTGGGGACGCCGGCCGAACCCGTCCCGCAGGCCACGGACGAGCCCGGCTCTGAGGACCGGCCGGTTCGCGGAGCCGCGGAAGGTGCGCACCCACCGGGCGAGCGACGACGCGAGGTAGAGCGCCTTCTCGAGGAGCGACAGCGATCGGGAGAAGCGGAAAAGCCAGACCTTGTTGCGCACCTCCCAGTAGAAGCGCTCGCCGGGATCCGCGTCGGTCGAGCCGAGCACCCTCGTCTTGTGCACGACCACGCTCGTCGGCCAGACAACCCCGGCGGAGCGCCGGATCAGGCGGCTGGCGAACTCGAAGTCGTCGTTCCAGAGGAAGTAGTCGGCGACCGGAAAGCCGGCCTTCCTGATCGCTTCCGCGGAGAACATCGATGACACGAACGAGGACGAGCGGACCGGCATGCCGCCGGAGGACTCGACGTGGCGGCGGAGCCGCCTGGTGGCGAACGGGTTCGGTCGTGGGGTGTTCATCGGGTGGTCCTGGCCGTCGATCCAGACCACTCGGGAGGCGAGGACCGAGGGCCGGAGCGGAAGCAGCGCAGCATCTGCCGCCAGGAGCTCGTCGAGCGCCGTCCGATTGGGAACCGTGTCGTCGTCCATCACCCAGACCCAGTCAGGACGGTGCTGCTCCATGGCCCGCGCGATGCCGACCGTGAAGCCGCCCGCTCCGCCGGTGTTCCGTGTCAGTGCCACCACATCCGCGTCCGGGGCTGCCGCGCGGACGACCGCGAGGGTGCGGTCCGTCGAGGCGTTGTCGACGATGACCACGGCGTCGACCGGGCGCGACTGGTTCAGGAGCGCCGCGAGGCACTCCCCCACCAGCTCCTGCCGGTTGTATGCGACCACGACCGCCACGACTCGGGGGTGCGGGAGGGAGGGCTGCATCAGGGTTCTGTCCGAGCCGGGCGCGGACAGGCCACCTATTGGACGACCGCCCCGGACTTCGCGCTCCATCGTATGGTGCCGTGCTGGAACGTCTGGGCGCTCACGCCGGTCCCCGCCGACTTCGCGGATCCCGTGGGCCAACCCAACCGACCGGTCTGTGCGCCCTGGGCGAGATAGGCCGCGCGCAGGTCGAGCCGCACGGCGTAGGCCCCGGAGGCGGAGGAGTAGATCCCGCCGCTCTGGAACTCCTGCACGTCGCCGCCCTCGGTCCCGGTGGAGTGCTTGGCGTTCCCGACTGGCCAGCCGAGGGTGCCCGCCTCGCCGCCGCGCCGCAGATACTCCGCCAGGACCGCCCCGGTCATCGCATGAGCCCCCTTGGCTGCCGTGTAATACACGGTGCCCCCGGTGAACCTCTGGATCGCGCCGCCGCCGTTGGCCTTCGAGTTCGTCGCGCCCGTCGTCGGCCAGCCCAGGATCCCCTTCTGCCCACCCGCCGCGTCATACGCGTTCAGAATGTCGAGCCGGACGG
>NZ_JAODMK010000050.1 GCF_025465545.1 Naasia sp. | reverse complement strand
CGGCCTGACCCAGCCGGGCATAACCGTGGTGTGCGGAGACTCGCACACGTCGACACACGGCGCGTTCGGCGCCATGGCCTTCGGCATCGGCACCAGCGAGGTGGAGCATGTCATGGCCACCCAGACGCTCCCGCTGAAGCCCTTCAAGACGATGGCCATCACCGTCGACGGCACACTCCGTCCGGGAGTGACGGCCAAGGACATCATCCTGGCCGTGATCGCGAAGATCGGAACCGGCGGTGGCCAGGGCTACGTGCTCGAGTTCCGTGGCAGCGCCATCCGCAGCCTCTCGATGGAGGGCAGGATGACGGTCTGCAACATGTCGATCGAGGCGGGCGCCCGCGCCGGCATGATCGCCCCGGACGACGTCACCTTCGACTACCTGAAGGGGCGGCCGCACGCTCCGCGGGGCGCCGACTGGGATGCCGCTGTCGACTACTGGCGGACCCTCGTCACCGACGACGACGCGGTGTTCGACGCCGAGGTCTACCTCGATGCCGACCGGCTCGAGCCGTTCGTGACCTGGGGCACCAACCCCGGCCAGGGCGTCTCCCTCTCCGAGTCGGTCCCCGACCCGCGGGCGATCCTCGACCCCAACGAGCGGGCCGCCGCCGAGCGCGCGCTCCAGTACATGGACCTCGCCGCCGGCACGCCCCTCAAGGAGATCGCGGTCGACGCGGTGTTCATGGGCTCCTGCACCAACAGCCGCATCGAGGACCTGCGGGCGTTCGCGTCCGTCATCCAGGGCAAGCAGAAGGCGCCCGGGGTGCGCGTGATGGTCGTTCCCGGATCGGCACGGGTGCGGCTCGAGGCGGAGGCGGAGGGGCTCGACAAGATCATCGAGGCGTTCGGCGCCGAGTGGCGCTTCGCGGGCTGCTCCATGTGCCTCGGCATGAACCCGGACCAGCTGGCCCCGGGGGAGCGCTGCGCCTCCACCAGCAACCGCAACTTCGAGGGCCGCCAGGGCAAGGGCGGACGCACCCACCTCGTCTCCCCGCTCGTCGCGGCGGCGACCGCCATCCGCGGCACGCTCTCCAGCCCGTGGGACCTCGAGCAGGACGGCCCGGCCGCACAGCTGCAGCCGACGGTGGGTGCCTGATGGACAGGTTCTCCACGCACACCGGGATCGCGGTGCCGATGCGCCGCTCCAACGTCGACACCGACCAGATCATCCCTGCCAACTTCCTCAAGCGAGTCACGAAGACCGGCTTCGAGGACGCGCTCTTCTACGCCTGGCGCCAGGATCCGGACTTCATCCTCAACGAGCCGGCCTACGCCGGCGCGTCGGTCCTGCTCGCCGGGCAGGACTTCGGAACAGGATCCAGCCGCGAACACGCCGTCTGGGCGCTGCGCGATTTCGGCTTCAAGGTCGTGTTGAGCCCCCGATTCGGGGACATCTTCCGCGGCAATTCGGGCAAGCAGGGCCTTGTCACCGGGACCATCTCCGAGGACGATCTGGAGAAACTCTGGGCCGGGGTCGAAGCGGATCCGGGAATAGCGGTTACCGTCGATCTGGTTGCGAAGAGCGTCTCCCTCGGAGAGATCGTCGTGCCGTTCGACATCGACGACTACACCAGGTGGAGGCTGCTCGAGGGTCTCGACGACATCGCCCTGACCCTGCGCGACGAGGCGCGCATCGCCGAATTCGAGGGACGCCGCGAGAGCTGGCGGCCCACAACGCTCCCGGCCCGCAGCTAGATCGCGGACCGGACACCGGAAGTAAGGATCTCGTGAACAGTCTCGTCAAGGAAGCTTCCCGGGCCGGTGAGAGCGTGGGCCTCACCGTGGACCGACTCGCCATCGATGGCGGCATCCCGCTCAAGGGTCGGATCGAGGTCCGCGGTGCGAAGAACCTCGTGACCAAGGCCATGGTCGCCTCCCTCCTCGGCGAGACGCCGAGCCTCCTGCGCAGCGTTCCGGACATCAGCGACGTTCGGGTGGTCCGCGGGCTGCTCGAGGTGCACGGGGTCACCGTCACCGAGGGCGCAGAGCCCGGCGACCTGATCCTCGACCCGACCAACGTGCGCAGCGCGCACATGGCGGACATCGACGCGCATGCCGGCTCGAGCCGCATCCCGATCCTGTTCTGCGGGCCGCTGCTGCACCAGCTCGGCGAGGCGTTCATCCCCGACCTCGGCGGCTGCCGCATCGGCGACCGGCCCATCGACTTCCACCTCGACGCCCTGCGCCGCTTCGGCGCCGTCGTCGACAAGCTGCCGAGCGGCATCCGCATCACCGCACCCCATGGGCTGCGCGGCGCCCACATCGAGCTGCCATACCCGAGCGTCGGCGCCACCGAGCAGGTCCTGCTCACCGCCACCCGCGCCAAGGGCATCACCGAGCTGCGCAATGCGGCGATCGAGCCCGAGATCATGGACCTCATCGCGATCCTGCAGAAGATGGGCGCGATCATCTCGGTCGAGCCCAACCGCGTGATCCTCATCGAGGGCGTCGACAAGCTGGACGGCTACACGCACCGGGCGATCTTCGACCGGAACGAGGCCGCGAGCTGGGCATCGGCCGCGCTGGCCACCGGTGGCGACGTGTTCGTCGGCGGTGCCAAGCAGGAGCACATGATGACCTTCCTCAACATCTTCCGGAAGGTCGGGGGCAAGTTCGACATCTACGACGATGGCATCCGGTTCTACCACCCGGGCACCCCGCTGAAGCCCGTGGTCGTGGAGACGGACGTGCACCCCGGCTTCATGACCGACTGGCAGCAGCCGCTCATCGTGGCGCTCACCCAGGCCGAGGGCGCGTCCATCGTGCATGAGACCGTCTACGAGAACCGCTTCGGCTTCACCGATGCCCTCATCGAGATGGGTGCCGACATCACCGTGCACAAGACCGGCCTGGTGGGCACCGCCCGCCGGGTTCCCCGCCGCGACCTGGAGCAGGCCGCCGTGGTGGTCGGCCCCACCCCGCTGCACGGCGCCGACATCGTGGTCCCCGACCTCCGCGGCGGGTTCAGCCACCTGATCGCGGCGCTCACCGCCGAGGGCCGGTCGACCGTGAGCAACGTGGGCATCATCAGTCGCGGCTACGAGAACTTCCTGGCCAAGCTGGAGGCGCTCGGCGCCCGCTTCACCGTCGAGGGATGACCCGAGGAGCGCGGGGGAGCGCCGGAGGACACGGCGCCCTCCGCGCCGTCCCTCCCCGGACGGCACGCACGCGCAGCCGTGCGGCGCGCAGTCCTGGCGACAGGGATAATGGTCCGGTGCGACGGAAGCCGGAGAAGACGCGGCCGTCCGCCTTCTGGCCGGTCATCGCCCTCGTGCTTCCTCCGTTCCGGCTCGTCACCCGCCTGCGGATCCTCGACGGCGAGAAGGTGCCCGAGACCGGCGCATTCGTGCTGGCGCCGAACCATTACAGCGAGATCGACCCGATCGTCATGGGGTGGGCCGCCTGGCACATCGGCCGCGCCCCGCACTTCTTCACCAAGTCCTCCCTGTTCAAGATCCCGCTGGTGGGTGCGGTGCTGCGCTCGACCGGTCAGCTTCCTGTCGAGCGCGCCGGGGGTACGGGCAGTCGGGCGAGCCTCGAAGCGGCGGCGAAGGTGGTTGCCGCCGGCGGCTGTGTCGTCGTCTACCCGGAGGGCTCCCTCACGCGTGATCCGGACCTCTGGCCCATGCGCGGCAAGAGCGGCGCCGTCCGTGTCGCCCTCGAACACGGCATCCCGGTGATCCCGGCCGCGCACTGGGGCACCCAGAACCTTCTGGCGCGCTACGGCAAGAAGCTCAGGGTGTTCCCCAGAGCGAAGATCACGGTGCGATTCGGCGACCCGGTCGACCTGTCCCGCTTCCAGGGCAGACCCATCGACGCGAGCGTCCTGGCCGAAGCCACCGAGGCGGTCATGGATGACATCACCGTGCTCCTCGAGGGGCTGCGCGGGGAGAAGGCGCCGGCCGTGCGCTGGGACCCGCGCAAGAGCGGCCAGACGGAGACGGGCCGCTTTGACTGACCCGACCCCTCCCGGCCCCCGGGTCGCCGTCCTCGGCGCCGGCAGCTGGGGCACCACGTTCGCCAAGGTGCTCGCCGACGGCGGCGCCGACGTGACCATCTGGGCGAGGCGACCCGAGCTCGCCGAGGAGATCTCCCGAGGCAAGCGCAACAGCGACTACCTGCCCGGAATCAATCTTCCGCGCACCCTCAAGGCCGACTCCCGCCTCGGCGTCGTCGTTGCGGGCGCGGAGCAGGTCTACATCTCGATCCCGAGCCAGGCGCTGCGGGCCAACCTCCGGGATGTCGCAGAGCACCTCGACTCGCAGGCGATCGTGGTCAGCCTGATGAAGGGGGTGGAGGCGGGCACGGGAAGCCGGATGAGCGAGGTGCTCGCCGGCGAGCTCGGCCTTCCTGGTCATCGGATCGCCGTCGCCTCGGGGCCCAACCTCGCGCTCGAGATCGCCAAGGAGATGCCCACCGCTGCGGTCGTCGCCTCCGAGGACCTGCACACAGCCCAGACCATTGCGGCGACCGCGACCAACTCGTACTTCCGCTCATTCGTCAACACGGACGTCATCGGCACCGAGTTCGGCGGGGTGCTGAAGAACCTCATCGCACTCGCGATCGGCATCGTCGACGGTGTGGGCTACGGCGAGAACACGAAGGCGTCGATCCTGACCCGGGGGCTCGCCGAGATGTCGGCCTTCGCCTCGGCGTTCGGAGCGCAGCCGGAGACGATGGCCGGTCTCGCCGGACTCGGCGACCTCATCGCGACCAGCGAGTCGCCGCTCTCCCGCAACAACCGGGCGGGACGGCTGCTGGGGCAGGGCTACGCGTTGGCCGAGGTCGTCGCGGCGATGCAGCAGACCGCGGAGGGGCTCTCGTCGGTCGAGCCGGTGCTCGCCCTCGCGCGCACTCGGGGCGTGCACATGCCGATCGTGGAGCAGGTCGGTCAGGTGCTCGACGGCACCCTCGCGCCGAAGGACCTCGCGCCGCACCTGACCACCGATGACCTGCCCCAGGGGGAGTGACGGATGCCGCGAACCAAGCTTCGGATCGTGCTGCTGTTCGGCGGACGCTCGAGCGAGCACGCGATCAGCTGTGCCACGGCGGGTGGGGTGCTCGGCGCGATCGACCGGGAGCGCTACGAGGTCGTGCCGGTGGGGATCACCCGGGATGGCGCGTTCGTGCTCGAGCACGACGACTCGACCCGCTTCGCCCTCGATGTGGAGGTGCTCCCCGAGGTCGCCGACAACGGCACCCGGGTGCACTGGCCGGAGAGCACGCGCAGCCGCGAGCTGACGGTGGTGGAGGACGGCGTCTCCCGCTCGCTCGGCGAGGTGGACCTCGTCTTCCCGATCCTGCATGGCCCCTTCGGCGAGGACGGCACGGTGCAGGGCATGCTCGACCTGCTGAACCTGCCCTACGTGGGCAACGGGGTGCTCGCCTCAGCACTCGGCATGGACAAGCACTTCACCAAGACCGTCCTGGAGGCGGCCGGGATCTCGGTCGCACCCTGGGTGACCCTGACGAAGCGGGGCTGGACGGCGGACCGCGAGCTCTGGCAGCGCCGGATCGAGGGGCTCGGCTATCCGCAGTTCGTGAAGCCGGCCCGCGCCGGATCGTCGGTCGGCGTCAGCCGGGTGACCGGTCCCGAAGGCGTCGCGGCCGCGGTCGCCATGGCCTTCGCCGAGGACTCGAAGGTGCTCGTGGAGCGGGAGATCGTCGGCCGCGAGGTCGAATGCGCCGTGCTCGGCGGCCGCGACGGCGCACCGGCCCGCGTCTCCGTCGCCGGCGAGGTCGTGGTGACCGGGCGGGACTTCTACGACTTCGAGGCCAAATATCTGGGCGCGCCCGGCGTCGAGCTGGTCTGCCCCGCGGATCTGCGGGAGGGCGAGCTCGCAGAGATGCAGCGGATCGCCGCACGCGCCTTCGAGTCGATCGGCGGAGAGGGCCTCGCCCGGGTCGACTTCTTCCTCACCGAATCCGGCTTCGTGGTCAACGAGGTGAACACGATGCCGGGATTCACCCCGATCTCGATGTTCCCCAAGTGCTGGCTCGCGTCCGGGCTCACCTATCCGGAGCTGATCGACGAGCTGATCGAGCTCGCCCTCGAGTAGCCCTCGACGCCCGGGACGTTCTCATGAGCCGGTGCCGGCCGGTGCTTGCACGTCCTCGGCGCCCACGCAGGCGTCCGTGCCCGGCTCGGCCTTGACCGCCTCGGACAGGTCGGTGAGGACGGTGTAGCCGGACGCGGCTGCGGAGTCGATGGTCACGCTCGTCGCCGGATCGCGGCCGTACGTCGTGTAGGTGTACACCGGGGCGTCCGTGGCGTCCTCCACCCAGTCGACCCCGTTGACGCTCACACACCGGGCGGTCGTCGGGCCGGGCACCGGAACGCCGCAGTGCAGCAGCACGGCGGCGGGATCCCCCCACGCTGCGGTGCCCTGTGCGTCGGTGTCTCGGCGGGCGGCGTCGCCGAGCGACGCGGGCAGCCGCACGACGATGCTCGCGCAGGCGACGTCGGCGGCATCCTCGGCGGGGTCGAGGTCGACGGCCGGAGCGCAGCCGGCCAGGGCGGACGCGAGCAGCGCCGCGGCCCCGAGGGAACCGGCGAGACGTCGCGGCAGGCGGCGATCGGGCACGGCCACAGGCTACCGGTCGCCGCCTCCGGCCCCGCCGAGGAGACGGGAGGAGGGCGCTAGCGTTGGTGCGGTGAACGGACCCGAGGATGCGGCGGCCACCCTGGACACGCTGCAGGCGGTGGGGGAGACGGCGGCTCTTCGGCGAATCCTTCCGCGACTGCCTGCGGCGGACCTGCAGCTGCTCGGACCCGGCGACGATGCGGCGGTCGTCGCGGCTCCCGACGGGCGCACCGTGATCTCCACCGACCTGCTCGTGCACGGGCCGGACTTCCGCCTTGCCTGGTCCAGCCCCTTCGATCTCGGCTGGAAGGCGGCGGCCACCAACCTGGCCGACATCGCCGCGATGGGGGCCGCGCCGACCGCTCTCGTGGTCGCCCTCGCGGCGCCGGGGGAGACGGCGGTCGCGTTCCTGGAGCAGCTCGCCGACGGGCTGAGGGAGGCGTGTGCGGCGCTCGCGCCGGGCGTCGGCGTGGTCGGCGGTGATCTGTCCGCCTCACCCACGCTGACGATCGCGGTCACGGTGTTCGGCGACCTCGGCGGGGGGGCGGCGGTGCGCCGCTCCGGAGCGCGGCCCGGCGATGTGGTGGCCGTGGCAGGGCCGCTCGGGCGCGCCGCGGCGGGTCTGCGCCTGCTGTTCGGCTCCGCGGTCGACGGGGAGGGGCGGCCCGATCCGGCGGCGCTGCCCGCCCTGCGGGAGCGGCACCCCGAGCTGATCCGTGCCCAGCTCGCTCCGGCGCCGCCCATCCCGTCCGGCGTGCTGGCCATGCAGGGCGGTGCCACGGCGATGATCGACATCTCCGACGGGCTGCTCCTCGATGCAAGCCGCATCGCCGAGGCGAGCGGGGTGTCCCTCGACCTCTCCTCGGCGGCGCTCGAGCCGGACGTCGAGGCTGTCCGGAACGGCGCCCGGGAACTGGTCGCCGAGGCGACGGCGCTCGTCCTCACCGGCGGCGAGGACCACTCCCTCCTGGCGACGTTCCCGCCGGGGGAGCTGCCCGATGGCTTCCGGCGCATCGGTGTCGTGCGGAACGGCGTCGGCGTCTCCGTCGACGGGGCCGAGCCGCCGCGGATCGCGCTCGGCTGGGACTCCTTCGAGGGCTGGAATCGCGAGCGGGGCTGACGCCGACCGGTCAGGCTCGGCCGAGCAGGGCCACCACGGTGTCGCCATAGGTGCGCGCCCGCTCCTCGACGAGCCCGTCGGGCAGAGGCGGCCCGGGGAGCCGGGAGCTCCGCTCGAGGACCACCGTCGCGTCCTCGTCGAGCCGCGGCACCAGGCGCTCCAGCGCCAGGACCAGCTCAGCAGGAGGCAGGCTGTAGGGCGGATCGAGGAACACCAGGTCGTAGACGCCGGAGTCGCCCGCGAGGAAGGTCGGCACGCTGGCGGGCACGACCCGGAGCGCCGCGGGGGCCATCTCGGCGGCCTTCGCCACCAGGGCCGCGTTGGCCCGGCACGCCGCGGCGGCGGCAGGCGCCTTGTCCACGAGCACGAGCGTCGACGCTCCGCGGCTGATCGCCTCCAGCCCGAGCGCGCCCGAGCCCGCGTAGAGGTCGAGGACGCGCGCGCCCTCGAGCGCGCCCCGGGCCTCCAGGGAGGAGAAGATCCCTTCCCGCACGCGGTCGCTCGTGGGCCGGGTGCCCGACCCGGGCACCCGCAGCCGCAGCGATCCGGCCGCCCCCGAGATGATGCGCGTCATGGCATCCCAGGCTACCCGCCGGGCGGACGCGGGGTTCCGGGCCCGTTCGCGCATCCCGACAGTCCCGCCCGGCTTCGTGGGGGAGCCTTTTGCGGAAGCGCACAACCGATTCGGAGGGGCGGTGGCGGTCTCAGCACAATGCCGGAATGGCCGCAGTCGACCGGGCTCAGAAGCCCTCCTTCAGCAAGTCGCTCTTCCTCGGCAGTGTGGCGAGCGAGCTCGTGATGCCGTATCGGCTGCAGGAGGGCCAGGATCGTGCGAACACCCAGCGCCTCGTGGCCTCCGCACGCGACTGCCTGTCGACCTTCGACGCGCAGCGGGCGGAGGAGGAGCGGTGGATCGGCGACGACACCTTCCGCGACCTCGGCGAGCGAGGACTGCTCGGCCTGTTCGTCGACCCGGAGTACGGCGGTCAGGGGCTCAGTCAGTCGGGCTACTGCCGGGTGATGGAGGAGTTCGGGCGGGTCGACGGCACCCTCTCGGTCGTGATGGGCGTGCACCAGTCCATCGGCACGAAGCCCCTGCACCTCTACGGCACCGTCGAGCAGAAGGAGCGCTGGCTCCCCGACCTGGCAGCTGGCCGGAAGCTCGCGGCGTTCGCCATGACCGAGCCGAACGTCGGTTCCGACGCCTACAACCTGGAGACCTGGGCGGAGCGCCAGTCCGACGGCAGCTGGCTCCTGAATGGGGAGAAGCGCTGGATCGGCAACGGCGACGGCGACGTGCTCACGGTCTTCGCGCGCAGCGACCTCGGCCACGTGGCCCTGATCGTCGAGGGCGGCTCGGAGGGCCTCGAGACCGGCCCGCGCTTCGACACCGTGGGACTGCGGGCCAATCGCCTGCAGCGGATCCGGTTCAGGGATGTCCGGGTGCCGGCGGACAACGTGCTCGGGGAGCCCGGCGACGGCTTCCGCATCGCGATGAACACGCTCAACAACGGGCGCATGTCGATGGGCACATCGATCACGGGAGGCATGAAGCGCTTCCAGGAGCTCGCCCTGCAGCACACGACAACCCGGCGGCAGTTCGACCGTGCGCTGATCGACTTCGAGCTGGTGGAGGACAAGATCGCCTGGCTGCAGATGCAGATCTACGCCGTCGAGTCGATGAGCTACCTCACCACCGGGCTCGTGGACCGGGGCGAGGCCGACTTCGCCCTCGAATCCGCGATGACGAAGGTCTTCGCCAGCGACACCGGCTGGCACGCCCTGAACCGGGTCTTCCAGCTGCACGGCGGCGAGGCGTACATGAGCGGGCACCCGCTCGCGAAGGCGCTGCGCGACTTCCGGATCTTCCCCATCTTCGAGGGCGCGAACGACGTGATGCGCGCGTTCACCGCGCTGAACGGGGTGAAGGCACTGTCCGAGCACCTGCCCGACGTGACCGGCATCCGGATCAGCGACCCGGCCAAGGCCGTCGGCGTGCTCGGCCCCTATCTGCGCGAGCGGGTGGGGATGCGGCTGCGACCCGAGCGGCTGGAGGGCGCCTCCCCGTCGCTCGACCGGCACGTCGGCGCGATCGCCGAGCAGACCGCGCGGCTCCGCGGCGCCGCGGAGGCCGCCCTGCGCAAGCACGGCTCGAGGATCCAGGAGCGCCAGCTCGTGCAGAAGCGGCTCGCGAACGTCGTGACGGGGATCTACGGCCAGGTCGCGGTCGTCTCCCGCCTCAGCGCGGTGATCGGCCGGGACGGCGAGGCGGCGAGCGGTGCCGAGCGCACGGTGGCGACCACCTTCCTGGAGAGCTCCGCCCGGGAGGTCGGCCGCCAGCTGCGCTCCCTCGAGACGAACGCCGACTCCGCCACCCGCGAGATCGGTCGCGCGGTCCGCCAGTCGGGCGGCTACCCCTTCGAACTCTGACCCGAGCCGCGCCGCCGGCGCGCGGGATCGGGCTGATGCGCAACCGTCCGGCCAAACCGCAACCGCGTGCCGGTGCAGGTTGGCCGGAGGGGTGCGGTCCTCGCGCGGTCGGCGCGCGAGGGTAGCCTCGTCGGGTGACCAGCCCGCTCGACCGCAAGCTCGGCGACGTGCTCGGCGGGCGCACCGCAGGGGCGTTCGCGAAGGCGTTCGGCGTGACCACCGTCGGCGACCTGCTGAGCCACTATCCGCGACGCTACGCGAAGCGCGGTGAACTCACCTCCCTGGCCGAGCTGCCCGTGGACGAGAACGTCACGATCGTCGCCGAGATCCGCTCCGTGAAGGAGCGCAGCATGGCGTCCCGGCGCGGATCGATCCTCGAGGTGACGATCTCCGACGGCCACGGCATCCTCACCCTGACCTTCTTCAACCAGGGCTGGCGGGCTCAGCAGCTGAAGCCCGGGCTGCGCGGAGTGTTCGCGGGCAAGGTCAGCCGCTACAAGGGCGCGCTGCAGCTGGCGCATCCCGACTACGACCTGTTCCCGGACGAGGAGCAGGCTGGCCTCTCGGGCCCCTCCGCGCATGCGTGGGCCGAGGCGCCGGTGCCGATCTATCCGGCGACGAGCACGGTCGCCAGCTGGCAGATCGCCAAGTCCGTCGCCCTCGCCCTCGACGGTCTCGGCCCGATCGAGGATCCGGTGCCCGACCACCTCCGCGAGCGGTTCGGCGTCATCCACTTCGGTGCCGCACTCGAGCTGGTCCACCGGCCCAAGCGCGACAGCGACTGGAAGGCCGCGCGCGACGCGCTGCGGCTGCAGGAGGCATTCGTGCTGCAGGCCGCCCTGCTCGAGCAGCGGATGTTCGCCCGAGCCGTTGCCGCGACCCCGAGGCCGCTCCAGTCCAGCGGGGCGCTCGCCCGGTTCGACTCCTCGCTGCCGTTCGAGCTCACCGGGGACCAGCACGTCGTCGGCGCGCAGATCGCCTCCGACCTGGCCGCGCCCGCCCCGATGAACCGCCTCGTGCAGGGCGAGGTGGGGTCGGGCAAGACCCTCGTCGCTCTGCGGGCGATGCTCCAGGTGGCGGACACCGGGGGGCAATCAGCGCTCCTCGCGCCGACCGAGGTGCTCGCCTCCCAGCACCTCCGCTCGATCGTCCGCTCGCTGGGCCCCGATCTCGCCGCCCAGCTCGTCCCGACGCTCCTCACCGGGCAGCTGTCTGCGTCCGAGCGCAAGCGCGCCCTGCTCCGCGTGGTCAGCGGCCAGGCGTCGATCGTGGTCGGGACCCACGCCCTGCTCGGGGACAAGGTCGGCTTCTTCGACCTCGGACTCGTGGTCGTCGACGAGCAGCACCGCTTCGGCGTCGAGCAGCGCGAGGCCCTCCGCGCCAAGGGCGGCATGCCGCCGCACGTGCTCGTGATGACCGCCACGCCCATTCCCCGAACCGTCGCGATGACCGTCTTCGGCGACCTCGACGTGTCCACCATCACCGAGCTGCCGGCCGGCCGGGCCGGCATCGAGAGCTTCGTGGTTCCGCTCGCCGATCACCCCGGCTGGACCGGTCGGATCTGGCAGCGGGCCGCCGAGGAGATCGAGAAGGGACGCCAGGTGTTCGTCGTCTGTCCCGCGATCGATGCGAAGCATCCGGCCGAGGACGACGGCGAGGCCGCCGGGACCGACGAGGTGCCCGCGGGCCCGGCGGCTTCGGTCGAGTCGACGATGCAGCTCGTGGCGACCGTCGAGGCCCTGGCGGGTCGCCGGGTCGCGGCCATGCACGGCCGGATGAGCGCCGACGAGAAGGATGCGGTGATGCAGGACTTCGCGGGTGGGCGCATCGACCTGCTCATCTCGACGACCGTGATCGAGGTCGGCGTGGACGTGCCGAACGCGTCGACGATGATCGTGCTCGACGCGGACCGGTTCGGGGTCTCGCAGCTGCACCAGCTGCGGGGGCGGGTGGGCCGGGGCGGGGTACCGGGACTGTGCCTCTTCGTGACCTCGGCCGAGCAGGGCTCCGTCGCCCGGGAACGGGTGGACGCGGTGGCGAGCACGCTCGACGGCTTCGAGCTCGCCCAGATCGACCTGGAGCTCCGCCGTGAGGGGGACGTGCTGGGCGCCACCCAGTCGGGCGGGCGCTCCTCGCTGAGACTTCTCCGGGTGGTCGCAGACGCGGACCTCATCGGCGACGCGCGCATCGCCGCGGGCGAGCTGCTCGAGAAGGACCCGATTCTCGCGGGGCATCCTGCCCTGCGTGAGGCCATCACTCGCCGGCTCGACGAGTCCTCCCGCGAGTTCCTCGCCAAGAACTGAGCGAGCGGGCCCCGGGACTTCCGCCGGTCTCTGTAACGCTCCGGTAACGTGCCCCCGATAGAGTGGCGCAATGCGCAGGATCGCCGTTGTTCCTGGGTCCTTCGACCCTGTCACCCTCGGCCACCTGGATGTGATCGAACGCGCGGCCAACCTCTTCGATGAGCTGCACGTGCTCGTCGTGCACAATCCGGACAAGGGTGCGCTGCTGCCGATCGGCCAGCGGGTGAGCCTGCTGGAGCGGAGCATCTCGGACGCCGGCCTCGGCGGGCACATCCGGGTCGCGTCCTGGAGCGTCGGGCTGCTGGTGGACTACTGCACCGATGTCGGGGCGACCGTCCTGGTGAAGGGCATCCGCTCGCAGGTGGATGTCGCCTACGAGACGCCGATGGCGATCGTCAACCGCAACCTCGCGCACGTGGAGACGGTGTTCCTGCTCCCGGACCCCGCGCACGCGCACGTGTCCAGCTCGCTGGTGCGGCAGGTGGCGGCGCTCGGCGGCGACGTCACGCCCTACGTTCCGCCGGCGGTGGGCGAGTACCTGCAGCCGCACACGTCGGTCGACCTCGTTCCCGCCGCGGATTAGCGTCCCGCTTCCGCGCCGACCTGCCCGGTTCGGTCACATCGGGGCGGGTGACAGCGACCGAAGTCGGCAGGTCGCGAGCGGTGGAAGGATGAGGGAGTGAGCGTCTTCTCCGTCGGCTATGCGGCGATGCTCGAGCGGTTCGCCCCGGCCGAGGCGGTCGCGCTCGCCGCCTATGCCGAGAGCCGCGGCTTCTCCGGCGTGATGGCCGCCGACCACTTCCAGCCGTGGGTCCCCGCGCAGGGGCAGAGCTCCTTCGTCTGGAACGTGCTGACCGCCGTCGCCGAGCGCACCACCGGCGACTTCGGTCCCGGCGTCACCGCGCCCACCTTCCGCTGGCATCCGGCGATGGTCGCTCAGGCCTCCGCCACGCTCGCCGCGATGTATCCGGGGCGGCACTGGCTGGGCATCGGCTCGGGCGAGGCCCTCAACGAGCACATCGTGGGCCAATACTGGCCGGAGGCGGCCGAGCGGATCAACCGGATGTTCGAGGCCGTCGACCTCATCACCAAGCTCTTCCAGGCCTCCCGGGCCGGCCGGGATGTGAAGCACTCCGGTCCCCACTTCCGCCTCGAGTCCACCCGGCTCTGGACGATGCCCGAGGTCCCCCCGCCCGTGCTCATCGCGACCGCAGGCCCCGTGACCGCCCGCCGGGCGGGCCGGCAGGCGGACGGGCTGATCACGGTGGGTGCCCCGGTGGAGAAGATCGCCGGCCTCTTCTCACGGTTCGACGACGGGGTCCGCGAGTCGGGCAGGACCGCCCCCACCGCTAAGGTGCTCCAGCTGCACCTGTCCTGGGCGCCGACCGACGAGGAGGCGCGCGCCAACGCGCTGCGGGAGTGGCCCAACGGCGGGATGCGCTTCCCCAAGAGCGACATCCGCTCCCCGTTCGAGTTCGAGCAGCTCGCCAAGCTCGTGCGGATCGAGGACTTCGAGGGACGGATGGTCATCTCCGCAGACCCGGACGTGCACCGGGCCGCCATCCAGCGCTACGCGGATCTCGGCGCGGACCGCATCTACCTGCACAACGCCGGCAGGAACCAGCGCGAGTGGATCGACGTCTTCGCGCGCGATGTGCTGCCCCGGCTGGTGCGCTGAGATGACCGCGGCAGACGGCGGCTTCTCCGTGTGGGCGGTCCCCGGCATTCCGGAGGTCTCCGCCGGCGACCACCTGCCCTCCCTCCTCGTCGGCTGGGTCGGTGATCTGCAGGACGGCGACATCCTGGTGGTCAGCAGCAAGATCGTGTCCAAGGCGGAGGGTCGCCTGATCGCGGCGACCGACCGGGAGGACGCCATCACCGCCGAGACCGTGCGGGTGGTCGCCAGCCGCCGGCATCCCGGCGGCGTCACCCGCATCGTGGAGAACCCGCTCGGCATCGTGCAGGCGGCGGCCGGTGTCGACTCGAGCAACGTGCCGGAGGGCTACGTGCTCCTGCTCCCCGTCGACCCCGACGCCTCGGCCCGGGCCATCGCCCGGGCCTTCGCGGACCGGGGGACTCGGATCGGGGTGATCGTCAGCGACACCCTGGGCCGGCCGTGGCGGGTGGGGCAGACCGACGCGGCCATCGGTGCAGCCGGAGTGCTCGTGGTCGACGATCTGCGCGGCACGGCCGACGCCGGCGGCAGGGCACTGGATGTGACCGTGCCCGCGGTCGCCGACGAGATCGCCTCCGCCGCGGACCTCGTCAAGGGCAAGGCGGCCTCGCTGCCGGTGGCCGTGGTGCGCGGCCTCGGCCGGCTGGTGACCTCGCTCGACGCGCCCGGCGCCCGGGCGCTCGTGCGGCCCGCCGAGCAGGACATGTTCCGCACCGGCAGCGACGAGGCCTACGCCGCCGGATTCCGCGACGGCAGCGCCTCCGCCGCCCCCTGAACCCTCACCGAAAGGACCCGCAATGCTTCCCCTCAAACTCGGCTACAAGGCCTCCGCCGAGCAGTTCGGCCCCCGCGACCTCGTCGAGTTCGCGGTCGCGGCCGAGCAGCACGGCTTCGAGAGCGCCACCGTCAGTGACCACTTCCAGCCGTGGCGGCACACGGGCGGGCACGCCCCGTTCGCGCTCGCCTGGCTGACCGCGGTGGGGGAGCGGACCTCGACGATCCAGCTCGGCACCTCGGTGCTCACCCCCACCTTCCGCTACAACCCCGCCGTCATCGCGCAGGCCTTCGCCACGCTCGGCGTGCTCTATCCGGGGCGGGTCCTGCTCGGCGTCGGGACCGGTGAGGCGCTCAACGAGATCGCCACCGGCTTCCGTGGCCCCGGCGAGCAGGAGTGGCCGGAGTTCAAGGAGCGGTTCGCGCGGCTCCGGGAGTCGGTGCGGCTGATCCGCGAACTGTGGAGCGGCGACCGCGTCAACTTCGACGGCGAGTTCTACAGCACCCACGATGCGAGCATCTATGACCGGCCCGACGGCGGCGTGCCCGTCTACATCGCGGCGGGCGGGCCGGTGGTCGCCAAGTATGCGGGCCGTGCGGGGGACGGGTTCATCTGCACCTCGGGGAAGGGCGCAGAGCTCTACGTCGACAAGCTCCTGCCCGCGGTAGCGGAAGGCGCGGCGGCCGCGGGCCGCGACCCCGAGAGCCTCGACCGGATGATCGAGATCAAGCTCAGCTACGACACGGATGCCGACGCGGCGCTGGAGAACACCCGCTTCTGGTCGCCGCTGTCGCTGAGCGCGGAGGAGAAGCATTCCATCACCGACCCGGTGCAGATGGAGCGCGCCGCGGATGCGCTGCCGATCGAGCAGATCGCGTCCCGCTGGATCGTGGGCAGCGACCCCGACGACGTGGCCGAGCGGATCGGCCAGTACATCCGCTGGGGCTTCAACCACCTGGTGTTCCACGGTCCGGGCGACGACCAGCGCCGCTTCCTGGAACTCTTCGAGCGCGACCTGGCCCCGCGGCTGCGCGCGATGGCCTAGCCGCGCCGCTCGCGGTCGACGGGGAGATATCGCGTCCTGGCGCAAGGCCCCTGCACGGCCCCGCCTCGGCGCATACCCTGACGACGGAGGCGCCATGTTCCCGATGCTCAGCACACCCGACAGCTCCCTGGCGTTCGTCGCCGACGGGTACCACTACATCTCGCGCACCTGCGACCGGCTCGGGACGGACGGCTTCCGCACCCGCCTGATGGGCAGGCCGATCACCTGCATCCGCGGGGGAGAGGCCGCACGGATCTTCTACGAGGGCGACCGCTTCGATCGGGAGGGGGCGATGCCCGCCTCGACGTTCCACCTGCTGCAGGACGAGGGCAGCGTGCAGACGCTCGAGGGCGCCGCCCATCGGCAGCGCAAGGCCGGCTTCCTCGCCCTGTTGACCGGCGGCGGGGAGAACCGGATGGGGGAGATCTTCGAGGAGGAGCTCGCGGCCGCGCTGGCACGCCGGCGCGACGGGTCCATCGTCCTGCACGATGAGCTCGGCCCGATCCTCGCGCGCACCGCCTTCCGGTGGGCCGGCATCCCGGATCCGGACCGGGAGGTGTTCCGGGCCAGGGCCTCCGAGCTCGCGGCCATGGTGGAGCGCGCCGGATCCTTCGGCCCGGTGAACTGGGCCGCCCGACTTCGCCGCCACCGCACGGAGCGATGGGCGGCGGAGCTGATCGTCGCCGTGCGTGATGGCCGGATCGTTCCGCCGGTGCAGTCGCCGCTGGCGGCCGTGGCGCGCTGGATCGGCGACGATGGCTCGCCGCTCCCTGCCGCCGTCGCCGCCGTCGAGCTGGTCAACCTCCTCCGGCCGATCGTCGCGGTGGTTCGCTTCGTCGAGTTCGCCCTGCTGGCCCTTGCGAGCCGCCCCGAGGCGCGCGCCCGGCTGGCCGGCGGCCGCCCCCGCGACCTCACGGATTTCGCCAACGAGGTGCGCCGCCGCACCCCGTTCTTCCCGGTGATCGCGGGCAGGGTCCGCCGCCCGTTCACCTGGAGCGGCCACGAGTTCGCGCACCGGGACTGGGTGATGCTCGACATTTACGGCACCAACCACGACCCCCGCCTGTGGCCGGAGCCGGAGCGCTTCTGGCCGGAGCGGTTCGAGACGGCGGATCCGCGGCACATCGTCGCCCAGGGTGCGGGCCGCGTCGCAGAGGATCACCGCTGCCCCGGCGAGTCGGCCACGAATCGCCTGATCGAGGCCGGACTCCGTGTGTTCCTCCGCTCGCCGTGGCAGCTCGTGCCCGGCCAGGACCTGCGGGTGACCTACTCGCGGATGCCGGCGAAGGTGAGGAGCGGGCTCCGCGTCAGCTTTCGCTGAGCGGACCGGACCTCCGCGCCGTTGCGCTAGCGGGAGCTCAGGACCCGCGAGCGGAAGAGGGCGAGCCCCCCGCGTCGGCGGTCACGTCGCAGAGGGTGACCCGACCGTGCCGTAGACCTCTCCGTACCGCTCCGCCATCGACGCGAGCAGGGCGGCCAGCCGCGTCGAGTCCCGAGCCGCCCAGCCGTCCGCTGTCAGGCGGCCGGAGGGGCGGACCAGGGGCTCTCCATCGCACCTGTCACCGGCTGCTGCGGTCGCCGGAAGCGGGATCGGGTGAGGGGTAGGGGTGCACGAGGCGCGCCGCGATGTCGACGGCGCGATCGACGTCGTCGTCCGGCGGGTACAGCAGGGTGCGCCCCACCATGAGCCCGCGGACGCCCGGCAGTCGGAGCGCCGCGTCCCATGACTCGAACATCTCGTCCGGCCGGCCGTCGCCGTCGCCGCCGAGGAGGAGGGTCGGCAGCGTGGTCGACGTCATGACCCGCGCCATGTCGTCGACGACCGGCAGCTTCAGCCACGTGTACGCGCTGGACGAGCCGAGGGCGGAGGCGATGGCGACCGAGCGGATGACGGCGTCGGGCGTGAGGTCGTTGACGACGGCGCCGCTCTCACGGCGGCTGAGGAACGGCTCGAGGAGGATCGGGACGCGGGCCGAGGCGGCCTGGGACACCGCATCCGCCGTCGCCGACAGAGTGTCCGCTGTTCCCGGGTCGTCGAGGTCGATGCGCACCAGCGCCTTGGCGGCGTCGAGGCCGTCCTCGACGATCCGGGGGATCGTGTACGCGGTGTAGCGATCGTCCAGCTCGAAGCGGGCGCCGCGCAGGCCGCCGCGGTTCATCGATCCGACGGCGATCCTGTCCTCGAGCAGGCCGAGCATCGCGAGGTCCTCGAGGATGTCGGCGGTGCCGAGCACGCCGTCCACCCCGGGGTTCCGCAGCGCCTGCGCGAGCCGGCCGAGGAGGTCGTATCTGTCGCCCATGGCCAGCTCGCGCGACCCGATGCCCAGTGCGCCGCGCCCGGGATGGTCGGCTGCCACGATGAAGAGGCGGCCGTCGCCGCGGAGGAGCTTCCGCCTCGTGCGGCCGGACAGTGTGGAGGAGATCGAGTCGGGCGCCGTCGCGCGGGCGTTCCGCAGCCGGTCGAACCCGTCCTGCAGCGACGCGTCAGGCATGCCGGTTCCCCTGGAGCTGCGCCTCGACCTCGGCCGTCGTGGGCATCGCCGTGGCGCACTCCCTGCGGCCGGCCACGATCGCGCCGGCGACTCCGGCGAAGCGGATCGTGCGCTCGAGCGGCCACTCCCGGACCAGGCCGGCGCAGAGGGCGCCGCCGAAGCCGTCCCCCGCGCCGAGTCCGTTGACGACGTGCACCGGCGCGGCGGGAACCTGCACCGTCTCGGATCGCGTCTTCGCGAGCACTCCACGGGGCCCCTGCTTCACGACCGCGAGCTCCACGCCTCGGTCGAGCAGGGCGTCCGCGGCGCGGCTCGGATCGGACTCGCCGGTCGCGACCTCGCACTCGTCGAGGTTGCCGACCGCCACGGTGACGTGCTGGAGGGCCTCCGTGACCTGTCGGTGGGCATCGTCCCGGGACTCCCAGAACATCGGCCGGTAGTCGAGATCCAGGACCGTGAAGCGGCGCCGGCCGCGTGCAGCCCATGCGGCGAAGTGCGCGGCGCGGCTCGGCTCTCGGGAGAGCCCGGTGACCGTGGCCCAGAAGATGCCCGCGTCCGTGATCGCGGCATAGTCCAGCTCGGTGGAGCGGATCATCAGGTCCGGCGCGATCGGCTCCCGGTAGAAGTAGAGGGGGAAGTTGTCGGGCGGAAAGATCTCGCAGAACGTCACGGGGGTGTGCAGTCCCTCGACCGGTGCGACGAAGCGGTTGTCGACGCCGAGCCGGTCGATCTCGGCGCGGAGGAACCGGCCGAAGGGGTCGTTGCCGGTCCGCGTGATGACCGCAGTGCGGAGGCCGTGTCGCGCGGCGGCCACCGCGACGTTGGTGGCGCTGCCGCCGAGGAACTTGCCGAAGGTCTCGACCTCCTCGAGGCCAACGCCGTCCTGCAGCGGATACAGGTCGACCCCCACCCGCCCGATCGTGACGAGGTCGAAGTTCGGCTCCTGCGCCATTGCCGGCCTTCCGTCGAGGAGTGCGGGGCTCGACCGACGCCGATGCCATTTGTCAGAACATTTATATCCCGCCGGGGAGGCGCCCGCCACCGGCGAGACCCGGCCTAGGCTGACGGCGATGATCTCCCGACCTCCTGGCGACCCCAGCCGCTCGTCCCTGCCGGTCGGGGTCCACGCCGTCCGGCTCGTCCGCTCAAGGTGAGCCTCGACTGGGCCGTCGTCGTGCCCGTGAAGGGCCGTGCGCAGGGCAAGTCGCGGTTGGACGTCGCGCCCTCGCTGCGAGAGGAGCTGGCCCTCGCGTTCGCCCTCGATGCGGTGCGCGCGGCGCTGGCCGCCGCGGGCGTGCGGGAGGTGGTCGTCGTGACTCCCCGGGCCGACGCGCTGCGCTTCCGCGACCTCGGCGCCGGAGTGGTGACCGAGCCCGCCTCCTCGGGACTGCTCCCCGCCCTGGCCGCGGGTGGAGCGGCAGTCCGCTCCCGGGCGCTCGGCGTCGCGTTCCTGCTCGGTGACCTGCCGGCTCTGCGGCCCGAGCAGCTCGCCGCGGCGCTGACCGCGGCGGGCCGCGTCCCGCGCGCGATCGTCCCCGACGCCGACGGTCGCGGCACGGTGCTCAGCACCGCGCGACCGGGCGTGCAGCACCGGCCCCGCTTCGGCACAGGCTCGCGGTTGGCTCACCGGCGAGCGGGGTACGTCGAGCTCGCTCTCCGGGATGTCTCGGGGCTGAGGCGGGATGTGGACACCCTCGCGGATCTCGGCGCCGCCCGGCAGCGCGGCGTGGGCCTGTTCACCGCCCGTGCCCTGCAGGCCCTGGGACCGAGGACGGGGCAATCGGGCTAGCGCAGGGAGTCGGCCAGGTCGAGAGCGGCGCCGGCGATCGCGGCGCTCGCGGGCAGGTCCGTCATCAGGAGCGGGCGGGCGGCCGCGGCGATGCCGGCGCCCCTGATGCTCTCCGCCTCGCTCTCGTCCACTGTGTCCATGAGCCAGCCGTCGAGGAGGCCGCCGGACGCGCGCGAGCCGTAGTGGAGGGCGACCGCTGCGGCGCCGGTCTCGACGCCGATGGCGGCAAGGCAGGCGTCGGCCATGCCGCGCACCGGAGCGCCGCCGACGATCGGGGACACGCCGACGACGGGAGCGCGGGTGTCGCGCACCGCTCTGGCCAGCGACGGGATCGCGAGGATGGTGCCGATCGAGACGACGGGATTCGACGGCGCGAACACGACGACGTCGGCGGACGCGATCGCCTCGATCACTCCGGGGGCCGCTTCCGCGCGATCGACGCCCGGCTGGACGAACCGGAGCGCGGGCAGCGAGGCCCGGTAGCGCGTCCACCACTCCTGGAAGTGCATCAGGCGAGTGCGGCCTCCGTCCTCGACCTCCACCTGGGTCTCGACCTCCTGCTCCGTCATCGGCAGCAGGCGCACTCCGAGCGGCCACCGGGAGGAGAGCCGGGTGACGACCTCGCCGAGCGGTGCGCCCTCCCGGAGCCACGAGGTGCGCGCGATGTGGGTGCCCAGATCGAGGTCGCCGAGCGTGAACCAGGGCCAGCCCACCCCGTAGGCGCGCAGCTCCGCGCTGACCCGCTCGCTCTCACCGGCCCGCCCCCAGCCGCGCTGCTCGTCGTTGACTCCCGCAAGGGCGTAGAGGATCGAGTCGAGGTCGGGGGTGATGCGGAGACCTGCGAGCCACGCGTCGTCTCCTGTGTTCACCACGGCCGTGAGCTCAGCGCTGGTGCCGCCTGCCCCGTCCGGCCAGCGCCGCGCGGCCTCGGTCCGCAGCCCGCGGAGGAACTTGGCGCCGCCCACCCCGCCCGCGAGCACGGTGATGCGCGTCATCGGCTTCCCTCCCGCTCGGCCCCGGCGATTTCGGGCAGGTCCAGGGCGAGCACCGGCCGCCCGCTCGTGGGGTGCGGAAGGATCACCGCGTCCACGTCGTAGACGTCGCGGATCAGCTCGGGAGTGAGGGTCGAGGCGACCGGACCGGATGCCGCCACCCGGCCGCCCGCGAGCACCACGACGTCGTCGGCGAACGCGGCGGCGAGCCCGAGGTCGTGCAGGGCGGCGAGGACGGTCGCTCCGCCCGCGGCCAGCCGACGGAGCAGCCCGAGCGTCGACAGCTGCGCGGCGATGTCGAGGTGATTGGTCGGCTCGTCCAGGAGGAGCAGCGGCGTGCGCTGGGCGAGCGCCTTGGCGAGCAGCACGCGCTGGCGCTCGCCGCCGGACAGCGAGGGGACGCGGCGACCGCGGAATCCGCTCATGCCGACCGCGTCGAGGCTCTCCTCGACGATGCGCTCGCGCTCCTTCAGGGGCCCGCCCCAGACGCCCTCGTGCGGCAGGCGGCCGAGGGCGACGACGTCCTCCACCCGGAGGTCGAGGTCGGTGTTCGCGTCCTGTTCGACGAGGGCCGCGATGCGGGCCCGCCGGACGCCGCTGAGAGTTGCCGCGTCCACCGTGCCGAACCGCACGGTGCCGGAGGCGGGCGCCTCGAGGGCGGCGAGGGCGCGCAGCAGGGTGGACTTCCCGGCGCCGTTCGGGCCGATCAGCGCCGTGACGCTGCCGGCGCGGACGGCCACGTCTATCCCGTCGAGCAGCAGCCGACCGCCCGCGGTGAGGGTCACCCGCTCGCCGGAGAGGTCGCTCACGTGCGGGTCCGACGAGCGAGGAGAAGGGCGAACACGGGGGCGCCGAGGATCGCGGTGACCACGCCGACGGGCAGCTCGCGCGGATCGAAGAGGCTCCGCGCCGCGGTGTCCGCCCAGACCAGGAAGATGGCCCCGGCGAGGGCGGACAGCGGCAGCAGTGCGCGATGTCCCGGCCCGGTGAGCAGCCGCACGGCATGCGGGAGCACCAGGCCGACGAAGCCGATGGACCCGCTGACCGACACCATCGCGCCCGTGAGCAGCGCGGTGCCGCCGAGAAGTGTCCAGCGCACCCCGGGGACGTTCACCCCGAGCGCGGCCGCGGACGTGTCGCCGAACGCGAAGGCGTCGAGCACCCGTGCTCCGGCGAGGAGCGGCACACCGACCACGGCGAGCGCGACGACCGCGATGGCCACGGCGGGCCAGCGAGCGCCGGCGAGCGAGCCGAGGAGCCAGCCGAGGATCTCACGGTAGGAGTCGCCGGTCGCCGTCCAGAAGATCACGAGGCTGGTGATCGCGGCGGCGAGCGAGGACACCGCGACCCCGGCGAGCACCGTCCGGGCGGGCGTGATCGCCCCCGCGGACCGCGCCAGGGCGAGCGTTGCCAGCAGCGCCAGCATCGCCCCCAGGAAGGCGGCGACGGGGAGCAGCAGCCCCACGCCGAGCAGCAGCACGGCGACGGCCCCGAGCGAGGCGCCCGAGGAGAGGCCGAGGAGGTACGGATCGGCGAGGGCGTTGCGGGTGATCGCCTGCATCACGGCGCCGCTCAGGGCGAGGCCGGCGCCGACCGCGGCGGCGGTGAGCAGCCGGGGCAGGCGGAGCTCCCACACGATGCCGTCGCGCAGTGCGCTGAGCGGAGTGGACCCGATGCCGAGGTGGGACGAGAGCGACCGGAACACCTCGCCGACCCCGATGTCGGCGGGGCCGATCGTGACCGCGACGGCGATCGAGGCGCCGAGGAGCACGACGCCGAGCAGGCCGACGCCGGCGAGGGTGAGCCGTGAGCCGCGGAGCGCCGCGAGCGCCCGCGTCGCGCCGGTGACTCCCGGTCCCGCCGCCTCTTCCGTCGCCGTCACTGCAGGGGCCTCAGGACAGGTCTGCCAGCTGGGCGGCCAGGTCGACGGTCGCGTCCGCGCTCCGCACTCCGGCCTCGCTCGCCGGGAACGGCACCAGAAGGTAGCGGGAGTTCTTGACCGCCGAGAGGTTTTTCGTCGCCGGATCCGTCTGCAGCGTCGCGATCTTGCTGTCGGCCGTGTTCCACGAGGCGTCGACCAGGACGATCACGTCGGGGTCCGCCGCCACGATCGACTCCCAGCCGAGGGGCGTCCAGGTGTCCTGCACATCCCCGGCGATGTTGGTGAGCCCGAGGGTGTCGAGGATCAGCTGGGGCGCGCCCGTCCCGGCGCCGACGTAGGGGGTGTCGTCTCCGGAGGACCACCAGAGGGCGGTCCGCCCCTCGGCGTCCGGAGCGACCGTGGCGAGCTCCGCCTGCTGCGCGGCCACCACCTTCTCCGCCTGCTCCGGCACGCGGAAGATGTCACCTACTTCGCGGATCTCGCCGAAGATCGAGTCCCAGGTGAGCTTCTTCGGCTTGTACTCGGGCTCCTTGCATGCCGCGGGCGACACATAAGTGGCGATGCCGAGAGACTGGAGCTCGTCGCGCTCGCCGGCCCCGTCTGCCGAGAAGTTCGACTCCCAGCCCGCGTAGACGAGGTCCGGCTCGAGCCCGAGCACCGCCTCCTCCGTGGGCACCTGATCGGCGACCGAGACGAGCGAAGCTCCGTCGGCGGCCAGGTTCTCGGGCAGCGGGCCGTCCTGGAAGGCGGTGCCGACGATGCGATCGCCCAGGCCGAGCGCGAGCAGCATCTCGGTGGAGGTCGACTTGATCGTGAGCACGCGGGAGGGTGCGGCAGGGAAGGTGACGGGCGTCCCGCAGTTGTCCACGGCCACCGCAGCAGCGGCGGTCGTGGCGGGGGGAGTCGGTGCTGCTCCCGCTCCGGGGCTCGCGCAGCCGGCGAGCACTGCGACGGCGGTGAGCGGAAGGAGGGGGAAGGCGAGGCGCAGGTGCATGAGGCTCCAGGAGTGGCGGTCGGACTGCGGGCGCCGACGCCCGCGGATCGACCTGCCGGCTCAACTCCCGAACCGACGCACCGGACCAGAGCAGGCCCAGGGGTCCCGTCGAGTCTACGCGCGCCGCGGGGCCGGCCGGCCGCCAGGCGTGCAGAAGAAGTGGTGCCTCCGGGAGCCCCGAGCCCTAGCATTCGGAGGGTGCGCACCATCGGGCTCTTCGGCGGTGCTGGCCGGGCGCCGGCCGGCCGGCCGGGCGCCCGCTGTTACCGCACCGTCATTCGGCGAAACGAACGAGAAACGTGCACCCCGAATAATCCCCATCACCCGGCTGTGCGCCACGCGCGTCCGGGCGGCCCCACTGCGAGGAGAACCCGATGACCGTCGTTCGTGCTGCGATCACCCAGACCACCTGGACCGGCGACAAGGAGTCGATGCTCGACAAGCACGAGGGCTTCGCTCGGGATGCGGCAGCGCAGGGGGCGCAGATCATCTGCTTCCAGGAGCTGTTCTACGGTCCCTACTTCGGCATCACCGAGGACAAGAAGTACTACCGCTACGCCGAGCCCGCCGACGGGCCCATCGTGCAGCGCTTCGCCGCGCTCGCGAAGGAGCTCGGCGTCGTGATGATCCTGCCGATCTACGAGGAGGACATCACCGGCGTCTACTACAACACCTCGGTCCTCGTGGACGCCGACGGCACGACCCTGGGCAAGTACCGCAAGCACCACATCCCGAACCTCGACCGGTTCTGGGAGAAGTTCTACTTCCGACCGGGCAACCTCGGCTACCCGGTGTTCGACACCGCAGTGGGCAAGGTCGGCATGTACATCTGCTACGACCGCCACTTCCCGGAGGGGTGGCGCGAGCTCGGGCTGAACGGCGCCCACATGGTGTTCAACCCGAACGCCACGAAGCCGGGTCTGTCCAACCGGCTGTGGGAGGTCGAGGGACCTGCGGCCGCCGTCGCCAACGGGTACTTCGTCCTGCAGCCGAACCGCGTGGGACGCGAGGACAACGAATACGGCGAGCTGGCCGTCGACTTCTACGGCACGAGCCAGGTCATCGACCCGCGCGGCAACTTCGTGGGGGAGCGCGGCTCGGGCGAGCACGAGGAGATCCTGATCCGGGATCTCGACCTCGACATGGTGCAGCAGATGCGCGACGACTGGCAGTTCTACCGGGACCGTCGCCCCGATTCCTACGTCGCCATCACCGCCCCCTGAATCCTGCGCAACGGAGCACCGGAAAATGAAGACTCTGATCAAGAACGGCACGGTCGTCAACGCGACCGGCACCGCCCAGGCCGACGTCCTGATCGAGGGGGAGACCATCGCGGCGGTCCTCGCGCCCGGTTCGACGCTCCTCGGCTTCGACCTCGAGGCGAACGTCGACGCCGTGATCGACGCGGCGGGGAAGTACGTGATCCCCGGCGGAGTCGACGCGCACACCCACATGGAGATGCCGTTCGGGGGCACCAACGCCAGCGACACCTTCGAGACCGGCACCCGGGCCGCGGCCTGGGGCGGCACCACGAGCATCGTCGACTTCGTCGTGCAGTACCCGGACCAGAACGTGGTCGAGCAGTACAACCTGTGGCAGCAGAAGGCGGCGGGCAACTGCGCCATCGACTACGGCTTCCACCAGATCCTGTCCGACGTGCAGGACAGCTCGCTCTCGGCGATGGACGAGCTCATCGCCGAGGGAGTGACGAGCTTCAAGCTCTTCATGGCCTACAAGGGCGTCTTCCTGTCCGACGACGGACAGATCCTCCGGGCCTTCCAGAAGGGCGCGGAGAACGGCGCGATGATGATGATGCACGCCGAGAACGGCGCCGTCATCGACGTGCTCGTGCAGCAGGCGCTCGCCGCCGGCAACACGTCGCCGTACTACCACGGGCTCACCCGTCCCTGGCAGGCGGAGGAGGAGGCCACCCACCGCGCGATCATGCTGGCCAACCTCACCGGTGCGCCGCTCTATGTTGTGCACGTGTCGGCCAAGCAGGCGGTCGAGCAGATCGCGGCCGCCCGCGACAACGGCCAGAACGTGTTCGGCGAGACCTGTCCGCAGTACCTCTACCTCTCGCTCGAGGAGCAGCTCGGGGCGCCCGGCTTCGAGGGCGCGAAGTGGGTGTGCTCCACCCCTCTCCGCTCGCGGGCGGAGGGCCATCAGCACCACATGTGGCAGAGCCTGCGCACCAACGACATCCAGATGGTCTCCACCGACCACTGCCCGTTCTGCATGAAGGGCCAGAAGGACATGGGGGTCGGCGACTTCTCGAAGATCCCCAACGGCATCGGCAGCGTCGAGCACCGCATGGACCTGCTCTACCAGGGCGTCGTCGACGGGAAGATCTCGCTGTCGCGCTGGGTGGAGATCACCTCCACCACGCCGGCCCGGATGTTCGGCATGTACGGCAGGAAGGGCGTGATCCAGCCGGGAGCCGACGGCGACGTCGTCGTCTACGACCCGAACGGGCACACCTCGATCGGACTCGGCATCGACGCGAGCGGCGAGCAGACTGGCCGCACCCACCACATGAACATGGACTACTCGGCATGGGAGGGCTTCGAGATCGACGGCCACGTCGACACCGTGATCTCCCGCGGCAAGGTCGTGGTGGACGGCGGCTCCTACCTCGGCGCGAAGGGGGACGGCAAGTACATCAAGCGCGGCCTCTCCCAGTACCTCATCTGATGCCGACTGTGAATGGCCCGTTCCGGCGCGAAGTGACCGATACAGCGGGCACTTCCCGCCGCAACGGGCACTTGAGAGGGAGAGGCTGATGGAGTTCGGAGCGGTTCTGCAGACCAATCCACCCGCCTCGCGGACGGTCGGGCTCGCCAAGCTCGCGGAGCAGCACGGCTTCAGCCACGTCTGGACCTTCGACTCCCACGTGCTCTGGCAGGAGCCGTATGTGATCTACAGCCAGATCCTCGCGGAGACGCGGCGGATCAAGGTCGGGCCGTTCGTCACCAACCCCGCCACCCGCGACTGGACCGTCACCGCCAGCGTGTTCGCGACCCTCAACGAGATGTACGGCAACCGGACCGTGTGCGGCATCGGCCGGGGCGACTCGGCCGTGCGGGTGGCCAACGGCAAGCCCACGACCCTCAAGGAGCTCCGGGAGTCGGTGCACGTGATCCGGGAGCTGGCCAACTCCCGTTCGGTCGAGTACAACGGCGCCACCCTGCGGTTCCCGTGGAGCGTCGGCAGCGAGCTCGAGGTCTGGGTGGCCGCCTACGGACCGCTCGCCCTCAAGCTCGCCGGCGAGGTGGGCGACGGGTTCATCCTGCAGTGCGGCGACGTCGACATCGCCGAGTGGATGATCGGCACCGTCCGCGACGCCGCGGAGAAGGCGGGACGCGACCCGATGTCGGTCAAGTTCTGCGTGGCCGCGCCCTTCTACATCGGCGACGACTGGGAGCACATGCGCGACCAGTGCCGCTGGTTCGGCGGGATGGTCGGCAACCACGTCGCCGACATCGTCGCCAAGTACGGCACTGCGGGAGCCGTCCCGCAGGCGCTCACCGACTACATCGCGGGCCGCCAGGCGTACGACTACAACGAGCACGGCCGGGCGGGCAACACGCACACCCAGTTCGTGCCGGACGAGATCGTCGACCGCTTCTGCCTCCTCGGCACCGCCGAGCAGCACATCGAGAAGCTCGAGCGCCTGAAGGCGCTCGGCGTGCACCAGTTCGCCGGCTACCTCCAGCACGACAACAAGGAGGAGACCCTCCGGGTGTACGGAGAGACCGTCATCCCGGCGCTGCGCGACACCATCGTGGCCAGGGCATGAGCGGCAAGAGCGTGCTGTGTCGATTCCTGTCGGCGCCGCGACGGCATCCTCCAACGAGTACTCGACACGGCGCTGAAGGAGCTCATCGACGAGGGCGATGATGTGATCGGAACCGACTTCTCTCCGATCGAGGTCACCCTCAACGAGGGCGGCAACGAGCACTCCTGCACTTTCCCCGCGACGGACCGGGAGAATCCCCCTCCCGGTCCCCGCACCTCGAACCGACCAAGGACATGCACCATGACTCTCGCGCCCACCGACACCGACGAGGGACAGCGCACGCTCGACCTCGACCGCGCCCACGTCTTCCACTCCTGGTCCGCGCAGGGCGCGCTGAAGCCCATGGCCATCGCGGGCGGCCTCGGCAGCACAGTGTGGGACGCGGACGGCAACCGCTACCTCGACTTCGCCAGCCAGCTCGTGAACGTGAACATCGGGCACCAGCACCCCAGGGTGATCGCCGGCATCAAGGCGCAGGCGGACCTGCTGACCACCGTCGCGCCCGCCCACGCCAACCTGGCCCGCGGCGAGGCGGCCGGCCGGATCCTGGCGCGCGCCGGCGGCGAGTTCAGCAAGGTCTTCTTCACCAACGGCGGAGCGGACGCCAACGAGAACGCCATCCGGCTGGCGCGCCTCGTGACCGGCCGCGACAAGGTGCTCTCGATGTACCGCTCCTACCACGGCAACACCGGCGCTGCCATCTCGGCCACCGGTGACTGGCGCCGCGTGCCGAACGAGTACTCGCGCGGACACGTGCACTTCTTCGGGCCGTTCGCCTACCGCAGCGAGTTCTGGTCGCAGAGCGTGGAGCAGGAGACCGAGCGCGCGCTGCACTCGCTCGAGCGCGTCATCCAGGCCGAGGGCGCGGCATCGATCGCGGCGATCCTGATCGAGACGATCCCCGGCACCGCCGGCGTGCTCGTGCCGCCGCCCGGCTACCTCACCGGCGTTCGGGCGCTCGCCGACAAGTACAAGATCGTGCTCATCTTCGACGAGGTCATGGCCGGCTTCGGCCGCACGGGCGACTGGTTCGCCTTCCAGAACGCCGGGGTGAATCCGGACGGCATCGTGCCCGACCTCATCACCTTCGCGAAGGGCGTCAACTCCGGCTACGTTCCGGCCGGCGGCGTCATCCTCCCGCCGTGGATCGCCGAGGAGTTCGACGAGCGGGTGTTCCCCGGTGGGCTCACCTACTCCGGGCATCCGCTGGCGATGGCCTCCATCGTGGCGGCGCTCGACGCGATGAGCGACGAGGGCATCCTGGAGAACGCGACGACCATCGGTCGCGACGTGCTCGGGCCCGGACTGCGGGCGCTCGCCGAGAAGCACGAGGTGATCGGCGAGGTGCGCGGCGTCGGGGTCTTCTGGGCCCTCGACCTGGTCGAGGACCGCGACACCCGGCAGCCGCTCGGCCCCTCTGCGATCGGCGCGATCAAGGCGGGCCTGCTGCAGCGGGGGATGCTGCCCTTCAGCGCGGACAACCGCATCCATGTGGTTCCGCCCTGCGTGATCACCAGGGACGAGGCGGAGCGCGGCCTCGCGATCCTCGACGAGGCCCTCGACTCCCTCTGACCCACTCCGGACGTTCGGCGGACGTCAGTCGAGTCGCTCGGGTGCGGTCGGATTCAGGGGCCGGTAGGTCCGCATGATCCTGAAGTAGCTGCGGCCCCCCATCACCACAGAGAGGGCCAGGTACAGGAAGCCGACGATTCCCCCCGTGGTGACCGCAATCGGCATCCCGCCTCCCGATGCCGACGCGATCGAGGCGGCCAGGAGGCCGACCAGGCCGCCGTCGACCACCATGGTGAAGATCATGGAGCTGCCGGCGACCTGACTGAAGGCGGATCGGCGGCCGAGGAAGTAGTAGGTGCGGGCGACGCCCGCCTGATCGTCGTGCTGCGACGCGAGGAAGTATCGCGCGACCCCCGGATCGAGGTCGACGTAGGCCGCGCGCATTCGGTTCATCGCGAGGACGTACATCAGGTCCTCCAGGGCTACGTTCTGCACCCGGATCTGGGTCAGCACGCCGACCACGGTCACGAGCGCGAGGACGGTGACGGCGAAGGCCGGGAAGTCGCCGCGGAACCGCGTCGCCTGGCCGACGAGCGCGAGGCTGACCAGCCCGGCGGAGACCAGGGTGAGCAGCATCCCGATCCGGGTGAGGACCTCGCTCTGGGCGGTCGAGCGTGCGGCGAGCAGTCCCCAGTGCTCGGTCGCGAGCAGCTGGGCGCGCACAGCGGGGACGGCCTCCGCCGCACCGTCGCCGACGGGCGGACCGGCAGCACCGGGCGGCGCCTCGCTCATGCCCTGCATCGTCCTCCCGTCCCGCTCCAAGGGGAAGGGCCGCACCGACCGGCCGTTCTGCGGCGCGTAGGATTTTGCCGTGACCGCCAAGAACCCGTATCTCGTGAACGTCCGGGACATCGTCAACCGCCCGGGGGAGCAGCGCGAGAAGCACCTCAGCCTCGACGTGCCCGAGAAGCTGGGGGAGGGACTCGCTTGGGTCGCCGAGGGACGGCACATGGAGATTCGCGTCCGGTTGGAGTCCGTCCACGAGGGGATTCTTGTGACCGGCGAGGTCGACACGGTGGCCGACGCGCAGAGCGCGCGCACCCTCACCGACTTCGAGATGCCCATCGAAGTCGAATTCCAGGAGCTTTTCGCGTATTCTTCTGAGGTTCCTTCCGATGACTACGAGGTTCAAGGCGACCAGGTCGATCTTGAACAGGTCGTGAGGGACGCGGTGGTGTTGTCACTGCCGTTCCAGCCGGAGATCGCCGGCGAGACCGACCAGATCGAGCTCGCCGAAGGCGTGACCCTGGTGCTCGCGGACGACGAGCGCGAAGCCCCTCTCGATGAGCGGTGGGCGGCGCTTGCGGCCCTGCGCGAGCAGACAGACGTTTCGACAGAAGAAGAGAGATAAGCCATGGCGGTTCCCAAGCGGAAGAAGTCGCGCTCCAACACGCACTCGCGCCGTTCGCAGTGGAAGGCCTCCGTGCCGGCCCTGGTGAAGACCATCGAGAACGGCAAGGTCGTCTACAGCCTCCCGCACCGCGCCAAGGTGGTCGAGGACTCCCAGGGCACCGAGCTGTACCTGGAGTACAAGGGCCGCAAGGTCGCCGACGTCTGAGTCGCGCGCCCCGGGCGGCACCATGCCCGACCGGAGCGTCCTGGTCGAGCGGCTCGCGGTCGACCTCGACCCCGCGCTGCTCGAGCTGGCCCTGACCCATCGCTCGTACGCGTACGAGCACGGCGGACTGCCGAACAACGAGCGCCTGGAGTTCCTGGGCGACGCCATCCTCGGCAAGGCCGTCACGGTCGAGCTCTTCACCGAGTACCCCAGCCTCGACGAGGGAGACCTGGCGAAGCGCCGGTCGAGCGTCGTCTCCACCGTCGCGCTCGCGGAGATCGCGCGCGCGATGGGGCTGGGCTCCTTCCTGCGCCTCGGCAAGGGTGAGGAGCAGACTGGCGGCCGCGACAAGTCCTCGATCCTCGCGGACGCCGTCGAGGCCGTCATCGGGGCGGTGTACCTCTCCTGCGGCGATGACGTGGCCACCGCGTTCGTGCTCCGACTCGTTCAGCCGCTGCTCGACGACCCCGAGCGCTTCAGCGAAGCGATGGACCCCAAGACGAGCCTGCAGGAGGTCGCGGCCCGACGGGGGGCCGGCCTGCCCGTCTACTCGATCGCCTCGGCCGGTCCGGATCACGCCCGCACCTTCACCGCCACGGTGACAGTCGGCGACCTCATCACCGCGACGGGTGAGGGCACCAGCAAGAAGCAGGCCGAGATGGCCGCAGCGCTCCACGCCTGGAAGGCATTGGTGCGCAAGCGCCGGCACTCCGACGCGTCCTCCTGATCCGATCCTTCCCCCCTTTCCGGAGTCCGATGCCTGAGCTGCCCGAGGTGGAGACGGTCCGAGCCGGGCTCGAGCCCGCCGTCACCGGCGCCCGCATCACCGGGGTGCGCGTGCTCGACACCCGCTCGCTCCGCCGCCACGTCGGCACTGCGGACACCTTCGGCGACGAGCTCGCCGGCACCCGCATCGGGGCGGCCGTGCGACGCGGCAAGTTCCTCTGGCTCCCGCTCACCGGCACCGACCGTGCGCTCGTTGCGCATCTCGGCATGAGCGGGCAGGTGCTGCTCCGCGCCGTCGATGCACCCGACGACCGCCTGCTCCGGGTGCGGATCGAGATCGGATCGCCGGTCCACGGACCGCTGTCGCTCGCCTTCGTCGACCAGCGGATCTTCGGCTCGATGGCGGTCGACGACCTCGTCCCCGTTGCCGATGCGGCTCCGGCCGGCCGGGGCTCGGAGGACACCCGCATCCCATCCCAGGTCGCTCACATCGCGCGTGATCCGCTCGACCCCGCATTCGACGAGCGCCGGTTCCTCGCCGCGCTCGCGCGGAAGAACACCGGCGTCAAGCGGGCACTGCTCGACCAGACGCTGGTGAGCGGGGTGGGCAACATCTATGCCGACGAGGCGCTCTGGGCGGCGCGGCTGCACTTCGAGGCCCCCACGGCGACCCTGTCCCGGCCCCGCGCGAAGCTCCTTCTCGCGGAGCTCCGGCTCGTGCTCACCCGTGCCCTCGAGGACGGCGGCACCAGCTTCGATGCGCAGTACGTGAACGTGAACGGCGCGTCCGGCTACTTCGCGCAGCGCCTCAACGCCTACGGGCAGCAGGGCAAGGAGTGCGCGCGCTGCGGCAGGCCCATCGCGCGGACGAGCTTCATGAACCGCTCGAGCCACTACTGCCCGTGGTGCCAGCGCCTGCCGCGCGCGGTCCGCCCCGACCACGCTGACCCCACTCCTCCCACGGGAGGTCGAAATGCCACTTGGTGATGGATCCGGGGCCGAATAGCGACATCACGTGGCACCTCGGCGCGTGGAGGGGAGGGCTGGGAGACCCCCTTTACGGCGTCCGCTTCTCCCAGACGCCGACCGAGCCGACGGCCCGGAAGCCGATCGCCTCGTTGACCGCCAGCATCCGCCGGTTCTCCTCAGCGTTGTAGGTGACCACCGCCGGGGTCTCGGGGGAGACCCGCTCGATCTCCTCGTGCAGCCCGGCCTTCACGAGCACTCCCAGGCGATGGCCGCGGTGCTCCTTCAGCACCAGGGTGTCGCCCTGGTCTGCGGGCCGGCTCCGGTCCGTCCCCAGGTACGCGGTGCTGAACGCGACCAGGCGCCCGCTCGTCCTGTGCCGCGCCGCCGCCGTGACGACGAGGATGCCGCCCCTCGAGTTGCGCTCGTCGTGGGACAGGACCCGATCCGCGTTCCACTCCTGCTCGTCGACCGCGAGGTCGGACTGGGGGGCGTCGATCGGCATCCTCGCGTGCAGGAGCGCCAGGTCGTCGAGGTGCTCGGGTGGCGTCGCGCCCGTCCAGGTGAGGAGGTCGTAGTCGCTCGCCGCCTCCCGAGCCGCCCGGCCGGTCGACACGGTCGCCGCCCGCGCCTCGCTCAACTCGATTCGGCTCACCCGGTAGACCTGACCCAGGCGCCAGCCGTGCCGGGAGAGGTAGCGAGCGCCGGCATCTGCCGCCGGGACAGCGCCCGCCGCGGTCGGCGGCACCAGGACCTCCTCGCCGGGGACGACCGCCCGGTGGAAGGGCCAGCACTGCAGGACCTGCCGTCCGGCCGACCCGGCGACCTCCGCCCCCCACGCCAGCAGTGCCGATCCGATGCCCTGCCCTCTCGCCTCGGGCAGCACATCAACCTCGACCTCCGCGGTGCGGGACCCCTCCTCGAGCGGCACGACCGCGAGGCACCGGCCGACGATGCGCCCGTCGAGGCGAGCGAGCGCGATCCGGACGGAGGAGTAGGGGTCGCGTGCCTCTGCCAGCTCGGCTGCGGGCTCCCCGGCGAGGTCGGAGCGTCCCAGCACGCTCGCCGTCACCGCGTTCGTCATGGCGACCATCTCCGCGAAGGCGGCGCCTCCCTCGGCCTCGAGCGAGGCGGGCAGGGGAAGCTCGGCGATCTCGGCGTCCACCGGTTCAGTATGCCTGCGAGGGGGCGGCCGAGCACAGGGGCGGCGTGGTGCTGGGCGGAGGGCCATGGAGGTCCCGGCTGCAGCCGCCCGCGGCGCGGCGGGCGGGCTCTCGCGGCGAAGCCTGCACGATGGGAGCGTGATGGGCTTCACGCACGCGACGAGCGGCACCGCCGTCTGGCTGGCCGTGACCGCCGCGCTGCCCGCGTTCGGCACCGGGATCCTGCCGCTCACCCCCGCGGGCGTGCTCGCCGGTGCCATGGTGTGCTCGGGCGCCGCCCTGCTGCCCGACGCGGATCACAGGAGCGCGACCATCGCGCACTCCGTCCCCGTGCTCGGCTCGCTCGTGACCGACGCCATCGGCGACGCGAGCGGCGGCCACCGCCACGGCGCGCACACCCTCCTCGCCGCAGCCGTAGTGACGGCTGCGGCGGTCGCGATCGGGCGCTGGGAGATCGTCGTTCCCGTCCTCGGCCAGACGGCCATCGGCCCTGCGATCGCCACGGTGGCCCTCATCGCCTTCGCCGCCAAGGCGCGCGACCTCGTGCAGCACTGGCGCACCGCGTGGGCTCTCGGCCTGCTCGCGGCCCTCGTGGTGTTCGTCTTCGCCGCCGACTCCAGCATCTGGTTCCCGCTGGCGATCGGCCTCGGCTACGTGGCGCATCTCGTGGGGGACGCGCTGACCGTCGGCGGCATCCCCAGCCCGCTCTGGCCGATCCAGATCAAGCCGCCCGCCTGGTGGCGAAAGACCCAGGTCCTCAACGACCTGTGGAAGCGGAACGGCTACATCGCGCTGCCGCTGCTCGGCAAGGCCGGCTCGATCCGCGAGTATGTGCTCGCGATCGCCCTGGGCCTCTACTGCACCTACGGCGTCGGCGAGGTCCTCCTGCGCGCGGCCGGAACGATCCTCGCCCTGTGACGGCCCGCCGCGCGGGCGCGCCGACTCGCGGCACGACACCGGCTGTCCGGGGCGCGCGGTACCGTAGGGCTTTCCCGTCGTAGCCCCTGCGGAGGCCCGGTGTATCTGAAGAGCCTGACCCTCAAGGGGTTCAAGTCCTTCGCGCAGCCGACCACCTTCGCGTTCGAGCGTGGCGTCACGTGCGTGGTCGGCCCGAACGGCTCAGGCAAGAGCAACGTGGTGGACGCGCTCGCCTGGGTGATGGGCGAGCAGGGCGCGAAGACCCTCCGCGGCGGCAAGATGGAGGACGTCATCTTCGCGGGCACCGCCACGAAGGGCCCGCTGGGCCGCGCCGAGGTCACGCTCACCATCGACAACTCGGACGGCGCCCTGCCGATCGACTACACCGAGGTGACGATCCGGCGCACGCTCTTCCGCAACGGCGGCAGCGAGTATGCGATCAACGGCGAGGGCTGCCGCCTGCTCGACGTGCAGGAGCTGCTGAGCGACTCCGGACTCGGCCGGGAGATGCACGTGATCGTGGGTCAGGGCCAGCTCGACGCGGTGCTGCACGCCACTCCGATCGACCGCAGAGGCTTCATCGAGGAGGCCGCCGGCATCCTCAAGCACCGCCGCCGCAAGGAGAAGACCGAGCGCAAGCTCGAGTCGATGCAGGCCAATCTCACCCGCCTCTCCGATTTGGCCGGCGAGATCCGTCGCCAGCTCAAGCCGCTGGGCTCGCAGGCGGAGGTGGCGCGCGAGGCTCAGACCATCCAGGCCACGGTGCGCGACGCGCGCGCGCGGCTGCTGGCCGACGATGTGGTCACGCTGCGCACCGCCCTGGCCGGCTTCACCCGCACCGAGCAGGAGCGCAGCGAGGAGCGCGTGGTCGTGCAGGCCCAGCTCGATGAGCTCGTCCGGCGCTCCGCCGAGCTCGCGGAGACCGGGTCCAGCGAGGAGGTGGACGCCGCCCGCGACGTGGCGTTCGCCCTCGAATCCGCTCAGGAGCGGCTTCGCAATCTCTACACGCTCGCCAACCAGCGGCTCGCACTGCTCGGCACCGGCGAGGAGCTGCCGAGCGCCGGGCCGAGCGTGACGCAGCAGAACATCGAGGACGCGAAGGCGGAGGGAGAGCGCCTGCGCGCCGACATCGCCGCCGCCGAGGACGCGCTCGTCGACGCACGCAGCGACTTCGGCACCGCGCGCTCAGCCCTCGATCGCGTGGATCGGCAGATCGCCGAGCAGAGCGCCGCGGTCTCCCGCTACGACCTCACCCTGTCGCAGGTCGCGGGCAGGGCGGACGCCGCGGCGTCGCGGCTCGCGGCGGTGCGCGGCGAGGTGCTGCGCCAGCAGAACGCCCTCGACTCCGCACGCGAGCGCCGGGACGCCGCCCGGTTGCGCTTCGCGGGTCTCGAGGCAGAGGCGGCCGCGGGCGAGGACGGCGGCGGGCAGGACCTCCGCATCCTGCACCAGGCCGCCCAGGGCGAGGTGGAGCGCACGACCGCCGAGGCCGAACGACTCAGGGAGACTCTGCATGGCCAGGAGCGTGAGCGGGACGCACTGTCGGCCCGCGTGGCTGCGCTCTCCCTCGCGCTCGACGTGAAGGACGGCACCGCCGAGCTGGTCGGCGCCGGGCTCTCCGGACTGCGCGGCCGCGTCGCCGATCAGCTGACCGTGGAGCCCGGCTGGGAGGCGGCGGTGGCCGCCGCACTCGGATCGCTCGCCGACGCGGTCCTCGCCGACGACGCCGAGTCGGCGCTCGCCGCGCTCGAGCACGCCCGGCAGTCGCGGCTCGGCCGCGTCGAGCTGGTGGTCGCCACGGGCGCGGAGTCCGCTGCCCCGGCGGTGCTCCGCCTCGGCGTGCAGGCGGTGCCCGCGAGGGACGTCGTCACGGGCCCGCCCGGCGTGCTCGCTCTCCTCGCCTCCGTCGCCCTCGTCGAGGACCTCGCCGCGGCCCACATGGTGTGGCCGGGGGCCCGCGACGCGTCTCCTGCCACCACCGTCGTCACCCGCGCGGGCGAGGTGCTCACGCCGCACGTGGTCCGCGGCGGCTCGGGCTCGGCGCCGAGCCGCATCGAGCTCGTCGCCCAGCGCGACACGGCCGCCGACCGTCTCGAGGACGTGGGCCACGCCCTCGAGCGCACCCGATCCGCCATCGCCGAGAACCGCGCAGAGGCGGCGGGCGCCAAGGATCGGGCCGCGGCGACGCTCCGCGCCCTGCGCGAGGCCGACGCGCAGGTGACCGCCCAGACCGAGGTGCTCAACCGCCTCCGGGTGCAGGCGGAGGCGGCGAACTCCGAGCTCGAGCGCCTGGAGCGCGCCAGCTCCCAATCGGCCGAGCAGGTCGCGCTCGCCGAGCACGCGAGCGCCGAGGCCAAGCGGCAGCTCGACGAGGCGCGCTCGGCGCCCCGCCCGCGCTTCGAGGGAGAGGCGCGGATTCCGCTTGCCGCCGCCGTCGAGGCCGCCCGGGAGCGGGAGGTGGCCGCGCGGCTCGCCGTGGAGACCGCCCGGGAGCGAGTGCGCGCCGAGGACGCGAGGGTGGCCGCGCTCGAGCGCCGGCGTGAGGCAGAGCGTGCCGCTGCCGAGGAAGCCGCACGGCGCGCGGTGCTGCGCCGCCGCCAGATGCAGGCCGCGGAGTCCGTGGTCTCTGCGCTGCCCGCGGTGCTCGACTCGATCGATCGCTCCGTCGCGGAGGCCCGGCTGGCCCGGGCGAGCGCGGAGGCGGCCCGGGTGGGGAGGAACCGGGAGCTGGGCGAGCTGCGCCGTTCCGAGTCCGAGGTGCGCGCCCGGCTGCACACGATCACCGAAGACGTGCATGCGCTCGAGCTGCAGCTCTACGAGAAGAAGCTGCACCTCTCCTCTCTGCTGGAGCGTGCGGCCGCCCTGGGCCTCGGCGAGGACGTCCTCGTCCGTGAGTACGGCCCGGGCGTTCCCGTGCCTGAGGCCGGTGTCGAGGAGGAGGAGACGCCCCTTCGGCCATACGACCGTGCGGAGCAGCAGACGCGCCTCGACGCGGCGGCGCGGAAGCTCGCCCAACTCGGGCGGGTGAACCCGCTCGCACTCGAGGAGTTCGCCGCACTCGAGCAGCGGCACACCTTCCTCACCGATCAGCTCAGCGACCTGCAGAACACCCGCAAGGACCTGCTGACGATCATCGGCGAGATCGACGAGCGGATGCAGTCGATCTTCCTGTCCGCGTTCGAGGACACGCAGGCCGCGTTCGCCGAGGTGTTCCCGGTGCTGTTCCCCGGCGGCACGGGAAGCATCGAGCTCACCGACCCCACCGACCTGCTCACGACGGGCGTCGAGGTGTCGGTGCGCCCCGCAGGCAAGAAGATCGAGCGGCTCTCGCTGCTCTCCGGCGGCGAGCGCTCGCTGGCGGCGGTCGCCCTGCTCGTCGCGATCTTCAAGGCGCGGCCGAGCCCGTTCTACATCATGGACGAGGTGGAGGCCGCGCTCGATGACGCGAACCTCGGGCGCCTGCTCACCATCTTCGAGGACCTGCGGAGGTCGTCGCAGCTGATCGTGATCACCCACCAGAAGCGGACGATGGAGATCGCCGACGCGCTCTACGGCGTCAGCATGCGCGGCGACGGCATCACCGGCGTGATCAGCCAGCGCCTCCGGGAGCTCCCCGCCGCCTGAGAGGGCGCTGGGCAGCGACAGCCTCAGCCGGCGATCACCCGGACGATGGGCGCCCCGGGGCGGTTCCACCGGAAGAGCACCAGGTGCCAGAGGTCGGGCCGCTTGCGCGACGGATCGATCAGGCCGTGCGCACCCCGCCGCTCGAGCGCCTCGCGGACCCTCCAGGACGGGGGCGAGCCGCCTGCGGCGACGATCTCCTGCCAGTCGGCGGCGGCGTCCGCGGATCGATGCCGAGGGTCCGCAGCGCCTCGTGCGCGCGGAGATCGACGATCCGGTCGGCCACCACCTCGACCGTCAGCACGTCGGGCGTCGGGCTCCGCGCACCGGTGTGGGCGATCATCGCTGCGGCGACACCGGCAGGCGACGCGCTGAGATAGAGCGTCGGCACGTCCGCAGGCGAGTAGCGGCCGGCCGCCCGCGAGGCGGCGAGTGCGGCCGCACGGTGGGCCGGGTCCACGGCGCGGTGGAACACCCCGCTGACCGTGCACGCCAGAGGGCCGTCCCCACCGACCATCGGTCGATCCGCTCCGGTCACGGTGTCCTCCGGCAGCGCTCAGACGCCCGAGGGGATGCGCAGGTCCACCAGGAACGGCAGGTGGTCCGA
>NZ_JAODMK010000032.1 GCF_025465545.1 Naasia sp. | reverse complement strand
CCGCGGCCGTGCACGGCCGAGACGGGGTGCGGCTCGCCGAGGCCGAGCGACCACAGCTCGGCCACGATCGGCTCCTGCACCGCGTCGTCGATCTTGTTGGCGACGAGCAGCACGGGCCTGCCGCTCTGGCGCAGCATCCGCACGACGCGTTCGTCCGTGCTGGTGGCGCCGACGATGGCGTCCACCACGAAGAGCACCGCGTCGGCGAGGTCGACCGCGACCTCCGCCTGCGCCGCGACGGACGCGTCGATCCCGCGGGCGTCCGGCTCCCAGCCGCCGGTGTCCACGAGCGTGAAGAAGCGCCCGTTCCACTCGGCGCGGTAGGACACCCGGTCGCGGGTGACGCCCGGGACGTCCTCGACCACGGCCTCCCGGCGGCCGAGGATGCGGTTGACGAGCGCGGACTTGCCGACGTTCGGTCGGCCCACGATCGCGAGCACGGGAAGGGCCGGGAGGTAGCGGATCTCGTCGGGGTCCTCGACGGAGGCGTCGAGGAGATCGAGGTCCTCGTCGTCCAGCTCGTAGTCCGCCAGCCCGGCGCGGAGGGAGGAGGCCCGCTTGGCTGCGAGGTCCTCGTCGTAGGTCGCGAGCCGCTGCTCGAGGTCGTCGTCGCCTGCGGCGTATTCGCTGTCGGTGTCACTCATGGTGCGTCAATCCTGCCGCACCCGCCCGCCCCCTGCGTCCCCGAGCGTCCCCGGGCCCCACGGATGGGTCTCGACGGTCGGCGGAAGACCGGCCATCCGCGGGGCTCGCGCGCCCGTCCGGACCCGATCAGCGCGGCTGGCGCGCCTCGGCGGCGACCAGGGCGACGAGCGCCTCGACCGTCTCGGGAAAGGTGAGGCTCGTCGAATCGAGGGTCGTCACGCCCTCCGCGGCGGTGAGGAAGTCGACCACCTGCGAGTCACGGCGGTCGCGCTCCGTCACCTGGCGGGCGACATCCTCGGCACTCTGGCCGTCGAGCTCCCCCGCCCGGCGGGCCAGGCGCACGCGCTCGTCGGCGGTGAGCAGCACGCGAACGGGCGCGTCCGGCGCGACGACGGTCGTGATGTCGCGCCCCTCCGCGACGATGCCCGCCTTGCCCGGCGCGTCGAGCCGAGCGCGGAAGCGCTCGTTGAGCCGCACCCGCACCTCGGGCACCCGCGCGACGGAGCTGACGACCGCGCTGACCCGCGGGTCGCGGATGGCCGCCGTCACGTCGGTCCCGGCGACCGAGACGCGCGTGTCGTCGGGGTCGGTCGTCTCGTCGAAGTCGTCGAAGTCATCGAGCAGCGCGACGACGGCCGCGGCGTCGTCCAGGTCGATGCCGCGCTCGAGCGCGAGCCAGGCGAGCGCCCGGTACGCGGCGCCGGTGTCGAGGAACTCGTAGTCCAGCGCACGGGCGGCGGCCCGGCTCACGCTGGACTTGCCGCTGCCCGCTGGCCCGTCGACCGCCACCACAACTCGCGTCCAGCCCGTCCGTGTCGTCACCCGGCGACCCTCCAGCCTCGTGTGGTCAGTTCCCGTTCCAGCCGGTCGCGCACCTCCGGCAGCACCGACACCTCGACGATGCCGATGGCGGCGCCCGGGGAGTGCTCCAGCCGGAGGTCCTCGAGGTTCACGTCCACCTCGCCGATCTCGGTGAGAAGCCGTGCGAGCTGTCCTGGGCGGTCGTCGATGAGCACGACGAGCGACGCGAACCGGGCGTCCTGGCCGTGCTTTCCGGGGAGGCGGGCGACGCCGGAGTTGCCGGAAGCGAGCACCTCCGCGACCGCGCGGCGGGCCCCGGGCTGTGCGGGTTCACGGATGGCGGCGCGCAGCGCGTCGAGGTCGGCGGCCACCGCGTCGAGCAGCGGCAGCACGGCCTGCGCGTTCGCCCCCAGGATCTGCACCCACAGCTCGGGGCTGCTCGAGGCGATCCTCGTCACGTCCCGCAGACCTTGGCCGGCGATGGCGACCGCCGCATGCGGCGCGTCCACGAGGCGAGCCGCCATCAGTGAGGCGAGAAGCTGCGGCAGGTGCGAGACGAGCGCGACGCTGGCGTCGTGCTCGGCGGGCGTCATCCGCACCGGGGTCGCACCCAGGTCGAGCACGAGGTCCTCGAGCGTGTGCACCTGACCGGGCGCCGTGAGTTCGTGGGGCGTGACCACCCAGGGCCGGGCGAGGAACAGGTCGGCGCGGGCGGAGACCGGTCCGCCGCGCTCGCGCCCGGCGAGCGGGTGCGAGCCGAGGTAGCGGGAGAGGTCGGCGCCCCGCTGGCGGAGCGCCGCGAGAGGGTGCTGCTTGACGCTGCCCACGTCGGTCACGAGCGCGTGCGGGAACCGTTCGAGCGCGCCGGCGACGACGGCCGGGATCTGGTCGGGCGGCACGGCCACGACGACGAGCGCCGGCGAGGTGCCGGCGTCGAGCGGCCGTCCGGCTCCGTAGTCCGCGGCCAGTTCGAGCGCCGCCGTCGAGGAGTCCTCGAGCAGCACGTCCACTCCGATCGCACGGAGCGCGAGACCGACGCTGGCGCCGAGGAGTCCCGTTCCGACGACCAGTACGGGTCCGTCGGTGCGGGCGGTCACGGTCACTCCTGGTGCGCGGTGGGCGGTGCGGCGTCGGCCGCCCGGGAGAGGGTCAGCAATTGGCCGAGTTCTACCTTAGTGAGGTCCCGGGCCTGCCCCACCGCCAGCGAGCCGAGATGCAGCGGCCCGAACTGCCGGCGCACGAGCTCGAGCACGGGGTGCCCCACGGCGTCGAGCATGCGGCGCACGATGCGGTTGCGGCCGGAGTGCAGGGTCACCTCGAGCAGGCTGTTGCCGCCGCCGCTGCCGGGCAGGAGCCGGGCCTTGTCGGCAGCGATGGGGCCGTCCTCAAGCTCGAGGCCCGCGGTGAGCTGGGCGACGGTGCGCGGCTGCACCCGCCCGGACACGAGCGCGATGTAGGTCTTCGTCACTCCGAAGGACGGATGCGCGAGCACGTGCGCGAGGTCGCCGTCGTTGGTGAGCAGGAGCAGGCCCGACGTGTCGGCATCCAGCCGCCCGACGTTGAACAGCCGCTCCTCGAACCCGTCGGTCCAGCGCCGGAGGTCGGGCCGGCCGTGCTCGTCGCGGAGGGAGCTCACGATCCCGGTCGGCTTGTTGAGCATGAGGTACCGGCGGGTGGTGTCGAGCTGGACGGCGACGCCGTCGACCGCGACGAGGTCGACCGCCGGATCGATGCGCCGGCCGAGTTCGGTGATGACGCTGCCGTTCACCGACACCCGACCAGCGCCGATCATGTCCTCGGACACCCGCCGTGAGGCGACCCCTGCCGCGGCAAGCACCTTCTGCAGTCGGACGCCCTCGGGCGCCCTCGTCTCATCGGACATCGGCCACCGCCTCCACCCCGGCGAGCAGCGGGGAGAGCGGCGGCAGCTCGTCCAGGGAGTTGAGGCCGAGGAAGCTGAGCAGCAGGTCGGTGGTGCCGTAGGCCATGGCGCCGGTCTCGGGGTCAGTCGAGACCTCCGCGATGAGTCCCCGACCGAGCAGGGTGCGCACGACGCCGTCCACGTTGACGGCGCGGATGGAGGAGATCTGGCCCCGGGTGATGGGCTGCTTGTAGGCGATGACCGCGAGGGTCTCGAGGGCCGCCTGGGACAGCTTGGCCGGGCTCTGGGTGAGGACGAAGTCGCGCACGACGCTGTCGTGCTCGCTGCGCACGTAGATGCGCCAGCCGCCGCCGACCTCGCGCAGCTCGAAGCCGCGCCGGACGCCGGAGCCGGCACCGTCGTAGTCGGCGACCAGTCGCTCGACCGCATTGCGGATCACCGAGACCGGCCGATCGAGGGCGCTGGCCAGCGCGACGAGCGGCTGCGGCTCGTCGGCGACCATGAGGATCGCCTCGACGGCCCGCTCGATGCCGCCGGAGTCGGGCCGCGGCGCGGCGGTCTGGGGGCGGGCCAGGCCGAGCAGGAGCGCGACGGGCTCCCTGCTGAGGTCGGGATCGTCAGTCGTCATAGTCGGCTCCGAGGTCGGCGAGGCGGTCGTCGTTCCAGTCTTCGGCCGTCCATCGCAGGGTCAGCTCTCCCAGCGGCTCGAGCTGCTCGAAGGCGATGGCCTCATTACGGTACAGCTCGAGCACCGCGAGGAACCGCGCGATGACGACCCCTTGACTCTCCGCTCCGGCGATGAGCAGCCGGAAGCTCACCGGCGCGCCTCGCCGGAGCATCGCCACCACCGTGGCCGCCTGCTCCCGAATGCTGACCCGCGGGACGTGCAGGTGGGCGGTGGAGACGGCGGGCAGCTCGCGCGGCGCGAGGGCGAGCATGGCGAGGGCGGCGAGGTCCGCCGGGGTGGTGGTCCAGACGAGCTCCGTCGGCGACCGGCGGTGCCTCTCCTCGAGGCGGACAGCGCGGTAGTGCCGGGCCGTCTCGCGCGTGATGCCGTCGGCGAACCAGGCGGACGCCTCCTTGAACGCCCGGTACTGCAGCAGCCGCGCGAAGAGCAGGTCTCGGGCCTCGAGGAGCGCCACGTCCTCGGCATCGACGAGCTCGCCCTGCGGGAGGAGCCCGGCGATCTTGAGGTCGAGCAGGGTCGCCGCGACGACGAGGAACTCGCTCGCCTCGTCCAGCTCCTTCTCGGTGTCGAGGCCCCGGAGATAGGCGAGGAACTCATCGGTGATCGAGGACAGCGCGATCTCCGTCACATCGAGCTGGTGCTTGCCGATGAGCGACAGCAGCAGGTCGAACGGACCATCGAAGCCGGTGACGCTGACCGAGAATCCCGCGGCCTCCCGCTGGCCGCCCTGCTGGTCGGAGCTCAGGGCGACGACGGTGTCCGGAGCGTCAGGCGACGGCACCACGCGTCACGAGTTCGCGGGCGAGTTGGCGGTACGCCTTGGCGGAGTTGTGCTCCGGAGCGAACTGGATCACGGGGATGCCCGCGACGGACGCGTCCGGGAACTTGATGGTGCGGCCGATCACGGTGTCGAGCACGTTCTCATCGAACGCCTCGACGACCCGGTCCATCACCTCGCGCGAGTGCAGGGTGCGCGAGTCGTACATGGTGGGCAGGATGCCGTCGAGCTCGAGCACCGGGTTCAGCCGGTCCTTGACCTTCTCGATCGTCTCGATGAGCAGCGCGACGCCGCGGAGCGCGAAGTACTCGCACTCGAGCGGGATCAGCACGCCATGGCTGGCCGTCAGGGCGTTCACCGTGAGCAGGCCCAGCGAGGGCTGGCAGTCGACGAGGATCACGTCGTACTGGTCGCTGACGCGGCGCAGCACGCGTGCGAGCGTCTGCTCGCGGGCGACCTCGTTCACCAGGTGCACCTCGGCGGCGGAGAGGTCGATGTTGGCCGGGATCACGTCCAGACCGGCGATCGAGGTGTGCTGGATGGCGGACGACGCGTCGCGCACCGTGCCGATGAGGAGGTCGTAGATGGTGACGACCTCGTGCGTCTGCACGCCGAGACCGGCGGACAGCGCACCCTGGGGGTCGAAGTCGATGGCGAGCACCCTGCGGCCGTACTCGGCGAGGGCCGCCCCGAGGTTGATGGCCGTCGTGGTCTTGCCGACGCCGCCCTTCTGGTTGCAGAGGGAGATGATGCGCGCGGGACCGTGGCCGCGGAGCACCGGAGGAACGGCGAACTCCCGGATCTCCCGCCCGGTGGGTCCTACGGGCCCGACCGGCTTCGCGCGCGCCTCTGCGACTGCTTGCATGCTGTGCGTCATCCCGACGTCCCTTGTTCGCGGCTTGTCCCCCGAGTGTATGAGCCGTCCCGGACGCCCGGACGGTGTCCCCCGCGTGTCGGCCGAGCCGGTGCGCCCCAGTCCGGCTTCGGGCGGGGGCGCGGGCGTCCAGCGCCTGTCGCTCAGCAGGCAATTCTCCCGCCAGCGCGCCCTACGCCCCTTTTCTGCCTGCTGAAGGCCAGAACGCCTGCTGAGGGAAAGGGGCACCGAGCTGGCCGGCGGCCGGTCAGCGGGCGCGGGGATGCGAGCTGATGTAGACGTCGCGGAGGGTGTCGACCGTCACCAGCGTGTAGATCTGGGTCGTCGCGACCGACGAGTGGCCGAGGAGCTCCTGGACGACGCGGACGTCCGCGCCGCCTGCCAGCAGGTGGGTCGCGAAGGAGTGCCGGAAGGTGTGCGGGGAGATGTGCTGCCCGAGTTCGGCCCGCTCGGCGGCGGCGCTGATGACGAGCCACGCGGTCTGCCGGGACATCCGGCCGCCCCTGGGGCCGAGGAAGAGCGCCGGGGTCGATGCGCCGCGCGCCGCCCACTGGGGCCGCACCCGCACCAGGTAGTCATCCACCGCGGCTCTCGCGAAGCTGCCGACCGGCACGATCCGCTCCTTGCCGCCCTTGCCCGAGAGCCGCACGACGCCGCGCTCGGCCATGTCGTCCACATCGAGGGCGACGGCCTCGCCGATCCGCGCCCCCGTGGCGTAGAGCAGCTCGAGCAGCGCGCGGTCGCGCAGCGCGGCGGGCTCCTCGCCACCCACTGCGTCGAGGACCGCCGCCATCTGGTCCACGGTGATCGCCTTGGGCAGCCGGAGCCCGAGCTTCGGCGGCTTCACCTCGGCGGAGGGATCGGCGTCCAGCACCCGGTCGTCGACGAGGAAGCGGTGCAGGCCGCGCACGGAGGAGAGCATCCGCCCCACCGAGGACGCCCGCATGAGCGTGCCGTCCGGGCCCCGCAGGTGCTGTGCGAAGGCGGCGACATCCGGGGTGGTGACGGCGGCCATGTCGTCGATGCCCCGCTCGTGGAGGAAGCCGGCGTAGGCGCCGAGGTCCCGCCGATAGGCCGCGACCGTGTTCGCCGCGAGGCCGCGCTCCACCGAGACATGGCGCAGGTAGCCCGCGACGGCCGCCTCCGGTGTCACAGGGGGAACGTCACCAGGCGCCGCCGCCGAGCTTCGGGTGCCGGGGCCACGGCTCGTCGCCGCCCGCGAGCCCCTGCCAGCCGCGTGCCCGGAGCGCCGCGGCGGCGAGCACCCCCGACACGGTCGAGGGGTTCTGCAGCCGGCGGTCGAGCACGCCGTCGAGGGCGTCGTCGAGGCTGACCCAGCGCACCTCGATGTCCGCCTCCTCCGCCGTGCGCTCGAACGCCTCGGTGGCGGTCAGCCCACGCGCGAGGTAGACCCGGACGACCTCGTTGCTGCCGCCCGGCGAGTTCTGGTACTCCACGAGCACGTTCCACCGCGCCGCCGCGAGGTCCGCCTCCTCCGCGAGCTCGCGCTGCGCCGCGGAGAGCGCCGACTCGCCGTCCTCGTCGAGCAGGCCGGCCGGGATCTCCCAGTCGCGGGAGCGGATGGGGTGCCGGTACTGGCGGATGAGCAGGACACGCTCGTCCTCGTCCATCGCGAGCACGGCCACCGCGCCGGTGTGGTCCACGAACTCGCGGGTGATCTGCTCGCCGTTGTAGTCGAACGTCTCACTGACGACGTCCCACACCCTGCCCTCGAACTTCACCGACCGGTCCGTGATCTTCGCCGTGAACGGCTCGTCCCGCAGGGTCTCGGCCGCTCCCGGCCCCACGGTCGGCGTCTGGTCTTCGGCCACGTCAGGCCCGCACCCGCTCGGCGTGGCTCTCGGCCCCGGCCGTCGGCTCTTCCTCGCCACCGGCGGGCACCTCGAAGAGCCTGCTCGCGTTCTGCCGCTCCAGAGCAGCCTGGACGAGGCCGCGGAACAGCGGGTGCGCCCGGTTGGGGCGCGACCGCAGCTCGGGGTGCGCCTGCGTCCCGATGTAGAAGGGGTGCACGTCCCGCGGCAGCTCCACGAACTCGACGAGCTGTCCCTCCGGCCAGATGCCGGAGAAGACGAGTCCGGACTCGGCGATCCGGTCCCGGAAGCGGTTGTTGACCTCGTAGCGGTGCCGGTGCCGCTCGACAGCCTCCCCTCCGCCGTAGAGCTCCGACGCGAGGGACCCCTCGGCGAGCTCCGCCCGATAGAGGCCGAGCCGCATGGTGCCGCCCAGGTCCCCGCCGGCGAGGATGTCCACCTGCTCGGCCATGGTCGCGATGACCGGGTACGCGCTGTCCGGGTCGAACTCGGTCGAGGAGGCCCCCGTGAGCCCCGTCACGTTCCGGGAGTACTCGATGACCATGCACTGGAGCCCGAGGCACAGGCCGAGCGCGGGGATGCCGTTCTCCCGGGCGAACCGGAGCGCGCCCAGCTTGCCCTCGATGCCGCGCACGCCGAACCCGCCGGGCACGCAGATGCCGTCGACGTCGGCGAGGTTCCGGGCGGCGCCCTCGGGCGTCTGGCACTCGTCGCTCGGCACCCAGCGGAGGTGCACCTTGCTGCGGTTCGCGAACCCGCCCGCCTTGAGCGCCTCGGTGACCGAGAGGTAGGCGTCGGGGAGGTCGACGTACTTGCCGACCAGCGCGATGGTGATGTCGTGGGACGGATCGTGCACGGTGCGCAGCAGCTCGTCCCACGAGCTCCAGTCCACCGGTCCGGCAGTCAGTCCGAGCGTCTCGATGATGTAGGTGTCGAGGCCCTCGTCGTGCACCATCTGAGGAATGTCGTAGATGCTCGGCACGTCGACCGCGTTGACGACGGCCGCCTCGTCCACGTCGCACATCAGAGCGATCTTGCGCTTCACCCCGTCGGTCACCGGACGGTCGGAGCGGAGCACCAGCGCGTCGGGCTGGATGCCGATGGAGCGGAGTGCGGCCACGGAGTGCTGCGTCGGCTTCGTCTTCTGCTCCCCGGACGGGCCGATGTAGGGCACGAGGGACACGTGCACGAAGAAGACGTTGCCGCGCCCGAGCTCGTGCCGCACCTGCCGGGCGGCTTCGAGGAACGGCTGCGACTCGATGTCGCCGACCGTGCCGCCCACCTCGGTGATGATGACGTCGGGAGGCGTCTCCCCCGAGCCCTCGGGAACGTCGGCCTGCTGGCGCATGCGCCGCTTGATCTCGTCCGTGATGTGCGGGATGACCTGCACCGTGTCGCCCAGGTACTCCCCTCGGCGCTCCTTCGCGATGACGCGGGAGTAGATCTGGCCCGTCGTGACGTTCGCGCCGGCGTCGAGGTTGATGTCGAGGAACCGCTCGTAGTGGCCGATGTCGAGGTCGGTCTCGGCCCCGTCGTCGGTCACGAAGACCTCGCCGTGCTGGAAGGGGTTCATCGTGCCCGGATCCACATTCAGATAGGGATCGAGCTTCTGCATCACGACCCTCAGGCCCCGCGACGTGAGGAGATGGCCCAGACTCGCGGCGGTGAGACCTTTGCCGAGGGAGGAGACGACACCCCCTGTGACGAAGATGTGCTTGGTGATGCCCTGACCTTGCGAACCTGACGCGTCTGCCACGGGATTCGATCCTATGGGACCCGGAGGCCCCCGCGGCGGATTCCGCGCCCTCGAGAACGGATTCGTTCTCCCCCCGCTGTGCGGGCGCGGCCCGGCGCGTCGGGCACGGCACGCCCGGTCGGCTCTACAGTGACCCCTGTGAGCACGTCCCCCCGTCCTGAGCGCCGTCGTGGCGTTCTCGCGGCCGTTCTCATCCCCGCTCTCCTCGCAGCCTTGATGGGCGCGTTCGTCCTCCTCGACGCCCCGTTCGGGCAGGAGGCGGGCGGCGTTGCGGCCCGATACGTTCCCGCTGACGGCGCGGCTTCCCGGTACACCCTGCAGGACGGGAACGTCCGAACAGCGGAGACCGCGCGGATCGTCGGCGTCGTGGGAGCGATCACCGGTCCGGACGCTGTCAACGCGGCAGTGATCGGCGCGCTCGGCGACGACGTCGGCAGCGCGTCGTACTGGCGCCAGCTGACGACGACCGCCGACGCGCACTACACCGACCTCTTCGTCCTGGCTGAGGACGGACTGCGGCAGATGGCCTCGTGGGGAGGCCCGGTGGGCTTCACCTTCGATCCGGGCCTGCTCCTGCTGCCCGCTGATGTGCGTCCCGGAGCCACCTGGTCGAGCGAGGGATCCGCCCTCGCCAACGGTGCGCTGACCTTCGCCTCGGAGTTCACCGCGTCGGCCGCGGACGAGCAGCTCGCCGGGGTGGGCGGGTCCCGCTTCGAGCCGAGGGACGGCTGCATCCGGGTGGACGGCACGCTGACGATCGAGCAGCCCGGAGCCGGAGTCCTGCTCGAGAGCCGGGACACGTCGATCTGGTGCGAAAGCGAGGGTGTGGTGTTCTCGGTCGGCGAGCAGAACGGCGCGCCGGTGGGCTCCGTCCGCGTCGAGGGGACGGCCGAGCTGCCCGCGGCCGCTCCCCCGACGGAACCGGCCACTGATCGACCCGCAACTGCTGCCGGTGCTGCACCGCAGCCACTCGACACGGTGGTCGTCGACCCCCTGTTCGGAGACACGATCCGAGAAGGCTCGATGACCACCGCTCCCGCGAGGACGAGCGGCGGTCTCGTCGTCACCGCCAACGAGCACGGCGACGACCTGTTGGCTTGGCGGCTGGAGGAGGACCGAGCCGTCCTCGCCTGGATGGCCCATCCCGGTGGCACGATCGCGACCGTCTCGGCCGTCGAGCACCTCGTTCTCGCGGCGACCCAGGACCGGGCGATCCGCGCCTACGACGAGCAGGGCCGCCGACTCTGGAGCTGGACGGGCGACGATCTCGTGCTCGCTCCGGCCGTGGCCGCCCCCGGCTCCACCGGGCTTCTGGTCGCTACTCGCGGCGGCACCGTGGCGATGCTGCGCTCCCAGGACGGGCGCGAGGAGTGGTCCCGCCGTCTCGGTGCCGACGTGCGCGGCGCCCTCGCCACGGCGGGCGGCGCTGTCGCCCTTGCCGACGAGCGCGGCCGTGTGACGGCTCTCGACACCAGGACGGGCGGGGTGCGCTGGCAGGTCGACGCGGGGATGTCCGCGGCACTCGGGGGGTCCCCGGAGGGGGCGCCCGGGAAGGCCCTCTTCTACCTTGTCACCGCCGACGGGGAGGTGCTCGCGCTCGACGCCGCCACCGGCGAGACGGTCTGGGAGGGAGCGGTCGCCGGGACGATCCGCGCGATCGTGGGCGGGCACGAGGGGGTCACCGTCGTCTCCGACGAGCAGGCGGTGCGCTTCTCGGCGGCCGGCGGCGCGCGTCAGTGGCGCGCCTCGGGAGGCTCCGCGGCGATCGCGGCGGCGGGCGATCGGGTGCTCACCCTGACCGGTCGTGTCCTGGCGCTCCTCGGCCCCGACGGGACAGCGGAAGCCGACTGGCGGCTGCCGGACAGCTCCGACCCGGTGGCCCCACGCCTCCTCGACGCCGGCACGTCCGTACTCGCCGTGGGGCCGGCTCTCGAGCTGTGGCGGTGGGAGCTGCCATGAGCGCGGGAAGCGTCGCCACTCGCACCGCGTCGGCCGTTCGCCGGTTCATCCGGCGCCTCCTCGTCGAGCCCGTCCGTGACGGTCGACTGCGGGACACGGGGTGGCCAGCGGGCCTCCGCACGATCGTGGTGTGCGCGACCGTCGCCTTCGCGCTCGCGGTCGCGCTCGTCGTCGGTGCACCGCTGCTGCGGGCCACTATGCCGCTGTCGCTCTCGAACGGGGCGAGCACGTTCTCTCTTCCCCGCGCGATCCTGCCCCTGTTCTTCACGCTGGTGGTGCTCTCCGCCGCCCTGCTGCAGACGGCGGCGCTGCACTTCCGCCTCCTCGCAGCGGTTCCGGTGCTGGGGCTCTCGGCCCTGCTCCTGCTCTTCCTGGGCGGGATGGACACCGGGGACGGGACAGAACTCGAGCTCGCGACTCCCGGAAAGATCGCCTCGGTGGCCGCGGTCCTCGGCCTGATCGCGCTGTTCGTCGTTCGTCGGCGCCGGCCGTTCGGCTGGGCGGAGTTCCCGATCGTGCTCGCCCTGATCGGCGGCACAACGGTCATCGCGCTCGCCCGGATCGCCGCGCACAGCCTGCCCTTCGGCATCGACTTCGCCCCGCCCACCGCGAACCTCCTGATGGGGGCGCTCGGCAGCCTCGCGGCGCCCGCGGCACTCGCAGCGGGCGTCGCCGTCGCCGAATTCGCGATCGCGGCGGCCTTCGCGCTCGTCGCCCCACTTCGGGCGCGCGCGGCCGCTTCCGGCACGGGCGGTGCCGCACGCGCACGTCCCGTGCTCCTGATCGCCTTCGTCGCGCTCTCCGCCTGGCTCGTCGTGGAGACGGCGTCGCGTTACCTGACCGGCAACTCGGGGACCGCGTCGCTGCCCGAGCTGATCGGCACGACCGTGCTGGTGGCGCTGCTCGCGGCCGGAGTCGGCCTCCTCCGGCTGGCGCGCGGTCGGCAGTCCGTACCTCCCGAGGAAGCCCTCGCGACGGTGGGCGGCGTCGCGCTCCCCGTCGCGGCGGCCGTGACGGCGCTGCTCATCCCCGTCACGGTGCTCCTCCTCGCCGGCCAGGTGCTGACGACCTGGGGGGCGGGCACCACGCCCGCTGCGCTCGCCAGCGCGGCCGTGTCGGTGCTCGCGGGATCGACCATGACACTCGCCGTGCGCGCGGTGATCGCGGTCCTCCTGACTGGTCTCGCGTTCGTGCTCGCGCGCCGTGGACGGCGGGGATCGCCCGAGCTGCTGCTCGCCTTCGGGCTCGTCATCGCGGCGACCAGCGTTCCCGCGCTCCTCGGCTGGAACGGCGCCTGGTCCTCCGATGCCGCGTCGGTGCTGCTCGCGGCCGGCTCGATCGCTCTCGGCGTCGTGCTGGCGATCCGCCGTCGCCTCGGGTCTCGGGAACTGGCCGCACTCTGCGTCGCCCTCCTCCTCGCCGAAGCCGCGGCGTGGCGCGAGGTGCTGGCGAACCCGTTGAGCGCTCTGCTCGGCGCGAGCGTGGTCGCCTTCGTTCTGCTGGGATTCCTGTGGGGCTTCCTCGCCGGCGCGGACACGACGCACCGGGGCTCGCCGGCGTTCCCGATCCCGTCGCGGGTGCTGCTCTTCCTGGCGAACGCCCTCTTCGGCGTGACGGTCCTCGCCTTCGCCGCTCTCGCCCGCGATTTCGAGGCCGTCATCGACCTCGATCAGTTCGCCGGCGCGGGCGACGCGGTGCTCGGCAGCGGACTGATCGCGGTGACCGGCGTGCTCCTCTGGGGTGGCGTGCTGGAGAGTCGGGCGGCGGAGAACGCCACAGCGGGCGGCCCTGCCTGAGGATTCGGCCCGGGTCAGGCCCCGGCGAGAGCGAGCAGCTCGCGCGCGTGCGCCAGGCCGGTCTCGGAGTCCGGCAGACCGGACAGCAGGCGCGCCATCTCGGCCACCCGCTCCTCCGGCGTGAGGCGTCGCACGCTCGACGCCGTGACGGCGCCCGTCGTGTCCTTCTCCACCCTCAGGTGGTTGTTCGCGAACGCGGCGACCTGCGCGAGATGAGTCACCACGATCACCTGTGCGCTCTCGGCCAGCCGGGCGAGCCGGCGGCCGATCTCGATCGCCGCCGCCCCGCCGACGCCGGCGTCCACCTCGTCGAACACGAAGGTGGGCACCGGATCGGACGCGGCGAGCACCACCTCGATGGCGAGCATGATGCGGGACAGCTCGCCGCCCGAGGCGCCGCGGCCGAGCGGCCGTGGCTCGGCGCCGGGATGCGGCTGCAGGAGCAGCTGCACCGAGTCCCGGCCGTTGATCGTGAACTCCTCACGCCCGCGCACGTCGACGAGCAGCTGCGCGTCCGGCATGGCCAGCGCCGAGAGCTCGGCGCTCACCGCCTCGGCGAGCCGGGCGCCCGCGCTCCCGCGCACCACGCTGAGCGTCTCAGCGAGCTCCCCGACGACGAGCTCGTCGGCCTGCACGTCGGCGTTCAGCGACTCGATGCGGTCCTCGTCGGTGTCCAGCTCGAGGAGGCGCGCGCTGGCCGTGCCGAGGTAGCGGATGGCGTCGTCGAGGGTCGGTCCGTACCTGCGGACGAGCACCGCGAGCTCGGAGATCCGCTGGTTCACCGCGTCGAGCTCACGAGCGGAGTCGGCATCGAAGCCGCTCGCGTAGCTCGCCAGCTCGGTCGCGGCGTCCGCGGCGAGGAAGGCGACGTTGCCCACCGTCTCGGCGAGGGCGGACAGCTCGGGGTCGAGGTCGGCGACGCGATCGAGCAGCCGGCGCGCCTGGTCGAGCAGCGCTGCGACGTCCCGCCCGTCGTCGAGTGCGTCGGAGGAGAGCAGCTCGTGCGCCTGGGCAGCCGCCACCCGGAGCTCCTCGGCGTTGGTGAGTCGGCGCGCGCGGGTATCCAGCTCCTCCTGCTCCCCCGGCTGCGGCGCCACCACTTCGATCTCGGCAACCGATCCGCGGAGTTCGGCGGCCTCCGCGGCCCGGATGTCGCGCTCGGCGGTCAGCCGGTCGAGTTCCTCCCGGTTGGCGAGCCAGCGTCGGTACGCGGTCTGGTAGTTCTCGAGGGGCTCCGCGAGGTGCCCGCCGGCGAAGCGGTCGAGCGCCTCCCGCTGGGCGGCGGCGGAGCGGAGGCGGATCTGCTCGGACTGACCGTGCACGACGACGAGGCGGTCCGCGAGCTCCGCGAGAAGCCCAGCGGGGGCGGATCGGCCGCCGACCGATGCGCGACTCCGGCCCTCCGCGGCGATCGTCCGCGAGATGAGCAGCTCGGCGCGGCCCTCCCCCGCGTCGTCGAGCTCGCCGCCGGCGTCCCGCACCCGCTCGACGACGTCACTGTCGGCCCGCACCAGCCACCGTCCGTCGACGACGGCCCGGTCGCTCCCCTGACGGATGGCGCTCGCGTCGGCGCGGTCGCCGAGCAGCAGGCCCAGAGCGGTGACCACCATGGTCTTGCCCGCCCCGGTCTCACCGGTGAGTGCCGTGAACCCCGCCCCGAGCGGCAGAGTCGCACTGCCGATCACGCCGAGGTTGCGGATGTCGATCTCCTCGATCACGCGTCCGCGCGTCCCCGCCAGCCGGCGACCCTGAGATCGAATTTGCGCACGAGCCGGTCGGTGAACGAGCCGCGACGCAGGCGGGCGAGCCGCACCGGCACGTCCGACCGGCGCGCCTCGACCCGTGCGCCCGGCGGAAGGTGGTGGGTGCGACGGCCGTCGCAGAACAGCACGCCGGAGCCGTGCGTGCGCTCCAGCACCTCGACGGCGAGGGAAGCGTTGGGCGCCACCACGAGCGGCCGGGAGAAGAGCGCGTGCGCCGCGAGCGGCACAACGAGGATCGCGTCGATGTTGGGCCACACCACGGGTCCGCCGCCGGAGAAGGCGTAGGCGGTGGAGCCGGTCGGGGTCGAGAGGACGACTCCGTCGCAGCCGAAGCTGGACAGCGGGCGGCCGTTCACCTCGATGACGACCTCGAGCATCCGCTCCCTGCTGGCCTTCTCGATGGTCGCCTCGTTGAGCGCCCAGCTGGTGTAGACCTCCTGGCTGTCCACCATGACGGAGACCTCGATCGTCATCCGCTCCTCGACGTCGTAGTCGCGGGCGAGGGCTCGGCGCAGGGTCTCGCCCAGGTCGTCGCGCTCGGCCTCGGCGAGGAAGCCGACATGGCCGAGATTGACTCCGAGCAGGGGCACCGACGAGCCTCGCACGATCTCGGCGGCCCGGAGGATGGTGCCGTCCCCGCCGAGCACGATGACCAGCTCGAGCAGCGAGCGGTCCATGCCGTCGAGCAGCACGAGCTCACCGAGATCGTCGCGACGGCGGAGGATGTCGGCGCGCTCGGCCGCCAGCAGCACGGGCACGACGCCGGCGGCCGTGAGGTGGGTGATCACCTCGACCGCCGCGTCGAGCGACTCCTGGCGTCCGGTGTGCGACACGACGAGCATGTAGCGGGGGTCCGTCACGTCTGCTCCTGCCGTCGCCGAGGTCCTGCCTCCCCATTCTGTCTGATCGGGACCCCTCTCCCCACCTCGGCGCCCTTCCCCGGATGCGGCGGAGTCAGAAGGCGAGAGCCGGGATGTCGGCCTCCCAGTCGCTGGGATCGCGTCCGCCGGTGGCGCGGAGATGGGCGAGGTACTCGCGGTTGCCTGACGTGCCTGCGATCGGCGAGGGAAGCAGGCCGACGGTCCCGAGCCCGCTGTCCCATGCTGCCCAGAGCACGCCGGCGATGGCGGCGGCCCGGAGCGCCGCGTCCCGCACGATGCCCTCGCGCACGCCCTGCCGACCCACCTCGAACTGCGGCTTGATGAGCACGAGGAAGTCCGCATCGTCGTCCGCGCAGTCGCGCAGGGCGGGGAGCACATGTCGGAGCGAGATGAAGGAGAGGTCGGCGACCACGATGCTCGGCCGCTCGGCCGTTCCGGTGATCCCCGCGAGCGCGTCACGGTGGAGGGTGCGCACGTTGATCCCCTCGCGGGAGAGCACCCGCGGATCGGCGGCGATCCCGGGGTCGAGCTGCCCGTGGCCCACGTCGATGGCCAGCACCCGTCGCGCTCCCCGCTCGAGCAGCACCTGGGTGAAGCCGCCCGTCGAGGCGCCGGCGTCGAGAGCCAGTCGGCCCGTCGGGTCCACCGAGAACCCGTCGAGTGCGGCGAGGAGCTTGGCGGCGGCCCTGCTGACGTAGGAGTCGACCCCGGTCACCTCGAGCCGTGTCTCCTGCCCCACCCGCAGGGACGCCTTGACCACGGAGCGGCCGTCGACGGTCACGAACCCGTCGGCGATGAGGCGGGCGGCCTGCGTGCGCGATCGGGCGAGTCCCCGCTCGACGAGCGCGGCGTCCAGGCGGTCGCTCACCGGGGCCCGGGGACGGGGGAACGCCCGTCATGGCCCTGCGCCGAGTCCTCGAGCTCGCGCCGCAGGCGCTCGAGGAGCTCCAGGTAGCCGGCGCTGCGCTGTTCGAGCGGCCGCTCTTCGAGCTCGGCGAGGAGCGCCGGGAGGTCGGACGGCTCGATCATCCCTCCACGGTAGCGCCGGACTTGACCGAGCGCCGACCGTCCTGGTTAGGTAATCCTTACCTAAGTAATACCGAAAGGATCTCCGTGCGCCTCGCTCGCCGAACCGCCCTGCCCGCCGTCCTGGCGGCGGGAGCCCTGCTCCTCACCGCGTGCGGCTCATCGCCTGCTCCCTCGTCGAGCTCCCCCGCGGCGACGGCAGAAGGGGGATTCCCGCTTCGCATCGCCAACACCTACGGGACGACCGAGATCCCCTCCCCCCCGACCCGGGCGGCGTCCGTGAGCTGGGGCAACCAGGACGTCGCGCTCGCTCTCGGCGTGGTCCCCGTCGGCATGGCGGCGAGCACGTACGGAGACGACGACGGCGACGGAATCCTGCCGTGGGCCGAATCGGCGCTGGAAGAGCTCGGCGGGGATGCCCCCGCCCTCTACGACGAGACCGACGGGATCGCGTTCGAGAAGGTCGCCGACACGACGCCGGACGTGATCCTCGGGGCCTACTCGGGCCTCAGCGCGGAGGACTACGCCACCCTGTCCGAGATCGCGCCCACCGTGTCCTTCCCCGAGGTCGCCTTCGGCACGACATGGCGCGACATGGCACTGATCGATGGGGAGGCGCTCGGCCTCCGATCGCAGGCGGAACAGGTGGTGGCGGACGTCGACAGCCGGATCGAGGAGGCGGTGGCGGCACATCCCTCGATCGCCGGCAAGACCGTGGCCTACACCTCCATCAACCCGGCCGACACCGGATCGATCTACGTGTACACCCCGGTCGACGCACGAGTGAAGTTCCTCGACGACCTCGGCATGTCCACGCCGGACTCCATCGCAGCGCAGGGGGGCGACGCCTTCTACATCACCATCTCCGCGGAGAACGCCGACCTCCTCTCGGCCGCCGACATCCTCGTCACCTATGGCGACGAGTCCACCCTCGCGGCGCTGCAGGCCGACCCGCTGCTCGGCAAGGTGCCCGCGATCGCGGACGGCGCCGTCGTGATCGTGCCGAACGCCACTCCGCTGGCGGCCGCGACCTCGGGGCCGACCGTGCTCTCCATCCCCTACGCCCTCGACGAGTACGTGGGCCTGTTCGCCGCAGCAGCCGACCGGGTGAAGTGAGCGGATCGGCGCCTCCGCTCGCCCCGGCGCCCCCTGACGCGGGCAGGGCGCCGCTTCGCCGACGCCGGCGGGCGCTCGGACTCGCCGCCGCGCTGATCGGCCTGATCCTCGTCTGCGCACTGTCGCTCCTCTTCGGCTCGCGGCCCGTCTCCGTGCCGGAGGTCGTGCGCGCGCTGACGACCTGGCCGGCCGACGGCATCGCCGAGGCGGCCGTGCAGAGCCGCATCCCCCGGACGGCGCTCGGGCTCCTGGTGGGCGCCGCCCTGGGGCTCGCCGGCGCGCTCCTGCAGGGCGCGACCCGCAATCCGCTGGGCGACCCCGGCCTGCTCGGGGTCAGCAGCGGCGCGTCCCTCGCCGTAGTCCTCGGGATCGCCGTGGCGGGCGTGACCAGCATGTCGGCCTATGTCTGGCTGGCCCTCGCCGGCGCCGGCCTCACCGCCGGGCTGGTCTACGGGATCAGCTCCCTGGGTCGGGAGGGGGCGACGCCGCTCAAACTGGCCCTGGCCGGCGCCGCCGCGACTGCCGCGCTCACCTCCCTGATCAGCGCCGTGCTGCTGAGCCGCGCCGACACCTTCGACGTGTTCCGCTTCTGGCAGGTCGGCGGCATCAGCGGCGCCCGGTTCGGGGACATGCTGCAGGTGCTGCCGTTCCTGCTGGTCGGCGCGGCGCTCGCCCTCGGCACGGGACGCGGGCTCGACGCGCTCGCGCTCGGCGACGACGTCGCCAGCGGGCTGGGGCGGCGGGCCGGCAGGATCCGCGGCATCGCCGCCGTCGCCGCAGTCCTGCTCTGCGGCGCGGCCACGGCGATCGCGGGACCCATCGGCTTCCTCGGTCTCACCATGCCGCACCTCGCCCGAGCCGTCACCGGCCCCGACTATCGCTGGATCCTCCCCTACTCCGCGGTGTTCGGGGCCGTGCTGCTGCTGGCCGCCGATGTGCTGGGCCGCGTCCTCACGCGCCCGGGCGACATCCAGGTCGGCATCATGACCGCGCTGCTCGGCGCCCCCGTGCTGATCGCGATCGTCCGGCGCCGGCGGGTGGTCGCGCTGTGACGGCGACCCCGCCCGCGACTCTCGACCAAGCCATCTCCGGCGGCCGACTGGTCCGGCGGCGGCGGCACGCCGTCGTCGTGGGCGCCCTCGTCGCGCTGCTTCTGCTCGCGGCGGCTCTCACCCTCTGCGTCGGCAACACCGTCTACACGCCCGACCAGGTGCTGCGCGCGGTCCTCGGCGAGCGGGTGCCCGGCGCATCGTTCACCGTCGTCCGCCTGCGACTCCCCCGGATGCTCGTCGGCGCCCTCGCCGGCATCGCGTTCGGGCTCGCCGGAGTGCTGTTCCAGACGATGCTGGGCAACGTCCTGGCGAGCCCCGATGTCATCGGCATCAGTGCCGGCTCCAGCGCGGCGGCCGTGATCGGGATCGCTCTCCTGGGTCTCAGCGGCGCCGCCGTCTCCGTGCTGGCGGTGGCAGCCGGCCTTGCGGTGGCACTGGCGATCTTCGCCCTCTCTGCGGGCGGCACCGGAGGCTCCCGGCTTCTCCTGATCGGGATCGGCGTGGGCGCGATGCTGCAGAGCGTCATCAGCTATGTGCTCACCCGGGCGAACGTGACGGAGGCGTCGGAGGCGCTCCGCTGGCTGACGGGCAGCCTCAACGGCGCGACGCTCGAGCGGGTGCCGCCGCTTGCGCTCACGGTCGCCGTGCTCGCGCCGATCGTGCTGCTCCTCGGCCGGCGCCTCACGATCCTGCAGCTCGGCGACGACGCGGCCGCCGGGCTCGGGGTCAGCCCGCGGCGCACTCGGGCGCTGCTCGTCGCGGTCGCCGTCGGCCTGCTCGCCGTCGCGACCGCGACGACGGGACCGATCGCCTTCGTCGCCTTCCTCGCCGGTCCGATCGCCACCCGACTGCTGCGCGGCGCGGGCAGCCCCCTGGCCGCTTCGGCCCTCGTGGGCGCGGCGCTCGTGCTGGTCGCGGATCTCGGCGGGGCGAACCTGTTCGAGGCCCGCTTCCCGGTCGGTGTGATCACCGGCGCCGCGGGAGCGCCGTACCTGCTCTGGCTGCTCGCCAGGACCAACCGCTCCGGAGGCAGCCTGTGACGAAGGACCGCGCACTCGAGGTGCAGCAGGTGACGCTCGCCTATCAGGACCGGGTGGTGGTGTCCGACCTCAGCCTCGTCGTGCCGGCAGGGAGGGTGAGCGTCATCGTCGGGGCGAACGCATCAGGCAAGTCGACTCTCCTCCGCGCGATGGCCCGGCTGCTCGCGCCCCGGTCCGGGCGGGTGCTGCTCGATGGCCGCATCATCGGCGACATGCCCACGCGGGAGGTGGCCACCGTGCTGGGACTGCTGCCGCAGTCGCCGCAGGCGCCGGAGGGCATCGCCGTCGCGGACCTCGTGGGACGCGGCCGGTATCCGCACCAGGGCTGGGTGCGCCGGTGGAGCGCCGCGGACGACGCGGCGGTCGCCGAGGCACTCGCGGCGACCGACACCGGCGACCTCGCGGACCGTCCCGTCGACCAGCTGTCCGGCGGGCAGCGGCAGCGGGTCTGGATCGCGATGGCTCTCGCCCAGCGGACCGATGTGCTCCTCCTCGACGAGCCGACCACCTTCCTGGACGTCGCCCATCAGGTCGAGGTGCTCGACCTGCTCACCGACCTCAACCGCGACCGCGGCACGACGATCGTGGTCGTGCTGCACGACCTCAACCTCGCCGCCCGCTACGCCGACCACCTGTTCGCGATGAAGGACGGGCGCCTCGTCGCGCAGGGCGACCCCCGCGCCGTGGTCACCGAGGAGCTGGTGGCCGAGGTGTTCGGAATGTCCGCGCGGGTCATCCCGGATCCCGTGTCCGGGACCCCGCTGGTGCTCCCCATCGGGCGGCACCACGCGGGCTGAGCTCAGCGATGCAGACGGTCGGGGATGTCCAGGGCGTAGATGGCCATACCCGAGCCCCAGACGACCGCGCACGCGGCGCGGAGCAGGTCGATCTGCCGGTCGCCGTCCTCCACGATCTCCACCCGGTTGCCCCGGAGCGCGACGATCGCCCGGCCCACCCGCGTTCCGCGGCGGGTCCGCTCCGCGACGGGGTACGGCTCGGCCAGCTGGCGCAGGTCCTCGAGCAGGAAGTCGGGCCGCGAGTCGCTGGGGGCGGCGAGCAGCTGCTTGGCGACGTCGATGCCGGTGAGGACGTGCACCGACGCGATGCCGGCCCGTCGCGCGCCGAGGATGTCGGTGTCGAGGCGATCGCCGATGAACAGGGGCGAGGTCGCTCCGAACCGGCGGACGGCCTCGTCGAAGATGGCGCGCTCCGGCTTGCCGGCCACCTGCGGCAGGATCCCGACTGCGGTGTGCACCGCCGAGACGAGGGTGCCGTTGCCCGGGGCGATGCCCCCGGCGACCGGGATGGTCCAGTCGGTGTTGGTGGCGACCCACGGGATCCCGTTGCCGTCCCGGTCCCGGGCGAGGGCGAAGGACGCCTCCGCGAGTTCACGCCAGCCGACCTCGGGCGCGAAGCCCTGGACGACCGCGGCGGGACCGTCGGCGGCGGCCCGCGTCACGCGGTAGCCGGCACGCTCCACCTCGGTGACGAGCCCCTCGCCGCCGACGACGAGGAGCAGAGATCCGGCCGGCACGAGGTCGGCGAGCAGCCGCATGGCGGCCTGGGGTGACGTGACCACGTCCGCCGGCTCGACGTGCAGCCCGAAGCCGGCCAGGTGCTCAGCGACCACCCGGTCGCTCCGCGACGCGTTGTTCGTGATGTAGCCGACCCGGATGCCGCTGCGCGCAGCGGCCTCCAGGCTCTCGACGGCGTGCGGGATCGCGTCGGGTCCCGTGTAGACCACGCCGTCGAGGTCGGCGAGCAGGACGTCGACGCCGTCGAGCGGCGTCGCTCCCTCAGCGGCCTTCCTGCGCATCGCTCTCGTTCGGGATTCGGTCGGACTCCGGGTCGGCCTCGGCGGGGGCCTCACCGGCATCCGGGATCGCCTCGGCCACGGGAGCGGTCCCGGGCTCGCCGTGGTCGGCGGCGTCGTCGGGCTCGACCTCGTCGGACGATCCGTACTCGAGCCCGGCGGCCTCGCCGGCGGCGCCGCTTTCCGTACCGTCCGCGGCGTCCGGGGCCTCGTCGACGTCGCCCTCGGTCGCCTCTGCCTCGATGTCGGCGTCGGCCTCCGCGCCCGCGGCGCCGATCTCGGCGTCGTCGCTCTCGCTGGCCGTCTCGGCGTCAGTGCCGGACTCGAGCTCGAGGCTCTCGGCGTCGACTCCCTCGTCATCCCCCTCGTCCTCGATGCCGGCGTCCTCGATCTCGACGACGTCGTCGTCGGCGGGGGCGAGCGCCTCCTCGGCGACCTCTGCGCGGCGGGACCAGCGCTGCGCCTCCTCCTCGCGGCCGAGTTCCTGGAGGACCTCGGCGTAGGCGCGGAAGAGGGGCGGGCTGTAGGCGTATGCGGTGTCGGGATCGAGCTGCGGGATCTCCAGCTCCGCCAGCGCCACCTCGGGCTGGCCGAGATCGAGCCGGGCGCCGGACATCGCGATGGCCAGGGCCACCTGCACGGTGGGCGAGAGCTCCTCGCGGGGGACGGAGCGGCCCAGCTCGAGGGCCCGATCGGGCCGTCCGACGCCCCGTTCGCTGTCCACCATGAGAGGCAGCTGATCGTTCGAGCCTGAGATGCGGCGGAAGGTGCGCAGCTCGCGCAGGGCGAGAGCGAAGTCGCCGACGGTGTACGCCGTGATCGCGAGGCTCTCGCGGACCACCCCGATCCTGCCGCCCTTCCGGGCCGCCGACAGGGCGTGCTGGTGCGCCAGCTCGGGGTCGGTGTCGAGCAGACGCGCCGCCATCAGGAGGTGCGCCGCCACGAAGTCCGAGTTCTCCTTGGTCAGCGTCTTCAGCTCGGCGCGTGCTCCGCGGTCGAGGTCGCGCGGCGAGATGTCCTCCGGAACCGGCGGGTCGTCGTGCCGGGTCCGCACCGGGCGGAGGTCGGGGCCCTCGTGCTCCGGGCGTTCCGGAGCCCGAGGGTCCCGCCGGGAATCCGAGGGCCGGGCGGCGTGCTTGTGGCCGGAATCCCGGGGGACCCAGCCGGGCCGATCCCCGGCCTCACGTCGTCCCGGGCGATCGCCGAAGCCCGGCGAGTCGCTGCGAGGACGACGATTCCCGAAACCGGGGGCGTCCCCACGAGGACGACGATTCCCGAAACCAGGCGCATCCCCACGAGGACGACGATCCCCTGCACCCGTGGGTGAGTCGCCGCGCGGACGACGGTCACCGAAACCAGGCGCATCCCCACGAGGACGACGATCGCCGAAACCAGGCGCATCCCCACGAGGACGACGATCCCCGGCACCCGTGGGTGAGTCGCTGCGCGGACGGCGATCGGCGGAGCCGGGGCCATCACCACGAGGACGACGGTCGGCTGCGCCGGAGGGCGAGTCGCCGCGCGGGCGTCCGAAGCCGGGCGATTCGCCCCGCGGACGACTGTCGCCATAGCCGGGAGAGTCACCACGAGGGCGGCGATCGCCCTCACCTGCGCTACGGGGGCGCCGGTCGCCGGCACCCGAGTCCGCACCGGGGCCCCGGTAGCCGGCAGCCGGTCGGCGATCGCCGAAACCGCCGCTCGCCGGAGGACGCCGTGCTCCGGGAGCCGCGTCCGGTCGCTCCCGCCGGTCACCGAACTTCCCCGACTCGTCGCGGGGGCGCCGGTCCCCGAAGCTCGCATCGCCGCGGGGGCGGCGGTCGGCACCACTGCCGCCCGGGGCGCGCCCCGACGGGCCGTTTCGGTAGCCGCCGGAGTCGCGGTCGATCGGGTTGCCGCCGCGATCCGCGCCGCTCGCGTCGCCGCGCGGGCGGTCCGAGCGAGAGCCCTCACCGGAGCGGCGCGGTCCGTCGGATCGTCCTCCTCGGGGGCCCTCGGAGGGGCGCCGGTCGCCACGATGAGGGCGACGGTCGTCGTCGGATCCAGGCTCTTCGGCCACGGGGTTCTCGCTTTCCTGAACACGTCGGGGGCCGGCTGGCAGCCGGCGAGAGCCCGTTCGAGCGGTTGAGCGGGCGCCGATGCGCCCTGCCAAGTCTACGGTCCGCCATGAGCGCCGTTCCGCCGCCGGAAGGGCCGTTAACGACAGATGGCCACCCCGTGGGGTGGCCATCTGGCACAGGGAGTCCGGCGGTGTCCTACTCTCCCACAGGGTCACCCCTGCAGTACCATCGGCGCTGAGAGTCTTAGCTTCCGGGTTCGGAATGTGACCGGGCGTTTCCCTCTCGCTATGGCCGCCGAAACACT
>NZ_JAODMK010000029.1 GCF_025465545.1 Naasia sp. | reverse complement strand
TAAGCAAACGTAGAAGAGAAGCTCGGAATCTGCGGCCTGGAGTTGCGCTTGCTGCATATCGACGAACTCGACAACGGTGCTTCCGACCGCGTAAGCACCGGCCTTCTGGTATTCCTCGGCGCTTTCTCGCCCTTTCGCAAGGGCATCTCCCGTGGCCACTTGCTCATATTTATCAGCCCCTGCGCCACCCGCCTCTGCCACTTCGTCGGCGACTGCCTGATAGGCGGCATAGGCCTCCGTGGCTGCGGCGAGGGCCTCCTCCTCGGAAGCGAACAGGGGCGATGCCGTTGGAGACGGGCTCGGCGCGGGGGTGGGTGGGGTGGGGCTCGACGCGCATCCGGACAGCGCCGTCGCGATCAGGGCGACCGACAGCATGGCCGCTGTTCGCAGTGCCCGCCCGCGCATGGCCTTCACGCTAGGGCACCTCGTGTTACGACGGCGAGGCTGTCCACAGCCCGCGCGCATGTAGCGTGTCTGCCGTGGCTGTGCAGGGATCGTGGCGCCGGGCGGCGCATGGCGCGCTCCTGCTCGGCGCGGACGGCCAGGCGGGCACCACGATCTTCGCCGAGATGACCGCTCTCGCTGCGCAGACCGGGGCCATCAACCTCGGTCAGGGATACCCGGACTACGACGGTCCGGAGGAAGTCCTCGAGAGCGCGCGGGCCGCGATCTCTGCCGGGCTCAACCAGTACCCGCCAGGAATCGGCATGCCGGTGCTGCGGCAGGCGATCGCGGAGCATCAGAAGCGCTTCTACGGCATCGAGGTCGACGCCGACCGGGAAGTCCTCGTCACCGCGGGCGCCACGGAGGCCCTGGCCGCCACTATCCTCGCTCTCGTCGACGAGGGCGACGAGGTCCTCACCTTCGAGCCGTTCTACGACGCATACGGCGCCGTCATCGAGCTGGCGCGCGGCGTGCACAGGACGGTTCCGCTGCGACAGCCCGGCTTCCGGCCGGACCTCGACGAGCTGCGAGCGGCAGTCACCGACAAGACGCGGCTCATCCTGGTCAACGACCCGCACAACCCCACGGGGACCACGCTCGATCTGGAGACGCGGACCCTGCTCGTCGAGCTGGCCCACGAGCACGACGCGATCCTCGTGACCGACGAGGTCTATGAGCACCTCGTCTACGGCGATGCCCAGCACGTGCCGCTGGCCACGCTGCCCGGAGCGAGGGAGCGCACCGTCACGATCTCCTCCGGCGGCAAGACGTTCAGCACCACCGGGTGGAAGGTCGGCTGGCTCAGCGCCCCCGCCGATATCGTCCGCGCCATCGTGGCGGTCAAGCAGTTCCTCACCTTCGTCAACGGCGCACCGTTCCAGCCGGCGATCGCCACCGGGCTCCGGCTCCCCGACTCCTTCTTCACCGCCCTGCGCAGCGAGATGCAGGCCAAGCGCGACCTGCTCGCGAGCGGGCTCGGCGCTGCGGGCTTCGACGTGAGCCTCCCGGCGGCGGGCTACTTCGTCGTCGCCGACGCGGCACCGTTCGGCTTCGCCGACGCCCGGGACTTCTGCCGGCGGCTTCCCGAACTGGCCGGAGTCGTCGGGGTGCCGATCTCCGCGTTCTGCCACGAGGAGCTGGCTGGGCAGTATCGCTCCCTGGTGCGCTTCGCGTTCTGCAAGCGACTCGACGTGCTCGAGCTCGCGGCCGCGCGCTTGGCCGGTCTTCAGGCCTGAGGCGGCAGCCTCAGCTGAGAGGCGGCGTGGGGATGACGCTGAATCGGCGCAGCGAGAGCGCAGGATTCTTCGTCCGCACGTCGGCCAGCCGCTGCCGGGAGATCCAGGCGACCGCCACATCGGTCGCCTCGCCGATCTCCACCATGTGCACGCCCATCGGACCCACCACGAGGCTGTTGCCCACGCCGATCGGCGGGGCGTGGTCCGCGGCGGCCACATAGATCGTGTTCTCGATGGCGCGCGCCGTCACAAGCGTTCGCCAGTGGTGCTCCTTGAGCGGCCCCCGCACCCACTCGGCGGGCACGAGCACGAGCTCGGCTCCCGCATCCACCAGCCGCCGGGTGACCTCGGGGAAGCGGATGTCGTAGCAGGTCTGCATGCCGACCTTGATGCCGCCCACCTCGAAGATCTCGGGTGCGCCGAGATCGCCGGGCACCACCCAGTCGCTCTCCCGCTGGCCGAAGGCGTCGTAGAGGTGCTGCTTGCGGTAGGCGGCGAGGACGCCGCCCCCGTTCACCGCGACGAGGGTGTTGGAGAAGCGTGGGCCACTGCCGACCTGCTCGACCATGCCGGCCACGATGGTGGCGCCGAGCCGGCCGGCGAGCTGCGCGAGCGTCGAGACGAACCGGCCGTCGAGGGCCTGCGCGTTGCGGGAGAAGCTGGCGTCCATCGGGTCGGCGAAGTACGACGAGTACTCGGGGAACACGATCAGCGACGCGCCGCGCTGCACCCCGAGGTGCGCCAATCCGGTGATCCGGTCCAGATTCTCGACGGCGTCCCGTCCTGGCGCGAACTGCGCCACTGCCACTCCGAGTTGGGCGTCCGCGGTCATGCGGTCAGCCTAGCCGCGGCCGTGCGCTGCGGAACCAGGGGGCGTGCGCGACCGGCGCCCGCACCGCTGCTCGATCGAGAGCGCACCATGGCGGACACCCGCCGCGCCGCCCAGGTCCACTTGCCACTTGATGACGCTTCCGACCCGGAATACCGTCACTTTCTGGCAAGTCGGCGCCTCTGTGGGGTGCGTGACCGGACTCAGGCGACGAGGTGCCAGTAGTAGACGCGCGCCTTCGGGTGCTGCGGGTTGATCGACGAGTCGACGCTGGAGTAAGTCGTGTGACTGGTGTGGCCGACGTAGTAGACGCTGACATGCCCGTAGACGTCGGTGCTCACCTTGGACACGACGGCGGTGTGGTCTCGATCGCCTGAGCCGTCCCAGTCGAACTGCACCACGTCGCCCACGCGCACCTGGTTGCGCTGCTTGTCGGTGAGGGGCGCCGCCAGCTGGGGACGCGCCTTGAAGTACTTCATCAGGGCGGTGGACGAGACCCAGGACGAGGTGTAGTCCGTCCAGCCGTAGTTGTGCCAGTTGGAGGTGGGCTTCCATCCGCGAGCGCGGAGCACCTGATTGGTGAAGTTCGCGCAGTTGGTGCCGCTGGCATAGAAGTACGTCTTGCTCGAGCGGTCGTTCCAGTGATCGAAGGCGTAGTCCATCTGCCGATCCCGCTTGGTCTGCAGCACGTACTGATAGGTCAGCGGCGTGGGGACGCGCTCGCCGGTGGACAGCGCCGCGAGGGTGACCTTGTACTTCATGGGCTGGAAGTTGAACGCCGTGCCCACCCGGAAGGTGATCTTTGCGGGGCTGACGACGACCAGATCGGAGGCCGCGACGGCCCCGATATAGACGGCGGCGACGTTGTCGAGGTTGGCGCCCGTCATGGTCAGCGTGCGGGTCGCCGAGGTCTGCCCCTTGGTCTTGGAGAGCGCGTTCGCCACGGGGAGCGGGACGACCGGCTCCGGCGTGGGCTCAGGAGTGGGAGCAGAGCTCGGAAGCGGCGAGGGCGACGGTGCGGGGACCGACGGAGAGGGGGAGGGGGCAGGCACGCTCGGCGACGGCGACGGCGACGGCGCGGGCGCTGCAACCGTCGCGCCCGCGGTCACGACCGGTGACGGAACGGGGGCGGGAGTGGCCTCGGCGGCCATGGCAGGCGCGGCAGTGCCGAGGAGCAGCCCCGCGGCGAGAGACGCCGACAGCGCCATCCCGATCAGCCCTGCTCGGGTCCTGCGATTGCTTCGTTCGATGGCCGCGCGTCGATGGGACTGCGTCATGTTCTTCCCCCCGGAGAAATGGTGCTCTTCGACCGTAAGTGGCCTCCGATCAGGCAGCAACCCGGCGAAGACCCCCAGTACGGGTCCCGGTCGGGGCGCGCGCGGATCCTCGCAGAGTGCCGGGAAGCGAGCGGGCGGGCTCCGTTTCGGCGCCGGTTCCCCGGCAGGAGGCCTCTCCGCCTCGCCGCCGAGGCGATCTCGTCAGTCGAAGTCGACGGCCGTCATTCCTGCGGCGTGCCGGTCCCCAGCGAGGGGTTGTACACGAGTTCCCAGCTCATCAAGCCGTCGTCCGGCAGCTTGAGCACGGAGGAAGCGCCTACAAGGTGCCGGCGACGCGACCGGCGACCGAACACCCCCTGTGCGGGAGAAAGCGATCGACGCGTCGGGGTCCGAGACCCGGATCGCGGCGTGCAGGGTGCGCATGGCGGAGAAGCGTCGAGCTCAGCCGGCGGCTTCCTCGGCCGCTTCGCCGTTCGCCACGATGTCGCCGTCCTGGAAGAGGATGCCCTTGGCCGTCTCTCGCCACTTGGGCTTCGCCCGCATCAGGAATTCGAGCTCCATGCTGAAGTGCTTGAACTCCTCCCCGAGCGAGTTCTCCATGATGGCCTTCGCCACCGGATCCTGCTCCACGGCCATCCGCTGCTCGTACCAGCCGATCGCCTCCGCCTCTTCGGAGAGGCTGGCGCACATCCGCGCGAACGTCCGCACCTCCGCGGACAGCTCCTGGGGCGGCTCGTGATACTGATCGGTCGACATGGGGGTCCTTCCTCGAGGGGCTTCCTGAGCCTATTCGGCGGATCTGCCGACACCCCTGGACGGAATGCGGGTGGAGGGGCGAAGGTAGATCTATTCCGTCGGAGGGAGACCATATGAAGTTCCGAAACTCGCTGGGTTCGATGAAGAAGATGCAGGGTTCTGCGGTCGTACGGCGCCACGGGCGCACGTTCGCGATCAACTAGCCGAACTCGAGGTTCGCGACCCGTCAGGGCCGAACCGGGCATTTCCAGCCCACTGCTCAAGCGGCCCCGGTCATCGACCGGGGCCGCTTCCCGTTGGACGGGCTCGGTGTTCCTTCCGGGCGGACAGCGCTCCCCTGCGCCCTCGACCCCGCCGACCGGCCATCGGCCGCCGGACGCGGTCCCGCCGGCATGCGCAGAGACGATTCGGAGGAGGTCCAGCGACCGCTGCCGGACGCGCGGGGAAGGCCCGAAGACCGTCCTGCTGGTGGCGGGCGGCGTCGACATCACGCCGATGCGAGCCCTGTTCGAGACCCTCGAGGTGAGCGGCCCGCGCCTCACCCTGCTCCACCGGGTCTCATCCTGGGACGAGGTGATCTTCCGGGACGAGCTCGAGACGATCGCCGCCGAGCGCGGTGCGGACCTCCTCCACGTCGTCGGACGACCCCCGGATCCGGCGAACGCGATCACAGCAGGAAGCCTCACCGCAGGGGTGCCGGGCCTCGCCGACCGGGACCTCTACATCTGCGCCTCTCCCCGCGCCTTCTGAGCCGCCGTCCGCCGCTCGTCCCGGCTCTCCCACTCGCGCCCTCTCCCCCAGCAGGCAATTCGGACGCCGCCCCCCGGAATACGGCTCGAATCTCCTGCTGAGGGAAGGAATGCCTGCTGAGGGAGAGGAGGGGAGGGGAGGTCAGACCAGGACCTCGAGCCACACCGCGACCTCGTCGCCGACGTGCAGGCCGGTCAGGGACTCGGTCACGGCGTCACGGGTACGCCGGTGTCGGCGCGGAGGCGCACGGGGGTCGGGACTAGGCGTCCGCCGCCGCGAGCTGACCGCAGGCGCCGTCGATCTCCTTGCCCCGGGTGTCGCGAAGGGTGGTGGGGATGCCTGCCGCGTTGAGCCTGCGCACGAACTCGTGCTGCACGGCCGGCTCCGACGCCGTCCAGATCGACCCGGGCGTGGGGTTGAGCGGGATCGGGTTGACGTGCACCCAGCCCCGCCCGCGCGCGTTGAGCTTGTCGGCGAGCAGGTCCGCGCGCCAGCCGTGGTCGTTCATGTCTTTGATCAGCGCGTACTCGATGGACACCCGGCGACCGGTCTTCTCGAAGTAGGTGCGTGCCGCGTCGAGCGCCTCGTCGACCTTCCACTTCGAGTTGACGGGGATCAGCTCGTCGCGAAGCTCGTCATCGGGAGCATGCAGCGACAGTGCGAAGGTGACCGGGACGCTCTCGTCAGCCAGCTTGTGGATGGCGGGGACCAGCCCGACCGTGGACACGGTGATGTGCCGTGCGCTCATCCCGAGACCGTCGGGCTGCGGCGCCACCATGGTGCGCACCGCGTGCATGAGCCGCGCATAGTTGGCGAGGGGCTCCCCCATGCCCATGAACACGATGTTGCTCACCCGCTCGGGCTGCGAGCCGTGGGACAGCCGACCGCGCAGCTCGCCCCCGGCGAGCGCCTTGTTGGCCCGCACCACCTGGTCGAGGATCTCGGCCGCCGAGAGGTTGCGCGTCAGCCCGGCCTGGCCGGTGGCGCAGAACGGGCAGTTCATGCCGCAGCCGGCCTGGGAAGAGACGCAGAGGGTGATGCGTCCGGGATAGCGCATCAGCACCGACTCGACGAGGGCGCCGTCGTGCAGGCGCCAGAGGAACTTGATGGTGTCGCCGCGGTCGGTCTCGAGGCGGCGCACCTCCGTCATCAGCGGCGGGAGGAGCCCGCCGGCGAGCTGCTGACGGACCTCCGCGGGGAGGTCCGTCATGGCGGCCGGGTCGCTGGTGTAGTGGGTGAAGTAGTGGGTCGCGATCTGGCGGGCGCGGTAGGCCGGGAAGCCCAGCTCGACGAGGCGCGCGCCCCGCTCCACGACGGTCAGGTCCGCGAAGTGCGCGGGCGGCTTGCCGCGCTTGGGCGACGCGAACTGCAGCAGGGGGCGTCCGCTCGCGTCGAGCTTCTGCGACCAGCCCTCCGTCGCCGGACGGACCTGCGGGCGCGCGAGAACTGGCGGGGTTTCGGGGGTCACCTCTCCAGGGTAGGTCGCGCTTCCCGCGACCGCGCGCCCGTCTCCCGCTCAGTCCTCGATCGGGCGCTCGTACAGCTCCGGCCTCCGGTCCCGGTGCACGTCGTTCCCGGCGCTGATGGACTTGATGCGGGCCTCCGCCAGATCGACGGTCGCCATCACGATGGTCTCCTCACCGAGCCGGATCTCGGAGACCGGGTAGCCGTCCGCGTCGACGATCACGCTGCCCCCGAGCCAGTCCTGGCCGCGCTCTGAGCCGGCGCGATCGGCGACCGCCACGAACATCCGGTTGCCCCCCGCGGCGGCCTGGGCCCGGATGATCTCGCCGGGCCGCTCCCCTTCGGGAGGCCGGTAGAGGGGCCAGTTGGACGGGCAGCAGAGCAGGTCGGCCCCGGCGAGGGAAACGGCGCGCACCCACTCGGGGAAGTCGAGGTCGTAGCAGATCATCAGCCCGATCCGGCCGACGGCAGTCTCCACGACGGGTGGGAGACCCGAGCCCATGCCGAAGAGGCTGTTCTTCTCCGTGTTCCAGAGATGCGTCTTGCGGTACTTCGCGCGCACGCCGGTCGGGTCGATGAGCACCGCGGCGATGTACGCCTCGCCGTCCTCGCCCTGCTCGGCGAACCCGCCGACGACGATCACCCCCAGCTCGCTCGCGAGCCGGGTCCACTCGCGCACGGTCGGACCGTCGACGGGTTCGGCGCAGGCCTGCAGCTCGTCGATGCCCGAGAACATGTAACCGCTGTTGGTGAGCTCGGGCAGCAGGATCAGGCCGGCGCCGGCGGCCGCTGCGGCCCGGATGGCGTCGCGCGCCTTGCCCCGGTTGCCCTCCAGGTCCCCCACTGCCAGGGCGAGTTGACAGCAGGCGACCGTCACGACCGAGGGAGCGCTCTGCACGGAGACCAGGATGCCCGAAAGGAGCGGTCGGGGCGAGCGCACGCCGCTCGCCACTTTCCGGGCCGAGCCCCGCCGCTCGTCGAGCCCCGCCGACTGACCTGCCTTCCGGCGCGCAAGGTGCGCGTTCCGTACATCCGCGCCGGAACCTGCTATCGGAGTGAGTGCTCACTCAGTTACGCTCGCCGCTTGTGAGCATCTCCGAGACGTCGCCCCGCGAGCGCGCCCGCCCCCTTCCTCCCGACGATCGCCGGGAGGCGATCCTCTGGGCGGCCCTCCCCCTGATCAAGGAGCACGGCCGCAACGTCTCCACCCGGCAGATCGCGGAAGCGGCCGGGATCGCGGAGGGAACCCTGTTCCGGGCGTTCGGCGACAAGGACTCGCTGATCCAGGCGGCCGTCGAGCGGTTCTTCGACCCGGTCCCGCTTATCGCCGCCTTGCGGTCCATCGACCCCGACCTTCCGCTCGAGCAGAAGCTCAGCGACGTGCTCGTCCATCTCCGGGCCCGCTTCACCGGCATGGTCACGATGATGACGGCCCTCGGCATGTCCGCGCGTCCGCCGGTGTCCGTCGAGCTGACCGAGCAGTGGATGAACGCCCTCCGCGACCTGCTGGCGCCGCACGAGGCCGAACTCACCGTGCCGCCTGAGACGGTGGCCTACTACCTGCGACTGCTCGCCTTCGCCTCGAGCTTCTCGCAGTTCAACGTGGCCTTCGAGTTCGCCACCGACCAGCTGGCGTCGCTCGTCGCGCACGGCGTCACACGTTCGGAGTGCGCCGCATGACCAAGCTCGGCCGTCTCCTCGTCCGCTTCCTGCGTCCCGCGTGGCCCCTGCTCCTCGCGGTGGTGGTGTTCCAGTTCGCCCAGTCGATGGCCTCGCTCTACCTGCCCGCGCTCAATGCGGACATCATCGACGAGGGTGTCGCGGTCGGCGACACGGGTTACATCCTCCGCACCGGCGCCCTGATGCTCGGCATCACGCTGGTGCAGATCGCCTGCGCCATCGCGGCCGTCTACTTCGGCGCCCGCGCGGCGATGGGCCTCGGCCGCGACCTCCGGGTCGCGATCTTCTCGCACGTCGGCGACTTCTCCCAGCGCGAGGTCGACAAGTTCGGCGCACCGTCGCTCCTCACCCGCACGACCAACGACGTGCAGCAGGTGCAGATGCTCGTCCTGATGACGTGCACGATGCTCATCTCCACTCCGATCCTCAGCATCGGCGGCATCATCTTCGCGCTCCGTGAGGACGCCTCACTCAGTTGGATCCTCGTGGTGTCCGTGCCGGTCCTGCTGGTCGCGGTCGGGCTCATCATCGTGCGGATGGGTCCGCAGTTCCGCCAGATGCAGGGCCGGATCGACGGCGTGAACCGGGTGATGCGCGAGCAGCTGACCGGCATCCGGGTGGTCCGCGCGTTCGTGCGCGAGCCGGTCGAACGCGCTCGCTTCGCGGATGCGAACGCGGCCCTCACCGGTACCGCGATGCGGGCTGGCCGGCTCTTCGCCCTCATGTTCCCGATCGTGATGCTCGTGCTGAACGTCTCCAGCGTCGCGGTGCTCTGGTTCGGCGCATTCCGGATCGAGGACGGCACCCTGCAGGTCGGCTCGCTCACCGCCTTCCTCAGCTACCTCATCCAGATCCTCATGGCGGTGATGATGGCGACCTTCATGGCCGTGCTGCTCCCCCGGGCCGCCGTGTCGGCCGACCGCATCGCGGAGGTCCTCGACACCGTCCCGTCGGTGGGGCCGCCGCTGCATCCCCGGACCGATCTCCCGCAGCCCGGGACGATCGAGCTCCGGGATGCGACGTTCAGCTATCCCGGCGCCGAGCAGCCGGTGCTGCGCGAGGTCAGCTTCACCGCTCGCCCCGGAACGACCACCGCGATCATCGGCAGCACCGGGGCGGGGAAGACCACGCTCGTGGGTCTCCTGCCCCGCCTGTTCGACGCGACGGGGGGAACGGTCCTCGTGGGCGGCACAGACGTGCGCGAGCTCGACCCGGACGTGCTCTGGGGACTCATCGGCCTGATCCCGCAGCGGGCCTACCTCTTCTCGGGCACCATCGCCTCCAACCTCCGGTACGGCAACCCGGACGCGACGGACGCGGAGCTCTGGACGGCGCTCGAGATCGCCCAGGGGAAGGACTTCGTGGAGGCACTGCCGGAGGGCCTGGACGCCCCCATCGCCCAGGGCGGAACCAACGTCTCGGGCGGTCAGCGCCAGCGCCTCGCCATCGCCCGGGCGCTCGTGAAGCGACCGGGCATCTACGTCTTCGACGACTCGTTCTCCGCCCTGGACACGGCGACCGACGCCCGACTGCGGGCAGCACTCGCCCGCGAGGTGTCGGACGCGACCGTGATCGTGGTCGCGCAGCGCGTGTCGACGATCCTCGAGGCGGATCAGATCCTGGTGCTCGATGACGGCGCCATCGTCGCCCGCGGCACCCATCGAGAGCTGCTGGAGAGTTCGACGGAGTACGCCGAGATCGTCACCAGCCAGCTGAGCATGGAGGACGCGGCATGAGCCGGCAGGATGCACCCGCGACCAGGACGAGTTCTCTGGCGGTCCCGCGCCCCCCGATGCGCGGCCCGGGCGGTGGCGGCGGCCCCTTCGGCGGGATGGGCATGCCCGCCGAGAAGTCGATGACCTTCGGCCCCTCCGCCCGACGTCTCGCGGGCCGGCTCCGCCCGGAGCGGCTCCTGGTGGCCCTGGTCCTCGCCCTGGGCGTGATCAGCGTGGTGCTCGCCGTGACCGGCCCGAAGCTGCTCGGCGAGGCGACCAACATCATCTTCGAGGGTGCCATCTCGGCTCAGCTGCCCGCCGGCACGACTCAGGACCAGGTGATCTCGCAGCTGGAGGCATCGGGCGAGACCCAGCGCGCGGACCTGCTCCGCGGGATGACCCTCACGCCCGGATCCGGCATCGACTTCGACGCCCTCCGGCTGGTGCTCGGCATCGTCCTGCTGCTCTACGTGGCCTCCTCGGTGTTCTCCTGGCTGCAGGGCTACCTCCTCAACGGCGTCACCCAGCGCACGGTGTACCGCCTGCGCGAGGAGGTGGAGGAGAAGCTGCACCGGCTGCCGCTCGCCTACTTCGACCGCATGCCGCGCGGTGAACTCCTCAGTCGCGTGACCAACGACATCGACAACGTGTCGCAGAGCCTGCAGCAGACGATGAGCCAGATGATCACCTCGCTCCTCACCGTGCTGGGGATCCTGGTGATGATGTTCGTGATCTCGCCGCTGTTGGCGCTGATCTCGCTGATCACCGTTCCGCTGACCGTGCTCCTCGTGGCCGTGATCGGCAAGCGCTCCCAGAAGCTGTTCGTGGCGCAGTGGCGGCACACCGGCGAGCTGAACGCGCAGATCGAGGAGGGCTACTCCGGCCACGCCCTGGTGAAGGTCTTCGGGCGGCACCGGCAGGTGCGCGCGCGCTTCGCCGAGAAGAACGACGAGCTCTACGACGCCAGCTTCGGGGCACAGTTCATCAGCGGCCTGATCATGCCGGCCACGATGTTCGTGGGAAACCTCGTCTACGTCGTGATCGCGGTGGCCGGCGGCCTCATGGTGGCCGGCGGCTCGCTGCGGCTCGGCGACGTCCAGGCCTTCATCCAGTACTCCCGGCAGTTCACCCAGCCGCTCAGCCAGCTCGGCTCGATGGCCAACCTGCTGCAGTCCGGAGTCGCCAGTGCGGAGCGCGTCTTCGAGCTGCTCGACGCGGAGGAGCAGAGCGCCGAACCGCCGGCCAGTGCCAGGCCGCGGGCGACGACCGGGCGGCTCGCCTTCGAGCACGTCGCCTTCCGCTACGAGCAGGACACCCCGCTGATCCGGGACCTGTCCCTGGTGGCCGAGCCCGGCCACACGGTCGCGATCGTCGGCCCGACCGGCGCGGGCAAGACCACGCTCGTCAACCTGCTGCTCCGCTTCTACGAGCTCGACGGCGGCCGGATCACGCTGGACGGCGTGGACACCACGACCATGTCCCGGGCGGAGCTGCGCTCGCGGATGGGCATGGTGCTGCAGGACACCTGGCTGTTCGCGGGCACCATCCGGGACAACATCGCCTACGGGCGTCCCGATGCCACCGAGGAGGAGATCCTCGACGCGGCGCGCAGCGCCTATGTCGACCGGTTCGTGCACTCGCTGCCGATGGGGTACGCCACCCACCTGGAGGACGAGGGCGGCAACGTGAGCGCCGGCGAGAAGCAGCTCATCACCATCGCGCGGGCGTTCCTCGCCCGGCCGAGCGTGCTGATCCTCGACGAGGCGACCAGCTCGGTCGACACCCGCACGGAGCTCCTCGTGCAGCGCGCGATGAGCTCGCTCCGCAGGGACCGCACGAGCTTCGTGATCGCTCACCGGCTCTCCACGATCCGCGACGCCGACCTGATCCTCGTGATGGAGTCCGGCTCGATCGTCGAGCAGGGCACCCACGGGGAGCTACTGGCGGCGGACGGCGCCTACGCCCGGCTGTACCAGGCGCAGTTCGCCGCGCCGCTGGATGCCGAGACCGAGGAGGTCGCGGCCGCCGGCCAGCGCGTCTGACGCGTTACCGGCGCCGACGTTGCGGGCTCAGGAAGGGGTGGACGCTCCATCGAGCGCGGTGACGACTCGGGTCACCGATGATCCGAGCCCCCAGTGCACGCCGAGCTCGGCGATCCGTCGCAG
>NZ_JAODMK010000022.1 GCF_025465545.1 Naasia sp. | reverse complement strand
TTGGGGGGAAGCAGGGCTGCGTAGTACGGGTTCAAGAGCATCCGGCGCACCGTTGTCGGCCGCCAGGGAAGCCCACCGCGAGTCCCGTGACCCTCAGCGTTCAGGTCCCGGCAGATCTGGCGAATGGACTGACCACCAATTGCCTTCGTGAACATCCTCTTCACGACGGCGGCCTCATCGGCGACAGTCTCATACCGAACGCCGGTCTGTTCATCGCGTTCCCGTTCTGTGAGCCATCTATAACCGAACGGCACGCGGCCGGGAGAAGGGTGCCCGCGTGCGCGATTGCTGATGCGGTAGGGCCGGTTACGAGCCTCCTTGACCTCGACTTCGCTCTCGGCCCACGCGACCATCGCGTAGAGCGTTGCTCGAACGCCCGGCATAGCCGTGTCGATACCTTGTCGCACGACCACAACCCGCACCTCGGGGTGGTCGAGCAGTTGCGCGACGGCCAACACCCGCCTCGACAGTCGGTCGGCGGCGTCTACCACCACCGTGTCGATCACGCCGGCCTTGATGTCCCGCAACATCCGGCCCCATTCCGTCTTCTCCCCGCGCTCCTTGCTCCCGCTCACGTTGTTGTCGACATAGGTGCGCGCCGGCGGCCAACCATCCTGACGGGCGATGAACGACTCACATGCCGCGATTTGCTGCTTGATGCCCTGGTCTTCGACCACGCTCTGCCGCGCGTAAATACCGACTCCATTGGTCATCCGGGAAGTATGTCATTGCCGGACGATCCTGGCCATCGTGGCCACGGCGTACTCGGCGGTGACGGATCCCGCTTCCGAGCGAAGAGCGAGGACAGGGGTGCGCAGCGAGCTCATGACGGACCTTCCGAACGGGACGACTCGGCACGAGCGACTCCAGTCTTTCGAGCACCGGGGCTGGCTGGCCCGGCTGCACCCACCCGGTGGAAAGCCGCCCCGCTCACAGCACGGTGGAGGAGACGAGCGAGAGCAGCAGCGGCGCAACCCCGAGCAGCAGGAAGGACGGAAGGATGCAGGCGCCGAGCGGGATCAGCAGCAGCACCGCCAGAGCCTCCGCCCGGCGTCTCGCCTCGGTCGCCGCTCGCCTCCGCTGCAGCCGCGCCTCTCCCGACAGCAGCCCGGCGACGGGGACGCCCGCTCCGGTGGCGAGCCGGACGGCGGCCTCGATCGCGGGCGAGCCTGCCCTGTCCTGCGGTCTGGCGAGGACGGAGCCCACCAGGTCGAGAGCGTGGCCCACCGGCGCTCCCGCCGTCACCGCCATGGCGACCAGGTCCTCCTCGAGCCCCACGAGCCCCGGCGGAGGTTCGGCTCGACGCACGAGGCGGCGCGACCAGAGGGCCCCGCACAGCAGAAGCGCGAGGCCCGTCGTGAGGCACACGAGGCCCGCCGGACTGCTGAGGAGCGCGACCAGCGGATTCGCCCCGAGGAGGAACGCGAAGCCCATGCCGACGACGGGAAGCGCGAGCACCAGTCGCGCGGAGAGCCGCGGGCCGGTGAGCGCCGTCTCGACGTCTCGTCGGGCCTGCGCCTGCTCCCGGAGCGCCCCGCTGAGGCCGGTGAGCACGGGCACCAGCGGAGCGCCCGTCCTCTCGGAGATCTCGATGCCGCAGCAGACGGCGCTCCAGGCTGCCGTCCCCGAGTTCACGTGCTTCGCCGATCTGAGCGAACCGGCGATCGACCGGCCCTCCTGCGCGGCGTCCGCGGCGAGCGCGAGAGTGGCATCGTCCGGCTGCGTCGCAGCGAGCTGTCGCCACGCGACCGCCGCGGGGAGCCCGGCTCCCAACAGCACCGCCAGTCGCTCGGCGGAGTCGGCGACGAGGTCGAGGGGTTCGGCCGGCGTCATTCCGTCTCGACCACCGTCAGCAGGTTGTGTTCGGAGAGAGCCAGCCGTCCCACGCTCGCGACCCGGCGCGTGCCGTCCCTGCGCTCCAGGTGCAGCACGACGTCCAGCGCGCTGACCGCCTGGCGCGCCAGGGCCTCCGGGGTCATCCCCGCCAGCGCGCCCAGCGCCTCGAGGCGGGCGGGCACGTCCGCCAGGCGGTTGGCGTGCAGCGTGCCCGCTCCGCCATCATGGCCGGTGTTGAGCGCGGTCAGCAGCTCCCTGAGCTCCGGCCCGCGGCACTCTCCCAGCACGATCCGGTCCGGTCGCATCCGCAGCGCCTCCCGCACCAGGCGTTCCAGTCCGATGCCGCCCGCGCCCTCGGTGTTCGGCTGGCGGGCTTCGAGCGAGACGGCATGGGGATGCGGGATGCGCAGCTCAGCCACGTCCTCGACGCAGACGATGCGCTCCGAATGGGGAACCTCCGCGAGCAGAGCCGCGAGCAGTGTGGTCTTGCCCGCACCAGAGGCGCCGGTCACGAGGATGTTCGCTCGAGCGCGCACCGCCGCGGCGAGCGCGTCCGCCTGCTGACGGGCCATAAGCCCGGCCGAGACAAGTTCGGCCAGGGTTCGGCGCCCAACGGCGGGAATCCGCACGGACACCAGCGGGCCGGCTGGCGCGACCGGCGGCAGCACGGCGTGCACCCGCACCCCGCCCGGAAGCCGGACGTCGACGCAGGGGGTCGCGTCGTCGAGGTGCCTCCCGCCCCGCGCGATCAGCGTGACCGCCAACTCCCGCGAATCCGCATCTGTCGGCGCCCGCCAGCCGGCCTCGCGCAGGAGCCCACCCCCGCGGTCCGACCAGAGGACCCCACCATTGAGGAGCAGGTCGGTGGTGTCCTCACGCACGAACTCGGCCAGTGGTCCGAGTTCGGGGTACAGAACAGCCTCCGAGGCGGCGATGGGACGCACTGTCGCGGGGAGGATGCGCTGCCCGGAAGAGCGTCGCGCGGGCACGAAGGGAATGAGTGTTCCGGCATCCCGATCGACGTCGTCGGCCTCGTCCGGACGTGCCGCGCGCTCGTGCATTCCGGAAGGCTAGGCCCGGTGCGGATCCGCAGAGCGGCGGGGGATCCGGCGGTGAAATGCGGGCCGGGGCCCCGTCCTGGGGAGGAGTCCTCGCAGGACAGACGGCGGGTTAAAAGGAAGGGGCGGCACCTATTGGGGGGAACAGGTGCCGCCACAGCAACGATGGATTGGGGGGAATCACTTACGCTGCGTGTCAAAAAGCTTTGACGGGCATCAGTGTACCCCGTTGGGGTGTGGCCGCAAGGGGGAAAAAGAGCGGAGGCGGCCGTTTCTCAGCTTGCTCGCTCCTTCGGCCCCGCGCGCGGCTCGGATAGGCTTCCGGTGCCCCGGATCGCCGGTCCGGCCCCCCTCGCAAAGGAGCGTGAGTGCTGTGTCCACACCTCTCGAGAACACAACGGCGTCCGCCCACGTGTTCCCGCCGCCGGCGGAGTTCGCCGCAGCTGCTGCGGCGACCGAGGGGCTTGCCGCTGCGGCGTCGGCGGACCGACTGAAGTTCTGGGCTGACCGGTCACAGCAGCTGCTGCACTGGCACCGTCCGTTCACCGAGGTGCTCGACTGGTCCGGTGCCCCGTTCGCCCGCTGGTTCGCCGACGGCGAGCTGAACGTGGCGTACAACTGCCTGGACCGGCATGTGCTGGCCGGCAACGGCGACCGGGTCGCGCTGCACTGGGAGGGCGAGCCGGGCGACACCCGCACCGTCACCTATGCCGAGCTGACCCGCGACGTGAAGCGCGCGGCGAACCTGCTCACCTCGCTGGGGATCGGCCAGGGCGACCGGGTCGCCATCTACCTCCCCATGATCCCCGAGGCGGTCGTGGCGATGCTTGCGGTCGCCCGCATCGGCGCCGTGCACTCAGTCGTCTTCGGCGGGTTCAGCTCGGAGAGCCTCCGCGCGCGGATCGACGACGCGCAGGCGCGGCTCGTCATCACCGCGGACGGCAGCTGGCGAAAGGGCAAGGTCACCCCGCTCAAGCCGGCCGTCGACGCCGCCCTCGCCGCGGGCCCGACCACCGTTGAAAAGGTCCTCGTGGTGCAGCGCGCATGGGCCAGCGATCAGAAGCTCGGCTGGCAGGACGGCCGCGACCTCTGGTGGCACGACGAGGTCGCGCAGGTGAGCGACGAGCACACCGCGAAGCCGTTCCCTGCCGAGAACCCCCTCTTCATCCTCTACACCTCCGGCACCACGGGACGCCCGAAGGGCATCCTGCACACGAGCGGCGGGTACCTCACCCAGGCCGCCTACACGCACCGCAACGTATTCGACCTGCGGCCCGAGACGGACGTGTACTGGTGCACCGCGGACGTCGGCTGGATCACCGGCCACAGCTACGTCGTCTACGGGCCGCTCGCCAACGGGGCGAGCCAGGTGCTCTATGAAGGCACGCCCGACACTCCGCACAGCGGCCGCTGGTGGGAGCTCATCGAGAAGTACAAGGTGAGCCTGCTCTACACCGCCCCCACCGCGATCCGCTCCTTCATGAAGGCCGGCCGCGAGATCCCCGGCCGGTTCGACCTGTCCTCGCTGCGGCTGCTCGGCTCGGTGGGCGAGCCCATCAACCCTGAAGCGTGGCTCTGGTACCGAGAGGTGATCGGCGCCGACCGGACTCCCGTCGTCGACACCTGGTGGCAGACCGAGACGGGCGGCATCATGGTGTCGCCCCTGCCCGGCATCACGACCACCAAGCCGGGCGCAGCGCAGACTCCGCTGCCCGGCATCGTGGTCGAGGTGGTCGACGAGCGCGGCACCCCGGTCGCCGACGGCGGCAGCGGGCTCCTCGCCATCCCCGAGCCGTGGCCCGGGATGCTCCGCGGCATCTGGGGCGACCCCGCCCGCTTCGTCGAGACCTACTGGTCCACCTTCCCGGCGCGCGAGACCGGCCCCGTCTACTTCGCCGGAGACGGCGCCCGCAAGGACCCCGACGGCGACATCTGGCTGCTCGGCCGGGTGGACGACGTGATGAACGTGTCCGGGCACCGGCTCTCGACAGCGGAGATCGAGTCGTCGCTCGTGGCGCACCCGTGGGTGGCGGAGGCGGCCGTGGTGGGGGCCAGCGACGAGACGACCGGCCAGGCGGTCGTCGCCTTCGTGATCATCCGCTCCCGGCACGCCGAGGACGCCGCTGCCGCGGGCACCACCGACTCCCTCCGCGCCCACGTGGCGCAGCAGATCGGCCCGATCGCGCGTCCTCGGGAGCTGTTCCTCGTGAACGAGCTGCCCAAGACCCGCTCCGGCAAGATCATGCGGCGGCTGCTCCGCGATGTGGCGGAGGGCCGGGCGATCGGCGACACCACCACGCTGGCCGACGCCACGGTGATGCGCGCCATCTCGGAGCGCTTCACCGCCGAGCACCACGCGTGACCACGGGGACGCGCTGCCCGGGAGGAGGGGTCAGGCGAACTCGAGGATGAGCTCCACCTCGACCGGGGAGTCCAGCGGGAGCACGGCGACGCCGACGGCGGAACGGGCATGCTGGCCGGCTTCGGCGAAGACCTGGCCAAGCAGCTCGGAGGCGCCGTTGACCACGCCGGGTGCGCCGGTGAAGGACGGGTCGGAGGCCACGAACCCGACCACTTTGACCACGCGCGTGATCCGGTCCAGATCGCCGAGCACCGACTTCGCCGCGGCGAGGCCGTTCAGCGCACAGGTGGCCGCGTACTCCTTGGCACGCGCTGGGGCGACCAGACTCTCGCCCTCGCCCACCTTGCCGGTCTCGGGAAGCGCGCCGCCGGACAGCGGCAGCTGCCCCGACGTGTAGACGAGGTTCCCGGTGATCACGGCGGGAACGTAGGCGGCCAGCGGCGCGGCAGGCTGGGGAAGAGTGAGCCCCAGCGCCGCGAGGCGATCCTCGACCGCGCCCATCAGGCCTCGGCTCCGGTGTCGGCGCGGCGCTTCAGGTAGGCGACCAGGCCACCCTCCGGCCCCTGCACCACCTGCACGAGCTCCCAGCCCTGGGCGCCCCAGTTGTTGAGTATGGCGGTCGTGTTGTGAACGATCAGGGGCGTCGTGACGTACTCCCAGGTGGCCATGCAACTGCCTCTCATCTCGGCGCGCAGTTCCGCCCCGCCACAGAGGAAGGGCGGTTTGTCAGCATTGCTCGCGTACCCTCGATCCTATGTCTGCCCGTAACCGGCTGCCGAGCGGCCGACTGGGCGCCATTCTGAGCTTCGTGGGGATCAGCGCGATCGCCGGTGTCCTCGCCACCGTCGCGGTCACGCCGGCCATCGCTCTCACCGGGATGGCCGCCAACAACTCCATCGGCATGTTCGAGAACCTGCCGAGCTATCTGAAGATCGGCAACCTGCCGGAGAAGACGAACATCTACGCGCAGCGCGAGGTGGACGGCAAGGAGAAGAACGTGCGCATCGCGTCGTTCTACGCGGAGAACCGCGAGAGTGTGGGCTGGGACCAGGTGTCCCCCTTCGCCAAGGCCGCGGCCGTGGCCGCAGAGGACCCCCGCTACTACGAGCACGGCGGCATCGATCCCGTCGGCGTCGTCCGCGCCGCCGTCCTCAACGTGCTCGGCAGCGACGTGCAGGGCGCGTCGACGATCACGCAGCAGTACGTGAAGAACGTCCTCGTCGCGCAGGCGACCGGACTCGCCACCGAAGAGGAGCGCGACGCCGCATACCAGGAGGCGACCAAGGTCAGCTTCGACCGGAAGCTCCGCGAGATGCGCCTCGCCATCGGTCTGGAGAAGGAGTACAGCAAGGACGACATCCTGCTGGGCTACCTCAACATCGCCCTCTTCGGCGGCCGGGTCTACGGCATCCAGGCGGCGTCGAAGTACTACTACGGCGTCACCGCGAAGGATCTCACGCTGTCCCAGGCCGCGAGCCTGCTCGCAATCGTGAACAACCCGCAGAAGTTCCGGCTCGACCAGCCCGACGACGAGATGAACGGCAAGGCCAACGGCTACGCCGCCAACAAGGTGCGGCGGGACTACATCCTCGGCAACATGCTCGAGGGCGGAAAGATCAGCAAGGCCGAGCACGATGAGGCCGTCGCCGCCGCGATCGAGCCGAAGATCACCCCGGCCCCCTCCGGCTGTTCCGAGGCGAAGGGCAACGCAGGATTCTTCTGCGACTACGTCGTCAACGTGATCAAGAACGACACCAAGTTCGGCGCTACCGCCGAGGAGCGCTACAACAGCTTCATCCGCGGCGGCTTCAAGGTCTTCACGACGCTCGACCTCGACATGCAGAAGGTGGCGCAGGACTCGGTCAACGCCGCCGTGCCGATGACCATGGACGGGGTGGACATCGGTTCGGCCGCCACCTCGGTCGAGGCGGGCACCGGCGCCATCAAGGTGATGGTGCAGAACAAGAAGTTCGATGACTCGGCCGACCCAGGACCCGAATACACCGCGGTCAACTACAACACCGACTCGGACTACGGAGCCTCCGGGGGCTTCCAGGCCGCCTCCACCTACAAGACCTTCACCCTCATCGCCTGGCTTCGGGCCGGCCACACCCTGGGTGAGGGCATGGACATCTCCGAGCAGACCTACGACTGGCCCAGCTTCCGGACGTGCGATGGCGGAACCGTGGGCAGCGGGTACGTCGAGAACGACGACAACGAGAGCGGCTGGCGGAGCGTGCTCGACTCGACGGCGCACTCCATCAACGGCGGCTTCATGAAGATGGGTCAGCAGCTCGATCAGTGCGACATCCGCAAGGCGGCCACCGACCTGATGGTGCATCCGGCGGGAGGCGGCGAGCTCGCCGACAACCCCAGCGCGATCCTCGGAACGAACCTCGTGTCCCCGCTGACCATGGCGACCGCCTACGCGGGAATCGCCAACCAGGGCAAGGTCTGTTCACCCGTCGCGATCATGCGGATGATCAAGCCGGACGGCACCGATGCAGACATCCCCGAGACCACCTGCAAGCAGGGCATCGAGAAGGACGTCGCTGCCGCGACCGCCTACGCGCTGCGCGGGCCCATCGAGAACGGCAGCGCGATCGCATCGAACCCCTACGACGGGATCGACCACCTGGCCAAGACGGGCACGAACGACAACAACCAGCAGACCTGGACCACCGGCGCGAGCACGAAGATGGGGCTGGCCGTGTGGGTCGGCCAGGTGTCGGGAGACGCCAACCTTCGCCAGACCTTCATCGACGGCGTCCAGGCCTCCACGCTGCGTCATGCCATCTGGAAGCCGATCATGACCGCGCTCGACGCGAAGTACGGCGGGGACCCCTTCCCGGCTGTGGACGACAAGTACCTCCGCGGGATCTACGTCAGCGTTCCGGACGTGACCGGTCAGACGATCGACGGGGCGCGCAACATCATCGAGGGCGCCGGCTTCAACTTCGCCGACGGCGGCAGCCGCCCGTCCTCCGCTCCCAAGGGAACGGTCGTCGGGTCCGATCCCGCGGGCGGCTCGTCCGCCTCGCGCGGCTCCACCATCACGGTGTACACGAGCGACGGCACCCCACAGGGCCTGGTCGTGCCGAACGTCGTCGGCCAGACGGCGGGACAGGCGACCCAGGCTCTCAACGCGGCCGGGTTCGCGAACGTCGGCTATGTGCTCTCCGGGGACACCAGCCAGCCCGCCTGCACGGTCACCGCGACCGATCCGGCTGCCGGGGCGACCGCGGACCCGGCAGCGACCGTCACACTGGCGGTCAGCCCCGGCGACGGCAAGGGCGACGGCAACGGCAACGGCCAGCAGCTGGACCCGGCGGCGTGTCAGTGAGGATCGGACCCGCGGCGACGATGACGGTCGTCGCGGGGGCGGCCGCCCTCGCCTGGGGCTCCCTCGTGGAGCGCACCCAGTTCACGCTGCGAGAGGTGGATGTGCCGGTGCTGCCCGCCGGGGCCCCTCCGCTGAGGGTGCTGCATCTGTCGGACCTGCACATGGCGCCGTGGCAGCGCGAGAAGCAGGCATGGGTGCGCGCCCTCGCCGGCCTCCGGCCCGACCTGATCGTCAGCACCGGAGACAGCCTGGGTCACCCGGACGGCATCGAGGGCATCCGAGCGGCGTTCGACCGGTTCGGAGGCATCCCGGGCGTCTTCGTGTGGGGCTCGAACGACTACTTCGGGCCGCAGCCGAAGAACCCGCTGCTCTACTTCCGGGGAGCCTCCGCCGCACCGGCGAATCCGGCCCGCCTCGACATCAGCGCCCTCGGTTCGTACTTCACCAGCCTCGGCTGGACGGACCTGAACAACAGCGCGGCAATCCTCGAGCTCGGCGGCACGTCGATCGACTTCTTCGGTGTGGACGACCCGCACCGGGGCTTCGACCGGCTCGACCTCCTGGCCGCCGCCGTCGACGACCTGGACGAGTCACGGGCGTCCGCGCCGGGGCTCTCGGTCGGCGTCGCCCACGCGCCCTACCGGCGCATCCTCGACTCGTTCGTGGCCCGCGGCGCCGACCTCATGTTCGCCGGGCACACGCATGGCGGACAGGTGTGCGTTCCCGGCTTCGGGGCGCTCGTCACCAACTGCGACATCCCGCGCGAGCAGGCCAGCGGGCTCAGCGTCTGGAACGCCGGCCGACGGGCCGCCTGGCTCAACGTCTCCGCGGGTCTCGGCACCTCCATCTACGCGCCGATCCGCTTCGCCTGCCCGCCCGAGGCGACCCTGCTGACCCTGACGCCCCGCTGACCCGCTCTGGAGGGTGATTTCGAGACGCCGCTCCGCGGCTCCTCAATCACCGGGAGTCACTTCACCGTCCGGTGTCCCCGTCGTGAGTATTTCCGCGCCCGCGGCTCGAAGCGGAGCCACTAGCGCGATCGCAATCCCGAAGGGGAGCGATGGGGCGGCATCGTCGGCCGAAGGCGAGTTTTGCGCGGCATGCTTGCCGCGCAACTGTCTGAGAACCGGTCGACGATGCCGCCCCATCGCGGCCACAGACGACAAGAGCGGCCCCGCAGAAGCGGAACCGCTCTCACCAGTAAGTCGGGGTAGCGGGATTCGAACCCACGGCCTCTTCGTCCCGAACGAAGCGCGCTACCAAACTGCGCCACACCCCGATGGACTTCTCGCGAAGCCCGTCCCCCAGGATAGCCGAAGTTTCGGACCGGCCTCGCACTCAGGTGAAGTCGGCGTCCGGTCCTGAGACGTAGCTGAAGGCGGGGGCTCCCCCGCGGCCGCGGCCGAGTGCGCCGTCGCTCTCGCGCAGGTAGCACTGGCCGCAGAGCGACTCGTAGGTCACATCCTCGAAGCTGTCGATGGCCACCTGATTGCCGTCGAACACGTACGTGTCGCCGATCCGGCGCGCGTTGAACACGGCCTTCCTGCCGCAGCGGCAGATGGTCTTGAGCTCCTCCAGGGTGTGCGAGATCTCGAGCAGCCGGCGACTCCCGGGAAAGGCGACGGTCTGGAAGTCGGTGCGGATCCCGTAGGCGAGCACGGGAACGCTCTCCCGGATGGCGATCCGGAGCAGGTCGTCCACCTGGCTCTCGGTGAGGAACTGCGCCTCGTCGACCATGAGGCAGGCCACGTCCGCTCCCGTCGCCTGACGGACCCGCTCGCGGTTGCGCTCGAAGGCGAGAGCGATGTCGTCGTCGGGGCCGACCGTGAAGTCGGCCGGCCTGCGGACACCGAGCCGGGAGACGATGTCGCGGTCGCCCTTGCGGTCGAGCTGGGGCTTGGCGAGCAGCACATGCTGGCCGCGCTCCTCGTAGTTGTGGGCCGCCTGCAGCAGAGATGTGCTCTTGCCGCTGTTCATGGCCCCGTACCGGAAGTAGAGCTTCGCCATCCCAGTCCTTTCGGGCAGGCCGATGGCCTACTGCAGATAGCCGTCCTCTGCCGCCCGACGGATGAGGTCGGCCTTGCGGCTGGCCGGCCGGTTCGCTCTAGCGTACTTCTCACGGACACGGCGCAGGTATGTCTTGGCCGTCTCGTACTGCACGTTCATCAGCGAGGCCACCTCGCTGGTGGAGTGCCCGGCGACGTAGAGCTTGAGCGCCTCCAATTCGCCCAGGCTGAGCTTGGGACGATTCGGGTTGGCAGCGCCCACCGGCAGCGGGCGCCAGTCCTTCTGCAGCTCCTCGCCGCGGGTCACCCCCATCACGCCGCGGGCGATGTCCATGACGTCGCGCAGCGGCTGGGACTTGGAGACGAAGGCCGCGGCCCCGGCGGCGAGCGCACGGTCCCGCGCCTCCTGGGTGTCGAGCCCGCTCAGCACCACCACCTTCGCGCCCGCGGCGCGGCACGTGCGCACCCGCGCCTCGATGGAGACCGGCTCTTTGAGCTGGAAGTCGATGAGCACGAGCTGGGTGGGGAAGTTGGCACTGTGCACCAGTTCCAGCCAGGTTCTGGCGCTCAGCACCACCTCGAAGTCGGGCGCGTTGGCGCCGATCCAGCTGGTGAGGCTGTCGAGCAGCACTTCGTGGTCGTCGAGGATGGCCAGCCGGATCGGGGCGGCGCCTTCGAGGGGAGCGTGCTCGCGAGCAGCCTTGCCGCCGCCGATCAGCGTCGGGGTGTGCCCGGGGACGGCTGCCTCGGCGAAGGGGTCATTGACAGTCATAACAGAACCTCAGGGTGAGAGAGGGACGCGCGAAGGCGACCGACAGGTCGGAGAACACCGCGCGGAGAACCGCGAGGTAGGGGGCGAGGACCGCGTTGAGGTGGGACTCGCCGACATCGGTGCTGCAGCTCAACTCGAAGGTCGCGCGCCGGGTTCCGGTGACGCGGACACTCACGTTGCGGGCCGCGAGCCGCTGTCCGAGAGCACCGACAAGGGCACGGACGGCGGCCCGCTGCTCGAACGCCATGGCGTCGGCCGAGTGACTCGGATCGGAGACGACGCTGGGCCAGACGGCCGCCTCGGTTCCGGAGGGCGGGTGCAGGATCAGCTCGTCGAGCCAGGTGCGCTCCGTCTCGGCCACCATCAGCGCCCTGATGGCATCAGACACCGCGGTCGCGCGCTCGATGTCCTCGAGGGTCACGATGCTGCGTTCGACGAGTCCGCTGAACAGGGGGACGACGTCGCGGTTCAGCAGGCTCACCCGGCCTTGCTGGACGGAGCGCGTGATTCCGCCCTGCATATTCAGCGCCTGCGCGACCGAGGCGGTCTCTGCTCGAGCACGCCAGCGGGCGATGCGGGCGATGACCGTCCGGGAGAACGCCGACCCGGCCAGGGCGAGGGCGAGGATCGGGGTCGCCGCGACCACCACGAAGGTGACGGGCGGCACATCCCCGCTGAAGAACGGGGACTCCGCCAGGGTCGTGATGGCGACAGCCGCGGCCGACACGAGCGCGAGCGTCTGGATCTCGAGGGGCGGGCGGTACGGACTGAGGGCGAGCAGGAGGAGTCCGATCGCCACCGGGCCCCAGTCGTCGCGGACCAGGCTGTTCTGCCCCCATGAGGCCACCGTGGAGAGCACGCTCGCCGCGACGGCGGCGAGCGTGACGAGAACCGCTGCGCGTCGACGGAACGGCGCGCGCCGGGGTGAGGAGTACCAGACGAGAGCCCCGCACGCCGCGGCGCAGACCAGGATGGCCAAGGCCGCGACGACCGGGCTCCCGATCTGCCGGCCGTACCCCACGGTGAGGACGACTGCCAGGGTGATCGCCGCGATGCCCGCGAGAGCCGTGAGCGGTCGCCCTGCGAGCGCACCGAGCGGATCGAGCGACTGCAGGGTCGGCTCCCGCGCCGTCATCTGTCCTCCCCCGTGGGAACAGGGACGAGGGGATCCTCGGCGGAGACGACTGCGGGCACCTGCACCAGCACCGAGGTGCCGCTTCCGGGCGCCGACCACACCTGAACCCGTCCCCCGACTGCCGCCATCCTCGAGCGAACGGAGTGCCGCAGGCCGAAGCGGTCGCGGTCGATCAGTCGCTCGTCGAAGCCGCGGCCCCCGTCGATGACCATGACCGAGAGCGAGCCGCCGCCCGCATAGACGACCACCTCGGCGGTGGTCTCGCCGGAATGCTTGTGCACGTTGATGAGGAGCTGGCCGACCGCAAGGCCGAGCGCGTCATCGACCTCCCGGCTGAGGCCGGCCACCGCTGCAGGGTCCCCGGACAGCGTGATGTCGAGCCCGAGACCGCGAGCGGTCTGCACCGCGGACGCGAGGGCGCTCGCCTCCCACACCCCGGCCGGCCCGCTGAGGTGCGACGAGGGCGCGGGCTCCTCCGACCAGTCATGGCCGACGATGCTGACGAGGTCCCCCTGCAGCTGATTCGCCAGCGTCGGCGAGAGCGGGCCGGGCGTGCTCGCCGCGATCGCGGCCAGGTCGCTGAGGATCGTGTCGTGCAGCAGGGCCGCCGCACGAGCCTCGGCCGTGGCACGCAGGGCGGCGACCCGCTCGTCCATGGCGGCACGGTGGATCGAGGGCTGGGCACGCCGGGCGGCGGCGCGGCCGAGTGTCGTGCCGACCCCGACGACGAGCACGAGAAGGGTGGCGAGCGCCGCAGTCAGGTCGAGCTGCACCGCCTTGCCGGTCGCTGCGGCGGCGGTCGCGGTCGCCGCTTCCCCGAGCAGGTAGCCGGCGAGCGGCGGGAGCACCGAGCCGAGCGTTCGGGTGCCCACCGCGCCGACCATCACCAGCGCCACCTTGAGCATCGAGAGCACCCAGACGCTCGAGTTGGTGAGGATCGGCACCTGCACCAGCACCACGGAGGAGAAGAGGTAGATGAGGGCGCCGCCGAGCAGGAGGTAGGCGGACACGGAGAGCAGGTTCCGGCGTCGCTCCACGACGGCGAGCAGCGCGCCCATTCCGAGGAGCGCGAAGAGGGCGGGCCAGATCGCCTTGTCGACGTCGAGGGTCTGATGGATCACCGTGACGACGAAGGCGCCAGCCAGGCAGACCGCGGCGACCACGTGCGATGCCCGAGCGATTCCGGCGCCGACCGCGCGAGGAGCCAGGTGACCGGGCAGACCGAGTGACACGGGGACCCTTCTGGCCGAAGTCGTACCGGCGGCGACGTCCACCGCTCGAGTTCGATTATGGCAGTGCCGCGCCCGGTTTGTACCCCGATTGCGCCAGTTCCGGTTCTCTGGCTCCCCTACTGGGGTACAGCTCAGAACAGGGTGGGCGCCCCGAGCACGGGCTCGGCGGCGAGCGGCGCCCGGGACAGCACCGAACCGGTCGCCGGATCCGAGCGACCGGTGGCCAGCCCGTGTTTGCGCACGAGGGGGGCGAATCGCGCCGCGAGCCAGGCCCGGTACTCCTTCGGAGCGTAGGCGCTGCCGGCGTACATGGCCCGGTACTTCTGCGACAGCTCAGGGTGCTGGCGGTCGAGCCAGCTGAGGTACCACTCCTTCGTACCCTGCTTGAGATAGAGCGCGGTGTGCAGCACGGAGCTGGCTCCGGAGGCCTTGACCAGTCCGAGCGCGTGGTCGAGGTGGGCGACCGTGTCGGTGAGATAGGGCAGGACGGGCATCAGGAACACCCCGCACGGCAGTCCGCGCTCCCTCGCCGCAGCCACCGTCGCGAGCCGCGCCGCGGTGGTGGGGGTGCCGGGTTCGACGGACTGCTGCAGCTCGTCGTCGTACACCGCGATCGACATGGCGAGATCCACCGGAACGCGCTCGGCGAGCTCGGTGAGCAGGTCCAGGTCGCGACGAAGCAGCGTCCCCTTGGTGAGGATGGAGATCGGCGTTCCTGCATCGGCGAGCGCGCGGAGGATGTCGGGCATCAGCCGGTACCGCCCCTCGGCCCGCTGATACGGGTCGGTGTTGGTGCCGAGCGCCACGGGATGCCGTCCCCACTTCGGTGCTGCCAGCTCCTTCCGCAGCACCTCCGCCGCGTTCACCTTGACGATGATCTCGGAGTCGAAGTCCTTGCCCTCGTCGAGCTCCAGATAGCGGTGCGTGGGCCGGGCGAAGCAGTAGGTGCACGCATGGCTGCAGCCCCGGTACGGATTGATGGTCCAGCCGAAGCCGAATCGCTCGGGTCCGGGCACCCGGTTGAGCGCGGTCTTCGCGAGCACCTCGTGGAAGGTGACGCCGGCGAACTCGGGCGTGCGCACCGAACGGACCAGGTTGCTCAGCCGAGCCAGCCCGGGGAGCGCGTCGCCCCTCTCCGCGGTCAGCTCCTGTCCACTCCATCGCATCGGAACAGTCGAACATATGTTCGATCGTGCGTCAAGCGACTCAGGCGGTGAGCCCCAACGCGCGTGCGGTCTCCGCCTGCACCTCCGGGACCAGCGAAGGCCTGTCCGAGAGGAGCGTGCCATACGTGGGGACCATCGCCCGAAGCTGCGGCTCCCACTGGCCGATCCGCTCGGGGAAGCAGCGGCGCAGCACGTCGAACATGATCGGCACGGCGGTCGACGCTCCCGGCGACGCCCCGAGGAGTCCCGCGATCGTGCCGTCGGCACCTGAGACGACCTCGGTGCCGAACTGCAGCACGCCACCCTTCTGCTTGTCGGGCTTGATCACCTGAGCGCGCTGGCCGGCGACGATGAGGCGCCAGTCCGCAGGATCGCCCTGCGGGAAGAACTCGCGAAGACTCTCGAACTTCTTGCGCCGCGAGGCGAGGACCTCTCCGATGAGGTATCGGACGAGGGAGAAGTTGTCCTTCGCCACGGCGAGCAGCGGCACGATGTTGTGCGCCTTGACCGAGCCGAACAGGTCGAGCATGGAGCCGCGCTTGAGGAACTTCGGACTGAAGCCGGCGAACGGCCCGAACATGAGGGAGGCCGCCCCGTCCACCACACGGGTGTCGAGGTGCGGCACCGACATCGGTGGGGCGCCGACCGATGCCTTGCCGTAGACCTTGGCGTTGTGCCGGGCGACCACGGCCTGATCGTCGGTGCGCAGGAACTGCCCGCTGATGGGGAAGACGCCGTAGCCTCGAGCCTCCGGGATGCCCGACTTCTGCAGCAGCTTGAGGGCCCAGCCGCCGGCGCCGACGAAGACGAACCGGGCGTTCACCTCGGTGGAGGTGAGGCCGACGAGCTCCTTGACCGCGAGCTTCCAGGTGCCGTCGGGCAGGCGCTTCAGCTTGCGCACCTCGGAGTCGAGGTGGAGCTGAGCTCCGTTCTCCACGAGCCGGTCCATGAGCTCCACGGTGAGAGCTCCGAAGTCCACGTCGGTGCCCGCCTCGATGCGGGTGGCGGCGACCGGCTCGTCCTTGCGTCGGCCCTCGATGAGCAGCGGCGCCCAGCGGTGGATCACCTTCGGGTCATCCGAGAACTCGATGCCGGCGAAGAGCGGGTGGTCGCGGAGCGCCTCCCAGCGGCGGCGGAGATAGTCCACGTTCTCGGCGCCGCGGACGAACGTCATGTGCGGAGTCGAGTTGATGAAGCCGGCCGACTCGTGCACCACCGAGGACTCGACGAGGTGCGACCAGAACTCGCGCGAGAGCTGGAACTGCTCGTTGACCTTGATGGCACTCGTAGTGTCGATCGTGCCGTCCGCACGCTCAGGCGTGTAGTTGAGCTCGCAGAAGGCGGCGTGCCCCGTGCCCGCGTTGTTCCACGGATTGCTGCTCTCCTGGGCCACACGGCCGAGCCGCTCGTAGATGCTGATCTGCCAGGTCGGCTCGAGCTTCTGCAGGAGGGTACCGAGCGTCGCGCTCATGATGCCCCCGCCGATGAGCACGACGTCGACGGGCTGAGCCGATGCCATGGCTCCAGTCTAGTTCGCGGACCCGTCCGCCCCTGACCCGGTCAGGACCGAGCCGGGGTGCGGTCAGGCGACGGGAAGGCGGGCCGCGATCAGCTCCGCGAGCTGCACCGCGTTGAGCGCCGCGCCCTTGCGGAGGTTGTCGTTGCTGATGAACAGTGCAAGGCCACGGCCCTCGGGGGCGCCCTCGTCCTGCCGGATGCGGCCCACGTAGCTCGGGTCGGTCCCAGCGGCCTGCAGCGGCGTCGGCACATCGGAGAGGGCGACTCCCGGAGCGCCGTCCAGCAGCTCGCGGGCGCGCTCCGGGGTGATCGGGCGGGAGAACTCGGCGTTGATCGACAGGGAGTGGCCGGTGAACACGGGAACCCGCACGCAGGTGCCGCTCACCAGGAGCTCGGGCAGTTCGAGGATCTTGCGACTCTCGTTGCGGAGCTTCTTCTCCTCGTCGGTCTCCCCGAGCCCGTCCTCGACAATGGAGCCGGCGAGCGGGATGACATCGAACGCGATGGTCCGCGGGAACTTGACCGGCTCGGGGAAGGCGACCGAGGACCCGTCGTGCACGAGGGACTCCGGCCCGGCCGCGACCGCCGCAGCCGCCTGCTCCAGAAGCTCCTCCACTCCGGCGAGACCTGCGCCCGACACGGCCTGGTATGTGCTGACGATGAGGCGGGTCAGGCCGGCCTCCGCGTCCAGCACCTTCAGCACGGGCATCGCGGCCATGGTTGTGCAGTTCGGGTTGGCGATGATGCCCTTGACCGCCTCGTCGATGGCGTGCGGATTGACCTCGCTGACCACGAGCGGGACCTCGGGGTCCATCCGCCAGGCGGACGAGTTGTCGATGACCATGACGCCCGCAGCGGCGAAGCGCGGTGCCTGCACGCGCGACGTGGTGGCGCCGGCTGAGAAGATCGCGATGTCGAGTCCGCTGGGATCGGCGGTGGCGGCGTCCTCCACGACGATCTCGCCGCCCTTCCAGGGCAGCATGGTGCCGGCGGACCGCGCCGAGGCGAAGAACCTGAGCTCCTCGATCGGGAAGTCCCGCTCATCGAGGAGGCGACGGACGACCGCGCCCACCTGGCCGGTGGCGCCGACGACGCCGATCCGCACTCCGCTCCTGCTGCCCATGATCTCCTGCCCTACCTTCCGGTGCCCGCGTAGACGATGGCCTCGGCCTCGCCGTCCAGGCCGAATGCCGTGTGGATTGCGCGAACCGCGTGCTGGATCTGGTCCGCCCTGGTGACGACGGAGATGCGGATCTCGCTCGTGGAGATCATCTCGATGTTGACGCCCGCCTCGTAGAGGGCGGTGAAGAGCTGCGCCGAGACTCCCACGTTGGTGCGCATGCCGGCCCCGACGAGGGAGAGCTTGCCGATCTGGTCGTCGTGCTGCAGCGCCTGGAAGCCGACGTCCTGCCGCTCCGACGTGAGCGTGGTGAGCACCGTCTGGGCGTCGGACTTGGGGAGGGTGAAGGAGATGTCGGTGAGCCCGGTCGCCGCGGCGGACACGTTCTGCACGATCATGTCGATGTTCGCGCCGGACTTGGCGACCAGGTTGAAGATCTGCGCGGCCTTGCCCGGCACGTCGGGAACGCCGACGACGGTGATCTTGGCCTCGCTCAGATCGGTGGCGACGCCGGCGATGATCGGCTCTTCCACTGGATCTCCATTCCCGTCGGCACCCGGCTCGGCCGGGTTGTAGACGATCGTGCCCTCGTGATTGTTGAACGAGGAGCGTACGTGAAGGGTAACCCCGTGCCTGCGGGCGTATTCCACGGCGCGGATGTGCAGGACCTTGGCCCCGGAGGCCGCGAGCTCGAGCATCTCCTCGCTCGCGATGCGGGAGATCTTGCGGGCCTTCGGCACCGCGCGGGGGTCGGCGGTGAAGACGCCGTCCACGTCGGTGTAGATCTCGCACACCTCCGCGCCGAGCGCCGCCGCCAGGGCCACCGCAGTGGTGTCGGATCCGCCGCGACCGAGGGTGGTGATGTCCCCGGTCACCCTGTTGAAGCCCTGGAAGCCGGCGACGATCGCGATGGCGCCTTCGTCGAGAGCCTCCTGCACGCGCTTCGGGGTGACGTCGACGATGCGCGCCGAGCCGTGCTGGGCATCGGTGATCATCCCCGCCTGGCTGCCGGTGAAGGAGAGCGCCTGGTGGCCGAGGTTCTTGATCGCCATCGCGAGCAGGGCCATGGAGATCCGCTCGCCCGCGGTGAGGAGCATGTCGAGCTCGCGCGGCGCGGGGATCGGCGCAACCTGACCGGCGAGGTCGAGAAGCTCGTCGGTGGTGTCGCCCATGGCCGAGACGACGACCACGACGGCGTTGCCGGCCCGCCGCGTCTGCACGATGCGCTTCGCGACCCGCTTGATGCTCTCGGCGTCGGCGACGGAGGATCCGCCGTACTTCTGCACGATCAAGCTCACCGCGTCGCTCCTGGTCCGGCCGCGGCCCTCCCGACGGCGCCACAATTCTACGGGGAACGCTGGGGGCTCCCCGCTCGGCCCGCGAGCTGGCGGGTGGTTTCGCCCGGGGCCGTCTTCAGTGCTCGACGAGCCGGCGGCCCTCGAAGGCTCGGCCGAGCGTCACCTCGTCGGCGTACTCGAGGTCGCCACCGACGGGCAGCCCGGAGGCGAGCCTGCTGACCTTCACCTCGAGGGTGCGCATCAGGCGCGACAGATAGGTGGCCGTTGCCTCGCCCTCGAGGTTGGGGTCGGTTGCGATGATGACCTCCTCCACGGTCCCGTCGGCAAGGCGGAGCAGCAGCTCGCGGACGCGGAGATCCTCGGGCCCGATGCCGTCGATGGGGCTGATCGCACCGCCGAGCACGTGGTACAGCCCGCGGAACTCCCGGGTGCGCTCGATGGCGACGACGTCCTTCGCCTCTTCGACCACGCAGATCTGGGTGCGGCTGCGACGCGGATCGCGGCAGATGTTGCACCGCTCCTGATCGGAGACGTTGCCGCAGTCGATGCAGAAGCGCACCTTCTCCCGGATCTCGAGCAGCACCTCGCCGAGCCGGCGCACGTCGAACGACTGCGTCTGCACGATGTGGAAGGCGATCCGCTGAGCGGACTTGGGCCCGATGCCCGGAAGGCGGCCCAGCTCATCGATGAGCTCCTGGACGATCCCCTCGTACACGGTCTACTCCCGGACCCGGGGCGGCAGGGGCGTCTCCTCGATGAAGCTGGCGCCGAGGATCTCCCGCACGACGGCTTCGCCGTAGCGGTTGGGCTCGTTCCGGGGAGCGCCTCCCGCATCCGGCGGAGGAGGCGCCGCGGCCGGCGCATCGACCCGGGCGAGGAACTTCACGCGGGTGCCCAGCACGTTGAGGATCGCCTGCCGGAGGATCTCGCTGACGCCCTCCCCTGCGGTCTGCTGCTGCCGGAAGCTGGCGACGTCGTTCTCGCTGACGAAGCCGAGGGTGAGGATGTCGCCGCGCAGCGTGAGCGGCTGGGCCGTGTAGACGACTGTCCAGGCACTGAGCTTGATGCGCTTGACGGCCTCGAGGATCTCGGGCCAGGAGTCCCGGACGCGGCCGAGATCGACGGGGACGCCCGCGTCGGCGGGGTCGGCGGCGGGCGTCGCGGCGTCTGCCGGCTGGCCCTGCGTCGCGGGCGCCGGTTCGGCGGCGGGCTGCTCCGCGGCAGGCGCGGGGGTGTTCGACCCCGAGCCCGGCAGCCGGACCTCCCAGCCCCCGTCGCTCGGCGGCGCCTCGGCCGGCGTTGACCGCGCCGGTCCGGAGGCGGGCCGCCGCGACTCGGTCGGCGCCGCCGTGCGGGCTGCGGGCGCGCTTCCGGCAGGGGCCCGAGGCGCAGAGGCGGAGTCGGCGGGAGGAGCGGAGGAAACGGGGGTCGCGGAGCGCTCCGGAGACGGTTCGGGGCGCGAGGCCGGGGTGGCCTGCTGCGGCGCGGCGGGGCGGGATGTCGCTGCCGGCTCGGATCCCGTGACGCCCACGCGGCGCTCGAGGCGCTCCACCCGGGCGAGTGCTCCGCGCTCGGTCTCGTCGCTCGCGGGCACGAGCACGCGGGCGATCATCAGCTCGAGGTGCAGCCGGGGCGAGGTGGCGCCCGTCATCTCGGTGAGGGCGGAGTTGACGACGTCGGCCGAACGGGAGAGCTCTGCGGCGCCGAAGTGCGCGGCCTGCACTCGATAGGACTCGAGCTGCTCGACGGGCACGCCTCGGAGCACCGACCCCGCATTCTCGCCGGTGGCCGCGACCACGATCAGGTCGCGGAGCCGCTCCAGCAGATCCTCCACGAAGCGCCGAGGGTCCTGCCCGGTCTGCACCACGCGGTCGACGGCACCGAATGCGGCGGCGGCGTCGCGGGCGCCGATTGCGAGCACCACATCGTCGAGCAGCGCGCCGTGCGTGTAGCCGAGCAGCCCGACCGCGCGCTCGTACTCCACCGCGCCGCCTTCCGAGCCGGCGATCAGCTGGTCGAGCAGTGACAGGGTGTCGCGGACCGATCCCCCGCCCGCGCGCACGACGAGCGGCAGCACACCGGCGGCGACCTGCACGCCCTCGGTCTCGCAGAGGTGCTGGAGGTATTCGAGCAGCTGCGCGGGGGGAACGAGCCGGAACGGGTAGTGATGCGTGCGCGACCGGATGGTGCCGATGACCTTTTCCGGCTCGGTGGTCGCGAAGATGAACATGACGTGCTCGGGCGGCTCCTCGACGATCTTGAGCAGCGCGTTGAAGCCCTGAGGCGTGACCATGTGCGCCTCGTCGAGGATGAAGATCTTGTAGCGGTCGCGCGCGGGCGCGAAGACGGCGCGCTCGCGCAGGTCCCGGGCGTCGTCGACGCCGTTGTGACTTGCGGCATCGATCTCCACCACGTCGAGCGAGCCGCTGCCGTCCCTGCCGAGCTCGACGCAGCTGTCGCACACCCCGCACGGGGTGTCGGTGGGGCCCGTCGCACAGTTGAGGCAGCGGGCCAGGATGCGGGCGGAAGTGGTCTTGCCGCAGCCGCGGGGGCCGCTGAAGAGATAGGCGTGGTTGACCCGGTCGGTGCGGAGCGCGGTGCGCAGCGGGTCGGTGACCTGGGCCTGGCCGATCAGCTCGTCGAACGTCTCGGGACGGTAGCGACGATAGAGGGCGGTGACCACGAGCCCAGGCTACCTGCCGCCGGCGACAGTCGGCCGGGGCGTCCCTCCGCTCACAGAGAAGCAAGAACCGCATCCGAACGGCCGAACCGCATCCGCATGCCGTTGCGCGATGGCCGGAGCGTTGCGGCCGTCGGAGGAAGAAGAAAGGACCCCCCGCGCACCCGCCAGAGCCCGGTTACCCTTGCTGCGTTTCCGTCCTGGGGGAGTTGGCCTGGATGGCGCCACGCGGGGAGCCGGAAGAGAGTCTACCGTGACGGTAGGATGCTGGAGGTCGCGGATACCGCTGGCCGACCGGAGGATTCGCCTAGTGGCCTATGGCGCACGCTTGGAAAGCGTGTTGGGTGAAAGCCCTCGGGGGTTCGAATCCCCCATCCTCCGCAGTCGAAGAAGGCGTCGCCCAGTGGGCGGCGCCTTCTTCAGTTCCCGGAGGTGGGGCGGGCACCGCCGGGACCGCGGTCGCCTCGCGCATCTCACCGGCATCGCGGGTCGCCGACGCCGGCACCGCCCCTCCCCCGTACCCTGAACCACGACCGCCCACCTCCCGCACGGGCATCAGGGCGACCGATTCCGGGGGACCTATGTCGATGCAGCGAACGTGCGCCGGCGGACCCCGGCCGCTCACGGCCCGCCTTCTCGCCGTCCTCCTCTGCTCCGCACTCCTCGCCGCGGTGGGGGCGACGCAGCCGGCGAGCGCCGTGACAGCGGCCCTCCAACTGACGGTCGCGTCGAATGTCGGGGAGTTCCATTTTCAGGAGAACATCGCCGTCACCGGGTACCTCCGGACCCCGGACGGCAGCCCGCTCGGCGGCCGCACGGTCTATGTGCAGCGGAAGTCGGGTGCCGGCTGGGTCACGCTGGCGACGACGACGACGCTCGACTCGGGCCACTACCGGCTGTGGGTGCGCAACGACGCGAGCTTCTCGTTCCGCACGTACGCGAAGGCGGCGAGCGGGTTCGGCGCGGCCGCTTCTCGCACGCTGGACGAGACGCGCCTCTCGGGCGGCCAGACGTTGGAGCAGCGCTACGCACAGGTCGCGCCCTGGCTGAAGGCCCCGACCTCGAAGGTGAACACAGGGCACAGCAACGGCAGCGACCTGCGGTGGCGCAGCTACGAGAAGGGCATGCTCGTAGAGTCCGCGGGACGGACCTTCATGGTCACGGGCGCCGTGCTCGCCGGCTACCTGAAGGCGGGCGGCCCGGCGGGCAGGCTTGGCGCACCCAGGACGGATGCGGACTGCTTCAGGACTCTCGACAAGTGCCTCCAGGCGTTCGCGGGGGGATCGGTGTTCTACAACCGTCAGTCGGTGACGAAGGCGACGACGCACGTGGCATACGGTGCGGGCGTTGCCTCCGAGCTGATCGTGGTCGCGGCATCGCAGGTCGGCTACGTGGAACCGGGCGTGAAGATCAACAAGTACAACGACTGGAACGGCAGGAACGTCGCCTGGTGCGGCGTCTTCCTGTCCTGGGTGAGCGCGATCGGCAACAATGGCGAAGCCGTGCCGCAGGTGCACACGTTCGCCAGCCTGGTCGACGAGGTCACGAGTCGCGGCGTCTCCTCCACGCCGAAGCTCGGGGCCCTCGTCTTCATGACCTTCAACGGCGGCACGGACGCGACCCACGTCGGCATCGTGACCAAGGTGCTCGCCGACGGGCGGGTGGAGACCATCGAAGGCAACACCGTCATCACCGGCGGATCGGACGCGCGCGTCGTCACGACCAAGATGCGCACACCGTCGCAGATCCGGTACTACTACTACCCCGGCACCTGACCTGGCCCGCGGCTACTCGGTGACGGCCCTGACCGGCAGATCGTCCAGCTGCGGGACGGCCGAGCGGACGCGCCGCTCCGCTTCGGCGGTCACGAGCTGCACCTCGGACAACGGGCGGTCGGCCACCCGGACGATCGCCGCACCCTGCAGCCGATGCCCGACCCAGCGGAGGCGGACCCCCAGCACGGCCTCGACTCCCGGGGCGGCGGCGAGGGCGGACTCGGCGCGCTCCAGGAGATCCGGGTCGATGGCGTCCATGAGGCGGCGGCCGATGCTCTTCACCGTTCCCCCGAGGAGCACGAGGATCGCGACGGAGATGAGGAGTCCGATGATCGGGTCAGCAAGCGGGAAGCCGAGCATCACCCCGACCGCTCCGGCCACGACGGCGAGCGAGGTGAACCCGTCGGTGCGGGCATGCACGCCGTCGGCGACGAGCGCGGCGGAGCCGATGCGCCGGCCGATGCGGATCCGGTATCCGGCCACCGTCTCGTTGCCGGCGAACCCGATCAGGCCGGCGGCGAGCACCCACCAGAGGTTCTGCACGTCGTGCGGATGCAGCAGGCGGTCGACGGACTGCCAGGCCGCGAGCACCGCCGACAGGGCGACGACGGCGACGATGAACAGGCCGGCGAGGTCTTCGGCCCGGCCGTAGCCGTACGTGTAGCGGCGGCTCGGCGGCCGGCGGGCGAGATTGAAGGCGACCCAGAGGGGCACCGCCGTCAGTGCGTCCGAGAAGTTGTGGATGGTGTCGGCGAGGAGGGCAACCGACCCGCTCGCCAGCACGACGGCGAACTGCAGGACGGTGGTCGCGAGGAGCAGCCACAGGCTCACCTTGACCGCGCGGACGCCCTGCCTGCTCGCCTCAAGAGCGTCGTCGACCGCGTCGGCAGCGTCGTGGGTGTGCGGCACGAACAGCTCGTGCAGGAACCCGCGCACTCCCGACGGATGGGCGTGGTGATGGTCGTGCTCGTGACCGTGCTCGTGGTCGTGCTCGTGACCGTGCTCGTGCTCGTGCTCGTGACCGGGCGAGTGCAGGCGCCCGCCCGCCCCTGTCATGCTCCCGCCGCAGTCGAGCGGCGGCCTGCGGCCACGATCCTCGCGATGCGCAGCGTGGCGGGGTGCCGCAGCACGCCGCTCGGCAGCTCGTCCATCCGACAAGTCTGCCAGGGCGCTCTCGTGGCGGGATGAGCGCGAGCCGAGGCTCAGGTGCCCGTCTCGGTGTGCGGGACGGCGACCGGCTTCGATTGGCTCGATCCGCGCTGGCGGAGGTAGACCGTCGCGAGGACGATCACGGCAACCACCATGAACTCGCTCTGCCAGTTCTGAAAGGACTGGAACCAGAACTCCGGCGTGCCGAGGAACTCGAGCGGCGTGACCCCCGGCTGGCCATGGGATGCCTGATCCTCGCTGTACGCGGCGGCGCCGCCGACGGCGTGCAGGGCGACGGAGGCGAGGAAGAGCACGGCGAACAGGATCAGCAGCGAGTTCTCGTAGAGGACCAGCACGAATCCGCCCTTCCGCACCGGCCACGGAGTCGCTGTCGTCTTCTTGGCGTTGCGCGGGTCCTCGTCCTGCGGGTTCTTCTGCCCCGGGGTCTTCGACTCCGACGAGCCCTTCTGGAAGAGGAAGACCGTGAGCACCACGTAGGAGCCCATCTGCAGGAACTCGCTCTCCCAGTTCTCGAAGGTCGCCTCCATGAAGTCGCCCGTGCCGAGGTACTCGGTCACGCTGACCGGCGGCTGACCGTGCTCCACCTGGTCGGCCGAATAGGAGGCCGCCCCGGTGATGACCATCCCGATGAAGAACACGACGAAGAGGAAGGCGTTGGCCCAGAAGAGTCCATGCAGGACGAAGAAGCGCTTCACGCGCTCATCATGGCCCGTCCCGCGAAGACAAGGGCAGAGGCTTGCGGGAGCGTCGACAGGGGGATAGGGCGCCCCCAACTGGGGCTGCACGCAGGACTTCGCCTTCCCTACCTTGGGATCGACCTCGGGAGGGCGAATGGGCGTGCCCGCATCGGAGCGCCCCGCGCTCGTGCTCCACCCGCGCCTCGGAGCCTTCGCGAAATCGGTCGCGATCATCGGCACACTCTCCGTGCTGCCTCCTTTCCTCGCCCTGCTCGCGCTCTCGATCCCCACGGGCCGCTGGCCGAGCGTGCTCGCCGTGCTGCCGGTGACGGCGGTGATCGTCACGCTCACGGCCATCCGCATGAGGCACACCGTGATCGAGGTTCGTGCCACCACGGTTCTCGACCGCGGCTACTTCCTGCCCGGCGTCCACGTGCCGCTCGCGGAGCTGCACTCCATTCTCGTCGTGAGGCTGCTGGCCGACGACTCTTCCGGCTTCCACCGCCAGCTCTTCGTGCTGGACCGCTCGGGCCGCACCCGCATCCGCATGCGCGGCCAGTACTGGCATCCCGATGACCTTCCACGTCTCGAGCGCGTCCTCGGTCTCCCGGTGCGCAATGCCGGCCCTCCGATCACGGCCGCCGAGTTCCGCGACCGTTATCGACGCAACCTGATGTGGCACGAGCGCCATCCCGCGTCCTATGCGACGATCCTGGCGTGCCTCAGCGCATCTCTCGCCGTGCCCGTGTTCCTCGCGCTCAACGAGCTCGTCTAGGTGTGGAGCGGCTCAGCAGGTGACGCCGCCCAAGTCCGGTCACCAGAACCGTTGAGCACTGCCGCCCAGGCTGCGTCCCAGCCCTAGGCTTCGAGCAACCGATTTCTGAAGGGGACGACGATGACTCTGCGAGTGGGGATCCTGGGAGCGGCGGACATCGCCCCGAAAGCGCTGATCGACCCGGTGCGCCGCCGCGATGGCGACGTCGAGATCGTGGCGGTCGCCTCGCGCCGCGCTGATGCGGCGGCGGCGTACGCCGAGGCGCACGACATCCCCCGCAGCCACGTGGGGTACGAGGCTCTGCTGGCCGACCCCGACGTGGACCTCGTCTACAACGCGCTTCCTCCCTCGGCGCACGCCGAGTGGTCGATCGCGGCCCTCGAGGCGGGCAAGGACGTGCTCTGCGAGAAGCCGTTCGCGATGGACGCGGAGCAAGCCGCCGAGATGGTGGCGGCAGCCGATCGCACGGGCCGGCGCCTCATCGAGGCTTTCCACGACCGCTACCACCCCCTCTGGGGCGATGTCGCCGCGTACCGCACCTCCGGCCGCATCGGCGAGATCGTCTCGGTCAGGGGCACGTTCGAGGTCGACATCCCGTTCGGCCCCGAAGCGATCCGCTCGGTGCCCGCCCTCGGTGGCGGCGCACTGATGGATCTCGGCTGCTACCCGCTGCACTGGCTGCGGGCCTTCACCGGCGAGGAGCCGGAGGTGACCGAGGCAGAGGCGAGGCTGAACTCGCTCGGCGCAGATCAGAGCATCCGCGCGTCCGTCTCCTTCCCGTCGGGAGTGACGGGAAGCCTGTCCGCGAGCATGGCCGGCCCACTGGTCCAGCGGCTGGTCCTCGAGGGAACCCGAGGACGGCTCACCGTGGACGGGATGGTGTTCCCCTCTCGGGGGCACAGCATCCAGGAGGAGATCGACGGCGTCACCCGATTCCGCACGGTGGCGGGCGCGGAGACCTACGACCATCAGCTTTCGGCGGTCGTCGCCGGACTCGCGAGCGGCGAGCGGCTGCCCACCGAGGGGCAGGACTCCATCGCCAACATGCGGGCGATCGACGCGATCTACGCGAGCGCCGGCGTCGAGCGGCCTCGACCGTAGCCGCGACGCCGGCGCCCTTCGGCGGCCGGGGGCACTGATACCGTCGACGACGTGAGCGTTCACATCGAGAAGGTCGACCTCCCGGGCATCGGTTCGCGGCACGACGTGCTGACCGCGAGCGGGCGCCGCATCGGAGTGGTGACCCACCGCGGCGGCGAGCGCGAGCTGTCGCTCTTCGACATCGACGACCCCGATGCGGCCAGCGACTCCGTGACGCTCACCGACGACGAGGCCGGCGCCCTGGCGACCGTGCTCGGCGCGTCGGTGCTGCTCAGTCAGCTCACCGGCATCCGGGAGCAGGCCGCCGGACTGTTCACCGAGCAGCTGGTGCTGCCCGCCGGGTCGCCCTACGCCGGGGGCGTGCTCGGCGACACCAAAGCCCGCACGCGCACCAGCACGTCGATCGTGGCCATCGTGCGCGGTGCCGAGATCATCCCCTCCCCCACCCCGGCCACCCCGCTCGAGGCGGGCGACACCGTCGTGGCCGTCGGCACGCGGCAGGGCATCGACAAGCTCGCCCAGCTCCTCACGCACGGCGCCGGCTGACCCTCGTGAGCGAGTCCACCCTCCTTCTCGTCGAGGTGGGCGCGCTCCTGCTCGCGCTCGGCCTGCTCGCCCGTCTCGCCAACCGGGTGGGGATCTCGGCGATCCCGCTGTTCCTGCTCGCAGGGCTCGCCTTCGGCCACGGCGGCGCGCTCCCCCTGTCGGCCAGCACGGAGTTCTTCGAGACCGGCAGTGAGATCGGCGTGATCCTGCTCCTCGTCATCCTCGGACTCGAGTACAGCGCCGGCGAGCTCGTCGCGAGCATGGGCCGCTCGCGCAGCGCCGGCCTCATCGACGCCGCCCTCAACGCGGTCCCCGGCGCCGCGTTCGCACTGCTGCTCGGCTGGGGTCCGATCGCCGCCGTCGCCCTCGCCGGGGTGACCTGGGTCTCGTCCTCCGGAGTCGTCGCCAAGCTCCTCCGCGACCTGGGCCGGCTCGGCAACCGGGAGACGCCGACCGTCCTGTCCGTCCTCGTGATCGAGGACCTCGCGATGGCGTTCTACCTGCCGGTGCTGTCTGCCCTCCTCGTCGGCGCCGGCCTGCTGCAGGGGCTCACCAGCCTCGTCGTCGCGGTGGCCGCGGTGCTCACCATCCTCTTCCTCGCGCTCCGGCACGGCCGGGTCATCTCGCGCCTCTTCGCGGCGAACCATCCCGAGTCGCTGCTGCTCGGCGTGCTCGGCCTCACCATCCTCATCGCGGGCCTGGCCGAGCAGGTCAACGTGTCAGCGGCCGTCGGCGCCTTCCTCGTGGGCATCGCCCTCTCCGGGCAGGTCGCTGCCAACGCGCAGCAGCTCCTCTCGCCGCTCCGCGACCTCTTCGCGGCCATCTTCTTCGTCTTCTTCGGACTCTCCACAGACCCCCAGGACATGGTCCCGGTGCTCCTCCCCGCCGCGCTGCTGGCCGTGGTGACGATGAGCACGAAGGTGCTGAGCGGCTATCTCGCGGCCAAGCGGGTGGGGATGGGCATTCCCGGCCGGTGGCGCACGGGGCTCGTCCTGACCGCGCGCGGCGAGTTCTCGATCGTCATCGCCGGCCTCGCGGTCGGGGCAGGCGTCGAGCCCCAGCTCGCGCCGCTCGCCACCGCCTACGTGCTGATGACGGTCATCGCCGGGCCGCTCCTGGCCCGCATCCCCGACGGTGCCGGATTCAAAGCCGCGGTGCGGCGGCGAGGCGACGCGGCTCGCGCCGCCGGGCGAAGTCCTGCCTAGGGCCGGCGGTTCGGATGCACAGTCCCGCTCAGTCGGTCAGGGCGGGCACCGTGCGGGGACGGACGATGAGCCACAGGCTCGCCGCACCGATAGCGGCCGTGACGGCCATCACCCCGCCCATCGGAATCGCGGTGCCGATGCCGAGCAGCCCGACGATCGGTGAGATCGCCCCGGCGACCCCGAAGTTGCAGGCGCCGAGCAGGGAGGCCGCGGTTCCGGCCTCCCGACCGTGGTTGATCAGCGCCAGCACCTGAACACAGGGGAAGCCGAAGCCGCAGGCCAGGATGAAGAGGAACAACGGCACGAGCACCCCGACGAGTCCCCAGCCGGCGACCACGGCGAGCACGATCAACATCGACGCGAGAAACTGCACCGCCGTCGTCATGGCGAGGATCCACTGCGGCCCGATCAGCCGCGTCAGGCGGGCGGTCAGCTGGTTGCCGGCGAAGACACCGATGGAGTTGATGGCGAACAGCAGCCCGAACTGCTGCCCCGAGAGCCCGTAGACCTCCTGAAAGAGGAAGGACGACGAGGAGAGGTAGGAGAAGAGGCCCGCGAACTGCATCCCGCCGAGAATCGCGACGCCGACGAACACTCGGTCGCGGAAGATGACGCGGTAGCGCTGCAGTGTGGTGCCGTGACCGGGCTCGATCGTCCGCGCCGGCGGCAGGGTCTCGGGCAGGAGACGCGCGCCGACGACGACCATCACGATCCCGTACGCGGCGAGCGCGAGGAAGAGCCCCCGCCAGTCGAGGATGCGGAGCAGTTGGCTGCCGAGCAGCGGAGCCACGATCGGCGCGAGCATCGTGACGAGCGCGAGCCGGGACAGCATCCGGACGAGCGGTCGTCCGCTGAACAGGTCGCGCACCATGGCCATGGCGACCACTCCACCGCCGGCGGCGCCGACGCCCTGGAGGACCCGGAAGATCCCGAGGACCGTCACATCGGGCGCCACCGACGCGGCTATGCAGGCCAGCAGGTGCAGGCAGGTCGCCGCAAGCAGAGGCCTGCGCCGGCCGATGCGGTCGCTCAGCGGGCCGACGACGAGCTGGCCGAGTCCGAAGCCGATCATCGTCCCGGTGAGGGTCAGCTGGATCGCCGCGTCGGAGACGCCGAGATCCTGCGCGAGCACCGGGAAGGCAGGCAGGTACAGGTCGATGGTGAACGGCCCGAGCCCGACGAGGGCGCCGAGCACGAGCACGAAGAGGACGAGTTGGGCACGCGACAGAGCGTCGCCCGGATGGATGGCAGCGGTCACGCGGTACGTCTTCTGCTCGGTGCGGTCGAAGGTGACGTCGGTGGCACCGGGGCCTCACGAGCTTAGCCGCGGCGCAGGCGATCCTGACGGGCTCGCGGCGTCAGCCCCGAGTCACTCCGGGATCATGTGACTGGTCGCCAGCTGCGAGTACCAGAGCGCGCTGTCCTTCGGCGTGCGCTCGAGCGTCTCGTAGTCCACGTGCACGATGCCGAACCGCTTGGAGTAGCCGTAGGCCCACTCGAAGTTGTCGAGGAGGCTCCACACCTGGTAGCCGCGCAGGTCGACCCCCTGCCGCATCGCCCGGTGCGCGGCAGTGAAGTGCCGGCGCAGGTAGTCGATCCGGTCGGCATCGGCAACCCGCCCGTCTTCGAGCACATCGTCGAAGGCGGCGCCGTTCTCGGTGATCATCAGGGGCTGATCGGGGAACTGCTCGCGCAGCGAGAGCAGAAGCTGCTCCAGCCCGTCCGGCGCGATGTTCCAGCCCATCGCGGTGTACGGACCCGGCTGGGGCAGGAACTGCACCCGATCGGCACCGGGATAGGGGGACGCCACCGCCTCGCCGTGGTTGTCCGCCATCTGCTTCTCCCCCACGCCGTCCCACAGGGACACGAGCGCGGTGTTGTAGTAGTTGACCCCGAGCACGTCGAGCGGCTGCGCGATGTCGACCAGGTCGCCGTCCTGCACGAAGGACCAGTCGGTGACCGACGCCGTGTCGGCGAGGAGGTCCGCGGGGTAGCCGCCGGTGAGCATCGGGCCGGTGAAGATCCGATTGGCGACGGCGTCGATCTGCCGCGCCGCATCCGCTCCGTCCGGGCCGTCGCCGCGGAGCACCGCGAAGTTGAGGGTGACCGAGTACTGAGCGTCACGGGGCACGACGGAGCGGAGCGCCTGCACCCCGAGCCCATGGGCCAGGTTCAGATGGTGCGCGGCCCGCAGCGCGGCGAGCGGGTCCGTCCGGCCGGGCGCGTGCACGCCAGCACCATAGCCGAGGAACGCCGAGCACCACGGCTCGTTGAGCGTCGTCCAGGTGCCGATCCGATCGCCGAGGTGCCGCCCCACGATCGCCGCGTACTCGGCGAAGCGCTCCGCGGTGTGCCGAGCCGGCCAGCCGCCCTCATCCTCGAGCGGCTGCGGGAGATCCCAGTGGTACAGCGTGGCGATCGGCGTGATGCCCCGCTCGAGCATGCCGTCGACGAGGCGCGAGTAGAAGTCGAGCCCGGCCTGGTTCGCCTCGCCGGAGCCGGTGGGCTGGACGCGCGGCCAGGCGATCGAGAACCGGTAGGTGTCGAGTCCGAGGTCCTTGAGCAGGTCGAGGTCCTGGTCGAAGCGGTGGTAGTGGTCGTCGGCCACGTCCCCGTTGTCCCCGCCGCGAACCTTGCCGGGCGTGCGGCAGAAGGTGTCCCAGATGCTCGGCAGCCGGCCGTCCTCGGCCGCAGCCCCCTCGATCTGATACGACGCGGTCGCCGAGCCGAAGAGAAAGCCCTCCGGGAAGCGGAGTCCTGAGTCCCGGTAGTCGGGGTTGCCGCTCGTCATGGCTGATGGTCTCCCTCGTCCGACGGCCGTCCGAGCCGTGCCTTACGAACTCTGCCACCTCCCAGCGGGCGCCGCACGCGTGCCGGAGAGCGCTCCCATGCTCCGGAGCGGCGCGGGCAGGTGGCAGGGGCAGGCTGGGTGAGGCACTACCGTCGCGAGTGCTCGACTCCTTCTGCGGGCGGCGCCGCTGCGCCGGCGAAGCGCGCGTCGGAGGCCTGACCATAGACCTTCTGATAGCGATCGAAGAGCGCGTCGATCGCCTCCTGCGGGAGCGCGACGGGCTCGCCCAGCTGACGCGCGAGGTGCACGGTGCGGGCGACGTCCTCGACCATGACGGCCGCCTTGACGGCGTCCTTGGCGGTGACGCCGATGGTGAACGGCCCGTGGTTCTGCATGAGGACCGCGCGGGAACGGGAGTGGCGCAGCGTCTGCACGATGCCACGGCCGATGGAGTCGTCACCGATGATGGCGAAGGGGCCCACCGGGATGTCGCCGCCGAACTCGTCGGCCATGGCGGTGGTCACGCAGGGGATCGGCTCCGCGCGGGCGGCCCAGGCCACCGCGTACGGCGAGTGGGTGTGCACGACGCCGCCGATCTCTGGCATGTTGCGGTACACGTAGGCGTGGGCCGCCGTGTCGCTCGATGGCGCGTTCTCGCTGCCGGGGGTGCCCCCGATGACGCGCCCGTCCAGATCGCAGACGATCATCTTCTCCGGCGCCAGGTCGTCATAGCTGACACCGCTCGGCTTGATCACGAAGAGGTCGGCGCCGGGCACGCGACCGGACACGTTGCCGCCGGTCCAGACGACCAGTCCGTAGCGCACCAGCTCGGCGTGCAGCCGGCAGACCTCGGAACGGGTCCGCGCGATGGCGGCCTGGATCTCGGCGGTGCAGCCGCTCACGCCCTGCCGCCCTCGCCGAGGGCGCCCTGCTCGACGCTGTCCACGTCGCCGCTCGCCGCAGCAGCGGCGACGCCCGACGAGCGCTCGTAGCCGGCCCGCTTCATGGCGGCCAGGCGGTGCATCACGTCGTTGCCGCCACGACCGAAGTAGTCGTGCAGCGCCGTGTACTCGGCGTAGAGGGCGTCGTAGGCGGCCGCGGCCTCCTCGTTCGGCGTGTAGACGCCGGCGTTGACCTTGCCCATCGCCTCACCCGCGGCACGCACGTCGGGGTAGACGCCGGCGGCGACCGCCGCGTGGATCGCGGAGCCGAGCGCGGCTCCCTGCTCGCTCGCGATCGTGGAGATGGGCAGGCGCAGCACGTCGCTGTAGACCTGCATGAGGAAGCTGTTCTTGAGCAGGCCGCCCGCGACCGTGAACTCGGTGACCGGCACCCCACTCGCGGTGAAGGTCTCGATGATGGTGCGCGTGCCGAAGGCGGTCGCCTCGAAGAGCGCCCGGTAGATCTCCTCGGGCCGCGTGGTGAGGGTGGCGCCGACGAGGGTCCCGGAGAGCTCGTGGTCGACGAGGACCGAGCGGTTGCCGCTGTGCCAGTCGAGCGCGATCAGGCCGTGTCCGCCGACCGGCTGGTCGCGCACCAGCTCGGTCAGGTGCTCGTGGATCGAGCGTCCCCGTGCGCTGGCGTCGTCGTAATAGCGAGCAGGCACCTGGTTCTTGACGTACCAGGCGAAGATGTCGCCAACGCCGGACTGGCCTGCCTCATAGCCGTAGAGGCCCTCGACGATGCCGCCGTCGACGACGCCGCACATGCCAGGCACCTCGCGGAGCTGGTCGCTCGACATCACGTGACAGGTGGAGGTGCCCATGATGACGACCATCTGGCCGGGCTGGGTCGCCTTCGCGGCCGGGGCGCAGACGTGCGCGTCGACGTTGCCGACCGCCACCGCGATGCCGGCGGGCAGTCCGGTCCACTCCGCGGCCTGCGCCGAGAGCGTGCCCGCCGCCTCGCCGAGCTGTCCGATCCGGTGCTCGAGCTTCTCGACGGCGAAGCGGGCGAAGCCGGGGTTCAGTGCGGCGAGGAAGTCCTCGGACGGGTACTCGCCGTTCTGCAGGATGCCCTTGTAGCCGGCCGTGCACGCGTTGCGCACGTACTCGCCGGTGAGCTGCCAGACGATCCAGTCGGCGGCCTCGACGAAATGGTCCATCCGTGCGTAGACCTGAGGATCCTCCTCGAGGAGCTGGAGGCCTTTGGCGAATTCCCACTCGGAGGAGATGAGTCCGCCGTAGCGGGGCAGCCACGACTCGCCACGCTGCGTGGCCAGCTCGTTGATCCGGTCGGCCTGCGCCTGTGCCGCGTGGTGCTTCCAGAGCTTCACGTAGGCATGGGGACGATCCGCGAATTCGGGCAGCTCGCAGAGCGGGGTGCCGTCGGCGAGCACCGGCACCATGGTGCAGGCGGTGAAGTCGGTGCCGACCCCGATCACGGCTGATGCGTCGATCCCGGCGGCGGCCAGCGCCTGGGGCACCGCGTTCTTGAGGACGCCGACGTAGTCCGCCGGCACCTGCAGCGCCCACTCCGGCGGCAGCTTGCGGCCGCTTCCCGCGAGCCGGTCGTCCATTACCGCGTGGGGGTAGTCGTACACCGCAGAGCCCAGTTCGGCGCCGTCCGACACCCTGACGACGACGGCCCTTCCTGACAGGGTTCCGAAGTCGATGCCCATCGCATATGTGGGCTTTTCGCCGGTTGATCGCGTCGTCGCACTCACTGGTTGGGGCCTCGTTGTCGCATCCTCAGGAACGGTCACCTGCCATCTCGACAGGCACTTGCCAGTATGACGGGCGCATGAGAGGCGGGCACACCGTCACCTGCGCTATCCGGCGCGCCACTCCCCCATGGAGGCGGGGTCGGCGAGCAGTGCGGCGAACGCCAGTTCGCCACCGCCGATCAGCAAGAGATCCGAGCCGAGCTCCGCGCGGCGGATCCGCACGGACTCACGAGCCGCGTCGAGCGCCCGGTCCGCGAGCAGGGCCTCCAGCCGACCCGGCCGCGCGGCATCGAGGGCGGCGAGGAACCCGCCCAGCACGACCAGCTCGGGGTTGAGGATGTTCACCACGGTGCCGAGAGTGGTGGCGAGATAGTCGAGCTGCCGGTCCACCTCGGCGAGCACGGCCGGCTCGGCGGAGGCGACCAGGGCGGCCTCGAACTCGTCCTGATCGACCGGACCGATGCCCAGCAGGCGTTGGAGGGCGGCGCGGGTGACCTGCGACTCCAAGGAGCCGGGCACGCCTGCCGCGTCCCTCCTGTCGTCCGCGCCCGCATGGGTGTGCCCGAACTCCCCGGCGTAGCCGTCGACTCCCCGGAGCGGTACCCCGCCTGCGATGATCCCGCCGCCGATGCCGCTCGAGCCGCCGTTCAGATACACGGCGTGGCCCAGGCCCCGCGCCGCACCGAACACGGCCTCCGCCGTCGCCCCCAGGATCGCGTCGTTGGACACCGAGACGGGCAGCCCGATGACCGCTCGCAGCAGGGAGCCCAGCGGCTCGTCCCGCCAGCCGAGGTGCGGGGCGAGGCGCACCAGGCCGTCCGTGCTGCGCACGAGTCCCGGAACGGCCACTCCGACACCGAGGGGAGTGAGCCCGGGCCGCGAGCGGCGGAGCGCGGCGAGCGAGGAGCGGACGAGTGGCGGCAGCTCTTGCGCGCGCGGCGGCTCGTCGAACGCGGTGCGGCGCCGCGCCAGCACGCGTCCGCCGATGCCCACGAGAGCGACCGTCACCGCGTCCGCCTCCGGCACGACGGCCACCACCCCGACGCCGTCCGAGGGCCGCACGATGGGACTCGGGCGTCCGACGCCCTGGGCGCCCTCCGGCACCGACTCCACGACAAGGCCGAGCTCGACCAGCTCGGCTACCAGGCCCGCGATGGTCGAGCGGTTGAGTCCGGTGGCCTGCGTGAGGCTCGACCGGGACAGCCCACGGGACCGGTGCACCTGGACCAGGAGCGCCGACAGGTTGCGGCGCCGGGTGGCATCGCTGCCGTGGCCGAGCAGGGGCGTGGTGCCGTCGCGGATCATGGCCACGCCCCCTTTCGCTCAGCACAGACATTAGGGCCGGATTGCCGGGTGCCCCTGGTCGCCTCGCCTGTTATGTTGCAAGCGTAAACATTTTGTCCGACCCAGCAATGGAGCTCTTATGACAGTGACGCCCACCCGCGACGACAAGTTCTCCTTCGGTCTCTGGACCGTCGGCTACAACGGCACCGACCCGTTCGGCGGCCCGACCCGCGAACACCTGGACACCGTGCACGTCGTGGAGAAGCTCGCCGAGCTGGGCGCCTACGGCCTCACTTTCCACGACGACGACCTCTTCGACTTCGGGTCATCGGACCAGGTCCGTCAGGGCGAGATCGACCGCCTCAAGCAGGCGCTCGCCGACACCGGCGTGATCGTGCCGATGATCACCACGAACCTCTTCAGCGCTCCCGTGTTCAAGGACGGCGGCTTCACCTCCAACGACCGCTCCGTGCGCCGCTTCGCCCTGCGCAAGGTGCTGCGGAACCTCGACCTCGCGGCCGAGCTCGGCGCCAAGACCTTCGTCATGTGGGGCGGACGCGAGGGCGCCGAGTACGACGCCGCAAAGGATGTCCGTGCTGCACTCGAGCGCTACCGCGAGTCGGTCAACCTGCTCGCCGACTACGCGACCGACAAGGGCTACGACATCCGGTTCGCCATCGAGCCGAAGCCGAACGAGCCGCGCGGCGACATCCTGCTGCCGACCCTCGGGCACGCGCTCGCCTTCATCGAGACCCTCGAGCGGCCCGAGCTGTTCGGCATCAACCCCGAGGTCGGACACGAGCAGATGGCCGGCCTCAACTTCGCCGCAGGCATCGCCCAGGCCCTCTACCAGGGCAAGCTCTTCCACATCGACCTGAACGGTCAGCGCGGCATCAAGTACGACCAGGACCTCGTCTTCGGCCACGGCGACCTCTACAACGCGTTCGCGCTCGTCGATCTGCTCGAGAACGGCAGCCCCGCCGGCGGCCCCACCTACGACGGCCCCCGGCACTTCGACTACAAGCCGAGCCGCACCGAGGACGAGACCGGAGTCTGGGAGTCGGCGAAGGCCAACATGGCCAACTACCTTCTCCTCAAGGAGCGCGCCGCGGCCTTCCGCGCCGACCCCGAGGTGCAGGAGGCGCTCGAAGCCTCGAAGGTGACCGAGCTCGGCCGTCCCACCCTCAACGAGGGCGAGAGCTACGACGACCTCCTCGCGGACCGCTCCGCGTACGAGGACTTCGACGCCTCTCCCTACCTCGGCGGCAAGGGCTTCGGCTTCGTCCGCCTGCAGCAGCTGGCCACCGAGCACCTGCTCGGCGCCCGCTAGTTCGCTGACCTGCCCAGTTCGGTCGCTGGATCCGCGGATTTCGCGACCGAACTGGGCAACTCGATGAAAGGGAGAGCGATGACGCTCGTCGCCGGGGTCGACTCGTCGACCCAGAGCTGCAAGATCGTGATCCGGGACGCGGACACCGGGGCGGTCGTGCGCTCCGGACGCGCCAGCCACCCGGAGGGCACCGAGGTCGATCCCGCCGCGTGGTGGCAGGCGCTCTCGGCCGCGATCGCCGACGCCGGCGGGCTCGCCGGGGTCGCCGCGATCTCGGTCGCGGGGCAGCAGCACGGCATGGTCGTGCTGGACGACGCCGGGCGGGTGATCCGTCCGGCCCTGCTCTGGAACGACACCAGATCGGCCGGAGCGGCCCGGGACCTCATCGCCGAAGTCGGCGCCGAGGACTACGCGCGGCGCACCGGATCGGTCCCCGTTGCCTCGTTCACCGCCACGAAGCTGCGCTGGCTGCGGGACGCCGAGCCGGAGAACGCGGAGCGCGTCGCGGCGGTCGCCCTCCCCCACGACTGGCTCACCTGGCGCCTGCTCGGCTACGGTCCTGACGGCGAATCCCCCCTCGGCCCCGTGCTCGGCGCGCTCGTGACCGACCGGTCGGACGCGAGCGGGACGAGCTACTGGTCGCCGGCGACCGGAGACTACGACCGGAGACTCCTCGAGCTCGCGCTGGGCCACGACGCCATCCTTCCCCGGGTGCTCGCGCCCGAGGAGCGGGCCGGCGAGACGGCCGATCAGCGTGAGGCCGGAATCCCGGCGGGGATCGTGGTCGGCGCCGGGGCCGGCGACAACGCGGCCGGCGCCCTCGGCCTCGGCGCCTCCTCCGGAGACGTGGTCATCTCGATCGGCACGAGCGGAACCGTCTTCGCCGTCACCGACGAGCCGAGCGCCGACGCCACCGGCACCGTCGCCGGGTTCGCCAGCGCGAGCGGCGAGTTCCTCCCCCTCATCGCCACGCTCAATGCCGCCCGGATTCTGGACGCCACCGCGCGCCTCCTCGGCGTGAGCCATGACGAGCTCGGGAGGCTCGCCGCCACCGCAGCGCCGGCGGCCGACGGTCTCGTGCTCGTGCCGTACTTCGAGGGCGAGCGGACACCCAACCTGCCCGACGCCACCGCCTCCCTGCGCGGCATGACCCTCCGCTCGACGACCCGGGAGAACCTCGCCCGCGCCGCGGTGGAGGGTCTGCTCTGCGGGCTGGCGGACGGCCTCGATGCGGTGCTCGCCCAGGGCGTGACCGCCCAGCGCCTCCTGCTGATCGGCGGTGCCGCTCAGAACCCGGCGGTCGCGGCGATCGCGGCACAGGTGTTCGCCCAGCCCGTCGTGGTGCCCGCGCCCGGCGAATACGTGGCGGCCGGCGCTGCCGTCCAGGCCGCGTGGACCCTCACCGGCACCCGCCCGTCCTGGCCGGTGGACACGGCGGCGGAGCCGGCACCCGACCACCGTCCCGAGATCCGCGAGCAGTACGCCGCGGCGGCCGGTCAGCCCAGCTGACCCGCGGCGCTCCGCGAGCCGCGCCCTCTCCCTCAGCAGGCATTCCTTCGCTCAGCAGGCAATCCTTCCTTCAGCAGGCAGAAGGGGCCCCCTGCGGGGGTTGGCCTCAAATTCGCCTGCTGAGGGAAGGGCGCCCGCACGCCCGAGGACGCCCCGCCGGCCCCGGCACGCCCCGCCGACCCCGTCGGAGAGGCGTTCGCGTTGCGCGGCTCCCGCAGCCCCGTCAGCGGCGGGGCAGCGCCTGCTCGAGGTCGGCGATGAGGTCCTCGACGTCCTCGATCCCCACCGAGAGCCGCACGACGTTCCGCGCCACTTCGAGAGGGGTGCCGCGCACGGAGGCGTGGGTCATCTCCGCCGGGTAGCCGATGAGCGACTCGACGCCGCCGAGCGACTCGGCCAGCTGGAACAGCTTGGTGGACTCCGCGAGCGCGCGAGCGGCCTGCTCGCCGCCCTTGAGCGCGACGGAGAGCATGCCGCCGAAGTCCTTCATCTGGCGCGCGGCGAGGTCGTGTCCGGGATGCGTGTCGAGCCCCGGGTAGTACACGGTCTGCACATCGGCATGGCCGACGAAGTGCTCGGCCACCGCCCGCGCATTCGCGGAGTGACGGTCCATCCGCACACCCAGCGTCTTGATGCCGCGCACGGTGAGCCACGCCTCCATGGGAGCGAGGATGGCGCCCGCGGCGAACTGCTGGAAGCCGACCTTGGCTGCGAGCTCGTCCGAGTCGGTGATGACGGCACCGCCCAGCACGTCCGAGTGACCGCCGAGGTATTTGGTGGTCGAGTGCACCACGACGTCGGCTCCGAGCGACAGGGGCTGCTGCAGGTAGGGGGAGGCGAAGGTGTTGTCGACGACCACGAGCGCGCCCGCCGCCTTGCCCAGCCCGGCGAGCCCGGCGATGTCGGTGATCTTCATCAGGGGATTGCTCGGCGTCTCCACCCAGAGCACCTTCGTCACGCCGGGGCGCAGAGCGGCGCGCACCGCGTCGAAGTCGCTCATCTCCACCGCGTCCAGCTCGACGCCCCAGGGTCCGAGGATGCGGCTGAGCAGCCGGTGGGTGCCTCCGTACACGTCGTTGCCGAGCACGACGTGATCGCCCGGCCGCAGGGCGGAGCGCAGGAGCGCGTCCTCCGCCGCGAGCCCCGAGGAGAAGGAGAAGCCGTGCCTGCCGCCCTCGAGGGAGGCCAGCAGGGTCTGCAGGGAGTCGCGCGTCGGGTTGCCGCTGCGACCGTACTCGTACCCGCCGCGCAGCCCACCGACGCCGTCCTGAACGAAGGTCGAGGTCTGGTAGATCGGCGGGACCACCGCCCCGGTGGCCGGGTCGAAGTCCTGGCCGGCGTGGATCGCCCTGGTCTGGAAGCCGTGGTCCATGTGTCTCCTCGAGTCAGGCCGAAAGGTAGCTGAGCAGGTCGTAGCGGGTCACCACGGCGATCGGCTTGCCCTCGTCGGTCACGAGCAGGGCGTCGGACGTGCCGAGCGCTGCGCGAGCGGCCGACACGGGTTCGCCCGCGCCGATCAGGGCGAGCGGCTTGCCGACGATGCCGCCGATGGTGTCGGCGAGTCCCACGCGGCCGCTGAACACGGACTCGAGCAGCTCGCGCTCGTCCAGCGCGCCGACCACCTCACCCATCACCACGGGAGGCGCGGTCTTCAGCACGAGCAGCTGCGAGACGTCGTACTCCTGCATGGCGGCGATCGCGTCGCGCACCGTGGTGTCGGGCAGCGCGTGCACGAGGTCGGGGATGCGTCCCGTCTTGCCTCGGAGCACGTCGGCCACCGTCTTCTCCTCGCCCACCTCCGCGAAGCCGTAGGAGCGCATCCACTTCTCATTGAAGATCTTGCCCAGGTAGCCGCGACCGCCGTCCGGCAGCAGCACGACGACCACCGCGTCGGCGGGCAGGCTCCGGGCCGCCTTGAGCGCCGCTGAGACGGCCAGGCCGCTCGATCCGCCGACCAGGAGGCCCTCCTCGCGGGCGAGGCGCAGCGTGAGGTCGAACGATTCCTTGTCGGACGAGGCGATCACCTGATCGACGACGGACGGATCGTATGCGGTGGGCCAGAAGTCCTCTCCGACGCCTTCGACCAGGTAGGGGCGCCCGGTGCCTCCCGAATACACGGACCCCTCCGGATCGGCGCCGATGACCTGCACCGAGCCGCCGGACACCTCCTTGAGGTAGCGGCCGACGCCGCTGATCGTGCCGCCCGTGCCGACGCCCGCCACGAAGTGCGTGACGAGCCCCTCGGTGTCGGCCCAGATCTCCGGCCCCGTGGACTCGTAGTGCGAGAGTGGCCCGTTCGGGTTCGAGTACTGGTCCGGCTTGAAGGCGCCCGGAATCTCGCGGGCGAGCCGGTCCGAGACGCTGTAGTAGGAGCTGGGGTCCTCGGGAGCGACGGCGGTCGGGGTCACCACGACCTCGGCGCCGTAGGCGGTGAGCACGCTGCGCTTGTCCTCACCCACCTTGTCCGGCAGCACGAAGACGCAGCGGTAGCCGCGCTGCTGGGCGACCAGCGCAAGCCCGACGCCGGTGTTGCCGGAGGTCGGCTCGACGATCGTGCCGCCCGGCTTCAGGAGTCCCCGCCGCTCGGCGTCGTCGAGGATCCGCACCGCGATGCGGTCCTTGCTGGAGCCCCCGGGGTTCAGGTACTCCACCTTGGCGAGGACCGTGGCGGCGATGCCCTCGGTGACGCGGTTGAGGCGGACGAGGGGCGTGCCGCCGATGAGATCGAGGACTGTGTTCGCGTACTTCATGAGGGGTGCTTTTCCAGATCGATGCCTCGCGGACGCGACGGCGGACGGACGGGTGTCGGGCCTAGCGGCAGCGACAGGGACACGTCACGGGAAGCACGGCACCGACTCTACCGCGCGGCCGCGCGCGAGTCACGCGGACTGCTGCGCGGCCAGGCGCGCGAAGAGCCCGCCCTGCCCCGTGAGCTCGCGCGCCGTGCCGCTCTCCACGATCCGGCCGCGCTCCACGACGTGGATGACGTCGGCGTCGGCGACCGTGGACAGCCGGTGCGCGATCGCGATGGTCGTGCGGCCGCGGGACGCCGTGTCGAGTGCGGCCTGGACCGCCCGCTCGGAGACGGAGTCGAGGGCGCTCGTTGCCTCGTCGAGCACGAGCACCGCCGGATCCTTGAGGATCACCCGTGCGATCGCGACCCGCTGCTTCTCGCCTCCCGAGAGCCGGTAGCCGCGTTCGCCGACCACCGTGTCGTAGCCCTCGGGGAACGACTCGATCGTGCCGGCGATGTTCGCCTGCCGGGCCGCGGAGGCGATCTCCTCGTCGGTGGCATCGGGTTTGGCGTAGCGGAGGTTGTCGCGGATGGTGGCATGGAAGAGGTACGTCTCCTGGCTCACGATCCCGATCTGCTCGAGCAGGGATTCCTGGGCGATGTCGCGCACGTCATGACCGGCGAACAGCACGGCTCCCCCGGTCACGTCATAGAGGCGCGGGATCAGGTAGGAGACGGTGGTCTTGCCGGCGCCGGACGGCCCGACGAACGCCACGAACTGACCCGGCTCGATGCGGAAGGACACGTCCTTCAGGGTGGGCCGGCCGGCCGCGCCGGGATAGTGGAACTCGACGTCCCGGAACTCGATCTCGCCCAGCCGGTCCGCATCGGTCAGAGTGACCGCGTCCGGCCGGTCCCGGATGGCGGGGACCAGGTCGAAGTACTCGAAGATGCGGGCGAAGAGCGCGCCGGAGGTCTGCAGGTCGAGGGCAACGCGCATGAGGCCCATCAGCGGCCACATGAGGCGCGACTGCACGGTCGTGAAGGCGACGATCGTGCCGGGAGTGATGTCCGCTCCGCCCTGGATCAGGAACGCCGACACGAGGTAGACGAGCGCCGGGACCACGGAGAGGAAGATCTGCACGAAGGCGAAGAAGCCCTGGCCGCTCATCGCCTGCCGCACCTGCAGCCGGATCTGGTTGTCGTTCTCCGCCGCATAGCGTGCGTTCTCGGACTCCGCCCGGCCGAAGCTCTTCGCCAGCAGGATCCCGGACACGCTGAGCGTCTCCTGCGTGATCGCGGTCATCTCCGACAGCGACTCCTGCGTCTGCGTGGCGATCCTGGCGCGGATCCGGCCCACCCTGCGCTGAGCGACGGCGAGCGCGGGAAGCAGCACCACCGCGATGAGGGTCAGCTGCCAGCTCAGCAGGAGCATCGCGGTGAAGGCCGCGATCACGGTCACCACGTTGCCGATGACGCTCGAGACGGTGTTGCTCAGCACGCCGGCGACGCCGCCGACGTCGTTGGCGAGCCGCGACTGGATGACCCCCGTCTTGGTGCGGGTGAAGAAGCCGAGCTCCATGGCCTGCAGGTGCCGGAACAGGCTGACCCGCATGGCGCCCATCACCCGGTTGCCGACGGTGGCGGTGAGGAAGGTTTGCCAGATTCCGAGGCCCGCCGAGAGGACCCAGACGAGGATCATCAGGCCGACGAGCTGGAGCAGCACGGGCAGGTCCGGACCGCCCTTCGGGAAGAGTCCGCGGTCGAACGCCTGCTGGGTGAGCAGCGGCGGCACCACAGTGAGCGCCGCGTCCACCAGCACGAGCACGATCGTGAGGGTCAAGAGCGGTCGGTGCGGCGCGAACAGGGAGCCGATCCGGCCGAGGAGATTCTCGATCCGCGGCGCCTCGGCGTTCGCCGCCCGCTGCGCGTCCGAGTCCCGCGACGACACGCCGCCCCTCACGCGGCCACCGCCGTGTCCCATCGTCACCCGAGGAGCCTACGACTCGGCGGCTGAGCGCCGGGCCGGGCAGGCGCCGAACCAGCTCGTATCGACTTGGCGCTCCCCCTAGCCACTGCTGCCGAGCAGAAGTTACGCTTCCGGCACGATCCAGTTCTGGCATCGTTCCCACAGCCCGCCGAAGCAGGAGTTCCCCGTGTCGACACCGCTGTCACTCGCCCTCGTCGGCTTCTGGCACGTCCATGCCCAGGACTACGCAGCACAGCTGGCAGACCTGCCCGACGCCCGGCTCGTCGCAGCCTGGGATGACGACCCGGACCGAGGGCAGGCCGAGGCCGCAGCGCTCGCCGTGCCCTTCGCGGCGGACCTCGACGAGCTGCTCGCCCGGTCCGACATCGACGGCATCGTGGTCACCACGGCGACGGCCGCGCACACCGACGTGATCGGCCGCGCGATCGCCCGGGGCAAGCATGTCTTCACCGAGAAGCTGCTGGCTCCCACCGTGACCGAGTGCGAGCAGCTCGTCGAGGCGGCGCGGGATGCGGGCGTTCAGCTCATGGTGTCGCTCCCCCGACTCGCCGAGGGCGTGACCGCCGCGGTCTCCCGCCTGATCGCGGACGGCTCGCTCGGCCAGATCACCTACACCCGGGTCCGGCTGGCCCACGACGGCTCCATCGACGGCTGGCTCCCCGACCGGTTCTACGACCCGGAGGACGCGATCGGTGGCGCCCTGACGGACCTCGGCTGCCACGCGGTGTACCTGACCCAGCTCTTCCTCGGTCCCGCCCCCGAGACGGTGTCCGCCGTCTACGGAAGCGTCACCGGGCAGCAGCTCGAGGACAACGCGGTGGTGACACTGCGCTATCCGCGCGGCGCTCTCGCTGTCATCGAGGCCAGCAACGTGACCACCCCGGGGGCTTCGACCCTCGAGATCCGCGGCACCCGCGGCACCCTCGTGTTCGGCTTCGCCGGCCGCGGCCTGCTCGGCAAGGGCGACGCGTTCGACCCCGAGCGATGGATCGAGGTGCCGGTCGAGGCCGACCCTCCGCCCCCCATCGCCGACTGGGTTGCCGGCATCGCCTCCGGAGCGGACACCAGCCAGAACGGCGCCGCCGCGATCGAGCTCACCCGTCTCGTCGCGGCGGCCAACACCGCCGCATCCGAGGCTCGCACCCTCGACTACTCCTCCCTCACCTCGTCACCCATCCGCTAGGAATCGAAAAGGCACATGACCATCAAAGACGGAAGAATCCGCGTCGGACTGATCGGCGCGGGAGGCATCGCCGGCGCCCACGTGAAGGGGTACCTGGCGAACCCGGACACCACGATCCTCACGGCGGTCGCCGATCCCATCCCGGAGAACGCCGAGCGCCGCGCCGCCCTCGCCGGCGCGAGGACCTACTCGAGCTATCTCGACATGCTCGCGGACGAGGAGATCGACGCCGTCGACATCTGCCTTCCGCATCACCTGCACAAGGACGCCATCGTCGCGGCGGCGGCGGCCGGCAAGCACATCCTCTGCGAGAAGCCGCTCTGCCTCAGCGAGGAGGAGGCGGTGGAGGTCGAGCGGGCCATCCGCGCCGCCGGCGTCACGCTCATGTGCGCGCACAACCAGCTCTTCTCGCCGCCCGTGGCGAAGGCGCTGGAGCTGCTCGAGTCCGGCCTGATCGGCACGGTCTACGAGGTGCGGACCACCGACAGCTTCTTCAACGACTTCAACCCCGAGACGATGGGCTGGCGGGCCTCCGCGGCGACCAGCGGCGGCGGGGAGCTGATCGACACCGGCTACCACCCGACCTACCTCATGCTCCAGCTGGCGGGCGGCGCACCCGTCGAGGTCACGGCGATGCTCAGCACCCACCGGCTCAAGTTCATGGAGGGCGAGGACTCCGCCCAGGTGCTCGTGCGCTTCGACAACGGAGTGCTCGGCAGCCTCGTCACGAGCTGGGCGTACGCCTCCTCGACGAACACGGAGCGCTTCTCCGTGGTGGGTGAGCTCGGGTCGATGTTCAGCGACGGCACGAGCCTCTCCTACACGCTCCGCACAGGCGAGAAGGCCTCGATGGAGTTCCCGCCGGTGGAGGAGTTCGCCGCCGAGATCGGTCACTTCGCCCGCTCGATCCTCAACGGGACGCGGCCGATCCACACCGAGAAGGAGGGGATCGAGGTGCTCGGCATCATCCTCGCGGCCTATGAATCGGCGAGGAGCCATTCGTTCGCACCGGTGCGCAGCGTCAGTGCGGCCACGGTGGCCTGAGGCTCCCGTCCTGCCGGATCCCGAAGCGCCGTTCCGAGCCCTGCAGGGTCCGGGCGGCGCTTCCGAGTCGGTGCCGCGAACCCTCTCCCCACGGGGCCAGCGGGCCTATTATTCGCTTGGTGGCTCGCCACCGTCAGAGGTTGCGGCTCACGGAGTCGGGACCTATAGTCGCCGTGTGTGGCAACGATGCCACATCTTGTTGCCGGAGCCGTGGACGTCTCTGGAAGGGATGACGATGATGCCAGCACAGCACTTCCCCCCGCTCAGTCCCCCGGCGGGCGACCGGATGGGACCTCGGCCGTGACCGCGGTGGCGTCCAAGTCAGAGGCAGCGGCCCCGGTGCCGACGACCCCGGCTCCCAGGCAGGTCCACAAGCGGAAGTTCAACCGGCGAGAGGCCGTGGCCGGCTACCTCTTCATCGCCCCCTGGATCGTGGGCTTCCTGGTCTTCACGCTCGGCGCGATGATCTACAGCCTGGTCATCTCCTTCAGCCGGTTCAACCTCGCGCAGAACACGGCGACGCCGGTCGGGTTCGACAACTACAACCAGTTGTTCGAGGACCCCAAGGTGATGATGTCGCTCGGCAACACGCTGTTCTTCGCGATCCTCGCCGTGCCGCTCGAGATCATGTTCGCGCTGTTCCTCGCAATGCTCCTCAACCGGGTGGGCCGGGGAGCCGGCATCTTCCGCACCCTCTACTACCTCCCCAAGATGACCCCGTCGGTCGCCGCGGCGTCGGTCTTCCTGCTGCTGCTCAACGGCAACTACGGGGCCATCAACCGCGGCCTGGCGCTGATCGGGATCCAGGGGCCGCAGTGGCTCACGGACCCGGCCTGGGTGAAGCCGTCGATCGTGATCATGACCCTCTGGGGCGTGAGCGGGACGATGATCATCTTCCTCGCCGCCCTGAAGAACGTGCCGCGTGACCTCTACGAGGTCGCCTCGCTGGACGGCGCAGGCAAGGTGCGCCAGTTCTGGAACATCACGGTGCCGATGATCTCGGGCACGATCTTCTTCAACGTGCTCGTCCTCACGATCGCCGCACTGCAGGTGTTCGACCAGGCGTTCCTGCTCTTCTGGCGCAACCAGACGAACGCGTCGCCCGAAGCCTCGCTGTTCTACGCGGTGTACCTGTTCCAGCAGGCGTTCCGCAGCTTCAACTTCGGCTTCGCGGCGGCGATGGCATGGCTGATCTTCGTGATCATCATGATCATCACCTTCATCCAGGTGAAGTTCGGCAACCGGTTCGTCTACTACGAGGGAGACAAGGACTGATGAGCAACGTCATCGGCACAGCCAACGCCACAGTCGACCCTCGCGTCCAGGCGATCGGAGTCGAGGAGAGCGGCGGCAACCCCGCGAACGACAGCAGGCCTGTCGGCGAGACGCCCGGCCGGGTGAAGGACACCATCGTCAAGGCGATCCTCTGGGTCGTGCTCGTCGCCTTCGCCTTCGGGTTCCTCTACCCGTTCCTGTGGCTCATCTCCGCGAGCTTCAAGCCGCGCGGCGAGGTGTTCGACAACCGGATCATCCCGAACACGTTCAACCCGCAGAACTACGCGGAAGCCTGGGACAAGCTGCCCCTGCTCAGCTGGATGGGCAACAGCATCCTGATCGCGGTCCTCGCGGCGACGCTCGTGACCCTGTCCAGCTCGATCGTCGCGTTCGGCTTCGCGTACTTCAAGTTCCCGTTCCGCAACCAGCTGTTCGGCCTCATCCTCGCCACCATGATGCTGCCGGGCGCGGTCACCCTGATCCCGACCTACCTGATCTGGAACAACCTGCACCTCGTGGGCACCACGGTGCCTCTCTGGGGAGCGAACCTCTTCGGTTCGGCCTTCTACATCTTCCTGCAGCGCCAGTTCTTCCTGGGGCTGCCACGGGAGCTGTTCGAGGCGGCGCGCATGGACGGCGCCAGCTACTGGGGCCTGTTCTGGCGGATCGCGGCACCGCTGTCGATCCCGTCGTTCATCATCGTGTTCATCTTCGAGTTCCAGGCGAGCTGGAACAACCTGCAGGCACCCCTGATCTACCTGAACTTCGGGTCGATCGAGAACTTCACGGTCCCGCTCGGCATCTCCTACGCGATGACCGCCTACAGCCCCGGCAACGGCGGCCAGGGCGACTACCAGTGGGTGATGGTGGCAGCGGTCATCGTGACCCTGCCGATGCTCATCCTGTTCGCCTTCGGTCAGCGGTACTTCATCGAAGGCATCGCCACCCAGGGACGGAAGGGGTAGATCCCGTTCGAGCTCGGGAGAGGAGCCCTCGTCCGGTGGACGGGGGCTCTTCTCTGTTCGGGAGCGGGAGTGGGGAGCGCGGATCCCGAGCGGGCGGCAGGATGGCGAGGTGGCGAACAGCCCAGCGGCGCACGTCGTGGCGGTGAGCCGGGATGAGCGGCATCGATTCAGCAAGCCGGCGGCCCATTCAGATCACCGGCCTGCGCAATCCCTGCCTCCAGATCGACCGCTTCGAGGATGGGCTCCTCCGCGAGCTCGTCGGCCGGGACGAGGACGCGCGGCACCGTGCGCAGGGCGGGCGTCCTCGTCGGCGGCACCGTGGGTCCGGGCGACGCGCTCGAGGTGACCCTTCCGGCGGCCCGCGAGCCTCTGCTGCCCGTCTGACGCGACGAAGGGCGGCCCTCCCGAAGGAGGACCGCCCCGCGTGTGTCGGTCGGACTACTTTCCGGTCGTGGTCTCCCATGCGCGGAGAGCGGCGGCCTGGCCGTCGGCGAGTGCCGCGGCCGGGTCCTTCTCACCGTTCAGGGCCGCGGTCACCGCGGTCTGGAGCTCCGTCTGGATCTCGAGGCCCGCAGCGGAGGCGCCGTAGGACTGGCCCGCACCGACCACCTGGTAGTAGGTGTTGATGACCTGGTCGAAGTCGGCGTTGCCGGTCGGCACCACGTACTTGTCGCGGATCGCCTGGTCAGCCGTGGGCGAACCGGTGAACAGGCCGGTGTTCATGCGGTTCGGGTCCGGGTCGGCCTTGATGGTCGCCGCACGGGCGTCACCAGCAGCCATCCACGCCTCGTCCGAGGTCAGGTTGAGAGCCCAGGCGCACGCGGCGGCCGGGTTCTTGGCTCCGACGGGGATCACGAAGGCGGTGCCGCTCGCGACCGTGAAGTCGTTGCCGTCCTTGTCCTTGAACGGGACCGCGTTGATCGTGATGTCCTTCTGCGTTGCCGCGAGGACGTTCGGGTACCACTGGGCGTAGACCCCGGAGGCGACCTGGTCCTTCACGAACTGGTTCTCCGCACCGAACATGTCGAAGGTGTCGATGAAGCTCTTGTCCTTGGCGAAGCCGCCCTGGGCGTCCATGAGCGTCTTGAGGTAGGTCAGCTCGTCGACGTTGGCCGGGTCGTCCAGCGTGGGCTTGCCGTCGGCGTCCATCAGGGCGCCCCCATTGGCGACGAACCAGAGGCCGGCCTGGCCCGGAAGGTCGGGCATGATGCCGAGGGTCGACGGGTTGCCGCCGCTCTCCTTGTAGAGCTTCTTCACCGCTGCGACGAGACCGTCACGGTTGGACGTGTCGATGTCCGCGGGGGTGAGCCCGGCGGCGTCGAGGAGTCGCGTGTTCACGATGAGTGCCGGCGGCTGGTAGAACTGCGGCACCGCGTACATGTGGCCGTCGTAGGTGACGTCCTTGACGACCGCGTCGTACCAGTGGCTGCTCTCGACCTTGTTCGCCGCGAGGCACTCGTCGAGGGGCTCGATCAGGCCCTGAGCCGCGAACGTGCCGACGTACTGCGAGCTCATCTGGACGACGTCGGGAACGTTGCCGCTCGCGGTCGCCGCAGTGAACTTCTGCGCATCGAAGGCGGTCGCCTCGATGCTGATCTTCACGTCCGACAGCTGCTGCGCTGCGTAGTCGAGGCGGGACTGGCCCACGTCGTCCGCGTTCTCGAAGCCCCACGCGTTGAGCGCGCCAGTGGGCTTTCCGGAGAAGTCCGTCCCGCTGCCGGCGCTGCCGCTTGCGCCGCCGCCGCCTCCCCCGCTGCCACACGCGGTCAAGGCCGCGATCGATGCCACCGCAGTGACGGCCAGGAGGATCCTTTGCCTCTTCTTCATCAGTTTCCCTTCACGAGAGATCCGCAGCGGCATCGTCGCTCACTGTGGAGGGCAGGCTCCCGAGCTGTATCTGGAATCCTTCCCAGGTTGGAGTATGACCGAGAGAGCGAAGGCTCACAAGATGCCGCGTCGAGAAGCAAGCAATTCGTGACAAAGTCGCCACTTCCCGGCTTGTCCGGGTCGCGAGGTGCTCACTACGCTGGTGTGGGAACGATCTCAGAAACGAGAGGGCAAAGGAGCTCCGTGAGCGCCATTCGGAAAGTGTTCCTCGTCGGCCACACCCACCACGACGTGGGCTACACGAACAGTCCGCGGATCATCGATCGGATGCACGAGCGCATCGTCGGCGCGGTCCTCGAGCTCTGCGAATCGCATGCCGAAGAGGGGCCGGACCGGTTCCGCTGGACCTTCGAAGTGGCGCGACCGGTGCTCCGCTTCCTCCAGCAGGCCTCCCCCGCCGATGCCCGGCGGCTCCGCTCCCTGGTGGATCAGGGAGCCATCGCAGTGACCGGGGGCTACCTCAACAACACCCAGCTCGCGTCGCAGCCGGAGCTCGACGGAGCCTACGACCGGCTCGCGGCGCTGGCGGCTGCGGGCATCCCGGTGCGCACCGAGCAGCACGGCGACGTCAACGGGCTCTCCTGGGGCGCCGTCCCCGCCATGCGCCGGGCCGGCATCCAGCGGCTCGTGATGGCCCTGAACCCCGACCACGGCCGGCCGCCGTTCCCGCAGCCCACCGGCTTCTGGTGGGAGGGGCCCGACGGCGGACGGATCTTCGTGTGGCTCTCCACGCACTACGGGTTCGGCGAGGAGTGGGGCATCATCGACGCCGATCTCGAGCTGGCCGGGCAGCGCATCGAGCAGTTCCTCGAGGGCCTCGCGGCGCGCGACGACTATCCGTACGACGCGGCGATCGTGCACGCCGCCAACGACAACCGGTGGCCGACTGCCCTGTTCCTCGACGTGGTCCGGCACTGGAACCAGCGCCACCCCGAGACCCCGATGGTGACTGCGACCATGGATGCCGCCCTGGACGAGCTGATCGCCCAGGCGGCCGAGGCGGACATCCCGGTCGTGCGGGGGGAGTGGTCCGACTGGTGGTCGCACGGGCACGGCTCCACCGCTCGGGAGCTGGCCGTCTACCGGGAGGCCCGGTCCTTCGCCCTCACTGCTCAGGCCTCGCTCGCGCTCACCCGACTGCGGGGCGATGGCCCGACCGAGCTGGCGACCGTGCTCGGCTATCGCCGGGGACCGGTCCGGCTGCGCTCGGGCGAGGAGATCAGCCGCGACCTGGCCGAGGTCGACGACGAGCTGCTCCTCTTCACCGAGCACACCTGGGGCTCATGGGAGACCTACTCCAAGCCGCACTCGTTCTTCAGCCACTCGCACTGGAACGCGAAGGCGGGCTTCGCCTTCGGCGCCTACGACCACGCCCGCGATCTCGCGATCGAAGGGCTCTTCCGACTCGCCGCGAGTGGCGGCGACGGCGAGCGCACCGAGCGGTCCATCGTGGTGGTCAACCCCACGGAGAGTCGGCGGACCGAGCCCGTGACGGTCGAGATCGACGGCGCGAGGGAGGCCACGATCGTCGCCCGCGACGTGCCGGCGTTCGGCATCAAGGTGCTCGACGTCCCCGACCCGCTTCCGCCAGCGAGCTCCGGCCGCACGATCCGCACCGCCCGCTACGAGGCGAGGGTCGACCCGGCGCGCGGCGGAGTGGTCTCGCTCGTGGACCTCGCCACCGGCCGCGAGCTCGTCGACCAGGACGCCGGCCACGGCCTGGGCGCGGTCGTGGTGGAGCAGGTTCCCGCCGGCAGCACCCACCCGATGGTGATCCGCAGCCCGAAGGACTTCCACCCGGACCACCCCGGCCCGGACTTCGAGCGCACGCCCGCACGCGGCGACGCCGAGCCGGAGGTGCGGCGGACCCCGGGCGGCGTGGAGATCCGCTGGACGTCCACCGCCCCCAGGATCCCGTCGATCTCGGCCACCCTGCGGCTCTACGACGACCTGGACCTCGTGGACCTCGACGTCGACCTCGTCAAGCCGGAGGTCTTCGGCCCGGAGAGCGTCTTCGTGGCCTTCCCGTTCGCGGTCGCCGACCCGCACTTCCTCCTCGAGACCGCGGGCGCCGTGTATGAGGCGCACACCGAGCAGCTGCCCGACACGAGCGAGGACTGGTTCTCCATCCAGCACGCGGTCGGCGTCTCCGGTGCCGCAGGCGGGGTGCTCTGGGGCACGCGCGACGTCCCGCTCGTGCAGCTCGGCGGCTTCCACACCGGCGAGTGGGCGCACGCCCTCGTCGCGCCGGTCGGTCACGTGAACAGCTGGCTGATGAACAACCTGCACTTCACCAACTTCCAGGCGCGGCAGGAGGGGACCGGCCGCTACCGCTACCGGTTCACCCCGGTCGCGGAGCTCGAGCGTGAGCAGGTGGAGCGGTTCGGCCGCGACCTGCTGCTTCCGCTGCAGAGCCGCAGCTACGCGGGCCCGGTGTCGCTCGACGGCGGCTCGGGGCTGCGGGTCGAGCCGGCGGACCGGCTCCTGGCAGAGCTGCGCCCCACCGGCGACGGCGGGGTCCGCATCCGACTCCGCAACCCGGGAAGCGAGCCGGTCGCCGCGCACGTGGAGTGGGACGGCGAGGGCGTGTCGTTCGACGCGGGGACGGTGACCGTGCCGCCCCACGGCCTGGCTGAGCTCACCGCGCGCCGCAGCGCCCCCTGACCAACTGCGCGTCCCGGGGCCAGACCCGCTGGTGCACGCGGAGGACGTCGCGGACGTCGAGGGCCGACCGCAGTCGACGCGGGAGCAGCAGCAACGGAGGAGGCGACGCGACCGACGAGGAGGCGCCCGAGGCGGACAGCCGGCTGGAGCGAATCGGCTGTGGCGGAGGCCGATCCGGGGCGCCCGGGTCCGAGCGGCCGTCGGAGGAAGCCGCCTACGGCACGTTCGCCAGCCCGCGAACGCTGTCGTAGCGCCGCCGGGACTCCCCCTGCGCCGTCTCGATCGAGAAGCCCACGTCGCCGGGAGCCACCCGCACGCGGAGCACCGCCGACGCGTCGTCCCCGGTCCAGGCGAGTCGCAGCCCCTCCGCGTCTCGGCCCGACGAGAACTCGCCTGCGAACGCCGGCGAGCTGCGCAGCCGGACGAGGCCGAGGATCGCCTGCGCCACCTCGCCGCTGAGCGCGCCTGCGAGCTCCGCGGCGTCGTAGTAGTGGCGGTTCACGTCGCGGCCCACCGCCGTGCGGGCGAAGAGCGCGACGTCGTCCAGGCCACCGAGGAGGCCGACGTAGTAGATCTGCGGGGTGCCGGGCAGGAAGAGCTGCACGGCGCGGCAGAGGAGGTAGCGGGTCGGGTCCGCGCCGAGCACGCTGAAGAACGCGGCGTTGATCTGGTGCGGCAGGGCCGTCCACGCGGGCAGCACCGACGCGATCGCCGAGTGGCCGTTCGTGGCGGTCTCCGCCGCGGCGAAGATCGCCCGCATCTCCTCGAAGTCGAGGAGTCCCGCTCGCTCGCCCGACGGACCCGCGTCGATGATGCCGATGCCGTCGTGGGTATCGAGCACCGTCACCGCGTTGCGGGGGCGGATCTGCAGCCAGGACTCGAGGCGGTCGGTGGTGCCGGTGAGCAGGGAGTGCAGCAGCAGGGGCGCCAGGGCGAAGTCGTAGACCAGGTCGACGAGTGGGGCGATCGCAAGCTGCTGGCTGTAGTGGGCGTGCACCTCCACCAGCACCCGCAGTCCCCTGGAGTGCGCCAGGTCGGTGATGTCGCGCACGAACGCGAGCGTCTCCTCGGTCATGAAGCTGTCGCTGCCGGGCGTCTTGATCGCGTAGCCGACCGCGTCCAGGCGCACCGTGGTCACCCCACCGTCGCGCAGGATCTCGAGGAGCCGGGACAGATGGGCCACCGCGGCAGGGTGCCGCACGTCGAGGTCCACCTGGCTGGGCAGGAAGGTGGTCCAGACGAGCCGCCGACGGCCGTCGCCGGCCCGGTACGCGGTGAACGGCAGTCCGGGGCGGGGGCGGTAGAACGCGGTGATGTCCGCCTCGCTCGCGCCGTCCGGGAACACCGTGTCGAAGGTGAGGAACATGCCGTCGTGGGGCGACAGCTCCTGGTGCGCCAGCCAGTCGGCGAACTCGGCGGAGTCCGCGGAGACGTGGTTGACGATGAGGTCCGCGGTCACCTCGCGGGTGCGTGCGATGCGCCGCACGTCGTCCCAGGTGCCCAGCCGCGGGTCGACGGAGCCATGGTCCACCGGGTCGAATCCGGCGTCGTCGCCGTCGAACGGCACGAAGAAGGGCAGCAGGTGCACCCCGTCGAATGCGGCGAGCGGCCCGTCGAGGAGCTCCCCCACGCCGGCGATGCTGCCGCCCAGACGGTCCGCGTAGGCGAGCAGCTGCACGCCGCCGCTCATCGCGTGCCCGCCGCGAGCGCGTCGACGAGCGAGGCCACGCCACCCTCCGGCGAGGTCAGCACGGGCGTCGCCAGCTCCATGCCGCGGACTGCCCCGGCCATCGAGGCCTGCGCAAGCACGACCACGTCGGCACGTGCGGCCGCCGCCTGGATCGCCTCCGCCACCAGCCGGTCGTGCGTGGTCTGGTCGCCCGCCTTCCGGGCCGCGGCAGCTCCTTCGACCACGCTCGCCTCCACCTGCACCTCGCGCGGTGCGGCGGCGAGGCGCGACTCGAGCAGCCGTCCGGTCGGCCCGAGCGTCGCCGCGAGGGTCGCGAGGACGGCCACCCGGGCCACCCGCCCCTCCGGCGCCCGCTCCGCCGCGATCGCGATGGCCTCGTCCGCCATCGGCGCGTCCACCCGGAGCACGGGCACCGCGATGTGGGCGGACGCCGCGTCGACGGCCTCGCCGATGGAGGAGCAGGTCACGAGGATGGCGTCGGCGCCGTCATCGGCGAGATGCCGGAGATGCCGGAGCACCTCGGCGCGAACGGCGTCGTCCACCCCGTGATCCATCGCCGCCCTCAGCAGTCCGGCGTCCACGACGTGCACAACGTCGGCATCCACTCCCGACCCTCCCAGCAGCTCGTCGAAGGTCCCGGCGAGCGCGGGGACGGTGTGCAGCAGACCCAGCCGCCCGGTCATCGTGCGTCGCTCCACGGGCGCGCCTGGGCGTCCACGACCTCGATCAGCTTCTCCAGCCGGGGACGGGACAGCTCCCGGAGCCGGGCAGGCACGTCCTCCGCACCGACCACGTCGCTCCAGAGCGCGCGTCCGGCCAGGAAGCCGCTCGCGCCGGCGCGGCAGGCCGCGTCCACGGCGGGCAGGAACCGGTCCCGGTCGACGCCCTGCGACAGGACGACCCAGGGACCCTGCACGGCTGCGCCGAGCTTCTCGCTGGCCGCATGCTGCTCTTCGGGAGTGCCGCTGCCCGCCATCGGCACCTGCGCCTTGTAGAGACTGGCGCGGAGGGGGGACAGCTCGCGCGCCGCCTCCACGATCGCCTCGTCCATGTCCCAGGTGCCGGCATCGAGCTCCTCGGGAGTCGCGCGCACGACGGGCTCGAGCACGGACAGCAGTCCGAGCTCTGCGGAGCGCCTGATGAAGCGCTGGGCGAGCCCCACCCGATGCTCGCGGCGAGCGTCACGGCGCCAGATGATGAGGAGCTTCAGCGCGCTCACACCGGCGAGGTCGGTGTCGCCGCCCGTCACCACCTCATCGAGCTCGGTCTCCTCCACCGGTCCGCGGTCCTCCTGCTGCAAGGCATCGGCGGCGAGGATCAGTCCGGCGCTCTCGGGAAGGGTCCCGGACGAGCGCACCCGGTCGAAGCCGTAGTGCCGGTCGATGAGGAACCCGGAGGCGAGGTCGCCGAGCGTCTCCGCCACATCGAGCTTGAACCGGACGAGCACCTCGTTCTCCGGGCGCCCCGAGCCTGCTGCGTCGAACATGGCTCGCAGGCTCTCCCGCTGGTCCATCGCGACCATGGCGAAGCCGCCGCCGGGCCGGGCGATCGCGTCGAGCGTGGGGGTGGTGTCGGTCATCTCTCTCCTTCGCGAGCGGGCGTGGCACCGCGTGCCGCCGCCACGAACCGCTCGAACATCTGCTGGTAGGGGTCTTGGGGGTCTCGGACCAGCGGCGTCGCTGCGAGCACGGGAGGGTCGGCGGGCAGGAGCCCGGCGCGGGTCGCGGCCAGGAGCGCCGCACCGGAGGCAACCGGCTCAGAGACGGTCACGAGCACCGAGTCGAGAGAGAACACCCGGGCCTTCACATCCATCCAGGGGCGGTTCCCGCCGCCCGGCCCGCCGAGGATCCGGAGAGGCGCCGTGGCCGGACCCGCCACCCGGATCTGCTCCTCGAGCATCCAGCGGGCGTGGAACGCGACCCCCTCGAGCATGGCGCGCGCGAGGACCGCGACGTCCCGGCCGCGCGGCTGGATCTCGGTGCCGGTGTCGTCGAGCACTCGCACGTCGGACCGGCGGTCCGGACTGGGAGTCTGCCGCCCGTTCAGGTAGGGGAGCACCAGGAGTCCCGTGGGCTCCTGCGGCAGCCGCGCCAGATCGTCCAGCACCTCGCCCGCCTCCCGGGCGCCGATGCGATGGGCGAACCACCACCGCACGAAGGACCCCGCATTGGCGGAGCCGGCGAGCAGGGCGGGCTCGCCGGTGACCGTCCGCGTGATGCTCATCCCGCTGCCGCGGACCGATTCCGGATCGGGGTCGCTCGCCAGAACCCGGACCAGCGCCTCAGCGGTGCCGAGGGAGTCGGCGACCTCACCGGGCCGGCGCACGCCGGCGGCCCAGGCGCCGACCGCGTGGTCGTGGCCGGCGATGTAGACGGGGGTGCCCGGGGCGAGGCCGGTGGTGCGGGACGCCGTCTCGGTCACCCCGCCGACCGGTTCGCCCGGACGGCGCACCGCCGGAAGCTGGGTGGGCGTCAGCCCGACGGCGGCGAGCAGGTCCCCGTCGAAGGACCGGGGCAGGTCGGCCATGCGGTACGCCATGGTCCGCGCCGCGAGGGTGTGGTCGGTCGCGAGGACATCGGTGAGCGCGAGCCCCACCAGGTCGGCGACGCCAGCCCACCTGTGGACCTTCGACCAGAGCTGAGGGTCCGTTCGTCGCAGGCGCGCCCACATCGCGAGCGGCGCCTTCGGCAGGGCGGGGACACCTGTCGCGGCGAAGACGTCAGCCTCGCCCAGAGTGGCAAGGAGGGCAGTGAGATCGCTGACGTCGTCGTTGCCGTCCCACCGCAGCACGGGCCGGAGCGGCCGGTCGTCCTCGCCGAGGGGCACGCCCGATTCCGCCATCGAGGCGATGCCGACGGCGGCCGGAGCCTCGGGAGCCGAGACGAGCACGCTGCGAACCAGGTCGACCGTCGCCCGGATCAGCTCGTCTGCGCCGGGCGGAGTGGGGGTGCTGCAGACCGCGATCTCGATCACCGCAGCGCCGATGCAGACCAGCGATGCCTTGATGTTGGTGCTGCCGATGTCGATGCCGAGGGCGACGACTCCCGGGCGCGGGGAATCGCCGGCGGCTTCGCTGGTCACCCGCTAATTCTGTTCGCTTTCTGACAAGAGCGTCAAGTTCTGTTCCTCCATTGACAAGATTTCCCGTAGCCCGGTTGGATGAACTACGTGCGCTACACGGAGGCGCCCGCACGCCGGGCCGAGCTGCTCCGCCGGCTGAGTGCCGACGGCTACGTCTCCTCCGCCTCCGTCGCCGAGGAGTTCGGCGTCTCCGAGATGACGATCCGGCGCGACCTCCGCCAGCTCCACCACGAGGGTCACGCCCGGCGGGTCGCGGGCGGAGCGAGTCTTCCCGTCGGCGGCGCCCGCGGCCTGCCGTTCGAGGAGCGGGACCACCGCGCATCCCGGCAGAAGGCCGCCATCGCCGCAGCCTGCGCGCGGGAACTCGAGGGGTCCGCCACGGTAGCGCTCGACGCGGGCACGACTGTCGCCGGGGTCGCCAGCCTGCTCTCCCCCGGCATCACCGTGGTCACCCACTCCGTGCCGGTGATCGCCACCTGCACGGAGCGCGACGACCTGTCGCTCATCGGCCTGGGCGGCACCTACCTCCGTGACACGCGCTCCTTCACCGGGCAGAGCGTCCGGGACGGGCTCAGCCGCATCTCGCCCGACGTCGCCGTCCTGTCCGCCACCGCCGTCGATGCGACCGGCGTGCTCTGCGCGAACGATCTCGACGCGGAGATCAAGCAGGCGATGGCGGCGGGCGCGCGCCGGACGATCCTGCTGGTGGACTCCGCCAAGATCGGCGCGCGCGCCCCGATGCGCTTCGCCTCCCTCGGCTCGATCGATCTCGTGATCACCGGCGACGACCTGGACTCGGAGCAGCGGGAGATCCTCGCCGACGCCCCCGATGTCCTCTGCGTCGGCGGCCCGGCCGAGGCCGCGCGATGACCGCGCCCTGGCTCGGCGTGATCGCCGACGACGTGACCGGCGCGTGCGATGTCGCCGGCGGCATCGCCGAGACCGGCGTGCGCACGAGCATCGTGCTGGGCGTCCCGGAGGGGGCGGACGATCCGGCGGGGGGGCCCGACGAGTGCATCGTGGTGGGCCTCAAGATCCGGACGGTGCCCGCCGCGGAGGCGGTGGGCGCGGCTCGAGCTGCGGCCGCATGGCTCCGGGGGCGGGGCACCGGGCAGATCTACCAGAAGTACTGCTCGACGTTCGACTCCACCGACTCGGGCAACATCGGACCCATCGCCGATGCGCTGGCGGAATCCATCGGCGGCATGACCCTCGGCACGCCGGCGACGCCCGCGGTCCGGCGCACGCAGTACTTCGGCCACCTGTTCGTCGGCGACCGGCTGCTGTCCGAGTCGCCGATGCGGGACCACCCGCTGACGCCGATGCGGGACAGCGATCTGGTGGCCGTCCTCGGCCGGCAGACCGCGGGCGCGGTGGCCCTCCTTCCTCTGACCGTCGTGCGCTCGGCACCGGGCTCCATCGCGGACGGCATCCGGGCGCGCCTGGCCGCGGGCGCCCGCCATCTCCTCGTCGACGCGATCGAGGACAGCGACCTCGACCGAGTCGCCGAGGCGCTCGAACAGGTCCGCACGCCCCTCGTCCTCGGCGGGGGCGCGGGGCTCGCGGTCGCGCTGGCGCGCCGGGCGGCACGCGGCCCTGCTGCGGGTGCGGCGGGGGAGGTGCCGCACGGCGGCCGGCTCATCCTCAGCGGCAGCGGTTCTGCGCGCACCCGCGAGCAGGTCGCCGCGTTCCCGGGCCGGGTCATGACCCTCGACCCGCTCCGGATCGCCGAGGAGGGGGTGTCCTCCCTCCTGCAGGCGCTGCGCGAGGCCCTCGCCGCGGCCCCGGGCGAGTCGCCTCTGGTCTCCGCCACCGCCGAGCCGGACCGTGTGCGCGAGGTGCAGGCGACCCTCGGCGTCCAGCGGGCGGCCGAGCTGGTCGAATCCGCGCTCGGCGAAATCGCCGTCGCCGCCGTGCGGGAGCTCGGCGTCCGGCGGATCGTCGTTGCCGGCGGGGAGACCTCCGGCGCCACGGTGGCCGCTCTCGGCATGCGCCGTCTGTCCGTCGGGGCGATCGCCGCCCCCGGCGTGCCCTGGACCACCGGCAGCGCATCCGCCGTCCCGGGCGCGCCGACCGTCGCCCTGCTGCTGAAGTCCGGCAACTTCGGCTCTCCCGACCTGTTCACGACCGCCTGGGAGACCGCACCATGACCGCTCTCGATGCCGCACGCTCCGACCTGGTGCGCGCGGCGCGGCACCTCGCACGCCGCGGCCTGTCGCCCGGCAGCTCCGGCAACCTCAGCGTGCGCCTCGGCGACCAGCTGCTCATCACACCGACCGGGTCCAGCCTCAGCCGGGTCACCGAGGAGGAGATCGCCTTCGTCGCGCTGGACGCTGACCCGGGCGACGCCACCCCGGCCGGACCGCGGCCATCGAAGGAGCTGCCCCTGCATCTGGCGGTCTACCGGCGCCGCCCCTCGGCGACCGCGGTCGTGCATCTGCACTCGCCGTACGCGACCGCGATCGCCTGCCTTCCGCCCGCCCCTGACGGCACCGCCCCGCTTCCCCCGCTCACCCCCTATCGGCTGATGCGCCTCGGCGCCGTTCCCGTGGCCGGCTACGCCGCCCCCGGCACTGCCGAACTCGCCGCCGGCGTCGACGCCCTGATCGCGGGCAATCCCGTCGTGCTCCTGGCGCAGCACGGCTCGGTCGTCGCGGCGGAGGGCATCGACGTCGCGATCGACATGGCCGAGGAGCTGGAGACCGCCGCCCAGCTGACCCTCCTCCTCCGCGACTCCCCCGCCCGGCACCTCACGCCGGAGCAGGTCGCGGCACTGCCGCGCCCGTCCTGAACCGCGCTCGCACTCCCTTCCGATTCCAAGGACTCCGTGTCACCGAACGACGACCTTCCCCAGCCGCCCACCACACGCCCCCCGCTCGGCTCCGCGACCCGCTTCCTGCTCTGGCAGGCGGGCCGCCAGCGCAGCACCCTGCTCGCCGGCATCTTCTTCGGGGTCGTCTGGATGGTGGCGCAGGCGATCTGGCCCCTGCTCCTCGGACGGGCGATCGACGCAGGAACGACCGGTGCCGACGGCGGCCTGCTGCCCTGGCTGATCGCCCTCGTCGTCGTCGTGCTCGTGCAGGCCGGCGCCGGCGTGATGCGGCACCGCACCGCCGTGGTGAACCGGCTGCGCGCCTCCCTCGGCATCGCCCGGCTCATCGGCCATCACGCCGCCGACACCGGCCGGGCGATCACCGCGGACAAGACGACAGGCGAGATCGTCGCGACCGTCTCCGCCGACTCGAACCGGCTGGGGGCGATGTTCGACATCCTCGCCCGCCTGATCGGCTCGATCGTCGCGTGGCTCGCCATCACCGCGATCCTCTTCGCCTCCTCGGTCGAGCTCGGCCTCGTCGTGCTGATCGGCGTCCCCCTCTCGGCCGCACTCCTCGCCGTGCTCGTGCGGCCGCTCGCGCGGCGCCAGCTCGAGCAGCGCGCGGAGTTCGGCGCGCTCGCGACCCTGGGAGCGGACGCGGTGGCGGGGCTCCGGGTGCTGCGGGGCGTCGGCGGCGAGGAGGAGTTCGTGGGCCGGTACGCCGCCCGCAGCCAGCGGGTGAGGGGCGCCGGGGTCCGCGTCGCCGCCGTCGCGTCGCTCCTCGACGGGGCGCAGGTGCTGATCCCCGGCCTCTTCCTCACCGGCGTCGTGCTCTATGGTGCACGGCTCGTGCTGGTCGGCGCGGCCACCCCGGGCGAGCTGGTCACCCTCTACGGCTACGCCGCCTTCCTCGTGCTCCCCATCCGCACCGCCGTCGAGGCGCTCGGGGTCTTCTCGCGCGGCATCGTCGGCACCCGCCGAGTGATCGACGTGCTCTCGGTCGAGTCGGCCGTTCGCGACGGGCCGCATCCCGACCCCGCGCCTCCGCTCGGGTCCGAGCTGCACGATGTCGCCTCCGGGGTCACGATCTCCCCCGGGCTGCTCACCGCGATCGTCGACGAGGATCCGGACGCCGCAGCAGAGGTGGCGACCCGGCTCGGCCGGTTCGACGACCTCGCCGCCGGGGACGCGCCGGTGCTGTGGGGCGGGATCGACCAGACGAGCGTGCCCGTCACGGCGGTGCGCAAGCGGATCGTCGTCAACGATGCGATGCCGCACATGTTCAAGGGCTCCCTCATCGAGGGGCTCGACATCCAGCCGGTCCGGGAGCCGGAGCGCGTGACGACGGACACCGGCCAGCTGCGCCGGGTGGAGGAGGCGATCGACGCGGCCGCGGCCACCGAGACGGTGTCGAACCTGCCGAAAGGCCTCTATGAGCCGGTGCCCGAACGCGGTCGCTCCTTCTCCGGCGGCGAGCGCCAGCGGCTGAGCCTCGCGCGCGCGCTGCTCACCGATGCCGAGGTCCTCGTGCTCATCGAGCCGACCAGTGCCGTGGACTCGCGCACCGAGCAGCGGATCGCCGAGCGCCTGTCGGAGGCCCGCGCAGGGCGCACGACCGTGGTCGTCTCCGCCAGTCCGCTGCTGCTCGCCAAGGCACAGAAGGTGGCCGTGCTCTCTCAGGGGCATCTGGTCGGCGAGGGCAGGCACGAGGACCTGCTCCGCCGCACCGACGGGGCCGGCCGGCTGTACCGATCGATCGTCACGCGCGGGACCGCGCCCGACCCGGAGGACCCCCGTGCTCCTGCCGATCGCTGACACCGCCGAGGTCCGGCGCACCGCCCTGCGGCTGATGCGCTCACACCGGTTCGACCTCGTCGTCGTGATCGGCCTGCACACGCTCGCGGCGCTCGCCGGTCTGGTCGGTCCTGTCCTGATCGGCGGGCTCATCGACGGGGTGTCTCGCGGCACCGCCACGGAGGCCACCATCGCGCAGGCGGCGCTGCTGCTGCTCGGCTCCGTGCTCGTGCAGACGGTCGTGACCCGCTACGCCCAGCTTCGCTCGATGGTGCTCGGCGAGACCGTGTTCGCCACCCTCCGCGAGGAGCTGCTCGCCGCGGTCGGGCGCCTGCCTCTCACCACGGTGGAGCGGGCCGGCACCGGCGATCTGCTCTCCCGGGCCACCAACGATGTGGAGAGCATCGCCCAGACGGTCCGCTTCGGCGTCCCGCGCGTGCTCGTGGCCCTGGTGACCGCTGTCCTCACCGTCGTGGCCGCGCTCCTGACCAACGCCCTCGTCGCACTCGCGATGTTCCTCGGGGTTCCGCTGCTCGTGGCGGGCACCCGCTGGTACCTGCGGCGCGCGAGCGTCGGCTATCAGCGCCAGCTCGCGTCCTTCGCGATCCTCAGCGGCACGGTGACCGAGACGGTCGACGCCGCGCGCACGGTCGAGGCGCTCGGCCTCGCCCCGGTGCGCCGCCTGGAGGTCGATGCGGCCATCCGCGAGCGCCGCGACTCGGAGCTCTCCACGCTCGGGCTCCGCACCGTCTTCTTCCCCATCACCGATCTCGGCTTCCTCCTGCCGGTGGTGGCAGTCGTCGCCTGGGGCGTCTACCTCCTGTCCCTCGGCTCCGCGACCGTCGGCGAGGTCACCTCCGTCGCCCTCCTCGCCACCCAGCTGGTCCGGCCCATCGACGAGCTCATCACCTGGCTGGACGAGATCCAGGTGGGCACGACTGCGCTGTCCCGCATCATCGGCGTGAGCCAGGTGCCGCCGGACCGGCACCCCACGGGCGAGACTCCCGCGGACGAGCAGGTCGAGGCGAACGCCGTCCGGTACTCCTACCGCAGCGAGATCGAGGTGCTGCACGGCATCGACCTGAACCTCGAGGTCGGCGAGCGACTGGCGATCGTGGGCCCGACCGGGTCGGGCAAGTCCACGCTCGCGCGCCTGCTCACCGGCATCGACGCGCCGACCAGCGGTTCGGTGACCGTCGGCGGCGTGCGGCTCGTCGACCTGCCCGTCGAAGAGCTGCGGCGCCACGTGGCTCTGGTGACCCAGGAGCACCACGTGTTCGTCGGCACGGTCGCGGAGAACCTCCGGCTGGCGCGGCCGAGTGCCACCGACGACGATCTGGTCGAGACGCTGCGGGTCGTCGACGCGTGGGGCTGGGTGCGCGGGCTGCCGTCCGGGCTTCACGAGGTCGTCGGCTCGGGCGGCATGCCGCTCACTCCGTCGCAGTCGCAGCAGCTTGCCCTCGCGCGGCTCCTGCTCCTCGATCCGTCCATGCTCGTGCTCGACGAGGCGACGTCGCTCATCGATCCGGGCTCCGCCCGCGACCTGGAGCGCACGATGTCCGCGGTTCTGCGGGGCAGGACGGTGGTGGCCATCGCCCACCGCCTGCACACCTCACGGGACGCCGACCGAGTCGCGGTCATGCAGCGCGGCCGGCTGGTGGAGATCGGCTCGCACGACGAGCTGATGACGCTGAACGGCGAGTACGCCGAGCTGTGGCGGACGTGGAACTCGGAGTGACCCTCTCGGCGTTCCTGATGGTGGCGCCGCGATGGGGCGGCATGGTCGATAGAGGGCGCGATCGCTGCCGGAACGCGCCAGTCGGGACGAGAGAGGGGCAGGCGCCTGGCGTCTGCCCCTCTCTCGTTCGGTCAGCCCTTGGTGGAGCCGGCCAGCAGGCCGCGGACGAAGAAGCGCTGCAGGGCGAAGAACACGATGAGCGGCACCAGCATGGCGATGAAGGCGCCGGCCGGCAGCAGGTAGGCCGAGCGGCCGAACTGCCCGGTGAGCTCCGCCAGGGTTCTCGTGATCGGTGACGCCTCACCGGTCGCGAAGATCAGCGCGACCAGCAGGTCGTTCCACACCCAGAGGAACTGGAAGATCGCGAACGAGGCGATCGCCGGGACCGTGAGCGGCAGGACGATCCGCAGGAAGATCTGCCCGTGCCCCGCGCCGTCGACCCGGGCCGCCTCGATGACCTCAGCAGGGATCTCCGCGATGAAGTTGTGCAGCAGGAAGATCGCCAGCGGCAGCGCGAAGATGGTGTGCGCGATCCACACCTGGGTGTACAGCCCAGCGCCCTGGAAGCCGGAGAAGAGCGTCGCGTTCCCGGCGTGCAGTCCGCGGCTGAACAGGGTCAGCAGCGGGACCAGCGTCATCTGGATCGGGACGATCTGCAGAGCGAACACGAGGATGAACATGATGTTCTTGCCGCGGAAGTCGATCCAGGCGAACGCGTACGCGGCGAGGGCGGCGATGGCGAGCGGCGCGATCGTGGCGGGCAGCGTGATCGCGATCGAGTTGACGAACGATCGCGTGAGGTCCTCGTTGCCGAGGACCGTCTGGTAGTTCTCCGTCGTCAGGTCCCACTTGCCGAACACCTCCCACCAGCCGGACCGGGTGATCTGGTCCTGCGGGCGGAGCGAGGTGACGAACAGCCCGAAGGTGGGGATCGTCCAGAGCACCGCGATGATGAGCGACGCGATGGTCGCGCCGCGGCTCGTCAGCCGCCGCTTGCTGCGGCGGGCGATGTTGCCCGTATCCGCCCGCTCGACGGCGCCGCGAGTCGTTGTGGCACCGGGCAGTGGCAGGTCAGCGCCAACCGTTGACGTCATCGGATCTCCCTCTGCTTCTTGATGATGCGTGCGTTGTAGATGACGATCGGCAGCACCAGGACGAACAGCAGCACGGCGAAGGCCGCGGACCGTCCCGTCTCGAAGTTCTGCGCGAGGGTGATCATGTCGTTGGCGATGACGCCGGTGTCCGGATACGCGGTGCCCATCGTCCGCACGATGTCGAAGACTTTCAGCGACGCGATCGAGATCGTGGTCAGCACCACGACGAGCGAGCTGCGGATGCCGGGAACCGTGACGTTGGTGAAGCGCTGCCAGGCGTTCGTCCCGTCGAGCTCTGCTGCCTCGATCTGCTCGGTCGGCACGCCCTTGATGGCCGCCGACAGGACGACCATCGCGAAGCCGGTCTGCACCCAGATCAGGACCACGATGAGGAGGAAGGTGTTGAGCGGCGCCTGCTGCAGCCAGTTGACGGGAGTGCCACCGAAGAGGGTCACGATCCCGTTCAGGATCCCGTACTGGGACTGGCCGGCTTCGCGGTAGCCGTAGATGAAGCGCCAGATGATGCTCGCCCCGACGAACGAGATCGCCATCGGCATGAAGACGAGGATCTTGAAGAACTTCTCGCCGCGGGACCGGTCGATGAAGACGGCGTAGGCGAGACCGGCGATCGTCGACACCGTCGGCACGACGAGCACCCAGATGATCGTGTTGCGGATCGTGACCAGGTTGTCGGGCTGGCTGAAGATCCACTGGAAGTTCTCCAGTCCGACGAACCGGCCGCGGGAGCTGTAGAAGGCCGCGAAGATCGTCTGGATGCTCGGGTAGACGAGTCCGATGAGCAGGAGGAAGACCGCGGGAGCGAGAAAGCCGACCAGCTGGAGGATGTACCCCTTGCCCTGCTTGGACCGGTAGTCCATCAGGAAGAGCGCACCGCCGAGCACCGCCGCGATGGCGATGGCCCACCAGATCGAGCCGAAGAGGAAGAGCACGAGTGCGGGCACCGCGATGCTCACCACGACTCGCAGGATGGAGTATCCGCGCCCGCTCCGGGGCGCCACCTCGAGGAAGAACAGCAGAAGGCCCACGACCGCGACGAACGCCGCGATGACGACAGGGACCTGCGCGAGGGGCGGCAGGTTGCCGACCCAATCGAAGAATTGTTTCAGCATGGAACGCCTTCCGGGTGCAACGGTGAACGCGACGGGCGGATACAGCAGGGCCGTGGGGAGCGGAGCTCCACACGGCCCTGCCGATCAGAGGGTATTACTTGGAGGGCCAGCCCGCCTCGATGGAGGACAGGACGTCATCCGTGGGCGTGCCGTTGACCCAGTCGACCATTCCCGACCAGAACGTGCCAGCACCGACCGCACCCGGCATGAGGTCCGAGGCGTCGAAGCGGAACGTGGTGGCGGGGTCCTGCAGGATGGTGATGGCCTGCTGGAGGATCGCGCTGGAGGCGTTCGCCGGGTCGAGACCCTTGTTGGCGCTGATCACGCCGCCGAGAGAGACCCGGCTGTTCGCCCAGTCGCCGCTCGAGAGGTACTCCTGGACCTTCTGGGTGTCGGCGTCGTTCGAGAACGCACCGACGATCTCTCCACCACCGGTGACGGCAGAGGCGCCGGCCTCGGTGCCCGGGGTGATGAAGGCCCAGACGTCGCCGTCCTCGGCGACCTTGCCGCCCGCGTCAGAGAGGAAGCCGTCGAAGAAGGAGGCCTGGTGCGTCATCGGGCACTTGCCGTCGACGACCGCCGTGGCGATGTCCGGACCGAACGGCGTGCTGTTGATCGAGGCCACGTCGCCGATGCCGGCGTTCACGTAGTCGGGGTTCAGCAGGATGCCGCCGAGGGTGTCGAACGCACCCTTGATCTTCGGGTCGGTGAACGGGATGTCGTTCGAGACCCACTGGTCGTAGACGTCGGGTCCGGCCTGGCGAAGCACGATGTCCTCGATCCAGTCCGTGCCCGGCCAGCCGGTGGCTGCGTCGGAGCCGAAGCCCGCACACCACGGCTTGGTGCCGGAGTCGGCGATCGTCTGGCTGAGCGTCATCAGCTCGTCCCACGTGGTGGGAACCGTCCAGCCGTTCTTCTGGAACGTCTTGGGCGAGTACCAGATGAAGCCCTTGACGCTCGCCATCAGCGGCGAGCCGTAGAGGGTGTCGTTGACCGTGCCGTAGCCGGCCCAGTCCGCGGACCAGTTCTTGGTCACATTGGCGGCGACCGCGTCGGGCGCTGGCTGCATGTAGCCCCGGTCCGCAAGGTCGGCCAGCAGGCCGGGCTGGGGGAAGATCGCGAGGTCGGGCGTGTCGCCGGACTGGGCGCGGGTCCCGATCGTGTCCTCGAACTCCTGGGTGCCCTCGTACTGGATGTCGATCTTGTTGGCCTTCTCCCAGTCCGCCCAGGACTGCTCGAGAAGGTCCTTCTCCGTGTCGATGATCGTTCCGACGATGGTGACGACTCCATCGGCTTCGCCGACGTCTCCGGGACCCTGGCCGGAGTCAGTCCCTCCGGTGCTTCCGCCCGAGTCGCTGCAACCGGCCAGAACCAGGCCAAGGGATGCTGCCGCGATGACGGGAAGTGTGTAGCGACGGCGCATGGTGTGCCTCATCGTGTCTCCTCTTCGTTGAGATGATTGCCGCGCGAGGCACTGTGGCACCTTCGCGACATCTGGGCCACACTATTGCCCGTGTAGGGCGCCTGCTACGCCGATGGGAGCGCTTCCACGGATAAGTGTCCGAATCGATACCAAGCGGGACTGCGCAGGGCGGTCGGGCGGCCGCAGGTGGGAATCGGGAATGCGAAGAGGGACGCCACCCGGGTGGGGTGACGTCCCTCTTCTGGTGCACCGGAGTGCGGTGGCTCAGGACGGGTTAGGTCCTGGAACCAGGTTCTGCTACTTGAGGGTGACGGTCGCGCCGGCGGCCTCGAGCTGGGCCTTGGCCTTCTCGGCGGTCTCCTTGTTGGCGCCCTCGAGGACGGCCTTGGGAGCACCATCGACGAGTGCCTTCGCCTCACCGAGGCCGAGGCTGGTGAGCGCGCGCACCTCCTTGATGACCTGGATCTTCTTCTCGCCGGCGGCCTCGAGGACGACGTCGAAGGAGTCCTTCTCCTCTTCCTCTTCGGGAGCGGCACCGGCACCGCCGGCAGCGGGGGCGGCGGCCGCGGCGGGCGCGGCGGCGGTGACCTCGAAGGTCTCCTCGAACTTCTTCACGAACTCGCTGAGCTCGATGAGGGTCAGCTCCTTGAACGCGTCAAGCAGCTCGTCGGTCGACAGCTTTGCCATCGGTATATCTCCTTGTTTTGGTTGTTCGCCTGAAAGGGGGTTGTGCCGCGCCGATCAGGCGGCGGTTTCCTGCTTCTCGCGCAGTGCGTCGACCGTGCGAACGGCCTTCGACAGCGGCGCGTTGACCGTGTAGGCGGCGCGGTACAGCAAGCCCATGAAGGCACCAGCGGCACGGCCGAGGAGCACCTCCCTGGACTCGAGGTCCGCAAGCTTCGTCACTTCTTCCGCGCTCAGGGGAGCACCGTCGAAGTAGCCGCTCTTCACGACCAGCAGAGGATTCGCCTTGGCGAAGTCACGAAGGGCCTTCGCGACGGCGACAGTGTCGCCGTGCACGAATGCGATCGCGGAAGGACCGGCCAGCTGGTCGTCGAACGTGTCGATTCCCGCCTGGTTCGCCGCGATCTTGGTCAGCGTGTTCTTCACCACGGCATAGGTGGCGTGCTCACTGATGGTGCTGCGCAGCTGCTTGAGCTGAGCCACCGTGAGCCCGCGGTACTCGGTCAGCAAGGCGGCATTCGAGTTCCGGAACTGGTCCGAAAGCTCGGCTACCGACGCTTCCTTCGTCGTCGCCATGGGGCTCCTTTGTGTGTCGAGAGAGACCGCGCGGAGCACGAGAACAAAAAAAGCTCCGGCGCAAGCGCACGGAGCAGACCCGGATGGGAACTTCGGACACCTGCGCAGGCTCTCGCTCTCGCGAGCCTTAGGCGGCATACCCGACTTGCGGGCACGCCGACAACCGGCGGTCTTTGGCTTCGTCCAGTGTATGCGCCTGTTCAGCCCCTCGGCAACTCGGCCCGGTAGATTCCTCTCTGTCGCACCGATCCCGGCGACACGGAGGTTCCGATGGCAGCCCTGCCCGACGAGGCGCTCGAGCTCCTCGAATCCTGGCTACCCGACAACGACGAGCCGGCTCGCCCCCGCATGCAGCTCGCGACGGTCGACAGCGAGGGCCGCCCGGACCTCCGCACCGTGCTCCTCAGCGAGTGGGGCCGTGACGGCTTCCTCTTCCACACCGACGCCACCTCCCGCAAGGTGCGGGAGCTCGCCGCGAACCCCGCCGCGGCGCTAGTCCTCCTGCTCGCGGGCGGTGAGCGCCAGCTCGTCGTCCGGGGCTCGGCCGAGCGCGCCGGCGCCCGCGAGGAGGCCCGCGCCTACGCTCGGCGCTCTCCCTATGTGCGGCGGCACGCCTGGGTGAACACCCCCGAGGTGGCGCGGCTGCCTCGCGCCGAGCGGGTCGCCGCCTGGTCCCTGTTCGGCGCCGAGCACGACATCGACAAGCTCGAGGCGCCGGCCACCTGGGTCGGCTTCCTGATCCGGCCGGACCGGGTCACCTTCTGGGAGACGGATCCCCACGCCCCGAGCCATCGGCTGGAGTTCACCCTCGAGGGCGCGAGCTGGAGCCGGGCGCACCTCCCCGGCTGACCTGGCCCGCCACGCTTCTCCGCCCGGGGCGCCCCGCCGAGGGTCGTCGGAGGCCGCGAGCGGACGAGCGGTGGCTCGCCCGGGCGAGCGAACTCGCCGTCGACGCCGCGCTGCGGGGACTTCGCCCTTCCCGGCGCAACGCTCTACCCCTCCCGCGAGTCGTGTCCCGTGCGGCAGGGTTGCCCCGTGCGGCGTCCAGCACGAGAGTCATGATCTGGCTCATCGCGCCTCCTCCTCGGCGAACAGCGACTCCGGGCGCAGCTCCATGGTCTGGCGGAGCTGCTGTTCCCCCTCTGACAGCCGCGTCGCCCCGGCATGGTCACTCGTGCGCTTCGTACCGGGCGGCCACGGCGTGCACCGCCCCCTCGAATGCGTCGAGAGCGGTGGCCACGTCAGCCTCGTCGACGATCTCGTCGGGCGAGTGGCTGACTCCGCCGTTGCCGCAGCGGAGGAACAGCATGGCGACCCCGGTGACGGCGGCCACCGCCATGCCGTCGTGGCCCGCTCGACTCCAGAGCACGACGGGGTCCTCGTCGCCGGTCGCCCGGATGCCTGCCTCCACGGCGGTCCGCAGGGCAGGGTCGCAGGCCACCGCGTCGGCCCGATAGAACTCCTCCACCGCCCACTGGAGCCCGCGCCGCTCGCAGACCTTCCGGGCGAAGGAGTCGATCCGGTCCCAGGCGTCGTCGCGCGCCGTGTCGGTCTCGGCGCGGAGATCCAGTGAGAACCGGGCGCGGCCGGGCACCACGTTGACGCCGCCGGGGAACGCCCGCACACCCCCCACCGTGCCGATCGTGCCGGTCTGCACGGCGATGCGTTCGATCTCGACGATGATCTCGGCGGCTCCGACCAGAGCGTCCCGACGCCGGTCGTACGGGGTGCCGCCGGCGTGGCCCGCCCGTCCGGTCACGGTCAGCGCGAGGCGGCGGGCGCCCGCGATCGACGACACCACGGCGAGCGCGCGGCCGGCATCCTCGAGATGCGGTCCCTGCTCGATATGGGCCTCGAGATAGCCGACGAGGTCGGCCGGAGCGCGAGCCGCCTCCGCGATCGTCGCCGGATCGAGCCCGAAGCCTCTCGCGGCCTCGCCGAGCGAGACGCCCTTCGGGTCGGCGAGTGCCTGCCAGTCCGCCGCCCAGGTCCCGGCGAAGGCGTGCGAGCCCAGCAGGGCGGTGCCGAAGCGGGTGCCCTCCTCATCGGCGAACCCGACGATTTCCAGCGCGAACGGCAGTGACGTGCCGCTTCGCCGAACCCGCTCGGCGACCTCGATAGCGAGCAGGACACCCAGCATGCCGTCGTACCGGCCGGCATCGGGAACCGTGTCGAGGTGGCTGCCGAGCACCAGGGCGGGCAGTCCGGGGCTGGCGCCTTCCAGCCTGCCGCAGACGTTGCCTGCCTGGTCCTGCCAGGGCGCGAGGCCGGCCTCCCGCATCCAGTCGGCGGCGAGGGCGTTGGCGGCTGCATGCTCCGGCGAGAGATGCACCCGCTCGATGCCGCCCACCATGCTCGTGAGGGCGGCGAGCTCCTCACAGCGCTCGAGGGCACGAGCCGCTCCGGGAGGAGTCATGCCGCGCCTGCGCAGGAGGCGAGCGCGGCGAGCGTCGTGCGCACGACGTCGGGGAGCTGCACGCTCACGACGTCCGCTCCGCGAGGTCCCGGAAGGGGCGGAGGCCGAGTCCCGAGATGCCCGCCAGCATCGCGGGGCCGTGCAGCCGGTGCAGCATCACCTGAAAGCGGAGGGTCGCCCTCAGCGACGCCTCCATCGCGGTCGTGGCGAGCTCGCCAACGGCCCGGGCGAAGTGCGCGTCCCCCACGTCGGCGAGCTCACCGGGCACCTGAACCGGCAGGTGTGCCCGGGCTCCCTCCCTGAGACGGCGGATGTCGAGGCCGCCGCCGAAGGCACGGGGCGGAACCGAGCGCGGTCGCTCGTTCCCCGCAGCGGCCACGCCCGTGACGCCGAAGAAGGGGGCGAGAGGGAAGCGCGCGGACCGCGGCGACCCCGGCGCCCGAGGGGTCACGCCGTGACGAGTGCCGTCCTCGGCCGTCCCGACCGGCGCGAAGACGCGCCCGTTCACGGGATACTCACCGGGCAGCGCGTGGCCCATGCCGGTCGGAGACGACGCCACAGGGCGCCGGCAGATCCGGTCGCAGCACGTCGACGGCGAGGAGGCCCCCCGGCTGACCCCCTCATGGCTCAGGGAGTCGATCGTCACCGTCTCGCCCCGGACGACGGAGAGCATGGCGCGACCCGCGGCGCAGGGCAGCCGCCCCCACCGCACCTCGGCCACCCGGCGGGCAGGCAGTGGTCCCCCCGGGGACCGCCCCGATCGCGGCTGGAGGACGCGTGGCGCCCGCTCGTCGTGGATTCGGCCGTGGGTCACAGCGTCACGATAGGCCAGCACGGTGACGGCCGGGAAACACGGCTCCCCTGGGATGGACCGGACGCCCGCTGGGACGACGGGGAGGACGGGATCGTGCGCGCGCGACTGAGGCAGGACCAGGACCCGCTGCACCTCGTGCCGATGCTCGTGCTCAGCTTCTCGACGAGGGTGGTGGACGCCGTGGACTACCTGGGTCTCGACCGAGTGTTCACGGGCAACATGACCGGCAACGTCGTGATCCCCGGCATGGCGCTGACCGGGGCGGACTGTCTCCCGATCGTCGGGCCCATCGTCGCTCTGCACGGATTCGTGGCGGGCGCCATCGGGGCCGACGCCGCCCTCCTGCAGCTCGCGCTGGGCGGGGGCATCGCGCTGGCCGCCGGTATTCCCCTCGCCGTCGCGGCGATCGGGCATCTGGGCTCCCCGCCGCGGAGCGCCTGACCCCTCCGGGCACCGGGCGAAGCGGGGAGCGGCCGCTCCGGTCGATAGAGTGTCCGGACACCCGAGGCCCCCTCGGTTCTGGAACCGGCGCGCCGCCGGAAGGAGACTCCGTTGACCGCCGTTGTGACGCTCACGCCTGCCCCTGTGCTGGACCGCACCTACCTCGTGCACTCCTTCGCCGAGGGGAAGGTCAATCGGGCGTTCGAGATCCACGAGTACATGAGCGGCAAGGGCCTGAACGTCGCGAGGACCCTGCACCTGGCCCGGGTGTCCACCGCCGCGATCATTCCGATCGGCCGCGAGGACGAGCACCTGCTCTTCCGCACCCCGTATCCGCACATCCTGCGGATCGTGCCGATCGCCGGCCGGGTCCGGGTGAACACCACCATCGTGGACGACGGCGGCCACACCACGAACGTGAATCAGACCGCGATCCCGATGAGCTCCGGCGACTGGTCGCGGGTGTGCGATCTCGCGAAGGAGCAGGTCGAGGAGAGCGACGCGGACTGGCTGGTGGTCTCCGGCGTCCACCCCCGCGTCAGCGACACCGGCGAGCAGGTCGACCTCACCGACCTGTTCGAGACGGTCCGCGCGCGCGGCACCAGGGTCGCGGTCGACACGAGTGGCCCGGCGCTGGATCGGTGGGTGCGCAGCGGCCTCGTGAACCTCGTCAAGCCGAACGCGGACGAGCTGGCGAACCTCGTCGGCCACAACCTGCACACCCTCTCCGACGCTCTCGACGCCGGCCATGAGCTGAACGCGCTCGGCATCGAGGTCGCGCTGGTGAGCCTGGGGGTGGACGGCGCCCTCGCCATCACCGAGCACGAGGCCCACTGGGGTCGGGCGGTGGCGACCGAGGTGGTCAACACCACGGGCGCCGGGGACGCGACGCTCGCCGGCTTCCTCGCCCACTCGGTGATCGACGGCACGAAATCTCCCGGAGTGCCGGGACGGCTGACGCTGCCCGATGCGCTCGGCACCGCGTGCTCGTGGGGCGCCCTCGCGGTGTCGCTGCCGACCACGCTCCTCACGAGCTTCGACGCCGCCCCGGTGCCGACGGTGAGCGCACCCGAGCTGGACCGGCCGCTCCGGGAGCGCACGCACCTCGTCGGCTGACCCGGCTCACGCCCGGGCGGGCACCGCTCCGGTCGTCATCCCGTCGGGCGTCGAGTCGGGGGCAGGCGCGAGGCCGGCGTGTGCGGGCGGCAGTGTGACGGTGAAGACCGTCTCTCCTGGCCTGCTCTCGACGCCCACGGTGCCGCCGTGCGCCTCGACCACCCCTCTGACGATGGCGAGGCCCAGACCCGTGCTGCCCGTGGCGCGCGCCCGCGAGGCGTCGGCCCGGGCGAAGCGCTCGAAGAGGGTCTCGCGGACGGCCGGGGCGATGCCCGGCCCGTCATCGGCGACGCGGACGGTCACCGCGCCGTCGACGCCCGCCGCGAGGCTCGTCCTGACCGTCGTGCCGGCCGGGGTGTGCACCCGGGCGTTGGCGAGCAGATTCACGACGACCTGGCGCAACCGCGCCTCGTCCCCGGTCACCACGATGGGCTCGTCCGGCAGGTCCAGCTCCCACTCGTGGTCGGGGCCGGCGGCGTGGGCGTCCCCCACCGACTCGACGACGATCAGCGAGAGGTCCACATCCTCCTGCTCGAGCTCTCGGTGGGAGTCGAGGCGGGCGAGGAGCAGGAGGTCCTCCACGAGCTTCGTCATCCTGATCGCCTCGGACTCGATCCGCCCGAGATTGTGCCGGACTTCGTCGGGAAGGTCCGGCTGGGTGCGGCGGGTCAGCTCGGAGTAGCCGCGGATGGAGGCGAGCGGCGTGCGCAGCTCGTGGCTGGCATCCGCCACGAAATGCCGGACCTTGTCCTCGCTCGCCTTGCGGACGGCGAGCGCGGTCCCGACCGTGCTCAGCAGCCGGTTGAGGGCGGCGCCCACCCGGCCCACCTCGGTGCGCGGATCGGTGTCCTTCTCCGGCACCCGCACGTCGATGTCGACGTCCCCGCGATCCAGCGGCAGCTCGGCCACCGTCGCTGCGGTCTGGGCGACCCGGCGCAGCGGCCGCAGTGCCGCGCTCACGGTGAGGGTGGCGGCGATCGCGGCGAGCGCCAGGCCGGCCAGGGCGACCAGGCCGAAGATCGTGCCGAGCTGACCGACGGTGCCCTGCACGCCGGAGAGGGGCAGGCCGGTGACGAGCGCGGTGGTGCGCGAGGTGCTGAGCACGGCGATCATCCGGTACTCCCCGAGACTGCCGTCCAAGTCGACGGTGTGCGGCCGGCCGTCGGCGGCCAGGTCGAGGATCGCGGCCTGCGCCGTGTCGGTGAGCGTCTGCTGCCTGCCGTCGGCGTCGAGGTAGCCCGAGCTGACGACCGCCCCGCCCTGGACGAGCGCGATGACGGTGCCCTCGCCCTGGCCGAGCACGAACCCGCCGCCCGGACCATCCCCGTCGCCGGGGCCGTGGGTCGCTCGCTGCACGGCGGACCGCACGGAGTTGTCGACCTGGCCGACGAGGTAGCTCTGCAGCACGACCACCGAGACCACGCCGATGACCGCCGCGACGACGGCGAGCAGCGCGACAACGATGAGCACGAGCCGCAGTCTCAGCGACCGCAGCCGGTTCACGGCGCGGGCTTCAGCAGGTAGCCGGCACCCCGCACCGTGTGGATCATCGGCGCGCGGCCCGAGTCGATCTTGCGGCGGAGGTAGGAGATGTAGATCTCCACGACGCTCGACTTGCCGCCGAAGTCGTAGCTCCAGACACGGTCGAGGATCTGCGCCTTGCTGAGCACGCGGCGCGGGTTCCGCATGAGGAAGCGGAGGAGCTCGAACTCGGTGGCGGTGAGCTCGATCTGCTCGCCGTCCCGGAACACCTCGTGGCTGTCCTCGTCCAGCGCGAGATCGCCGACTCGGATGACCGGGTCGTTGTCGTCGCTGATGGACACGATGGAGCGGCGGACGAGCCCGCGCAGGCGAGCCACCAGCTCCTCGAGGCTGAACGGCTTGGTGACGTAGTCGTCGCCGCCCGCGGTGAGTCCGGTGATCCGGTCGTCGAGCGAGTCCTTGGCGGTGAGGAAGAGCACTCCCGTGTCGCTGCCGTCCGCGCGGAGCCGGCTGAGCACCTGCAGGCCGTCGATGTCCGGAAGCATGATGTCGAGCACGATCGCGTCCGGCTTGAACTCGCGGGCCACATTGAGGGCGGTGCGGCCGTCCGCGGCGGTCTTGACCTCCCAGCCCTCGTAGCGGAGCGCCATCGACAGCAGGTCGGTGAGGGTTGCCTCGTCGTCGACGACGAGGACGCGGATGGGGGAACCGTCGGCACGGCGCATGGGGGCGCGAGCGGCGCGGGCGTCCGAAACTGTCATGTCTCTCAGTATGAGAGCGAGTCTATGAGCCTGCTGTGGAAGGCTCCTGCGGCCGCTGTGAGCCGACGATGACCGGGTCCCGTGGCGGGTGCCAGATGTTAGCGGGGTGGGAACACCGCCGTAACACCGCAGACGCATTTGCGGGCTTGACTTGGCGGAGTGCCCGCCCGAGGGCCGGACGGGAGTGCCACGATGCCGGACAACCCCCGCGGCGGGGCGACCGCCCGGCCTGCCGCGCGCGCATCCGCCGCCGCCCTCCCGAGGACGATGCGCGCCGTCTCGGTCGCGGAGCCGGGCGGCCCCGGCGAGCTCGTCACCCGAACCATCGCGGTCCCCGCCCGGGTGGGCAGCGAGGTGCTCGTGCGAGTCGTCGCGGCCGGCGTGAACCCCGTGGACGCCACGACCCGCTCGGGCGATGGCGTCTCTCCCGGCGCGCACAGCTGGCCGATCGTGCCCGGCTACGATTTCAGCGGCGTCGTGGCGGAGTCGCCCTACGCCGAGTTCCCGCTCCAACCGGGCGACGAGGTGTTCGGCATGACCGCCTTTCCGCGCACGACCGGCAGCTACGCGGAGTACGTGTCGGTGCCGGCCATGAGTGTCGCGCGGAAGCCCCGCGTGCTCTCGCACGTCGAGGCGGCCGCCGTCCCCCTCGCCGCTCTCACCGCGTGGGGCGCGGTCGTCGACCTCGGCAAGGCGCACGAGGGTCAGAGGATGCTCATCGATGCGGGGGCCGGCGGGGTCGGTCATCTCGCCGTGCAGTTCGGGGCGTACTTCGGCGCCGATGTCACCGCGACCGCGTCGGAGCGGAATGCCCCATGGCTGAGGAGCATCGGCGCCCGCCGGGTGCTCGACTGCACCGCCGACGCGTTCGACGAGCTGCTCACCGGCTTCGATGTGGTGATCGACTGCTCCGGAGGCGACACCGGGCGCCGATCACTGTCGGTGCTGCGTCCGGGCGGACACCTGGTGAGCCTGGCGCCGGGCAGCTGGCCGGCGATTCGCGAGGACGCGGAGGCGGCCGGCGTTCGTGTGACCGACTTCTGGGTCACACCCGACGGGGGCACCCTCTCGGTCATCGCGCGGCTCATCGACTCGGGCGACGTGCAGGTGACCGTCGACTCGGTGTTCGCCCTGGAGGACGCCCCCGAGGCCCACCGGCTGCTCGAGTCCGGGCAGGTCCGCGGCAAGATCGTCCTGAGGATCAGCGAGTACTGATCCCTCCTCCGAGTGCCCGTTGCGGCGCGAAGTGCCCGATATAGCGGTCACTCGGCGCCGGAACGAGCACGCAGGGGTCAGCGGAGGCGCAGCGATCTGCTCGCTGAAACTCGCCGACGACGAGCCAGGGCGCAGAACCTGGCCGAAACGGCGAACTGCCCACTTCGGTCCCCTCTTCTCGCGAATCAGGACCGAAGCGGGCAGCTCGGCGTGCGGAGCGCAGTGCCTAGAGGGCGTTGACGTCCAGCGGGATGCCGGGGCCGAACGTGGTCGACACGGCACCCTTCTGGATGTAGCGGCCCTTCGAGGACGACGGCTTGAGCCGCTGCACCTCGTCGAGGGCCGCGGTCAGGTTCTCGTTGAGCTGGTCCGCGCTGAAGCCCGCCTTGCCGACCACGAAGTGGACGTTGGCGTGCTTGTCGGTGCGGAACTCGATCTTGCCGCCCTTGATGTCGGACACGGCCTTCGCCGCATCCGGCGTCACGGTCCCCGTCTTCGGATTGGGCATGAGGCCACGGGGGCCGAGGACGCGGCCGAGACGACCGACCTTGCCCATCATCTCCGGGGTGGCGACCGCAGCATCGAAGTCGGTGTAGCCGCCGGCCACCCGCTCGATGAGCTCGTCGCCGCCGACCTCGTCCGCGCCTGCGGCGATCGCGGCCTCGGCGGCCGCTCCCGTCGCAAAGACGATGACGCGGGCGGTCTTGCCCGTGCCGTGGGGGAGGATGACGGTACCACGGACCATCTGGTCCGCCTTGCGGGGGTCGACGCCGAGCTTGAGCGCGACCTCGACCGTCGAGTCGAACTTCGCCGACCCGGTCTCCTTCGCGAGGCCTACGGCCTCATTGGGAGTGTAGAAACGGCCTGCCTCGATCTTCTCGGCGGCGGCGCGGTATGCCTTGGACTTCTGTGCCATTGTTCTCTCCGCCTATTCGACCGTGATGCCCATGGAACGAGCGGTGCCGGCGATGATCTTGGCCGCCGCCTCCAGGTCGTTCGCGTTGAGATCGGGCTGCTTCTGCTGCGCGATCTCCCGGACCTGGTCCTTGGTGAGCCTCGCGACCTTGACGGTGTGCGGCGTGGACGAGCCCTTGGTGACGCCCGCGGCCTTCTTGATGAGCTCCGCTGCCGGCGGCGTCTTCAGGATGAACGTGAAGGAACGGTCCTCGTAGACGGTGATCTCCACCGGGATGACGTTGCCGCGCTGCGCCTCGGTGGCCGCGTTGTACGCCTTGCAGAACTCCATGATGTTGACGCCGTGCTGACCCAGCGCCGGCCCGATGGGCGGGGCGGGGTTCGCGGCGCCAGCCTTGATCTGGAGCTTGATGAGCCCCGTGACCTTCTTCTGACGTGCCATGTGTTGTTTCTTCCCTTTCGATTCGAGCGGCCTGGGCCGCTCTCCCGCCTCCCCGGTCGGTCCGGGGCGCGGTGGTCTGCGCGGATCGCGCCGAGCGCTGCTAGAGCTTGGTGACCTGGTCGAAGCTGAGCTCGACCGGGGTCTCGCGCTCGAACAGGGAGACGAGGACCGTGAGCTTGCCGCTCTCGGGCTTGATCTCGCTGATCGTGCCGGGCAGGCCCGCGAACGAGCCTTCCTTGATGGTGATCGTCTCGCCGACCTCGAAGTCGACCTCGGCCGGGATGGCCCGGGACTGTGTCGCCGAGCCGCGACCGCCGGTTGCCTTGGTCGGCGCCTCGGCGACCTGCACCGTGCTCTTCAGCATGTTGAACGCCTCTTCGAAGCGCAGCGGGGTGGGGTTGTGCGAGTTGCCGACGAAGCCCGTGACGCCGGGCGTGTGCCGGACGACGGACCACGAGTCCTCGTTGAGGTCCATCCGGACGAGCACGTAGCCGGGGATCCGCACGCGGTTGACGAGCTTGCGCTGGCCGTTCTTGATCTCGACCACGTCCTCCATCGGGACCTGGACCTCGAAGACGGCATCCTCCTGGCCGAGGCTGCCCTTGCGCTGCTCGATGTTCTGCTTCACCCGCTTCTCGAAGCCGGCGTAGGAGTGGATGACGTACCACTTCCCGAACTTGGCGCGGAGCTCCTTGCGGAACTGCTCGTAGGGGTCGAGCTCCGCCTCGTCGGCGTCGGCGTCGGGCGCCGCCTCGACGGCCTCGAGTGCCTCGTCGTCGGTGGCCGCCTCGGCCGCCTCCGCCTCGTCGAGGGTGTGCACCTCGAGGGCCTCGTCGACGAGGGCGTCCGCCTCGGGGTCCGCGGCCTCCTCGACGGCCTCGAGCGCCTCCGCGAGGTTCGTCTCTTCCTCGTCATCGGTCACGAGGTGGATGTCACCGGGGCCCTCGGCTCCGCCACGGCGCTCGCCGAGGCCGAGGTCGTCGCCCTCCTGCACATCGCCGACTTCGGAGTCCTGCTCGGCCGCGGGGATCAGATCGATGTCGCCGCGGTGGTCGCGATTGGTGTCAGACACTGTTTTGACTGCTCTTTCTCTCACCGTCCGCTCGGGGCGGACGGAAATCTCTAGCTCGAGACCGCCGGATCTCCGAAGACGAAGATCACGATGGCACTGAACACATAGTCGAGGGCTCCGACGACCGCCATCATCACGATGACGAACACCAGGACCACTGCGGTGAACCCGAGCAGCTCGCGCCGGGTGGGGGTCACCACCTTCTTCAGCTCGCCGAGGACCTGACGGATGAAGAGCGCGATGCGTGCGAACGGCGACCGCCTGGCCTGCCGCTCCTGCCTCGCAACGGCTACGACGTCCTCACTCGGCTCGTCGAGAACCTTTCGCGCCACAAGAACTCCTTGTCAGTCGCCCGGCTCGTTGTCCGTGCCCGATCCCGCCCCGGGAGGAGTGGAATCCGTGGCCATCCGCACGGGTGTGTGGACGGCTGCAGGGCGGACAGGACTCGAACCTGCAACCTGCGGTTTTGGAGACCGCTGCTCTACCAATTGAGCCACCGCCCTAGAGGGAAGTCGACATGGCTTCGCCACGTCCCGAGAGGACCGAGGTGGCGCTGAGAGGCGCGGCGAGGCCTGGCATCTTCCAACCAGTGCAACCCAGTCTATCACCGGCGGGCACCGGACCCACCAGGGGGCGCCTCCGGCTCCCGGCCCTCGCGGATAGTGTTGCAGGCATGGCCGCCTCCCCCCGCATCTCGCCCCGGATCGCCGCGATCAGCGGCTCTGCGACGCTCAAGGTCGATGCCAAGGCGAAGGCGCTCCAGGCGGAGGGCCGCCCGGTGATCAGCTACGCCGCGGGAGAGCCGGACTTCCCCACCCCCGGGTTCATCGTGGAGGCCGCCGCGAAGGCCGTCCGGGACCCGCGCAACCACCGCTACACCGCGGCCGCGGGCCTGCCGGAGCTGCGTGAGGCGATCGCCGCCAAGACGCTGCGGGACAGCGGCCTGGAGATCTCCCCCGCCCAGGTCATCGTCACCAACGGCGGCAAGCAGGGCGTCTACCAGTCGTTCGCGACGATCGTGGGCGACGGCGACGAGGTGCTGATGCCCGCGCCGTACTGGACCACCTACCCCGAGGTCGTGAAGCTGGCCGGCGGCGTGCCCGTCGAGGTGTTCGCCGGAGCGGACCAGGACTACAAGGTCACCGTCGAGCAGCTCGAGGCCGCCTACACGCCCCGGTCCAAGGTGCTGCTGTTCGTGTCCCCCTCCAACCCGACGGGTGCGGTCTACACGCTCGAGGAGACCCGGGCGATCGGGGAGTGGGCCGACGAGAAGGGGCTCTGGGTCATCGCGGACGAGATCTATCAGAACCTCGTGTACCCGGAAGGCCTCGCGGAGGGCGAGGTGCCGCACGCCGCGGTGTCGATCGTCGCCGCCGTGCCGTCCCTGGCGGACCGCACCCTGCTCGTCAACGGCGTCGCCAAGTCCTACGCGATGACCGGCTGGCGGCTCGGCTGGATGCTGGGCCCGGCCGACGCGATCACGGCGGCCACCAACCTGCAGTCGCATCTCAGCTCCAACGTGTCGAACATCTCGCAGCGCGCCGCCATCGCCGCCCTCACCGGCCCTCAGGACGAGGTGGAGGCGATGCGGCAGGCGTTCGATCGCCGCCGGCGGCGGATCGTGGCGGAGCTGAACGCCATCGACGGGATGGTCACGCCGACCCCCGAGGGCGCCTTCTACGTGTATCCGGACGTGACCGGCCTGCTCGGCCGGAACTGGAACGGCAGCACGCCCACGACGTCCCTCGAGCTGGCCGACCTGATCCTCGAGCAGGCGGAGGTCGCGGCCGTGCCCGGCGAGGCGTTCGGACCGAGCGGCTACTTGCGCTTCTCCTACGCCCTCGGCGACGACGCGCTCCTCGAAGGCATCCAGCGCATCCAGCGCCTCTTCTCCTGAGTGCCCGTTCCGGCGCGAAGTGCCCGCAACAAGGGTCACTTCCCGCCGGAACGGGCACCAGGGAATGTCGACGGGTGGGCGGGGTCCACCGGTCGGTGGACCCGGACTACGTCGCCCGGGCTCTGTGCGGGCAGGGCACGCGCCGCCAGAGTTAGGGCATGAGCGGAATCGGTTCCCAGCCGGTCGTGCGGGTGCGCGGCCTCGGCAAGACCTACGGCACCCGGACGGCGGTCGACGGGGTCGACTTCGACATCCTCCCGGGCGAGATCTTCGCCCTTCTCGGCCCGAACGGCGCCGGCAAGTCCACGACGATCGAGATCCTCGAGGGCTACCGAGACCGGTCCGCGGGCCAGGTCGAGGTGCTCGGCATCGACCCCCGGAACGGCGACCTCGACTGGAAGGCGCGCATCGGCATCGTGCTGCAGAGCTCCGGCGAGCAGGGCAGCGCCACGGTCCGCGAGCAGGTCGCCCACTTCGCGAGCTTCTACCCCCGGCCGCGAGACGTCGACGAGGTGCTCGAGGCGGTCGGCCTGCAGGACAAGGCGCGGGCGCGCATCCGGTCGCTCTCCGGAGGCCAGCGCCGCCGCGTGGACGTCGCCCTCGGGATCGTCGGCCGACCCGAGCTGCTGTTCCTCGACGAGCCGACCACCGGCTTCGACCCGGAGGCTCGGCGCCGATTCTGGGATCTCATTCGGTCGCTCAAGGGGGAGGGCACCACGATCCTGCTCACCACCCACTATCTCGACGAGGCCGCCCAGTTGAGCGACCGCGCCGCCGTGCTCACCGGCGGCCGCATCAGCGCGCTGGGACCGGTCAGCTCCCTCGGAACGCCCGAGCAGCGCACGCCCTTCGTGCGCTGGCGGGAGCGGGGCGAGCGCCGGGAGGTCCGCACCGCGACTCCCGCAGAGCTCGTCGGCACGCTCGTCTCGCGCCTCGGCGGCGAGCCGGAGGGACTCGAGGTCGGCGCGCCGTCACTCGAGGACATCTACCTGGAGCTCGTCGCGAGCGCGTCCCTCCTCCGCACCGCCGCAGCCCAGGAGGGGCTCGCATGACCAGCACGACGACGACGCCTGCCCCCGCCCGTCCCGGCGAGCCGGCTCCCCTGGCCCGGATGCTGCGCCTCGGCACGATCAGAGCGGCCTACGAGGTCCGCCTCTACTTCCGCCAGGGCGACTCGGTGTTCTTCACCTTCCTCTTCCCCGTCGTGATGCTCGCGATCTTCTCGGTCGCCTTCAGCGACGGCCAGATGGCGGGCGGGATCCGCGGCGACCAGGATCCGATCTCCATGGCGCATGCATACCTGCCCGGGATGGTCGCCGCCGGGCTGCTCCTCTCGGGAGTGCAGAACCTCGCGGTGGACATCGCCATGGAGCGCGGCGACGGCACCCTCAAGCGCCTGGCCGGCTCGCCGCTGCCGGTGATCTCCTATTTCCTCGGCAAGCTCGGGCAGGTGCTCGTGACCTCCCTCCTGCAGCTCGCCCTGCTCCTCACGGTGGCCGCCGTCGTGTTCCAGGTCCCGCTGCCGACCGAGCCGAGCCGCTGGCTGACCTTCGCGTGGGTGTACCTGCTCGGCATCGGCACCTCCGCGGTGCTCGGGATCGCCCTGTCGGGCCTGCCCCGGTCGGGCAAGAGCGCAACGGCGGTGATCATCCCGATCACGCTGGTGCTCCAGTTCGTGTCGGGCGTCTACGTGACGTTCGCGTCGCTTCCCGAGTGGCTGCAGAACGCCGCGTCGGTGCTTCCGCTGAAGTGGATGGCGCAGGGCATGCGCTCCGTGTTCCTGCCCGACTCGTTCTCCGCCACGGAGCAGGGCGGTTCCTGGGACCTCGGGACGACGGCCCTCGTGCTCGGCGTCTGGCTCGTCCTCGGCGTCCTCGGCAGCCGGCTCGCCTTCCGCTGGATCCGGAAGGACACATGACGGCGGTCCGTGCCGGCGAGAGCCACGTCCTCTCGCGGTCCCTCCGGTGGTGGCACCTCGCCTTCGGCGGGGTGCCCCTCGTCGGCCTGCTGCTCGCCCTCGTATTCGCGAGTCCCGGATCCTCCCTGGCCCTCGCACTGGCCGGGGTGGCCGCCTATCCGCTGCTCTGGTTCACCTTCGGCTGGCGCTCCTTCGACGACCGGCGCATCGGTCTCGGCTTCACCGCGCTGCTCCTCGCCGCCACCGCCGCAGCGATCCTCGCCGAGCCCAATCTCGCGGTGCTGCAGACGCTCCTCTTCCCGTTCGTGTGGTCGCGGTCGGACAGCACCCGGGAGGCCATCCTCCTCAACTTCGCGGTCGCCGTGGTGGTCATGCTCGCGCTGATCCCCGCCTACGGCCCGCTCCCGGCCGCGCTCCTTCCGGCGGCGGCGATCGCCGCCATCTCGCTCACGTTCAGCATCGCCTTCGGCAGCTGGATCAGCCGCATCGCGCATTGGGGAGAGGAGCGGGCGCGCCTCCTCGACGACCTGACCGCCGCCCAGGACGGCCTCGCGTCCGCGCACCGGGAGCACGGCGTGGCCACCGAGCGCGAACGGCTCGCCCGAGAACTGCACGACACCCTCACGCAGAGCCTCACCGGCCTCGTCATGGCCGCCGAGCGGGCCCAGCGCTCCGCACGCGGCGGCGACCCGGAGGCGACCCTCACCGATCTCGCGCTGATCGAGGACACCGCCCGGCACGCGCTGGGCGAGGCTCGGGCCATGCTCGCCTCGTCGGCGTCGGTCCGAGTCGAGGGCGGGCTGCGGGTGGCCACGGAGCGCCTCGCAGCCCGGTTCCAGCGGGAGACCGGCGTGCTGGTCGACACCCGCGTGCACGCCGACCTGCCGCGCGAGCTGGAGGTGGTGCTGCTGCGCTGCGCGCAGGAGGGGCTCGCCAACATCCGCAAGCACTCGGCTGCCTCCAGCGCCTCGCTCGCGATCGAGGAGACTGCCGCGGCGGTGACGCTCACGGTGGAGGACGACGGCCGCGGGCTCCCTGAGGAGAACGCGGCCGCGAACTCGGGCTTCGGCGTCGCCGGGATGCGTGAGCGGGTGGGGCTCGTCGGCGGCACGGTCGCGCTCGGCGCGCGCCCGGGCGGCGGCACCCGACTGACCGTGATCGTTCCCCTGGAGGAGACACCATGACGCTCGAGACCCCCTCGACGAAGCCCGTGCGGGAGCCGGTGCGGGTGCTGGTCGCCGACGACCACCCGATCGTGCGCAACGGCATCGTCGCGCTGCTGGCCGGCGACGACCGCGTCGCCGTGGTGGGCGAGGCGGCCGACGGCGAGGAGGCGGTGCGCCTGGCCGAGGAGCTTCGTCCCGACGTCGTGCTGATGGACCTGCAGATGCCGCGCCTCGACGGAGCGGCGGCGACGGAGCGCATCCTGGCCGCCGGCGCCGCCACCCGGGTGCTCGTGCTCACCACCTACGAGAGCGACGACCAGATCCTGGAGGCCATCACAGCGGGGGCGAGCGGCTATCTGCTCAAGGCCTCCCCGCGGGAGGAGATCCTCGCCGGGGTGCTGTCGGTGGCCGCCGGCGACACCGTGCTGGCACCCTCCATCGCCGCCGCCCTGGTCGGCCGGGTCCGGCGCGACCGCCGCCCCACGGTCCGGCTCTCGACCCGCGAGCAGCAGGTGCTGACCCTCGTGGCCCGCGGGAGCAGCAATCCGGAGATCGCCCGCGAGCTGTTCATCGGCGAGGCCACCGTAAAGACGCACCTGCTGCACATCTTCGAGAAGCTCGAAGTGAGCGATCGCACCCGCGCGGTGACGCTCGCGCTCGAGCTGGGTCTGCTGCCTAGAGGCTGAAGCCGACGAGCACGGGCTCCGGGTGCAGCAGCAACCCGAACTCGCCCTGCACCATCGCCTGCACATAGCGCGCCAGCTCGACCACCTCGGCGGCCGTCGCGCCTCCCCGGTTGACGATCGCCAGCGAGTGCTTGCCGGAGATCCCGGCACGCGAGCCCGGCAGGGCGAATCCCCGCGTGATTCCCGCGTGCTCGATCAGCCAGGCTGCGCTGAGCTTCACCTGGGGCGCCTCGCCGGGCAGGCGCTCGGGCAGCTCTGCGGGAAGGTCGACTCCGAGGGGCAGGACGAGATCGGGGTCCTCCGACCGGACCGGCCAGCGGGGAGCCGCATCCGGCAGCGTCCGCGCGAATCGCTCGCTCACGATGGGGTTGGTGAAGAAGGAGCCGGCGCTGCGCGAATCCGGGTCCGCCTCGTCGAGCACCATGCCCTTGCTCCGCCGCAGCTCGAGCACGGCCTCCCGCACGTCGAGCACCGGCACCCGATCGCCGATCGCCACCTCGAGGGAGCGCGCCAGCTGGGTGTACGCGACGGGAGCGCCGAGGCCCCCCGCGACGAGTTCGAACTCGGCCGCTGTCACGATCCCCTGCCTGCCGCGCTTGAACACGGATGTGCGGTAGCCGAGCTCCAGCTCGCCTGCGGCGAGGCGCTCGTGAGCGCCGCTGAGATAGTCGAGGAAGTCCACGGCCACGAGAGTCGCCCCGACCTCCTGTCCGTAGGCGCCGATGTTCTGGATGGGCGCGGCGCCGGTCGATCCGGGGATCCCCGACAGCGCCTCGATGCCGGCGAGCCCGCGCTCGACGGTGTAGGCGACCAGGTCGTCCCACGGCGTCCCCGCCTCGACCCGGAGGCGCACCCGTCCCGGCGCAGAACCGGGCACCTCCGCGATCCCCCGGACGGCGGTCCGCAGCACGGTGCCGTCGAAGCCCTCATCGGCGACGACGACGTTCGATCCGCCGCCGAGGACGATCCACTCGTCCACCTCGCCCCAGATGCCGAGGGCGGCGTCGACGAGCTCGGCGGTCGTGTCGGGCGCGAGGATTCGCGCCGCGGGTCCCCCGACTCTCAGGGTGGTCAGCGCCGCCAGCGACTGCCGCGGAGAGCCGGCCCTGTCCTGGTCCACCATGTCAGTCGAGCGCGACCACGACCTGGGCCTTGCCCAGGACGGTGTCGCCCCCGAACCGGACCGTCAGGTCGATGCGCGCGGTTCGCGCCTCCCGGTCGATGGCGCCGACCTTCGCCGACACCGCGAGCAGCGCGCCGTCCTCGGGCGACACGACAACGGGCCGGGTGAAGCGCACCTGGTAGTCCCGCACCCGCCCGGCTCCGCCCGCCCAATCGACGACGGGCTGCACGGCCGCGCCCATCGTCAGCATGCCGTGGGCGAGTACGCCGGGAAGCCCCACCGATGCGGCCGCGTCGTCGCGGTAGTGGATGGGGTTGAAGTCGCCGGAGGCACCGGCGTAGCGGACGAGCGAGTCGCGGGTCAGCACGATCTCGCGCTCCGCCACGATGTCGCCCACGGCGAGGCCCTCGAGCGCGCTCACTCGTCGCCTCGCACCACGAGGGTGGAGGTGGCGGTGACGACGTGCGCCCCGGCCGAGTCGACGATCGCGGACGATGCGGTGACCATGGAGTGCCCGCCGAGCGACTTGACGCTCGTCACGGTGAGCGTGGCGGTCAGCTCGTCGCCGGCGACGATCGGCCGGGTGAAGCTGAAGCGCTGGTCGCCGTGCACCACGCGCGTGAAGTCGATGCCGGCCTCCGGGTCCGTGAGCAGCTGGGTGAGGCTGTGCTCCTGCACGACGACGGCGAACGTCGGCGGGGCCACCAGGTCCGCGAAGCCGGCAGCGCGTGCCGCCTCGACGTCGAGGCTCGCCCGGTCGGTCGCGAGCACGGCGCGGGCGAACTCGCGGACCTTCTCACGGCCCACCAGATACGGGGGCGTCTGCGGATAGCTGCGTCCTTGGATCGCCGGGTTCACTGCCACCCCGACAGTCTAGGTTCGGGCGGCAGGAGGCCGCCGGGCAAAGCAGGAGCCCCCGGCGCCGGGCGCACGGGGGCTCTTCTGCGGAGGCAGCCTGCTTACTGGCAGCTCTCGCACTGCAGGAGGTCCATCGGGTCCATAGGAACCGCGTAGCCACCGACCGAGTCGTTGTCGAAATCCATGAGTCATCTCCCCTTCGATGAGCAAATCTGCTGATCCACCTCGCGGCGGATCTCCACTATATAACGTGAATGACAGGGGTGTCATTCCATACATGTTGTGTTGCGGGGCGTTTGTTGCCCCCAGTTTAGGTGTCGCCACCGACATCGCCTAGGCTCGCGGTCTCGTCCTACGATGCGCGCGAGGGGGACCCGATGTCTGGCCAGCCGACACTGCTGCCGAAGGGCCGCCAGTTCGCGCTCACCTGGGGCCTGACGCGCGAGTTCGGCGGCATGACCAGCGCCCTGCTCCGCCGGTCCCGTGCCTTCGCGGAGCTCGCCGGCACCCCGGTGGACATCCTGACCTTCGACCCTCGCGACGACTATCCGGCGATCGAGGGGGACCTCCGCGAGACGGGCCAACTGGCCCCCGCGGTCACGGTCCGCAACATGTGGGACGAGCTCACCGCGGCGACGGATCGCCCGTCGGCGCCCGCGGGCGCGAAGCCTGCTGCACTGGCGCGCTTCGCTCCGCTTCCGGCGACCGGCGGCCGCACCGTCCTCCGCCACGCCCATGACGGCACGCTGCTGCAGCTCGACCGCCACCGCGAGGACGGCAGCCTGGCTCTGAGCGATCGACGGGACACCCACGCGCACGGTTCGCTCGGCGGGCGATCCATCGTGCTGTGCGACGCGGCCGGGCGGCCCGTCTTCGGGTTCACCCGGCCGTGGCCCTTCTACCACTGGTGGCTCGACACCGTGATCGGCGACGAGGACTCCTTCCTCATCGTCGACAGCAAGACGACGGCGAACTTCCTGGTGGACTACCGCAACCCGAAGGCCACCCGCGTGCACGTCATGCACAACTCGCACCTGGCGGGCGATCGGCGCCCCGGCGAACGGGTGAAGGGATCCCGTCGCCAGGTCCTCGCGCGGCTCGACGACTTCGACGCGGTCGCACTGCTGTCCGAACGCCAGCGCGACGACGTCCGCGCGCTGCTCGGCCCCTCCACCGCGCTCCAGGTCGTATCGAACGCGGCACCGCTGCCCGCATCGCCCGCACCGACCGAGCACGACCCGCTGCTCGGCGTGATGCTCGGCAGCCTCGACGGCCGGAAGCGGATCGGGCACGCCGTCCACGCGGTGCAGGCTGTCCGCTCCCGCGGCATCGGCGTGCGCCTCGACATCTACGGCGAGGGTCCTGACCGCCCCTCGCTCGAGCGGACAATCGGCGAGCTCGGCCTCGGCGAGGTCGTGCGGCTCAAGGGCTTCGACCGCAGCGCGGTCTCCTCGTTCGCGACGGCGTCGTTCTTCCTGCTCACGAGCACGAGCGAGGGCTTCCCCCTGGTGCTGGCGGAAGGCATGGCCCGCGGCGCTCTCCCGCTCTCCTACGACGTGGCATACGGACCGGCCGACATGATCGGAGACGGGGTCAACGGCTTCCTCGTGCCGCCCGGCGATATCGCGGCCCTCGCCGACGCCATCGAGCGGCTCGTCGCGCTGCCGGCCGAAGAGGTCCTCGCGATGCGCTCGGCAGCGATGCGGGCAGCGTCCCGGTTCTCCGACGCGGCCGTCACGGCGCGGTGGGGCGAGGTGCTGCGGCAGGCCCGGGCCCGGCACGACGAGCCGGGACCCGCCTTCGCGCTCCGCGCGCACTCGGCGACGCTCGAGCGCTCAGGGGACGGCATCACGGTCACCGCCGACTTCTCCCTCACCGGCGCCGATGTGAGCCCGGACGGCGTCACGGCGGCGATCGCCCTGCACGGACCCACCGGCGAGCCGTCGGGCATCGAGCTGCGCGCGGCCGGATCGGTGCGTCGCACGCTCCGCCGCCGGGTCTGGCGCGCCCGGGCGGAGTTTCCCGCCGTCGACTGGTTCCCGGCGGACGCGGCGCTCACCGGGGACCTCGAGCTCCGGATCGGGGGATCCCTGCGCCGGGCGCCATTGTCGCTGCACTCCTGAGCCCGCGGTCGGCTCCGCAAACGCCGCTTGCGCCTGCCGCTCTCGAGGACGGGGCGGGGGCGGGACTTGATCGCTGGCGCCAGCAGGCGTCAGGGGCCCACCGGAGCGCGCTCGAGTCGACCCCCGAGCGACGCGACGAAAAAGGCCCCTCGCGGGGCCTTTTCCTCTCGTAGCGGGGGCGGGACTTGAACCCGCGACACCACGATTATGAGCCGTGTGCTCTAACCACCTGAGCTACCCCGCCGCGCGCTCCACCGGTGCGCCGACTGGCGATCCCGGAGGAGTTCGAGCCCCGACTCAGGATTGAACTGAGGACCTTCTCCTTACCATGGAGATGCTCTACCACTGAGCTATCGGGGCGTAGCCGACGGCGACAGAACCTGCCCGCGCCTCCGGCACCGTAGAAGATTAGCACCTCGCAAAGCAACTCCTCCCGCCACCTGCGAGGGCCTCAGTAGGGTTGTCCGGGTGACGATGCCGAGCACTGCGCCCGACCCCGAGCTGCCCGCCACCGAGGTCGAGAACGGGGGCGAGGGGGAACTCGAGGAGACGCCTGCCGCGACCCGCACCCCCGACCAGTGGTGGCGCTCTGCCGTGATCTATCAGATCTACCCGCGCTCGTTCGCGGACGGCGACGGGGACGGCATCGGCGATCTGCCCGGCATCACCAGCCGGCTCGATGCGCTCGTCGAGCTCGGTGTGGACGCGGTCTGGCTCTCGCCCTTCTACACCTCGCCTCAGCACGACGCCGGCTACGACGTCGCGGACTACTGCGACGTCGACCCGCGCTTCGGCACCCTCCAGGACTTCGACTCGCTGCTCACCCGGGCGCACGCCGAAGGCCTCAAGGTGATCGTGGACCTGGTGCCGAACCACACCTCCAGCGACCACCGGTGGTTCCAGGAGGCGCTCGCCTCGCCGGAGGGCAGCGCCGAGCGCGCCCGCTACCTGTTCCGCGATGGCCGTGGACCGGACGGATCCCAGCCCCCGAACAACTGGCAGTCCGTCTTCGGCGGGCAGGGCTGGACCCGCACGACCCGTCCGGACGGCACGCCCGGCCAGTGGTACCTGCACATCTTCGACTCGAGCCAGCCGGACCTCGACTGGACGAATCCCTGGGTGCACGAGCAGTTCGCCGACATCCTGCGCTTCTGGCTGGACCGGGGCGTCGACGGCTTCCGGGTCGACGTGGCGCACGGCATGGCGAAGGCCGCCGGCCTGCCCGACTACACGCCTCCCGCCGGCACCGGCTCGATGGGCGGCGGCGTCACGCTCGCGCCCGAGATCGAGGGACACGCGGCGGAGGACCCCGCCACCCCGCCCTACTGGGCCCAGCCCGGGGTGCACGAGATCTTCCGTGAATGGCACGCGGTTCTGGAGGAGTACGAGGGCGATCGCGTGCTCGTCGCGGAGGCCTGGGTGGACCCGCTGGAGAAGTTGGCCGACTGGGTGCGGCCCGACGAGATGCAGCAGGCCTTCAACTTCGTCTACCTGGAGACGCCCTGGCAGGCGCCTGCACTGCGGAGCGTCATCGACGAGTCCCTGGCCGCGTTCGGCGGGGTCGGCGCCCCGAGCACGTGGGTGCTGTCCAACCACGACGTCGTCCGGCACGCCAGCCGGCTCGCGCTCACCGCCGAGAACCCGCAAGGCGCCGGCATCGGCCCGAAGAGCCCCGGTCAGCCCATCCCCGACATCGGACTGCGGCGGGCACGGGCGGCGACAGCGCTGATGCTCGCCCTTCCCGGCAGCGCCTACCTGTACCAGGGCGAGGAGCTGGGGCTGCCGGAGGTCATCGACCTGCCGGACTCCGCCCGGCAGGATCCGACCTGGTTCCGCACGAACGGCGCGCGCTACGGCAGGGACGGCTGCCGAGTGCCGATCCCCTGGGAGGCGACGGCCCCGGGCTACGGCTTCAACACCTCCGGCGAGAGCTGGCTGCCCCAGCCCGGGGAGTGGACGCGCTTCGCTCGCGACACGCAGCTCGGCGTCCCCGGTTCGACGCTCGAGCTGTACCGGCTCGCGCTGGAGCTGCGTCGCTCGCACGGCCTCGGCACGGGGTCGGTCGACTGGCTGCCGGGATATTCGGAGCAGGTGGTCGCGTTCCGCAACGGCGACGTCACGGTGATCGCCAACCTCGGCACGACTCCGGTCGAGCTCCCCGCCGGCGAGGTGCTCGTCTCGAGCGACGCCCTGCCCGAGGCGGTGCTGCTCACCGACTCGACGGTCTGGCTGCACACGCTCTAGCGGGCTCCGCCGCTAGCCGGCGTTCGCCTCGAGCCAGGCGACCGGATCGACCTGCTGCGTGGCACCCTCGCGGATCTCGAAGTGCAGGTGCGGGCCGAACGCGAAGCCGGTCTCGCCGACCAGCCCGACGAGCTGGCCCACCTTCACCTGCTCCCCGACGCTCATCGCGACCGAGTCGAACTGCATGTGGCAGTACACCGACGAGACCAGCCGGCCGCCGACCTGGTGGTCGATGATGACGTGCACCCCCAGGCCCTCGTCCGACTCCTCCACGTAGCGGACCACGCCGTCGGCGATCGCCTGGATCGGCGCCCCGACGCCGGGCAGGAAGTCGACGCCGTTGTGCTGGGTGACGCCGCAGGTGCTGCAGAGGACTCGTGGGCCGAACCGGTCGGACATCGGGACCCCCCAGGCGAACGGCCACTGGATGTCCCAGCTGGTGTCGTTCGTGAACGCGCCGGCGCGCCCCGCGCTGGCGGCCGCCAACTGGTCTCGAAGCGAGGTCACCGAGTACTCGTCGCGGCTGATCGGGACATCGGCTCCGCCGCTGATCAGGCCCGGGGACTGCGACCCGATCCCGCTCGCCTCGGCGACCGGCGCACTGGCGGCCGCGACATCGGCGGGGGTGAGGAGGGAGCTCCCCGGGATCGTCGTGACGATGGTCATCGCTGCCACGAAGACCATCGTGAGGAGCGAGAGGGCGGTGCGCCGAAGCGACTGTCGCGGCAGGGGCGCCGGCGCGACCGCCGCCGACAGTGCCCGCTCCGCCCGCACCAGAGAGCGTCGACTGAGGTGCTCCGGCTGGTTCTGCATGTCTGACCCGGGGTCAGACTAAGGGCGCCCCGTTCGGGGGCCGGGAACGGGGAGCGCGAGTCGTCAGTCGACGTGCTCGTTGAGCCAGACGAAGGCGTCGACCGCCTCGGTGCCGCCGAGCCGGATCTCCAGGTGCAGGTGCGGTCCGGTCGAGGATCCGGTGTTGCCCACCAGTCCGACCAGGTCCCCGACGCCGACCGACTGTCCGACCGCGAGGGGCACCGAGCCGAACTGCATGTGGGCGTAGGTGCTCGTGATGAGCTCGCCGTCGATGAGGTGCTCGATGACGACGTGCATGCCGAGTCCCGTGTCCGAGGAGACCACCTCGCGGACGACACCATCGGCGATCGCCTGCACCGGCGCGCCCTCGCCGGGCGCGAAGTCGGTGCCCTCGTGCTGAGTGGAGCAGCCCGCGCAGGGCGAGTCCCGGTAGCCGTAGCCGTCGGTGATCGGCACGGTGACTGCGAACGGCCACTGGATCCTGGACTCGGTGTTGTTCTGGAAGCTGTCCACTCCGCTGAAGCGGTCCGCCAAGGCGTTCTCCGCCGCGGTGCGCACGGAGTAGCCGTCGCGGGTGATGACGGCTGCGCTGCCACCCACGTCGTCGAGCACCTGCTGCCCGGCGAAGGTGCTGAGCCGCGCGGCGACGAGGTCCTCGTCGGAGAGGAGCGCGTTCGCGGGCACCGAGGTGACGAACGCCATCGCCGCCACTGCGAGCATCGTCGTTGCGGTGAACAGAAGCCTCGCGAGCCGCATGAGGAGCGGGGCGCGCTCCCCGCCAGCCGTGCGATCCGGGTGCACCCTCGGGTGTCCGGCGATGCCGGCTCGGCGGATCCCCGCGCCGCGGCTCGACACCCGCTCGAGCTGCTCGCGCTGCCGGATCGCCCGCCGGGAGATCAGCTCGGATCCGGGTCCTGAAGCGTCCCGTCCGGACGGGAAACGGGCGTCAGGCGTCGGAGAATGCTGCACGAAGAGGGTCTCACCAGAGGGTAGGGCGCACACGGAAAGGCACCGAGAATGGGCGTGGATGGGGGGCCCCGGAACGAGGCACGCACTCCACGGTAAGCGCAATCGGCCGGAATTGCGACTCCCGAAATCGGTTTCTGCGGTGTAGCGGGTCTCCCGCTCCCGTTCTGTCAGGCGTCAGGGCAGCGGATCGGCGGCCCCACGCCCCGCCTCCTCAGCGGTTCCGGACGCTCGAGATCAGGGCGGAGATCTCGTCAGCCAGGGCGGGTGCGGCCGCGATCAGCAGGTCCTCGTTGCCCCGGGCGCCACCCGCGCCGACGACAGCGGCGCCCGCCTCGGAGGCGATGAGCGCACCGGCCGCGTGATCCCACGGGTGCAGGCCCGACTCGTAGTACGCGTCATACCGCCCGCTCGCGACGTTGCAGAGGTCGAGGGCGCTCGAGCCGATGCGGCGCAGGTCACGGCACCGTGCGAGCAGGGCCGACGCGATGTCCAGTTGCGCCCCTCGGGTCGCGAGGGCGTAGGCGAAGCCGGTGCCGATCAGGGCCCGGTCGAGGCCGACATCCCGGTTGACGCGCAGCTCGGATTCCCCCAGGCGGGCGCCCCCGCCCGCGGTCGCCGTGAAGACCTCCTGCGTGCTGGGGTTGAGCACGCATCCGGCGAGAGCCCGCCACGTCTCCGGTTCCGGATCGCCTTCGACGACCGCGATGCTGACCGACCAGGCGGGAAGCCCGTACAGGTAGTTGACGGTGCCGTCGATCGGGTCCACCACCCAGGTGAGCCCGCTGGTGCCTCCGGTCGCTCCCGACTCCTCACCGAGGAAGCCGTCCTCCGGCCGTGCGTCGGCGAGGAGCGAGCGGATCAGCTGCTCCGCCTCCCGATCAGCGGCGGTCACCACATCGATCGGCGTGCTCTTCGTGGCCGCCACCACCACGCCCTCCTGCCGGCGACGGAGGGTGAGCGCACCCGCGGCGAGCGCGGTGTCCCTGGCGATGAGCAGGAGTTCGTCGAGTCCGTTCGGGGCGAGAGCCATGCGTCCTATTGAAGTGCAATGCGGGAGGCGGGGGCATGGGGGGTGTTGCTGAGAGTGCGAGGGGATTCGTCCCGGGCGAGAGGCTGCTCGTCCTGCGCTTGCCACCGAATGAGAGAAGGGCCGCCCGATGGGCGGCCCTTCTCTCATTCGTGGCGAGTGAGGGATTCGAACCCCCGAAGGCTACGCCGGCTGATTTACAGTCAGATCCCTTTGGCCGCTTGGGTAACTCGCCTGGCTGCTCCGACCACATCTCGAAGATCTGGCCGGAGGCGCTCGACAACAATACCGGCGCCGACGACGCGCACGAAATTCCTCGGGCGAAGGAGATTCCCGACGCCCGTGAGCTCGAGTCAGGTCACGGCATGTAGCCGCAGTCCGGACACCACCAGCCGGCCTTCGTGCCCTGCATCGAGGTCTGGCAGCTGGGACAGGACGGGCCCTTGCTGTCTTCGAGCGCTTCGGAGCGTTCCATGGCGCACCACTCTTTCCCGGGCTTCGCCGCCCGGATGCGCCACCATGATGATCCCTCGACTCCCGCACTGCAAGGGAGGAAGCGGAACTCGCCGGAAGGCGGCTCGTTACCATTGCTGCATGGCAGATTCCTCGTTCGACATCGTCAGCAAAGTCGACCGGCAGGAGGCCGACAACGCGCTCAACCAGGCCCGCAAGGAGGTGGAGCAGCGCTACGACTTCAAGGGCACGGACTCGTCCATCGAGTGGAGCGGCGACGACATCCTCATCAAGTCGAACAGCGAGGACCGCGCGAAGGCGGTGCTGGACGTGTTCCAGACGAAGCTGATCAAGCGGGGAATCTCGCTGAAGAGCCTCGAATCGGGTGAGCCCCACCCGAGCGGACGGGAGTACCGGATCGAGTCGAAGCTCAAGCAGGGCATCGATCAGGAGCACGCGAAGAAGATCGGCAAGATCATCCGGGATCAGGCGCCGAAGACCGTGAAGAGCCAGATCCAGGGCGAGGAGCTGCGGGTGCAGTCGAAGAGCCGGGATGACCTGCAGGCCACCATCGCCCTGTTGAAGTCCTCCGACCTGGACCTCGACCTCCAGTTCGTCAACTTCCGCTGACGTCGCCCCCGCGCCTGCATCCCACGGACCCCCAGCTCAGCTCACTCGACCGCCGGACCCTCGTCGGCCTTCGACTCTCGATCAGCAGGCATTCCGTCCTTCAGCAGGCAGAAAGTGCCCGCAGAGGCGCGTGGCGTTCGTAGTGCCTGCTGAGGGAGAGAAAGCGGCCGATCTCTGTCGCCCGGTCGGGGGCAGGAGCCGGGCGGGGCCGCTCTCCTAGGATTCGAGCATGAACCCGGCCGGCATCCCCCTGGCCGTGCCGATCGCCCTGATCGTCCTCGACGTGCTGATCCGCATCGGCGCGGTCATCGTCATCCCGCGCAACCGCCGGCCGACCTCGGCCACCGCCTGGCTGCTGCTGGTGTTCTTCCTGCCCTACGTCGGCCTGCTCCTGTTCCTGCTCATCGGCAGCCCGCGCCTGCCGAGAGGGCGACGGGAACGGCAGGCGGAGATCAACCAGTTCATCCTCGACACGACCGAGGGGATGGACAAGGTCAACACGACCGCCGCCTGGCCGTCCTGGCTTGAGTCGGTGGTGGAGCTGAACCGGAAGCTCGGCTCGATGCCGCTCGTCGGCGGCAACTCGGCCAGCCTCCTCGGCGACTACGGCTCGTCGATCCGCGCCATGACCGACGAGGTGGGTCGCGCGCGCAGGTACGTGCACGTGCAGTTCTACATCCTGTCCCTCGACGCGACCACCGCACCCTTCTTCGACGCTCTCGAGGCAGCCGTGCAGCGCGGGGTGACCGTCCGGGTGCTGCTGGACCATGTCGCGTCGACCCAGTACCCGCACTACCGGAGGACGATCCGCCGGCTGAAGCGCACGGGCGCCCGGTGGGAGCTCCTGCTGCCGGTGCAGCCGTTCAAGGGCAAGTGGCAGCGCCCCGACCTGCGGAACCACCGCAAGCTCCTCGTCGTCGACGGCCGAGTCGGCTACATGGGCTCTCAGAACATGATCGACCGCAGCTACAACCGGTGGATCAACCGGCGCAGGAAGCTGCGCTGGCAGGACCTGATGACGCGGCTCGAGGGGCCCATCGTCGCGGGCGTCAACGCCATCTTCATCACCGACTGGTACGGCGAGACCGGCGAGCTCCTGGTGCGGGAGGCGGAGCCGATGGACGACGTGATCGAGGATCAGGCGCTCGACTGCCAGGTGGTGCCGAGCGGTCCCGGCTTCGACGGCGAGAACAACCTGCGTCTCTTCAACGCGCTCCTCTACTACGCGCAGGAGCGCATCATCATCACCTCGCCCTACTTCGTCCCGGACGAGTCGATGCTCTACGCGATCACCACGGCGGTCCAGCGCGGCGTGCGCGTCGAGCTGTTCGTCTCCGAGATCGGCGATCAGTTCCTCGTCTACAACGCCCAGCGCTCCTACTACGCCGAGCTGCTGAAGGCGGGCGTCATCATCTGGCTCTACCGGCGCCCGGTCGTGCTGCACGCCAAGCACTTCACCATCGATGACGACGTGGCGGTGATCGGCTCGAGCAACATGGACATGCGCTCGTTCAGCCTCAACATGGAGGTGTCGCTGATGGTGCGCGGCTCCTCCTTCGTGGAGGACCTGCGCCGCGTCGAGGACGGCTACCGGCGCGCCAGCCGCCGGCTGACCCTCGAGGAGTGGTCAGGGCGCTCCGGTCCGTGGACCGTCGTGGAGAACCTCGCCCGCCTCACCAGCGCCCTCCAGTGATGCGTGCCCGGCACCACAGGTGCGTCGGCTCGAGCAGTGCGCACCGGAACGCGGGTGACGAGGCGGCGTCAGCGGGCGACGGCCCCTGACTCTCCGCGGGAGATCACCGTCATCTCGTCCCGCGGAACCACCTTGATCCGGGTGCGGCCCACGGCCTCGCCGATCGAGAGCTCATGCGCGTCGAGGCGATGCCACCCGTCGATCGTGGTGAACCGCACTTCGCGCGCGGAGAGCAGCGCATCGATCCGCTCCTCCTCAGGATGCTCGGGCGTCCACCAGTTGGCCTGGTCGGACAGCACGTGCCCCACGGTCTCCATGGCGTCGCTCTTCGTGTGCCCGATCAGGCCGACGGGCCCGCGCTTGATCCAGCCGGTGGCGTAGACGCCGTGCACCGGCTGGTCCTCGTCGTCGATCACCTGACCCTCCCGGTTGGGCAGCACGCCGCGCCGCGCGTCGAAGGGCAGGCCGGCCAGCGGCGAGCCGAAGTAGCCGACCGCCCGGTACACCGCCTGGATCGGCAGCTCCCGGATCTCGCCGGTGCCGCGCACGCCACCCTGGCCGTCCGGCTCGGTGCGCTCCCAGCGGATCGCCTCCACCCGCTCGTCGCCGACGAACTCGAGCGGCTTCGCGTAGAAGTGCAGGTGCAGCCGGCGGCTCGCCGTCCCCGTCTCCCGCCGGCGCCACTGATTCAGCACCTTGTCGATCACGAAGACCTGCTTGTTGGTCGCGACCGCCGTCTTCGACGCCTCGTCGTAGTCGAAGTCCTCGTCGTGGAGCACCATGTCGACATCGCGCATCTCGCCGAGCTCCCGCAGCTCGAGAGGGGTGAACCGCACCTGCGCGGGCCCCCGCCGGCCGAAGACGTGCACGTCGGTGACCGGGGACGCCTTGAGCCCCTCGTAGACGTTGTCGGGGATCTCGGTGGGCAGGAGGTCGTCCGGGTGCTTCGCGAGGATCCGGGCGACATCGAGCGCCACGTTGCCGTTGCCGATCACCGCCACCTCGCGGGCATCCAGCGGCCACTCCCGCGGCACGTCGGGGTGACCGTCGTACCAGCTCACGAACTCGGCGGCACCGTACGAGCCCGGCAGGTCGACCCCGGGCACATCCAGGGGCGCGTCCTGCATGGAGCCGGTCGAGAAGATCACCGCGTGGTAGTGCCGCTTGAGGTCGTCGAGGGTGAGGTCGGTCCCGTATTCCACGTTGCCGAACAGCCGGATGTCCCCCCGGTCGAGCACCTCGCGGAGGGCCGAGATGATGCCCTTGATGCGCGGATGGTCGGGCGCGACGCCGTAGCGGACGAGGCCGTACGGGGCGGGGAGGCGCTCGAACAGGTCGATGGACACATCGAAGGCGCGCTCGGCGCGCAGCACCAGGTCGGCGGCGTAGATGCCCGCCGGGCCCGCGCCGACGATGGCAAGCCGGAGCTTGGTCATGGGAGTGTTCCTCACTTGGGTACGCCGGCCGGCGGGCCGGGGAAGGCTAGCTGGACCGCTCGACCATGACGTCGGCGAAGCGCGTGAGTGCCTTCTTCACCGTCCCGTTCGGCAGGGGGGCGAGGGCGTCGACGGCGGAGGCCGCCCAGCGGTGCGCCTCCCCGATGGTGACGGCGGTCGCCTGATGCTCGCGGAGCGACTCGATCGCGGCCGCCAGCTCCGCTGACTCCGGCTCCGCGAGACCGCTCTCGATCCGGGCGAGCAGCAGGGCGGCGCTCGGTTCGGTGCGCGCGCTCCGGCGCAGGTAGAGCAGCGGAAGCGTCGGCACCCCGGCGCGCAGGTCCGTGCCGGCCACCTTGCCGGTCTCCTCCGACTGCGGCGACAGGTCGAGCACGTCGTCGACCAGCTGGAAGGCGACGCCGATCCGCTCCCCGAACAGCAGAACGGGCTCCTCGTACTCTTCCGGGGCACCCGAGAAGAGCACGCCGAGCTGCGCGGCGGCGGCGATCAGCGATCCCGTCTTGTCGGCGAGAACCTGGAGGTAGTGCTCGACCGCGTCCTCCTCCGGCCCCGGTCCCACCGTCTCGTGCAGCTGACCGAGCACCAGCCGCTCGAATGTCTGGGCCTGCAGCCGCGTCGCGCGCTCCCCCAGGGACGCGATCAGCTTGCTTGCCCGGGCGAAGAGCAGGTCGCCGGTCAGGATCGCCACCGAGTTGCCCCACACCGCCTGCGCGGTGGGGACGCCGCGCCGCTTCTCGGCCTCGTCCATGACGTCGTCGTGGTACAGGGAGGCGAGGTGCGTGATCTCCACTGCCTCAGCCGCGGTGAGGACGTCCGGCCCGATCCCCTCCCCCAGCTGCGCGGTCAGCAGGGTCAGCATCGGCCGCACCCGCTTGCCGCCCGCCGCGAGCAGGTAGCGGCCCGTGACGTCGGCGATGCTGTCGGCGAAGGCCACCTCTCGCAGGAGCCCTGCCTCCACGAGGACGAGTCCGTCCTCGATCGCCGTCGCAGTGGCGCGGTCCTCGCCGTTGGCGAACAAGCGATCGGTGAGGCCGAACTGGGCTGAGAGGGCCTTGCTGCGGCGCGCGACGGGCACGGCCGGGCTCATCCGCCGACTCCGGGCTTGCGCCCCCGATGCAGGGCGACGACGCCCGCAGTGAGGTTGCGATAGCCCACGTCCGCGTACCCGGCGTCCCGGATCCAGCCGCTCAGCGTCTTCTGGTCGGGCCAGTCCAGGATCGAGTCGCCCAGGTAGTCGTAGGCGGGAGCGTTGGAGCTGGTGATCTTGGACAGGACCGGGAGCACCCGCTTGAGATAGGCGGTGTAGCCCCGACGGATCAGCCCCAGTGGCGGCGTGGAGAACTCGCAGATCACGATCCGCCCGCCCGGCTTCGTCACCCGGAACAGCTCGGCGAGGGCCACCTTCGGCTGCTCCACATTGCGCAGGCCGAACGACATCGTGACCGCGTCGAACTCCGCGTCGCCGAAGGGGAGAGCCTGGGCATCCGCGTGCACGAAGGTGATCCGGGGGTTGCCGGCCTGCCTGCGCCGTCCCACCTCGAGCATGCCCTCGGAGAAGTCGGCGGCGACCACAGAGGCGCCGGATCGCGCCAGCGCGGCACTCGAGGTGCCCGTGCCTGCGGCGAGGTCGAGGATCCGCTCGCCGGGGCGGGGCGCCACCGCGCGCGTCGTCGCCGCCCGCCACACCGTGTCGTTGCCGACGGAGAGGACCGTGTTGGTGCGGTCGTAGCGCGCCGAGACCTTGTCGAACATCGCGGCGACGTCCGCGCCCCTCTTGCTGAGGTCCGCCTGGTTCACGCGTCAATCCTAGAGTGAGCCCGGTGCAGGGCGGCTCGGTGCTGGCCCGGCCGACGGTCAGGAGCTCGGGCGTAGGCTGTTCGGGTGCTTCAGGCCGCCACGTCGACTCTCGCGGTCACCAGCACCCCCGCCCTCGGAAGCCCGCGTCTGCTCGCCTCCGCCGACCCTCATCGCACGCTCGCCTGGCTGCGCCGGGGCGACGGCATGGTGGGAGTCGGCGAGGCCGCACGCCTCTCCTTCTCCGGCCCCGACCGGTTCCTCGCGGCGAAGGCCGCCTGGCAGGAGCTGGTGTCGCGCGCGGAGATCCAGGACGAGGTCCGGGTGCCGGGCTCCGGGCTGATGGCCTTCGGCGCCTTCGCCTTCGCGGACGGATCCGCCTCGACCAGCACGCTGATCGTCCCCCGCATCGTGCTCGGTCGCCGCAACGGGGTCTCCTGGATCACCCGCATCGCGCCGGACGGCGAGGACGCCCCCACAGCCCCCGCCCCCCGTCCTGCCGGGCACGAGTACCGGCTCACCTTCGAGCCGGGTGAACTGCCTCCCGAGACCTACCTCCAGGCGGTCCAGGACGCCGTCTCCCGCATCCAGGCCGGCCCACTGGGAAAGGTCGTGCTGGCGCGGGACATCCGGGCCCACCTGCCGCGGTTCGCCGACCTGCGGCTCGCCCTCGGCCAACTCGCCGGCGCGTACGCCGACACGTGGACCTTCGCCGTGGACGGACTCGTCGGCTCCAGCCCCGAGACGCTGGTGCAGGTCCGGCAGGGGGTCGTCGGCGCACGGGTCCTGGCCGGCAGCGCCCGGCGGGGCGAGGACGCCGACGACGATGCCCGTCACGCCCGCGACCTCGTCTCCTCCGGGAAGGACCGTGAAGAGCACGAGTACGCCGTCGCGAGCGTCCTCTCGGCCCTGCGCCCGCACGCGCCCCGACTGTCCTCATCGGATGAGCCGTTCCCGCTCAAGCTGCCGAACCTCTGGCACCTCGCGAGCGACGTCAAGGGCCGCCTGGCGGACGGCTCGACGAGCCTCGACCTGCTCGCCGCGCTGCACCCCACCGCAGCCGTCGCCGGCTCCCCGACCTCCGCAGCGCTCGAGCTGATCGAGGAGCTCGAGCCGTTCGACCGCGGCCGCTACGCCGGTCCGGTGGGCTGGGTCGACGCGTCAGGCGACGGGGAGTGGGCAGTCGCTCTGCGCTGCGCCCAGCTCGAGGCGGACGGCACCCTCACCGCCTACGCGGGCGCCGGGATCGTGGCCGAGTCGGAGCCCGAGCGCGAGCTCGCCGAGACGACCCTGAAGTTCCAGCCGATCGTCGACGCCTTCGGCTGATCGCCGGCTAGTTGCGACGGCGGCGCAGCGTGGGGCCGAACTGGCGGACGAGACCGAGGACCATCGCGCTGCCCGAGACGAGCAGGATCGTGAAGCCGAGGATGTCGTGCGGTGCCATGTATGGACCCCCTTCGCCCTCACGGTATGTCGGGGGTTCCCAGCTCCTCGGCAGACACGCCGCGCTCAGCGGGGAAGAGGCACCTCGAGGATGCTGACCCCCTGCGGGGGCGAGGTCAGGGCCCGATCGAGGTCGCCCCGGGTGGCGGCCACCGAGTGCGCCCAGCCGAATCCTCGAGCGAGGGCGGCGAAGTCCGCGGTCTGGGGCGTGTAGAGCACGCGGTCGAACGATGCCGCGTCGGCGGTCGCCGCGACCTCGAGGCCGTCGAAGATCGTTCCGCCGCCGTCGTTCCCGACGATCACCTGCACCCGGGCCGGCGTCTCACCGGGCGGGAGGAGCAGTCCGCCCACGTCGTGGAGCAGGGTGAGGTCGCCGAGGAGCACCCGGGTGGTGCCCCGCATCGGGCGGTCGCCCCGGGTTGCGGCGATGGCGATCCCGAGTGCCGTCGAGATCGTGCCGTCGATGCCGGAGAGGCCGCGATTGGCGTGCACAGGGATGCGCTTGCCGGGGACGGCGCGGTCCGCGTCGCGGATCAGCCGGGACGCGCCGAGCACGAGACGGTCGTGCGGCCAGCTGGCGCGCCAGACGGCCTCGACCAGGGATCGCCGAGTGACGGGCGCCCGGACCGCCGCGAGCTCGGCGCGGGCGAGCCGGCCGGCTTGCACGGGCGAGGCCGCCGCGGGGTCGCCGACATACGGGGCATCGTCGGCGGGCTGCTCGGCCCGCCGGCCCGCCTGCACCCATTCGCCGAGCCAGACCCGGTCGCCCGGAGAGTCGGGGAGCAGCAGTCCCGCCACGATGCGCGCGCGGCGGCTCGGATCGAACTGCTGTGCGCCGCGGGTCGCGACCACGACGCTGGAGACCTCGGACCGCAGAAGCAGAGCGGACACCTCCCGGCTGAGGTTGGGCCGACCGAAGACGATCACCTGGCGGACCCTGCCGCCGAACGCCGGGTCGGCAAGGACCTGGCGATAGGCGGGCACCAGGTTGGGGCCGAAGCGCGATCCGCTCGCCACCTCGGCGAGCAGCGGCAGCCCTGCCGCGCGCGCGAACTCCGCCGCGGTCGGTCCCGCGCCGCTGCCGGCGACGACGATCGTCGCCCCCGTGTCGGCGAGCCGTGCCCCAGGCGCCGCGGCCACGGGCACCGTAACCGGGGTCCGTGGACCGGCAGACCGCGAGCCGGGGAACCCGGACAGCGGATCCCGGAAGGCGAGGTTCAGCTGCACCGGCGCCGACCTGAGCGTGCCCGCGGCGGCGTGCTCCCACGCCTCGTCCGCGAGTTCGACGGCCCGGTCGGCGTCGGCGGCCGTCTCCGGCGCTGGCACGTCGACGGACCAGGGGGTGGCCGGGCCGAAGATACCCGGCTGCACCGTGGACTGGTTGGCGCCCACCCCGCGCAGCTCGGCCGGGCGGTCGGCGGTCAGGGCCATCAGGGGGACCCCGGAGTGCCAGGCCTCGAGCATCGCGGGATGCAGGTTCGCAGCCGCCGTGCCCGAGGTGACGATGACGGGGACCGGGGTGCCGCTCTCCACCGCGAGGCCGAGAGCCAGGAATCCGGCCGACCGCTCGTCGATGCGCACGTGCAGGGTCGCGAGCCCCGCACGCTCCAACGCGACGGCGGCCAGGGCGAGCGCCTGCGATCGCGAGCCGGGCGCCACGACGAGGTGCCGCACGCCGCGCTCGACCAGACGCCCGAGGAGGGCAGAGGCGAAGCCGCTGGCGGGATTCGCGCCGTCAGGCATCGCGGCGGTCGGGCGCTTCGCCGTCGCTGTCGGGATCCTTGAGGCGGGGTGCGGGAGGACCGTCGGAGTCGAGGTCAGCCAGCTCCTGTTCAAGGCGGCGGATGCGCTCCTCCTGATCCGCGTCGTTCGACAGGCGGCGGAGGAAGGCCGGATCGTCGTCGGGAGCGACGGGCCGCGGGGCGGGCCTGCCCGGCTTGCCGCGCCCGACCAGGAACCAGAGCACCCCGCCGAGCACCGGCAGCAGCAGGATGAGGAGAATCCAGACGCCCTTGCGGGGACCCCTGACCCGGCCGCGATTCGTCATTGCGCAGTCCACCACGGAGTACACCATGAAGGCTGCGGCGATCACCGCCGCGATCACCCCGAAGCGCGCCATGCGCACAACGATAGACGAGCGGGCTGGCAGGCGTCCGTGCCTACACTGATGGGCGTGACCGAGCGCTCCGACCCCCGCCGCACGTGGGTGTGGTTCACCGCGCTGCGAGTCGGGATCTTCGCGGTCGTGCTGGCCGTGCTGCTGCTCGTGCTGCCGGTCGCGCCGTGGATCTCCACGGTCCTCGCGGCCGTGATCGCGTTCTGCATCTCGTTCATCTTCCTGAACAAACCGAGGGCGGAGCTGTCCCGGCAGCTCGCCGACCGCCGCAGCGGCAGGCGTCCCGCGACCCCCACCGACGACGACGCCGAGGACGCCGCCGTGGGCGAGACGCGCGGCTGACCGCCCGCGACCGTCGCGGCCGGCGTCAGAATGCGAACGCCGCCCCCAGGCCGACGCCGTAGACGAGTGCGAGCAGGCTGGTGAGGCCGAGGGCCAGCACCAGCTCGCGCGCGGTCCGCGCCGTCAGGACGATGAGGCCGGCCGGGATCGCGATGAGCAGCGCGAAGAACACGAGGATCGACAGGGGGTAGAAGACCGCGAAGAACGCCAGGATGCCGAACGGCAGCGCGATCAGCACGCAGTAGAGCACGCGCGAGCCTCGCGAGCCGATCCGCACGCTGAGCGTGCGCTTGCCGGCGCGGGCGTCCTGCTCGAGATCCCTGAGGTTGTTGGCGAGAAGGGCCGCGCAGGCGAGGAAGCCGATCGCGATCGCGGAGAGCCAGGACTCCGAGTTCACCGTCCCGGCCTGCACGAAGGTGCTGCCGATCGTCGCGACCAGGCCGAAGAAGACGAAGACGCCCACCTCGCCGAGGGCCGCGTAGCCGTACGGCCGCTTGCCGCCCGTGTAGAACCAGGCCGCCGCGATGGCGGCCGCGCCCACGGCGAGCAGCCAGTACTGCCGGGAGAGGATGGTGAGCGCGAGCCCGGCAACCGCGGCGAGCGCGAAGAAGACGAGCGCGACCGTCAGCACCGTCCGGGGGCGGGCGGCACCTGAGCCGGTCAGCCGGGCGGGCCCGACCCGATGCTTGTCCGTTCCCCTGACCCCGTCCGAGTAGTCGTTGGCGTAGTTCACCCCCAGCTGCAGGAAGACCGCGACGGCAAGGCAGAGCGGAATGCGGTACTCGTGGAACACGCCACCCTCCGCGACCACGGCAGCACCGGTGCCGAGCGCGACGGGCGCCACCGATAGGGGAAGCGTGCGCCACCGGGAGGCCGCGATCCAGTCGCGGGCGGTCGCCGGGCGTGGCGCCGGGGTTCCCCGCTTCCGCCCTGCCGGCGAACCGGGTCGCCGTGCCGGCGCCGGTCGGGACTGCACGGTGCGAGCCCGTGCGGGCGGACGCTTTCTGCTCTGGGCCACCGCAGAATCCTAGGGGCGTGCGTTCGGAAGGGCCGTCACCGTGCCGCACGCTCGGCCACGAGGGCGGTGATCCGCGCCCGGTCCGGCTTGCCGCTGGCGAGGAACGGGAGCGGATCCACCGTGACCACGGACTCCGGTCTCGCCGGCGCGCCCAGGCGCTCCTCCACCGCTGCCCGCACAGCGTCGAGCAGTCCCGGCCGGTCGGCGGTCGTCGTGGCGACCACCGGGACCTCGCCCCAGCGGGCCGAGGGACCGCGCACCACCACCGCGTCGGCGAGGCCCGGGAGCTCCCGCACGACGGTCTCGACGAGCCCGAGCGACACCTTCTCGCCGCCGGAGACGATCACGTCGTCGAGACGCCGGGTCACGCTCAGCACACCGTCCTCGAGATTTCCGGCATCTCCCGTGCGGAACCAGCGATGCCCATCGCCGTGCACGAACGAATAGGCGGTCCGCTCCGGATCGTCCAGATAGCCCTCCGCCAGCATCGGTCCGGACAGCTGTACCTCTCCGTCCACGATCCGCGTGATCGTCCCGGCGAGCGGCACACCGTCGTACACGCAACCGCCGCTCGTCTCGGAGGCGCCGTAGGTTCGCACGACGCGGAGCGCGGCGGCGGCCGCGGCGCCGGCCAGCCCGCTCTGCAGCCGCTGCCCGCCGACGAGCGCCGCGGCCACCCGGGGAAGGGCCTCCACGACGAGGGGGTCGGAGGAGCCGAGCAGGGTGGCGAGCTGCGCCGGCACGAGCGAGGTGTAGACGGGTCCGGTCGCGCCGCTCACCGCGGCCGCGAAGGCGCGGGGGTCGAACCGCCCCGGCGGCAGCAGCACGGGCTCCGATCCCGTCGCTATCGCGCGCACGAGCACCTGGAGGCCCGCGATGTAGTGCACGGGAAGGGCGAGCACCCAGGTTCCCGGCTCGCCGAGGGCCGCCTGCGATGCGGCCGCGGAGGCCAGCAGCGCGTCGGCGGAGAGGGCCACGCGCTTCGGTGCACCCGCGGTGCCCGAGGTCTGCACGACCACGGCGACGCGCTTGTGCACCTCGAGCGGTAGACCGGCACGCGATGCTCCTGGCGCGAGGGGCAGGAGCGCCGGCCCCTCCGCCGACAGGGTCTCCCGCAGCGCCTCGAGCACCGTCGCCGGCTCGTCCGCGAGGACCTGCAGCGCTCTCATGCCCTCAGAAGTGCCAGGGGAAAGGAGACCAGTCGGGACTGCGCCTCTCGAGGAAGGAGTCCCTGCCCTCGACCGCCTCATCGGTGCCGTAGGCGAGGCGGGTCGCCTCCCCGGCGAAGAGCTGCTGACCGACGAGACCGTCGTCCACCGCATTGAGGGCGTACTTGAGCATCCGCACCGCGGTCGGCGACTTGGTGAGGATCTCCCGCGCCCAGTCGAGCGCCGTGGACTCGAGGTCCGCATGCGGGACCACCGCGTTGACGGCTCCCGCCTCGTACGCACGCTGGGCGTCGTACTCCCGCGCGAGGAAGAAGACCTCCCGTGCGAACTTCTGGCCCACCTGGCGGGCGAAGTACGCGCTGCCGTAGCCGGCGTCGAACGACCCCACGTCCGCGTCGGTCTGCTTGAACCGGGCATGCTCGGCGCTCGCGATGGTGAGGTCGCAGACCACGTGCAGGGAGTGCCCGCCGCCCGCGGCCCAGCCCGGGACGACGGCGATCACGACCTTGGGCATGAAGCGGATGAGCCGCTGCACCTCGAGGATGTGCAGCCGCCCGGTCCGCGCCGGGGTTTCCTGAGCCGAGTCCGCCGAGGGAGCGGCGCCTCCTGCGGAGCCGCCGCTCTCGTACTGGTAGCCGTCGCGCCCCCGGATCCGCTGGTCACCGCCGCTCGAGAACGCCCAGCCGCCGTCCTTCGGGCTCGGCCCGTTGCCGGTGAGCAGCACGACCCCGACCCGGGGATTCTGCCGGGCATTCTCGAGCGCGCGATACAGCTCGTCGACGGTGCGCGGCCGGAACGCGTTGCGCACCTCGGGGCGGTCGAAGGCGATCCGCGCGATCCTGCCGGTCCGGTCCAGGTGATAGGTGGTGTCGCTGAGGTCCCCGAACCCCGGCACCTCGCTCCACTGCTCCGGATCGAAGAGCTCGGACACTGCCATGCCGTCAGCCTAGGCCCCCGCACCCCGTCGATCGGCGCCCCCGGTTGTACACCATGGCGGCCCCCTGCGATAGCCCTGAGAGACCGCTAGCCGAACTAGATAGTTTGATTGCGGGTCCTGGGGGCCCGATTCGGCCGCAGGAAGGGACCTCTCATGACCGTCACCGCAACGCCTGCGACGTCCACCCCTGAACTCCGGTGGAGCCGGGTGAGCGACTCCCTCTCGAGCGGCGAATGGCACGGCAACTACGCCGGCATGATCGAGCACGTGGGCGACCGCTACATCGCCACCGATGCCTTCGGCGGCGTGGCCGGCCGCTTCCGCACGGAGGAGGCCGCACGTGCGGCACTCCAGCCCGATGCCCTGGAGGCCGCCCATGCCGAGCGTGAGGCGCGCGAGCAGCGTGTGGCGATCGCGACCGCAATGCTCGCCGCGTGCAGCGCGATCATCGCAGCAGCGGGAATGCTGACGCTCGCCTCGCTCTGAACGCCCGGTCGCATCGAACCGAAGGGGACCTGCCGAGGCTGACGGGTCGTCAGACGGGTGCGCCGGAACTCTGTGCAGGCGACTTCCGGTCGGCGGAGACCTGCCCGCTGTTCGCATCGGCGTCCACCGCATCACGCATGGACTCGAGGAACTGGATCACGACCTCGGCGTCGTCAGGCGAGAGGCGGCCCGCCGCCGACATCATCCGGGTGTGCACCTCACCCAGATTCGCGCGGATCTCGGCGTCCGAGGACATCGTGGGCACGACCACGAGTGCGCGCCGGTCCGCGGTGCTCCGCTCCCGCCGCAGATGACCCCGCTTCTCGAGGCGGTCGAGCAGCACCGTGGTGGACGCGCTCGAGATGTCGAGGTGGCGGGCCAGGTCCTTGGGGCCGACGGCTCGACCCTGGTTCCGTGCCCGCAGCACGAAGCGCAGGGCGAGCAGATCGTTCTCCCCCATCGCCATCGCCTCCCGGGTGCGGCGCCGCATGGCGCTCTCCGCCACCCGATATGCGCGGAACGCCTCGAGCACGGCGATGCTCCTGGCCCGGCCTGGCGCATCCTCGTACCAGTAGTGCGCCGGCGCGGTTCCCTCCGTGGTCATCGCTCCAGATTAGGCGAGCGAGAATCTCGCCCGTCTAGCGATGCGGGACTCTCCCAGGGAGTCCGCGCGGGACAATGACCGGATGATCGCCGCTGACGACGTCCTCGCCACCCTCCGCGTCGTCGACCTGCCGCTGCGACGCCGCTTCCGCGGCATCGTGCGACGAGAGGCCGCACTGTTTCAGGGTCCCGAAGGGTGGACGGAGTTCTCCCCGTTCGTCGAGTACGACGACGAGGAGTCCTCGCGCTGGCTGGCCGCGGCCGTGGAGTTCGGCTGGCGCCCCTCGCCAGATCCGCTGCGCTCGAGCATTCCGGTCAACGCGACGGTGCCGGCCGTGCCCGCCGAGCAGGTCGTCGAGGTGCTCGCCGGCTTCCCCGGCTGTCGCACCGTCAAGGTGAAGGTCGCAGAGCCCGGACAGTCCGGGGCAGAGGACGTCGCTCGGGTGGCGGCAGTCCGGGCGGCGCTCGGCCCGGAAGGGCGCATCCGCGTCGACGCCAACGGTCGGTGGAACGTGGACGAGGCCGAGCGCGCCGTGCACGCCCTCGCACCCTACGACCTGGAGTACCTCGAGCAGCCGTGCACCGAGCTGGGCGAGCTGATCGAGCTGGGGCGGCGCATCCGCTACCTCGACGTTCCCATCGCCCTCGACGAGGCGGTCCGCAAGGCGGAGGACCCGCAGGCCGCCGAGCGCGCGGGCGCGGGGGCCGTGCTGGTCGTCAAAGCGGCTCCGCTCGGCGGCATCCGCGCCGCTCTCGGGCTCGCCGCCGGTTCGCGGCTTCCGGTGGTCGTGTCGAGCGCACTCGAGACGAGCGTCGGGCTCGCGATGGGGGCGCACCTCGCCGCCGCGCTGGCCGAGCTGCCCTTCGACTGCGGCTTGGGCACTGCGGCGCTCCTCGCGGCGGACGTGACCGCGGATCCGCTGCTGCCCGTCGCGGGGGAGATCCCGGTGCGCCGGACGACGCCCGATGAGAGCCTGCTGGAGCGCTGGGCGGCGGACGCGGAGCGCACCCAGTGGTGGCGGGAGCGGATCACCCGCTGCCTGGCGCTCCTCGAGCGGGCTCAGAGGCCCGAATAGGCGTGCAGTCCCTTGAAGAACACGTTGACGATGCCGAAGTTGAACAGCACCGCCGAGTAGCCGACGATCGCGAGCCAGGCGGAGCGTGAACCCCGCCAGCCGCGGGTGGCCCGCGCGTGGATGTAGCCGGCGAAGATCACCCAGATCACGAAGGTCCACACCTCCTTGGTGTCCCAGCCCCAGTAGCGACCCCAGGCGTGCTCAGCCCAGATGGCGCCCGCGATGAGGGTGAACGTCCAGAAGATGAAGCCCACGATGATCACCCGGTAGGCAGAGTTCTCCAGGGCGGCCGCGCCGGGCACGGATGCCGGCAGTCGGAGGCGGGCGGCGGCGCCCGACTCGCGGCGCTCCTGCACGAGCTGGACGACCGAGAGCGCGGCCCCGACGGTGAAGAATGCCGTGCCGAGAATGGCAACGAGCACGTGGATGACCAGCCAGTAGGACTGCAGCGCCGGCGGCAGCGGGACGACGTCCACGCGGAAGCCGACCGTGGAGATGCCGAGCAGCAGCACGACCAGTCCGGTGATGATGGCGCCGAGGAAGCGCAGGTCGCGGCGCGTGAGCAGCACGAGGAAGACGCCCATGATCAGCAGGGTGCCGGTCATCGAGAACTCGTACATGTTGGCCCACGGCACGCGCGCGGCGGCGATGCCGCGGAGCACGCCGGCGCCGAGGTGCAGCACCCACCCGCCGACTGCCAGGCCGACGCCGACGCGGAGCGCGCGCGATTCGCGGACGACCGTCTCCGCCGGCGGCCGGTCGAGAGTCACGACGGCGCCGCCGCGAGCGCGGGCGATGCGCTGGGCGCCGCTCTCCACGCTGCCGACCGACGCGGAGCGCCGACCGAGGTCGAGGGCGAACGCGATGAAGGAGATCGCGTAGATCCCCATCGCGCCATAGAGGAGGAGGGTCGAGATCCCGTCCAGCGACTCGGTCACGCCGACAGCCTACGTCGTGGCGGCCGTGCGAGAGCCGGAGTGCTCGTCGGCCAGATCCCGCACGGCGCCGGCGAGGGTCGGGTCGTCGCCGCGGGCCAGGCCGGCGTACTCCAGCCGCAGCCGGCCGCTGCCGGTGGAGTGCACCTTGACCCACATCCGGCGCCGCGGGATGAAGAGCGACGTGAGCAGTCCGGCGAGCACGAGGACCGCGAAGGCGAGCACCCAGAGCTGGGCGGGGTCGTGGTGGATCTCCAGCGACGCGAACCGGCTGACCCCGTCGAGGGTCACGCTGCCGAGTCCGTTCGGCAGCTCCACCGTCCGCCCGGGAGACAGGTCGACGGACGCGCCGGTGCCGCGCCCCGCGACCTGGGTGAGGTCCTTGGTGTCCAGCGTGTAGACCGACACCGGAACGCCGTTGTCGAGGCCGAGGTCCCCGGTGTAGACGTTCAGGGACAGCACCGGATCCTTCAGGGCGGGGAAGCCGGAGCTCAGCGCTCCGGTCGAGAGCTTCACGGGCGTCGGATAGAGCAGTCCCACCATCCCGACCTGCTCGGGCAGGCCGTCGGGGACCTTGACGACTCCGACGGAGGTGAGGTTCGCATCCTGCGGCAGGAACGGGACCGCGCCGGAGAACGCGACGTCGCCGTCGGCGTTGCGCACGGTGATCCGCGGCGCGTAGCCGTTGCCGAGCAGGTAGACGTCGGTGCCGTCCACCTGCAGGGGCTGGTTGACCTTGATCGTGGTCCGCTCCGCGCCGTCCTCCCCCGGCTGCTGCACCGTGACGGAGGCGGTGTAGTCGATCGGCTGGCCCACCGCGTTCGGATTCTCCTGCTCGTACACCACGTCGAGCGCGTCGAGCGTGACGCGGTACGGATCCAGCGACGTCTCGCCCACGAGCCGGCCCCGGGTGAAGGAGTCGTAGCCGGCGACGTAGTTGACGAACGGCTCGCCCTCCACCACGATCTTCTGGCCGCTGTAGCCGAAGCTGCCGCCCAGGGCGACCGCGAGGAGGATGCCGACGAGCGAGGCGTGGAAGACGAGGTTGCCGGTCTCGCGCAGGTAGCCCCGCTCCGCGGACACGGAGTCCCCGTACCGGGTGGTGCGGTAGCGGCGGCGCCGCAGCAGGCTCTCCGCTCGGGCGATGGCGTCCTCGACGTCGCCGTCCGCCTCCCGCTCGAGCGCGTGCTCGAGCCGGTTGAGGCGGGCCGGAGTGCGCGGCGGGCGGGCGCGAAGTGCGAGCCAGTGGTGCCGGGCCCGCGGAAGCACGCAGCCGATCAGGGAGACGAACAGCAGCAGGTAGATCGAGGAGAACCACACCGAGGTGTAGACGTCGAAGCCCTGCACACCGTCGATCAGCGGGAAGAGGTCCGGGTGGTCCACCTGGTACTGGGCGACCCCGTTGGGGTCCGAGCTCCGCTGCGGGACGAGGGACCCCGGCACCGCGGCGATCGCCAGCAGGAGCAGCAGGAACAGCGCAGTGCGCATGCTCGTGAGCTGGCGCCAGAGGAAGCGAACCCAGCCGGCCGGGCCGAGCTGTGGCCCGACCGGGGCGGCGTCGCTGTCCGAGTCGATGTGGTCGCTCGGACGCGCGAGGTCAGAGGATCGTGACATAGCCGCCGATCACCGACCCGAGCTGCAGCATCCAGGAGTTCCAGACACCGGTCACCATGAGCAGGCCGATGACCACGAGCAGCACCCCGCCCGCCACGTTGACCGCGCGGACGTGCCGGCGGAGGAATGCGACGGAGCGGGTGGCCCAGCCGAAGCCGAGCGCGACGAGGACGAACGGGATGCCCAGGCCGAGCGCATAGGCGAAGCCGAGGACGGCGCCGCGCCAGGGCGACCCGCCGTCGAGGCTGAGGCCCAGGATGGCGCCAAGGGTGGGGCCGATGCAGGGCGTCCAGCCGATGGCGAAGACCGCGCCCAGGAGCGGGGCTCCCGCGATACCGGCGACCGGTCGCCAGGAGGGCCGGATGGTTCGCTGGAACCGCTCGAGCCTGCCGAGGAAGACGAGTCCCAGGGCGATCACCGCGAGACCGGCGAGGCGGGTGAGCAGGTCCCGCCACTGGATCAGCCAGAAGCCGGCCGCGCCGAAGGCGATCCCGAACGCGACGAAGACGACCGCGAAGCCCAGCACGAAGAGGGCGACGCCGGAGGCGAGCCGCGCGCGGCCGCGGCTGTCGCCCGGTCGCGCGCTGGAGCGGCCGTCCGCGAACCCGCCGATGTAGGCGAGGTAGCCGGGCACGAGCGGGAGCACGCAGGGCGAGGCGAAGGACACCAGCCCGGCGAGGAGCGCCACGGGCAGGGCGAGGGCGAGCGGTCCCGCGACGACGTCGGGTCCCATGCTCAGCCGGTCTCCTCGACCGTCTCGCGGATGATCGTCTGGAGTGTGCTCGGCTCGGTCACCTGACCGAGGATGCGGGCGGCGACCCGGCCCTTCCGGTCGAGGACGAGGGTGGTCGGGACCGCGTTGGGCGAGATCGTCTTGCTGAACGCCAGCTGCACCGCCGCAGTCCGGTAGTCGACGATCGAGGGGTAGGTGAGCCCGAAGGTCTTGGCGAACGAGTGGGACGTGCCTGCCTCGTCGCGGACGTTGACGCCCACGAACCGGACGCCGTCGGCACCGAACTCCTGGTTGAGCGCCTCGAGGTCGGGCGCCTCCGCGCGGCAGGGCGGGCATGAGGCGTACCAGAAGTTGAGGACCGTGACCTCGCCCGCGAGGTCGGCGGAGGAGAGCTCGTCCCCGGTGTCCGTCTCGCCGGAGAACGGGTCAGGCGAGAGCCGATCGTCGACCGGGAAGGTCGCCACCGTCCCGTCGCCGGCGATGTAGCCCTTGTTGCTGCCCGCCCGGTACTCGTCGGCGAGCCTGTCGCTCGTGCAGCCGGCCAGCAGCAGGCCTGCGGCGAGCAGAGCGGCGACAGCGGGCACGAGTCGCCGGCGCCTCATACGGCTCCCCGGTCTACCGCTGAGCCGGCCAGGGGACCGGCGGGATCCGCGTAGGCGGTCTCCACGAAGCGCTCCCCGCGCTTCTCCACCGTGGTGATGCTCGAGAGGCTGCAGCGGCGGCGGCGGGGGTCGTGGTAGAGACGCTCACCCTTGAGGCTGCGGTGCACCATCCAGATCGGGAGCTGGTGGGAGACGAGCACCACGTCGCCGTCCTCCACCGAGGCGTGCGCGTCGGTGAGAGCCGCCAGCATGCGCGCCGCGATCTGCACGTACGGCTCCCCCCAGCTGGGCCGGAAGGGGTTGCTCACCCATGGCCAGGCCTCGGGGTTGGACAGGAGGCCGGGACCGAACTCGAACTTCTTGCCCTCGAAGCGGTTGAACGGCTCGATGAGGCGCTCGTCGGTCTCCACCTCGAGCTCGAACGCGGCGGCGATGGGAGCAGCCGACTCCTGGGTGCGCTGCAGCGGCGACGCGACGACCCGGCGGACGGGACGCGCGGCGAGGGCGGTCGCGGCGCTCGACGCCATCTGCTGACCGAGGTCCGAGAGCCGGAATCCGGGGATGCGCCCGTAGAGCACGCCGGCAGGATTGTGCACCTCGCCGTGACGCACGAGATGGAGAGCGCTGGCGACCACGGCACAAGTGTACGGAGCGCTCCGCTGGGAAACCGCGCCGGTCAGGCCTCGCGGTCGAGGGCGCAGCGCGCTCGGGCCTGATCCAGGGCGCGGCGGAGGCGGTCCCCGTCCACCCTCCAGTAGGTGTGCACCCGGCCCTCGATGAGGACGACGGGGATCTCCTCGGCGTAGCGGTCGAAGAGCTCGGAGTCCTCGAGGATGTTGCGCTCGACCACGGAGACGGCCCCCTCCGGCAGCTCGGCGACGACCCGGTCCACCTCGGTCCTGGCGTCGTCGCAGAGGTGGCAGCCCGGCTTGGCGAGCAGCGTCACGGCGACGGTTGGCACCCGGCCAGCCTAGCTCCGGGGGCAGGTGGGGGATCGGCCCGGGAACGCCGAAGCGCCGGGCCAGCCGGCCCGGCGCTTCGTCCGGCGTTCGCCTGCGAGCGGCGCGGCTACTTCTTGTTGCGGCGCTGGTGACGCGTCTTGCGGAGCAGCTTGCGGTGCTTCTTCTTGGCCATGCGCTTGCGGCGCTTCTTGATGACTGAGCCCATGGAACAACCTCACTGGAACGGTACGGACGCCCGGGTCCGTGCAGAACCGGGAAAAGATGACACCGCAGTCTACCCCACGCCCTGGCACCCCTCGCGGGTCGGACCAGGAGGCGCGCGTGCGTCAGGCCGTGGTCGCCACGTGATTCTGGAGCGCGTCCGCCACGGCCGACTCGGGCACCCGGAAGGAGCGGCCGAAGCGGATGGCGGGCAGCTCGCCCGAGTGCACGAGACGGTAGACCGTCATGCGGGAGACCCGCATCATGTCGGCGACCTCTGCGACCGTCAGGAAGCGCGCGTCGGCGAGCGACATGGCAGCTCCCCTCGTGGTCGTGTGCGGCAGGGACACTCTAGGGAGTGCGGCGAAGCGCTGTAAAGACGTTGTCAGCGTCGTCCCAGCCCGCCCGCTCGGCCGAGCGACGGCCCGACGCCGCGCACCGCATGAAGGGCGGTCGCGAGTCCCCTGCCGACCCGTTCGCCGAGTCCCTGGGAAGCCGTTCCGAGGAGCGGAGCGGGGCGCTCCGAGGCCTGCGCCGGCCCGCTCCGAGCATCGGGCTCGAGGGCCGCCGGCTCGGACGGCAGGAAGGGCACGACCCAGCTCGCGATGTCGTCGAGCGGCCTCGGGTCGAGCCGGTAGAAGCGGTGCTGACCCTGATCGCGCACCGTCACGAGCGCGCAGTCGCGGAGCACCTTGAGATGCTTCGACACCGTGGGCTGACTGAGCCCGAGCCGCAGCACGAGCTCCCCGACGCTCGACTCGCCTCCGTGCGGAGCATCCGCGCCCTCGAGCGACCTCTCGAGCAGGATCCGCAGCAGCTCCCGACGTGTCGGGTCAGCCACCACATCGAAGATGTCCGCCATTCTGCAAGGGTAGGGCTCTGCGGCATTCCGCCCAACGGCGGGCGCCTTTCCGCATTCGAGGAGGAGGCATGGCCAGGAGATCGTCGATGCGCGAGCCGTTCCTGGCGCGCGCACGGGACCGGTTCAGCTACTTCGTCTCGGCGACGCCCGCCCGATTCGCGATCGTCATCTTCTCCTTCCTCATCGTCCTCTTCACCGTGCTCCTGTCCCTGCCGGTGATGAGCAGCTCGGGAAAGCCGACGGGACTCGCGGACGCCCTGTTCACCGCCACGTCGGCGATCTGCGTGACCGGCCTCGCCACTCTGGACATGTCGACCCACTGGTCGCCGCTCGGTCAGGTGGTCATCGTGCTCGGCACCCAGATCGGCGCGGTGGGGGTGCTCACGCTCGCCTCGGTGATGGGTCTCGTGGTCAGCCGTCGCCTCGGCCTGAGGCAGCGTCTGCTCGTCGCCGGCGATGTGAACCCCATGGCCATGCGGAAGGGCTCCGGGCCAGGGTCGTCCAGTTCGGCCCTCGGCGAGATCGGCGGGCTGCTCGCCACCGTCGCGCTGAGCACCGTGATCATCGAGGCGGTGGTGGCCGTCCTCCTCTACCCGCGCGTGCTCGCGGCGGGCGTCGAGCCGATCCCCGCTCTCGGCGACGCGATCTCGTTCTCGGCGATGGCGTTCACCAACACCGGCTTCGTGCTCGCCGACTCCGGCTTCGACCCCTACGCGAGCGACCTCTGGTTCCTCTCCTGGCTGATGGTCGGCGTCGTGCTGGGCAGCATCGGCTTCCCCGTGATCTATGCCCTCAGCCGCAACCTCACCCGGCCCCGTCGCTGGTCGGTGCACGTGAAGCTCACCCTCGTCACGTCCGCGGTGCTCCTCGCCCTCGGGACCCTCGCGTACACCGTGCTGGAGTGGGACAACGCCAAGTCGTTCGGCGGGGACGGCGTCGGAAAGCTGACCTTCCAAGCCCTCTTCCTGTCGGTGATGACGAGATCGGGCGGCTTCTCCACGATCGACATCGGCAACCTCCGGGAGTCGAGCCTGCTCGTCACCGACATGCTGATGTTCATCGGCGGCGGGTCCGCCTCGACGGCCGGCGGCATCAAGGTGACGACCCTCGCGGTGCTCTTCCTCGCGGCCTTCGCCGAAGCGAGGGGCACCGCGGCGATGGAGGTGTTCGAGCGGCGGGTGCCCTCGGACGTGCTCCGGGTCGCGGTCAGCATCGTGCTGTGGGGGGCGACGACAGTCGCACTGTCGACGATCATCCTGCTGCAGATGACGGAGGCGGGCCTCGATCACGTGCTCTTCGACGTCATCTCGGCGTTCGGCACCTCGGGTCTGAGCTCCGGATTCACCGCCACCCTCGAGGACCCCGGCAAGTACGTGCTGAGCGCGACCATGTTCATGGGGCGCATTGGTACAGTGACTCTCGCCGCGGCGCTGGCCTCCAGCCAGCGCGCGCAGTTGTTCGCCCGGGCTGAGGAGAGGCCGATCGTTGGTTGACCGAATCCCGCACAACGCCCCCGTCCTGGTCATCGGGCTGGGCCGCTTCGGTGCCGCCACTGCAGGCCAGCTCGACCGCCTCGACCGCGAGGTGCTCGCCGTCGATCCCGACGCCGCGCTCGTGCAGAAGTGGTCGGAGCGGGTGACCCACACTGTGCAGGCCGACGCCCGCAGCATCGAGGCGCTGCGCCAGCTCGGCGCCCAGAACTTCTCGATCGCCGTCGTGGCGGTGGGCTCCTCGATCGAGGCGAGCGTGCTCATCACCGCGAACCTGGTCGACCTCGGAGTCCCGCAGATCTGGGCGAAGGCCATCTCCAAGTCGCACGGCAAGATCCTCGAACGGATCGGCGCCAACCACGTGATCTATCCTGAGGCGGAGGCGGGTGAGCGCGTCGCGCACCTGGTGTCCGGTCGAATGCTCGACTTCATCCAGTTCGACGACGACTTCGCCCTGGTCAAGATGTATCCGCCGAAGCCGATCCGGGGCATGCCGCTGAACCAGTCCGAGGTGCGTCGCAAGCACCGCGTGACGGTCGTCGGGGTCAAGTCGCCGGGCAAGCCGTTCACCTACGCCACGGCCGAGACGGTGCTCTCGAGTCACGACATGGTGATCGTCTCGGGCACCACCGGCGACATCGAGCGGTTCGCCGGCCTGGCCTGAGCCCGCCGCCTCCCCCTCCCCCTCTCTCTCCCCCCTCTCCCCCAGCAGTCATTCCGTCGCTCAGCAGGCAGGAACCCGTCTCACGAGCCGATGGCGCGCATTCTGCCTGCTGAGCGAGAGGGCTAGGCCAGTTCGGCGGCGAGCTGCCGGGCGCGGGCGAGAGCCGCGGCCGTGGCCACGTCGAAGGTGTCCGCGAGCCGCGCCTCCTCGAGCACCGCTATCGCGCGCTCGGTCGTGCCGTTCGGACTCGTGACCCTGCGCCGCAGCTCGGCCGGCGACAGCCCGCTCGAGGCGAGCAGCTCGACCGCTCCGCGGAAGGTGCCCTGCACGAGCAGGTTCGCCTCCTCGTCGTCGAAGCCCCGCTCGCGCGCTGCGGCCTCCAGCTGCTCGACCAGGTAGAAGACATAGGCAGGACCCGAACCCGAGATCGCGCTGAGCGCATCCAGCCGGTCCTCGTCGACCTCGAGCACGCTCCCCACCGTGCCGAACAGGTTCCGGGCGAGCTCGCGCTGCTCTGCGCTCGCCCGGCTTCCCGCGCTGATCCCGGTGACGGCGAGGCGCACTGTGGCCGGCGTGTTCGGCATGGCCCGGATCACGGCGACATCGTCCGGCAGCCGGCGCTCCATGGCTGCGGTCGAGACGCCGGCAGCGACGCTGACCACGAGCGTGCCGGGGGCGAGGGAGCCCGCGATCTCCTGGAGCAGGTCGAGGACGCCGACCGGCTTCACCGCCACGAGCACGAGAGCGGCCCCGGCCACGGCACGGCGGTTGGCGTCGGGGTCCTCACGCAGGGAGAGGACGCGCACGCCGGAGCGCCCGGCGAACTCGGTGCGCCGCCCGCTGCGGGTCGTGACGCGGATGCCGCCGAGCACCTCCACGGTGGGCTGAAGCAGGCCATGCAGCACCGCGCCGCCCATCGATCCGGCCCCCAGCACGGCGATCGTGGGCAGCTGGATTCCGGGGGTGTCGCTCACGCCTCCATCCTAGGATTGGCGCATCCGGCACCGGGAGGAACCATGTCAGGGGCGTTCGAGAACCTGTCCGAGATCAAGCGCGCGGTCCTCGACGTCCGCCAGGTCCGGGGTGTCTCGGCCCTCGAGGCACTCACCCGGTCGGACGGCGCAGTGGTCATCGTGGCCCGGGTCGGTCTCTCCCCGTCGCTCCGGCTTGCGGAGGTCGTGCTCGCGGTGGCCGAGGTCGAGGAGCGGGTGCGGCACACCGACCGCAGCGTCGCGGCCGTCTACGTGGAGCCCGACATCGCCGCGGACTCGGCGACTCCCACCGAGACCATCGTCATCCGGGCGCTCGATTGAGAGGCGGGCGCACCGCGGTCGTCCTGCGGCACGCGCCGACGGAGCACCTCGGCCGGTTCGCCGGCGTGCTCGCCGCCCGCGGCTGGTCGGTGCGACAGTTCGACGTCGCCGTCGAAGATCTCGACGCGACGGCCGTGCAGCAGGCCGACGCGCTGATCGTGCTGGGCGGCGCGGTGGGCGCCTACCAGAGCGACCTGTTCCCCTTCCTGACGGCGGAGTTGAACGCCCTGCGCGCCCGGCTCGCCGAGGACCGTCCGGTGCTGGGCGTCTGCCTGGGCGCTCAGCTGCTCGCTGCGGCGGCAGGCGCGGCCGTCTTCCGCGGCCCCGAGACGGAGATCGGGTTCGCGGCGGTGCGGGTGGTGCCGGACTCCGCGGTGGCACCCTTCGGCGGGATCCCGGTGCTGCAGTGGCACGGCGACACGTTCGAGCTGCCCGCGGGCGCCCGTCGCGTCGCGACCTCGGCCGTGTACGAGAACCAGGCGTTCGAGCTGGGCTCCTCGCTCGGCGTCCAATTCCACCCGGAGGTCGACGCCCGCATGCTGGGGCAGTGGCTCGCCTCCGGCGTCGGGGAGCTCCTCGCCGCCGGCATCGATCCCCGCCGGCTGCGCGCGGAGGGAGCCGTGCACGCCGAGCCGCAGGCGGCCGCGGGTGCACAGATGCTCGCCACCTGGCTGGAGCAGGTCGAGGCGACCGCGGCCCGGGCGGACTGACCACCCCTCGGACGACGCCGCGTCAGGCGTCGGGGGACCGGCGGTCGGCGAAGAATGCCCGGAGCAGCTCCGCGCTGCGCTCCGCCTGGACTCCGGTCACGACCTCCACCCGGTGCGGGAGGCGGCGGTCGCGCAGCAGGTCGTACACCGACCCCACGGCGCCGGCCTTCTCGTCCCAGGCGCCGTAGACGAGACGTCCCAGGCGTGAGGCGAGCACGGCGCCGGCGCACATCGCGCATGGCTCGAGCGTGACCACGAGGGTGCAGCCCTCGAGATTCCAGCTCCCGCGCGCCCGGGCGGCGGCGCGGATGGCGAGCACCTCGGCGTGGGCCAGCGGATCCGAGTCCGCCTCCCGACGGTTCCGGCCGGTGGCCAGCACGCCGCCCTGCTCATCGACGATCACGGCTCCGACGGGCACGTCGCCGGTGCCGAGCGCCGCGACGGCCTCGTCCAGTGCGGCGGACATCCAGCCGGAGACGTCGTCCACGGCTCTCCCTCCGGCGTCGCGGCCCGGACCGACCGGGCTAGATTGACCCTATGCGAGTGCACGTGGCCGACCATCCTCTCGTGACGCACAAGCTCACGGTGCTGCGAGACAAGACCACCCCTTCTCCCACCTTCCGGGCGCTGGCGGAGGAGCTCGTGACGCTGCTCGCCTATGAGGCGACGCGGAGCGTGCGGGTTGAGCCGGTCGAGATCCAGACTCCGGTGGCCACGACCACCGGCCTCGCCATCAGCGACCCCAAGCCCCTCGTCGTGCCCATCCTGCGCGCAGGGCTCGGCATGCTGGACGGCATGGTCAAGCTCATGCCGAGTGCCGAGGTGGGCTTCCTCGGCATGGTGCGGAACGAGGAGACGCTCGAGCCCACCATCTATGCCGAGCGCCTGCCCGACGACCTCTCGAATCGGCAGTGCTTCGTGCTGGACCCGATGCTGGCGACCGGCGGCTCCCTGATCGCCGCCATCGAGTACCTCTTCGCGCGCGGAGCCGATGATGTGACGGCGGTCTGCCTGATCGCCGCCCCCGAGGGGCTCGCGGCGGTGGAGCGGGCGACCGAGGGACGGGACGTCACGATCGTGCTGGGCGCCCTCGATGAGCGGCTCAACGAGGTCGGCTACATCGTTCCGGGCCTCGGCGACGCAGGCGATCGGCTGTACGGGACCGTCTCCTGACCGGCGAGCCACTTGACAGCCCCGCCCTGCGTGGCCCATCCTCGACCCCATGTACGACAACGCGCGCACCCTGACCTCCTTCGAGGCCCTCGGGAACGCCGGCATGATGATGGCCGGCCGCGCGATGTGCTGTCGAATGTGCGCCTGACCCCCTTCCGGCTCAGCCTCTCCGCACGTTCTCTCCCCGTCGATCCGACGATCGGGGAATCCCTCGACCGGCCCCTCAGCGGCCCGGTCCTCGCAGCACCCGTGGCTTCGGCCGCACCCATCATCGAAGGTCTCCCATGTCTCTCGCTTCCCTCGAATCCGCTTCCGTTCCCCCCGCTCTCTCCCCCGCTCTTCCCGCTCCCCGACTGAGGGCGGTCCCCGACGGCACAGAGGCGCGGGGCTTCGTGCTCTACGTCGGTGTCAGCGAGGCCACCGCGGCGGCCGCGGGCACGGACCTCCGGACGATCGTCGAGGCGCTGCGACGCCTCACCACCGATCTTGCGCCCGGCGCCGAGACCTATGCCGCCGTCGCCCTCGCCCCTGCGGGCTCCGGGGGCCGCGACGTCGACGTCGTGCGACTCGCCCTGCAGGATCCGACCGCCCGGCAGCGGGAGATCCCCCCGGCGGAGGACAAGGGCGACGGCGTGGTCATCGACCTCTCCCGCAAGCGTGTCGTGCTCGAAGACGGCACGGCGCCGCTCACCTACAAGGAGTTCGAGCTCCTGCAGTATCTGGTGCTGCGCGAGGGGCGGACCATCGCCCGCGGGGAGCTCATCGAGTCGCTCTGGCCCGACGCCGAGGACGACGCCCCGAACGAGCGGACGATCGACGTGCACGTGCGCCGGCTGCGCTCCAAGCTCGGCGCGTACCAGGACATCGTGCGGACCGTCCGGGGCACCGGATACCGCTTCGACCGGCACGCCGACGTGGTCATCCGCCACTCGCACCGCGGCCCCAGCCCCGACCTGGTCTGAGCGCGTCCGGACGCGTCGGGATGGCGGCGGCGGCGGGGCCCGAGCGAAACTCCCAGGAAAATATCCTCGACGGCTCTGGCGCCCCGTTACCTAACCGTTATATCTTTCAGGAGCGGAAGTTGTTTGCTGTGGCAGGTTCCGCGGAATGTGATTGCAGGACACTCTTGGTGCAAGGGAGAGGGCCGGCCGCGAGCCTCTGCGGCCGGCCCTCAATCCTGTCCGGACCGCCTTCGACTGTCCCGGGCACCTCCTCCTTCTAGGGTGGGTAGGGCCCGTCTAGTCGAGGAGGAGTTCGTGGCGCGACAGTCCGCCGTCGAGACCTGGGAGTCCCTGTTCCGGGCACAGGTCGCCGTCATGCGGCGACTCGTCGCCGACTTCCCCCACGACCTCTCGTTCAACGAGTACGACGTGCTCTTCAACCTCAGCCGACGCGCGGGGCGCAGCGCCCGGTTGCGGGACCTGAACACGCTCGTGCTGCTCACCCAGCCGAGCATCAGCAGGCTCGTCGACCGGCTCGCTGCCCGCGGTCTGCTGGAGAAGCTGCCGGACGAGCACGATCGGCGGGGAACCACCGTCCGGATGACGGATGCGGGCTACCGCACCTTCCTCGCGGTGGCGGCGGAGCACTCGCGATCGATCGAGGGAGTGGTCAGCGCGGCGCTGTCCGAGGACGAGCTGGGCGAGCTCCGGCGCCTCACGGAGAAGCTGCGCACCGGAATCGTCGGCACGAGTTGAACCCACCGAGGACGACGGCGCGACTCTGCCGGTGGCGGGGGATCCCCGCCACCGGCATCAGTCAGCAGGCGCTCCATCCCGCCAGGGGCGGGCGTCGGTTGGGGTAGACCGGCGGCGCCGTGCTGCCACGAGGTTGATCAAGCTGCTTGACTCCCCTGGGTGCGGGGGGACATCGGGTAGCTTCCCGGTCAACTGTGGTGTGAGGCCTATGAATCGCGCTCCGACCTCTGCTTGCGAAACTAACCCGTCTTTGCACCCCCGGCAATGGAGTGTCCCCCGATCACGGACCGACGGCCGCCAAATGTCCCCCATCCGGGTCGCACTCGGGTCCGGATGGGCTCATGTGGCACCCCGAGGACTGCCCGGCCGGGACCCGACAGCGCGCGGCGGGCTCGCTCAGCCCGTCCCCCGGGTGCGTGCGGGGCGCCCCTCAGCAGGCGCCTCTACCCTCGGACCCTGATCGGCACCACTCTCGTCTGGCTTCGTGACGACCTGCGCCTCGGAGACAGCCCAGCCCTAGTCGCGGCGGCCGAGCGCGGCGGACCGATCATCGTGCTCTTGGTGCTCGATGGCGACCCTGCGGTCGCCCGCCGCGGGGAGGCGCGAGCCGCTGGTGGCTGCACGGCAGCCTGGCCGAGAGCCTTCGGCGCGCGGGCTCCCGGCTGACCCTGCGCGGGGGCGCCGCGTCCGAGGTGGTGCCCGCGGTCGCTCGGCAGGCGGAGGCCGGGGTGGTGCTCTGGAACCGGATCCACGAGCCGAAGGCGTGCCTGGCTACCCGGGGCCGATGGTGGACCTCAAGGCCTCTCGTGCTGCCGCGCTCCGTGCCTTCGACTCCATCTCCGCACGGTGACGGCGGCGGAGGTCAGGGCTGCAGCACCACCTTGATGCAGCCGTCCTCCTTCTTCTGGAAGATCTCGTACATGTGCGGCGCCTCGTCGAGTCCCACCCTGTGGGTCGTCAGGTCCATGACGCCGAGCGGATCGGCCGGGTCCTCGACGAGGGGGATCAGGTCGTCGAGCCAGCGCCGCACGTTGCACTGGCCCATCCGCAGATTCACCTGCTTGTCGAACATGCTCTTCATGGGCAGGATGTCCGCCTCCCCGGCGTAGACGCCGCTGAGGGAGACCGTTCCGCCGCGCCGGACGGCGTCGAGGGAGTTGTAGACCGCGGCCATCCGATCGACGCCCATCTTCTCCATCGCCTTGCGGGCGAGTGCGTCGGGGAGCAGACCGACCGCCTGCTGCGCGAGCCCGATCACCGAGTTGCCGTGCGCCTCCATGCCGACGGCGTCGACCACTCCGTCGACTCCGCGGCCGCCGCTGCCCTCCCGCAGCCGGTCCACGACGTCGTCGGTGAGGTCGAGGGTCTCAATGCCGTGCCGCTCAGCCATCGCGCGCCGCTCCGGCACCAGGTCAACTGCGGTCACCTGGTAGCCCAGGTGACGCCCGATGCGGGAGGCGAGCTGGCCGATCGGCCCGAGCCCCATCACGGCGAGCGTGCCGCCCTCCGGGACGTTCGCGTACTGGACCGCCTGCCAGGCCGTCGGCACGACGTCGCTGAGGAACAGGTATCGCTCGTCGGGGAGCTCGGTGCCGATCTTCACCGCGTTGTAGTCCGCGAGGGGCACGCGCAGCAGCTCGGCCTGGCCGCCGGGCACCTGGCCGTACAGCTTCGTGTAGCCGAACAGCGCCGCGCCGCTGCCGTGCTCCCGCACCTGGGTCGTCTCGCACTGGGACTGGAGGCCGTGGCTGCACATGAAGCAGGTTCCGCAGGCGATGTTGAAGGTGACGACCACCCGGTCGCCCGGCACGAGATTCGTGATCGCGCTGCCCACCTGCTCCACGATGCCCATCGGCTCGTGCCCGAGGATGTCGCCCTTGTCGAGAAAGGGGCCGAAGAGCTCGTAGAGATGCAGGTCGGAGCCGCAGATCGCGGTCGAGGTGATGCGGATGATCGCGTCCGTCGGCTCCTGGATTCCCGGGTCGGGCACCTCCTCCACGCTCACCGATCGCTTGCCCTGCCAGGTCAATGCCCTCATCGGCCGTCCTCCCGTCGTCCCTTCGTGTCTACGCCCGCTCGGCGGCCGCTCGCGGAACGCACCGAGTACTCACAGCCTGCGCCTCCGCGCCGCTGCGTCAGCACGCACGACGGGGCCGCGTCGTGAGCAGGGGTCACTGCGGAGCGAGAGCCGCCGGCTGGAGAACTGCCCCGCGCGGCGCGGGCGGCAGGGCGAACAGGGGGATCGCCACGTGACACAGGGGGCCGATGAGGAGAGCGAATGCGAGAGTGCCGAGGCCGACGTTGCCGCCGAGGAGCCAGCCGAGGCCGACCACGGTGGCCTCGATGCTGGTGCGCGCGACCCAGATGGGCCAGCGGAAGCGACGCGCGACGCCGAGCATCAGCCCGTCCCGGGGGCCCGCCCCCAACTCGGCACCGACGTAGAGCCCCGTCGCGATCGCCAGCAGCACGATCCCCGCGGCGAACAGGGCGATGCGGCCCGCGAGGGGTTCAGGCGAGGGGACCAGCCAGAGGACCACCTGGGCGGCGGCCCCCACGAGGAGCACGTTGAGCAGCGTGCCGATGCCCGGCCGCTGCCGCAGAGGGATCCAGAGCAGCAGCAGGAACGCGCCGATGAGGATCGCGACCACGCCGAACAGCGCCCCGGTGCGCAGGGACAGGCCTTGAGCCAGCACGTCCCACGGCGAGACCCCGACCCCCGCCTGCACGATGAGAGCCACGGCGGCACCGTAGAGGAGGAGCCCGGAGAAGAGGCGCACCCAGCGGTCCGAGAGCAGACGGTCGATCACCAATCGATTCCACCTCAAAGTGGCACCCCTGAACAGGGCCAATCGCCATAGAGTGGCGCGGTGGCACGATCGATCGGGGCGGCTCAGCTCGCCGAGCTGCTCACCGACTGGCGGTCAGCACCCGGCGCGGGGTACCGGACTCTCGCGGACCGTGTGCGGCTGCTCGCCATCGACGGCCGCCTGCCCGCCGGCAGTCGGCTCCCCGGGGAGCGGGATCTCGCCGAACGGCTCGGGGCCAGCAGGAACACCATCGGAGCCGCACTCGAGGAGCTCCGCGCGGCCGGCTACGTGGAGACGCTGCGGGGCTCGGGCAGCGTGATCAGGATCCCGGGCGGCAGCATCGACTCACCCGGCTCCAGCGAGGGGATGCTCGACTTCGCGACGGCCTCCTCCCCCGCCGTGCCGGGATTCCAGGCGGCGGCGGAGCGCGCCCTGCCTCGGCTGCCGGCAGCGCTCGGCGGTCCGGGCTACGAATTCCTCGGCATCGCCGCCCTGCGCGAGGCGCTCGCCGCGCGATACACCGCGCGCGGTCTGCACACCTCGCCGTCCCAGATCCTGGTGACCTCCGGCGCTCAGCCCGCCATCGCCCTGGTGGCGAGAACGCTGCTGTCCCGCGGCGACCGGGCCGTGGTCGAGAGTCCCGGCTACCCCCACGCCTATGAGGCGCTCCGGGTGGTGGGCGCGCGACTGCTGCCCATCGCCGTGCACTCCGACACCGGCTGGGACCTCGGCGAGGCGGAGCGGCTTCTGCGCCGGGCCGCGCCCGCCCTCGCGTACGTGATGCCTGACTTCCACAACCCGACGGGGCGCTCCCTCTCCGAGCCGGAGCGCGCGCGGCTGGTGCGCATCGCGGAGGACGCGGGAACGATCCTCGTCGTGGACGAGACCACGGGCGAGCTCGACATCGACCGAGGGTCCCTGCCGCTGCCCGCGTCGTTCGCGTCGCGCCGGTCCAGCGTGGTCACGATCGGGTCGGCGAGCAAGACCATGTGGGGTGGGCTGCGGGTCGGCTGGATCCGCGCGGGCGAAGACCTGATCGCAGCCTTCGCCGCCGCACGGCCGGTCGCCGACCTCGGCACCGCGGTGTTCGATCAGCTCGTCGTCACGGAGCTCCTCGCCGAGTTCGACCTCGTGCTGGAGCACCGGCGGCGCGAGCACCGCGCGGCGAGGGACGCACTCGCCGCACGGCTGGCGGCACGACTGCCCGAATGGCACGTCCCCCCGATCTCGGGCGGCCTGTCGGCGTGGGTGCGCTTCGATGCGCCCGTCAGCTCACAGCTCGCCATCGGCGCGCGCGCCCGCGGCCTGCGCATCGCGGCGGGCCCGTGGTTCGGGCTCGACGGCGCCTTCGAGCGGTTCCTGCGGATCCCGTTCTCCTCCGGACCCGAGGCGAGCGTTCGGGCGGTGGACATCCTGGCGGACGTGTGGCGGGATGTAGCCGACGCTCCCCTCTCGATGGACCCCCCGCTCGCCGCCGTCGTCTGACCCGCTCGCGCCCGCCGATCTGCCCACTTCTGCCGCGATTCGGCGCCGAGTTGCGACAGAACTGGGCAGTTCGCGTCAGTGCGTGAGGCTGCGTTCCGCCGTCTCGAGGATGCGCACGATCTCACGGCCGAAGCGCACGTCACAGGGATGCCGCTTGTCCGCTGCGCCGGCAAGCCGCACCAGCTCGGTGAGGGCGATGGACAGCGTCTCGTTCGCCCGCTGGTCGCCGTCCGGCTTCGAGGTGACTCCCGCCCCGCCCCAGAGGCGCAGGTCGGTGAGGTCGGCGCCCTGCGGCGCGCGCAGCGTCATCGAGAGCGTCGTGAGGCCGCCGCCCCGGTGCCGGAGGGTGAGCGCCACGAGATCCCCGGTCCCGGCAACGGCCTCGATGGCCTCGACCTCGCCCATCAGGGGAAGGATCAGGGAGAGCGCGTGCGGGCCGACATCCCAGAGCGCGCCGCGGGCCCAGCGCCAGTCGGATCGCGCGAAGTCGCCGCCCGGATCGCTGAGGGGACTGCAGATCCAGTTGCCGGTCGCGCCCCTCCACTCGTGCCGCCCGGCCTCCTCGACCCAATCGGCGATCGCCGGCATGAAGCGGTTGGTGACGAACACGAGCGTGGCTGCGCCGCCCTGCTCGGCGGCCTCGACGAGCGCGTCCGCGTCCGACAGGGCCAGGGCGATGGGCTTCTCGAGCAGCAGGTGCTTGCCGGCCGCCGCGGCGCGAATGGCGATGGGAGCCTGCACGTCGGGCGGGACGGCGAAGCTGAGGCCGTCGACCTCGGCCAGCAGCTCGTCGGGGTCGGCGAAGGCGCGGACCCCGTGCTTGCCGGCCAGCGCGGCCGCCGCGTCGGCGTTCCTGCCCCACACCCCGACGAACTCGACGCCCTCGGTGGCCGCCAGTGCGGCCGCATGGCAGACGTCCGCCCAGAAACCGGTGCCGATCAATCCGAAGCGCATCCCAGGTCCTTCCGCTCGGGTCATTCTCTCACCGGCGGTCTGCGCCGCCCTCGAGCTGGGCCCGAGCACGACGCGCACGCTGCTCCGCCCGCTCGGCGGCCTCGGCGGCCTCGTCCTGCTTCCGGGCGAGCTCGCGGAGCGCCGTTCCTGCGGCGGTGATCTCGGCCTCGACGGCCGCGATCTGCTCCTCCAGCTGATGCAGTCGCCCGCGCAGGTCGCTTCGGCGCCGGTCCGCCTCCGCGCGACTCGCCTCGGCCTCGGCGAGGCCGGCCTGCGCCCGCGCCGCCTGTGCCTGCGCCTCCTCCACCTCTGCTCGCGCCTCGGCCAGGTCCTTCTCGCGCTGCTTCTCGGCACGCCGGTCGGCCAGGGAGTGCGTCGTTCCGCCGGTCGGCCTCCTCGGCGCGGGAAGCACGCCGTCGATGGGTCCGGCGACGGCTCCACCGACGTCGACGGCTTCGAATCCGGTGGACGCCAGCGACCGGACGAGCCGTCCGGAGAGCACGGCGGCCGCCGCGTGCTCGTCCGCCATGGCGGCCTGCAGCGTCTGCTCGAGCTCGTCGACGGTGGCATCCGCCACGTTCTGGCCCAGCCGCGAGCCGAGATCGACCGCCTCTCGGGCGAGTGCGGCCACCAGCCTGCGCCGCTGCAGTCCCAACTCCCGCAGGGCGGCAGGGTCGAGGTCCTCCTGCGCCTGACGGAGGGTCCTGCCGAGGTCGAGCACCTGGCGCAACTGGTCGGGACGCTCGCGAACGAGGGCGTTGCACGCCCAGGCGGCGACCGAGGGCCGGGGCAGCTTGGCGACGACCGCGGCGAGACCCTTGTCCACCGTCCGCAACTCCCTCGCCCGCACGTTGCGGGCCGCGGTGAACTCCCCGGGCAGCAGCCGGTAGAGCTCGTCGGCCACAGCCTCCAGATCGATCATCGATCCCTGCTCCGCGTCAGCACGGGATCATCCTGCCTCAGGCGAGACACCGGACGAGGGTCGGCGGCACACCGGCGCGGAATCGAGAGGTCCCGGCGGGAGACGTAGTGTGGCGGGAGCCGTCCTAGGCTGGACGAGGTCATCGGGGAGAGGAACGGGCTGCTGAGAGTCGTCAGTTACAACCTGCTCAAGCACACCGCCGTCGGAGAGCTGGCCGCGCTGGCCACCGCCGAGGACGTCGACGTGCTCTGCCTGCAGGAGTGCGACAGCGACGACCTGCCGGAGCGCATCGGCCACCTCATGCTCGCGGGCGCCACCGAGAAGAATCGCCTCGGGCTCGCCATCTACCGTCGTGAGAGCCGATACTCCGTGCTCACCACCCGCGTCTTCGCGGTGCACAAGTCGCTGCACGACCGGATCCTGGCCCCGGCGAACGAACGGCTGCTCGCGGCGCATCTCCTCGACGCCGAGACCGGTCAGGAGATGCTCGTCGGCTCCTTCCACGCGGCTCCGCTGACCGCGTCGAACTCCGTGCGGCGCAAGCAGATCACCGCGGCGCACGAGGGAATGCGGTCGCTCGCCGAGAACCTGCCGGCCCTCATGGTGGGCGACTTCAACTACCCGTGGTTCATCCGGGGGCTGGAGCGGCGCCTGGCCGACTCCGGCTACGAGCTGTTCCGCAGCACCGAGCCGACCTACGTGCGGTACAAGTTCTTCTCGGGCTACTTCGACTTCGTGACCTCGAACGGCTACGCGATCGACCGGGTGGACGTGCTCCCCGCCGGCGCATCCGACCACCGGCCCATCGCGCTCGACGCCCACGTGATCACTCGCTGAGCTCCCGGGATCCGCCCCGCTGGGACGCGGTCAGGCGGGGTCCGGCGCCGCCGCCCCCGGTGCGACGACCTGGCCATCGCGGCGGTGCGCGGGCATGAACGCCGCCGCCACGACGAGGGCGAGCGCGATGCCCGTCATGCCGAGGAAGACCAGGTGCAGCGCTGGCACGAGCCGCTCGGCGGACGGCGTTCCCCCCTCCGACGGGCCGGCCACCCCGTTCACGATGGCCCCGAAGACGGCCACGCCAACTGCCGAGCCGATGCTGCGCGCGAAGAGGTTCGTGGAGGTGACCACGCCGCGCTCGTTCCACTCGACGCTCGACTGTGCGGCGATCAGAGTGGGCGCCGCGACCCAGCCCATGCCGAGGCCCACGATCACGCAGTAGACGGCCACCTCCCAGATCTGGGAGGACGCATCGAGGGTGAGGGTGAGCGCGGTGCCGACGAGCGCGAGAGCGGAGCCGAGCACGGCCGTCGCCCGGAACCCGTACCGGAGGTAGATGGCGCCGGCGAACGACGCGGCGATCGGCCAGCCGATGGTGAGCGCGGCGAGCGCGAACCCGGCGACGAGGGCGGTGGTGCCGAGCACGATCTGGCCGTAGGTGGGGATGTAGGACGAGAGCCCGAGCACGATGGCGCCGACGAGGAGGGACGCGACGCTGCTGGCGAGCAGCACCCGGCGCCGGAGCACCCACAGCGGCAGGATCGGCGAGGCCACCCTGCGCTCCACGACGACGAACACGACGAGCAGGAGGGCTGCGGCGGCGAACACCGCGGCACTCGGCAGCGACAGCCACGGCCAGGCCTGACCGCCCTCGAGGAGCCCGAGGATGAGCAGGGCGGTCGACGAGGCGAGCAGGCCCGCGCCCAGGAAGTCGATCTTCTGGTCCGACCGCACGGCCTTCTCCGAGAAGTTGCGCCACAGCAGGAAGCCGGCGATCAGGCAGAGCGGGATGTTGACGAAGAAGATCCAGCGCCAGGACACCAGGTCCGAGAAGATGCCGCCGAGCGCGGGACCGACGACCGACGAGATGCCCCACACGCTCGCCAGGTAGCCCTGCACCTTCGCGCGTTCGCGGAGCGAGTAGATGTCGCCGGCGATGGTGATGCTCACCGGCTGAATCGCTCCCGCGCCCAGCCCCTGCACCGCACGGAACACGATGAGGGCGGGCATGCTCCAGGCGAGGCCGCAGAGGATCGAGCCGAGGAGGAACAGGCCGATGCCGAGGAACATGAGCGGCTTGCGACCGAAGATGTCGGCCAGACGGCCATAGATCGGGGTGGAGGCGGCCTGCGCCAGCAGATAGACCGAGAAGAGCCAGGGGAACTGGCCGAAGCCGCCCAGGTCGTCCACCACCGAGGGGATCGCCGTCGCGATGATGGTCGAGTCCAGCGCGACGAGGGACGTGCTGAGCATCAGCGACAGGAGGATGGGTCCTCGCTCGGACCGCAGGCCCACGCTCGCCCTGGTGATCTCCGCCGCCATCATCGACTGCACCCGCTCGTTCCATCCACGAGGAGACTCAAGTGCGGGGAGGCGCCCCGCTATTCCCGCCTCAGCTCAGGAAGAGCGCCTTCAGCCGCCGGGTGGTGAAGACCATCCCGACCGCCACCATCGCCAGGTAGTACAGCACGTGCAGCAGCATCGCGGGGCTGAGCACTCCGGTGGTGAGGCCGCGTACCAGTTCCACGCCGTGGTACAGCGGAAGCGCCTGCACGAGCCACTGGATCGGCACCGGGTAGACGGTGACCGGGTAGAAGGTGGCGGAGAAGAGGAACATCGGCAGCAGGAAGAACTGCACCCAGTCCATCTGCTGGAAGGTCTTCATGAAGCTCGTGATGGCCATGCCGACGCTGGCGAAGCCGGCGGCGACGAGGACGACGGCGGGGAGGGCGAGCAGGGCGGTCCAGGCGAGATTCAGCCCCAGGGCCTGCATGATCACCATGAAGCCGACCGCGTACATCGCCCCCCGCAGCAGGGCGAGCAGGATCTCGCCGAGCGCGACATCGAACGGGCCGAGCGAGGTGGCGACCATCCCCTCGTACAGCTTGGAGAAGTGCATCTTGAAGAACACGTTCCACGTCGAGTCCATGATCGCGCCGTTCATAGCGGACACCGCGAGCAGGGCCGGAGCGATGTACGCCGCGTAGCTGAGCTGCGCGCCGCCCCCGGTGTCGATCGTGCCGATCACCGAGCCGAGGCCCAGGCCGAGCGAGAGCAGGTAGAACACCGGCTCCAGGAAACCGCTGAGCACGACCAGCCAGTTGCTGCTGCGCGTCGCTGTGATCCCCCGGCCGAGGACGGCCCGCGCGTTGCCCGCGTAGACCGAGCCGAGGATGCGGGCCGGGACAGCGGCGGCCCGCGCCGTGACGGCGATCACCGGCTCAGCCTGCTCGTGGTGACGCGGATCGCGAGCAGCCAGCCGACGGCGGTGAGGGCCAGGAGGTAGGCCACGTGCAGCACGGACAGCCAGGCCGGCTCGACCGCCCCGTAGTTGAGCACCCGACCGAGCTCCGTGGCATGCCAGAGCGGCGACACCCAGCCGATCGGCTGCAGGAACACGGGGAGGTTCGCCAGCGGGAAGAAGGTGCCCGAGAACAGCATCATCGGCGTGATCACGAAGCGCATGACGAGAGCCAGAGGGCTGTCCTCGCCCTCGAGCGAGGACGAGAAGGCGACAAGGCAGGCGGCCACCGCGGTTCCGCAGAGCACCGCGACCAGGACCGTCAGCCATCCCCAGGGCGAGGGCACCGCGCCGAAGGCGAAGAGGAGGACCTGGTAGACCGAGCAGCCGACCAGCAGCCGGAGGATCACGATGACCACGTTTCCGCTCGCGACCTGTGCGGGCGACAGGGGTGCCGCGTTCATCGCGAAGAAGGTCTGGTCCCACTTGAAGCCGGCCATCACCGCGTAGGTCGACTCCTCCATGGCGACGGTGAGCGCGGCGATCCCGAGCAGGGCGGGGGCCACGAAGGCGAGGTAGCCGTGGCCGCCCGCCGAGAGCGGGCCGGTCTTCTGCTCGACGAGGGTGGCGAGCCCCACTCCGAGCGCGAAGATGTAGATGAGGGGGTTGGCGAGGGTGCCCGCGAGGATCGTGCCTCCGTAGGCGCGCATCAGCCGGAGGCGGTACTCGGTCGCGTACCAGGTCCCGTAGCGCCGGGCCCTGCGCGCCGCCCGTGCCTCGACCCGTCCGCCGCGAACGGCCGTCATGCGGCGGCGCTCATTCGACGAGGCTCCGCCCGGTGAGACGGAGGAACACGTCCTCGAGCGAGGACCGCCGCACCAAACTGGTGATCGGCGCGAAGCCGGCGGCGAGGATCGCCGCGAGCTCCCGCTCGCCGTTGGCGGTGTAGATCAGCACGCGGTCGGGCAGGACCTCGGACCGCTCCCCGATGCTGCCGAGCCGGGCGGCAACGGCGGCGTTGTTGTCCGAGCCGAAGCGCACCTCGAGCACCTCCCGGCTGGAGTATCGGCTGATGAGCTCGGCCGGCGGCCCCTCCGCCATGATGACTCCCTTGTCGACCACGACGAGGCGGTCGCAGAGCTGCTCCGCCTCGTCCATGTGGTGAGTCGTCAGCACGAGGGTTGTGCCCTGCTCCTTCAGCCGGAAGAGCCGGTCCCAGAGCACATGTCGCGCCTGCGGGTCGAGTCCGGTGGTCGGCTCATCAAGCAGGAGGATGCGCGGGTCGTTGATCAGCGCGCGGGCGATCGTCAGCCGGCGCTTCATGCCGCCGGACAGCTGGTCGACGCGCGCCTTCGCGCGGTCGGTCAGCTGGGCGAACTCGAGCAGCGCGTCGGCTCGAGGGCCGAGCTCCTTCCGTGACATGCCGAAGTAGCGGCCGTAGACGATCAGGTTGTCGCGCACCTTGAGCTCACGGTCGAGGTTGTCGCTCTGCGGCACCACCCCGAGCTGCGCGCGGATCTCCGGTCCCGAGCGATCCGGATCGAGGCCAAGGATGCGCAGGTCGCCGCCGGTGCGCTGGGAGACGGCGCCGAGCATCCGCATGGTGGTCGACTTGCCCGCCCCGTTCGGCCCCAGCAGCCCGAAGGCCTCGCCGGGGGCCACCTCGAACGAGATGCCGTCGACGGCCGCTGAGTCGCCGTAGGTCTTGCGCAGGTCGGATGCCACGATGACGGGACCGGGGAACATGGTGCTCCTTCACGGCGCGGGCAGGCGCCGGATCGGCATCGCCCGCCGCTAGGGAAGTGTACGGCGGCCCCTCCCGCGAGCTCAGCAGCGGCCGGTCGGGGAACCTCAGCGCGGGCCGCGCAGGCGGCGCAGCACCTTGACCGCCACCCATCCCCCGAGCAGCCACGGTCCGGCGACGAGGATCGGGTCCAGCCAGGTGTGGCTGAGGTCCGCCCGGTTGCGACCGAAGCGGGAGCGGATCGGGTGCCGCCGGAACTCGCTGAGGATGCCGGTCTCGGTGACGGGGTTGTCGGGATGCAGGGTGAGGAGCGAACGCGCGTGGCTCTCCATCGCGTCCACCCGGTCGCCGGCGAGGAGGAGGAGCCAGTGCGCGGCGCGGCCCTCGCTGAATCGTGCGTAGGCGTACCGGCGGATCGCCCCCGAGAGCCCGGCGAGCGGCTGAGCGGTGCCGAACACGGGCGTCACGAACTTGTGCTCGATGCTCCGCTCCCGGGGCACGATCTCGGGCTGACGGTCGGGGAAGTTCCAGTGGGCGCCCGAGTCCAGGTCACGGCGCTCCCGGGGAAAGGCGGGCCGGTCCTTCGGATCGACGTCGGCACCCCAGCCCGGAATGCGGGCGCGGAGTTCGTCGGCCGAGGGCGGCGGGGTGGGCTTGTCAGCGATGTAGGCCATGGCGTACTCCTCGATCAGGCCGCGTTCGGAACGACGACGGTCTTGATGCAGTCATCGAGCTTGGACGAGAACATGTGGTACCCCTCAGCGATGTGCTCCAGCGGGATGCGATGGGTGATCATGTCGCTGGGCTTGATGTAGCCGTTCTGAATGTGTTCGAAGAGGCGCGGCCACTGGCGCTTCACGGGCGCCTGATTCATCCGGAGCGTGAGTCCCTTGTTGACCGCGTCGCCGAACTTGACCGCGCTGAAGATGGGGCCGTAGGCACCCATCACCGAGACGGTGCCTCCCTTGCGGACCGAGTCGATGGCCCAGTTGAGCGCGATCGGGGAACCGCCCTGCAGCTTCAGCTTCGAGCCGGTGATGTGCTGCAGCAGATTGCCGTCGGCCTCGGCGCCGACGGCGTCGATGGCCACGTCGGCGCCGATGTAGTCGGTCTGCTTCTTCAGCTCGACCACGATGTCGTCGTACTCCACGAAATTCAGGGTCTCCGCGTGCGCCATCGTCCGCGCCTTCTCCAGCCGGTAGTCGAGGTGGTCGACGACGAGAACCCTGCCTGCGCCCATCAGCCAGGACGACTGGGCCGCCGCGAGTCCGACCGGGCCGGCCCCGAACACGACGACCGTGTCTCCCTGGACGATGTCGCCGAGCTGCGCACCGAAGTAGCCGGTCGAATATGCGTCCGTGAGCATGAGCGCGTCCTCGTCCGCGAGCCAGTCCGGGATGACCGAGGGACCGACGTCGGCGAACGGGACCCGCACGTACTCCGCCTGGGCGCCGTCGTAGCCCCCGGCGGTGTGCGAGTACCCGTAGATCCCGCCGACCGCCGTGGCGTTCGCATTGACGTTGTGGCAGTTCGAGTAGAGGCCCCGTGCGCAGAAGAAGCAGGAGCCGCAGTAGATGTTGAACGGGACCATCACCTTGTCGCCGCGCTTGAGGTTCCGCACCGATGAGCCGACCTCCTCGACCACCCCGATGAACTCATGCCCGAAGGTGTGACCGATCCGGAGGTCCGTCATCAGACCGTGGTACAGGTGCAGGTCGGAGCCGCAGATGGCGGCGAGCGAGACCCGGACGATCGCATCGTTCGGATGCTCGATCTTCGGCATGGGCTTCTCTTCCACCCGGACCTTGTACGGCCCTCGGTACACCATCGCCTTCATCGCGCCTCCCGTTCGTTCGTCCCAGCCGAGGGTCGCACCGCGGGGAAGCGCCCTCAAGGCCCTTGCCACTGGGGACGCACGCGCGTAGTGGGGCGCCCCGCATGCCGCTGACCTGCCCAGTTCTGTCGCAGTACGGCGCCGAAATGCGACCGAACTGGGCAGGTCGGCGGGGGGAGCCGCTAGTCGCGGGAGTTGGTCCAGTCGAGGAGACGGTCGAGCGGCCAGGTGGTGACGATCCGCTCGGCGGGAACCCCGTTCTTCGCAGCCCGCTCAGCCCCGTAGGCGAGGAAGTCGAGCTGTCCGGGCGCGTGCGCGTCGGTGTCGATGCTGAAGAGGCAGCCGGCGTCGAGCGCGAGCTGGATCAGGTCGTCCGGTGGGTCCTGACGCTCGGGCCGGGAGTTGATCTCCACCGCGACATTCCGCGCTGCGCACTCGGCGAACACCTCCTTCGCGTCGAACTCCGACTGCGGCCGGGTGCCCCGCGAGCCCTCGACGAGGCGGCCGGTGCAGTGGCCGAGCACGTTCGTGTGCGGGTCGCGGACGCCGCCGAGCATCCGCTCGGTCATCGTCGCCTTCGGCGAGCGCAGCTTGGAGTGCACGCTCGCCACCACGATGTCGAGCCGGTCCAGCATCTCGGGCGTCTGGTCGAGCTCCCCCGTCTCCAGGATGTCGACCTCGATGCCGGAGAGCAGGCGGAAGCCGTCGTAGCCATCGTTGAGGGCGGCGACCAGCTCCAGCTGCTCGCTGAGCCGCTCGGCGCTCAGCCCTTTGGCGATCGTGAGAGTGGGCGAGTGGTCCGTGAGGGCCTGATACTCGCGGCCGAGCATGCGGGCGGCGTCCGCCATCTGCTCGATCGGCGTCGTCCCGTCCGACCATTCGCTGTGCGCGTGCAGGTCTCCCCGGAGCGCGGCTCGCAGCTCGGCGCCGCCCTCGGCGAGCGGCTCCTGCCCGCGCCGGCGGAGGTCCTCGAGGTAGTCGGGCACCGCACCGTCGACGGCCTGCCGGATCACCTCGAAGGTCCTGCCGCCGATGCCCTTCATGCTCTTCAGGCGCCCGTCCCGAGCCCGGGCGACGACCTCCTGCACCCCGAGCGGGGCGATGATGCCCGCCGCCTTGCGGAATGCCTGCACCTTGAACTGGGGCGCGCGCTCGCGCTCCAGCCGGAAGGCGATCTCGTGCAGCGCGTCCCTGGGGTCCATGGCACCATCTTCCGCCACCCGGACTGCGCATTCTCGCTGTCTGAGGGGTCAGCGGCGGCGGTGGACCGGCGAGGAGGGCGCCCTGCCGAGGACGGTTGCCGCGATCGTCGTCGCGATCTTGCGGCCGCCCTGCACGGAGGGCTCGATCGGATTCGCGTAGTCGGCCGCCTCGTCGCAGACCAGCCGGAGATCGATCACCGGCACGCCACGGGCAAAGGCGGCTCGAGTGATGCAGTCGTTGAACAGCGCGATGCCGCTGCGGATCACCGCATGACCCGGCTCTGCGGGGTTCGTGTCGTAGATCGTGCAGACGACGGTCGGGAGTCCGACCGCGAGGACCGCGTCGAGCATCGCCGCGTACCGCTCCGCGAAGACCTCCTGCGCAGCGCCGAGCGCCCGGATGCCGTCCGCCACGGTCCGCGCCGGCTGCTGCAGCAGGTGCGCGAAGCCGAGCGCATCATTGCCGCCCACGCTGACGACCAGGTGGCTCGCCTCCGGCGGCAGGCGGCGCAGCTGTCCGGGCACGCCGCCCGTCACGTCGCCGTCGACCGCCAGCAGGCTGGCTGTCCCGTCACTGCCGAGCGCCTCCCGGAGCTGGGCGACCACGTCCGGCCCGCCGGCGACGTACCGGGCGTTGTCGAAGACGGAGTCTCCGAGGAGCGCAACGTGGGTCATGCGGTCCTCCTGCCCTGCGTGTGCCCAGCCGGGCGGCGACGGGGAACCCGCCGTCGGGCGCCTTCCGGGCGGGCCGGGCCCAGCGCAGTCGGGGCAGAACTCCTCCCGCCGGGGACAGCCCCGATCTCGGTCATCGGCTACTGCAGGTCACGCCAGTCGAGCACCGCAGCGACGGGGGAGAGAGTCCCGTCGAGCACCGCTCGAATCGTCGCCATGATGTCTGCCTCCGTCGCTGACGGCGCCCCCGCGAATCGTTCGAGGGGCAACGCGCCGCTCCGCATGAGCTCCAGCGTGCTCTCGATCCGCCCCCGCGTCCAGCCGGAGACGAAGCTCGTGGTGAGCTCACGCTGCTGAAGGCGCTCCATGTCGGCCCAGGCCTTGACTCC
>NZ_JAODMK010000046.1 GCF_025465545.1 Naasia sp. | reverse complement strand
CGGCGCCGTCGCCGGCCCCGCCTGTGCCGCCGCGGCCCGCGTCGTCGCGGCGAACCGGGGCCGGCTCACGCTCTGCCGCGTCCAGCAGCAGACCGTCACGGTAGTGGTCTCGGGCGCCCTGCTCGGGCTGCCGATCACCGCGTCAGCACGCGCGGGCCCGCCCCCGCAAGAGGACCGACACGGAATCCGCCTCCAGCGGAGCGATTAGGTATCCGGTCGTCGCTCGTGTGTATGGTGTGCGGTGACGGCCGGGCTCCCGGACCGTTCCGCCGTCTCCGCCGACGGCATCGTCGTCACTCCTCTCCCAAGGAAGGGATTCCCCTGTGCCTGTCAGCAAGAAGCTCGTCATCGTCGAGTCGCCCGCGAAGGCGAAGACGATCGCCCAGTATCTGGGTGACGGCTATGAGGTGCAGGCCTCCGTGGGACACATCCGTGACCTGATCGAGCCCAAGAACCTGCCGCCCGAGCTCAAGGTCGGCAGCCTGGGCAAGTTCTCCGTCGATGTCGAGAACGGCTTCGAGCCCTACTACGTGGTCTCGGACCAGAAGAAGAAGACCGTCGCCGATCTCAAGCGCGCTCTCAAGGACGCCGACGAGCTCTACCTCGCAACTGATGAGGACCGCGAGGGAGAGGCCATCGCCTGGCACCTGCTCGAGGTGCTCAAGCCCAAGGTCCCCGTCAAGCGCATGGTGTTCCACGAGATCACCAAGGACGCGATCAACAAGGCCAAGGACAACACCCGCGACATCGACACGGCGCTCGTCGACGCCCAGGAGACCCGGCGCATCCTCGACCGCCTCTACGGCTTCGAGGTCTCCCCGGTGCTGTGGCGCAAGGTCGGCCCGGGGCTCTCGGCCGGACGCGTGCAGTCCGCGGCCACCCGGCTCGTCGTGGACCGGGAGCGCGAGCGCCTCGCCTTCGTGGCCGCCAGCTACTGGGACCTCAGCGCCACGTTCGCCCCGAGCGGCGCGAGCGAGGCCTTCGAGGCCCGGCTCTCCCGCATCGACGGGGAGCGCGTGGCCACCGGCCGCGACTTCGACGACAAGGGCGTGCTGAGCTCCGGCGCGCGGGCCCTCGACGAGGCCACCGTCACGGCGCTCGCCGAAGCGCTGCAGGACAGCGCCACCACCTCCACGGTCACGAGCGTCGAGTCGAAGCCGTACACTCGTCGGCCGGCCGCCCCCTTCACCACGTCGACCCTGCAGCAGGAGGCGGCGCGCAAGCTGCGCTTCACCGCCCGGCAGACGATGAGTGTGGCGCAGTCGCTCTACGAGAACGGCTACATCACCTATATGCGCACCGACTCCGTGTCGCTGTCCTCGCAGGCCATCCAGGCCGCGCGAAGCCAGGCCGCATCCCTCTACGGGGCCGACTCCATCCCCGACAAGCCGCGCGTCTACTCCGGCAAGAGCAAGAACGCGCAGGAGGCGCACGAGGCGATCCGGCCCTCCGGCGAGACGTTCCGCACCCCCTCCGAGCTCAGCAGCCAGCTCCGCGGCAACGAGGCGCGCCTCTACGACCTCATCTGGAAGCGCACCGTCGCCTCGCCGATGGCCGACGCCCGCGGCTCCACCGCGACCGTCACCATCGAGGCGAGGCCCGCCGGCACCGACACCGTCGCCCTGTTCTCGGCCAGCGGCACCGTCATCACCTTCCGCGGCTACATGCAGGCGTACGAGGAGGGCCGCGACGAGGAGCGCAACACCGAGCGGGAGCCGGCGGAGGCCAAGCTGCCGCCGCTCACCGAGGGACAGGCCCTCGACGTGAAGGACGCCGAGGCCAAGGGCCACGAGACCTCGCCGCCGCCTCGCTACACCGAGGCGAGCCTCGTGAAGGAACTCGAGAAGCTCGGCGTCGGCCGACCGTCCACCTACGCGTCGATCCTCTCCACGATCGTCGACCGCGGCTACGTGACCCCCCGTGGCACCGCGCTCGTGCCCAGCTGGACCGCCTTCTCCGTCGTGCGCCTGCTCGAGGACTTCTTCGGCGAGCTCGTGCAGTACCAGTTCACCGCCGACATGGAGAACGATCTGGACCGCATCGCCGACGGCGAGGCCGACCGCGTCGACTGGTTGAACGGCTTCTACTTCGGCAGCGAGGGCCACCCCGGCCTCCGTTCCGTGGTCGACAACCTGGGCGACATCGACGCCAAGAGCATCAACTCGGTCGTGCTGACCGACGACATCACACTGCGCATCGGCAAGTACGGCCCCTACTTGGAGGTCCGGGAAGAGGGCGCCGACGAGCAGGCCACCCCGCGCCGGGTGAACCTGCCGCAGGATCTCGCTCCCGACGAGCTGACCGTGGCGAAGGCCCGCGAGCTCATCGACGCTCCCGTGCAGACCGACCGCATCATCGGCATCAACCCCGAGAACGGCAAGCAGATCGTGGCGAAGGACGGCCGCTTCGGCCCCTACGTCACCGAGCTCGACCCGGAGGAGGCCGAGGATTCCTCCCCCAAGAAGAAGGCGGCCAAGCCGCGCACCGCGTCGCTGTTCAAGTCGATGGATCTCGCCGAGATCGATCTGGCCACGGCACTTCGGCTGCTGGACCTCCCCCGAGTGGTGGGCGTGGATCCCGAGTCCGGCGAGGAGATCTCCGCGCAGAACGGCCGCTACGGCCCGTACCTCAAGAAGGGCGCGGACACCCGAACCCTGCCCTCCGAGGACGCGATCTTCGAGGTCGACCTCGAGGGCGCGTTGGAGCTGTACTCGCAGCCGAAGTATGGCGCGCAGCGCCAGTCGTCGGCCCTCAAGGAGTTCGACGCGGACCCCGAGAGCGGCAAGCCGATCCGCATCAAGGAGGGCCGTTTCGGCGCCTACGTCACCGACGGTGTGACGAACGCCACCATCCCGCGCACGGAGACGATCGAGGAGATCGACTTCGAGCGGGCCGTGCAGCTGCTGGCGGACAAGCGCGCCAAGGGGCCGGCCAAGCCGGCGGCCAAGGCGAAGCCTGCCGCCAAGGGCAAGGCGGCGGCGAAGAAGACGACCACCACGAAGGCGGCGGGCACGACGGCGACCAGGGCCGCCGCCAAGACCCCGGCGAAGCGCGCGACCGGCGTCCGCAAGACGGGCGCCAAGTCTCCCTCGTGAGCGGGCTCTTCCTCACCTTCGAAGGCGGCGACGGCGTCGGCAAGTCCACGCAGGCGCAGCTTCTCGAAGACTGGCTGCGGGAGCGCGGCGAGACCGTCCTGCGCACCCGGGAGCCCGGCGGGAGCGAACTCGGCAACGAGCTGCGCGACATCGTGCTGCACCGCCGAGGCGACATGGCGCCGCGTGCCGAAGCGCTGATCTACGCCGCCGACCGGGCCCACCACATCGCCACGGTGGTGCGGCCGGCGCTGGCCCGCGGCGAGGTGGTCGTGCAGGACCGCTATCTCGACTCCTCCGTCGCGTACCAGGGCGCCGGGCGCACCCTCGACGCCGCAGAGATCCGCCGCATCTCGCTCTGGGCGGCCGAGGGCCTGCTGCCGGACCTGACCGTGCTGCTTGATCTCGACGAGTCGGCCGCGCGCTCGCGGATCGACGCGACCCGCACCACCTACGACCGGCTCGAGGCGGAGCGTGCCGAATTCCATCAGCGGGTGCGCGCCGCGTACCTGGAGCTGGCGGCGGCCGAGCCCGACCGCTTTCTCGTCGTCGACGGCGGCCGCCCCGCGGACGACATCGCGGCGCAGATCCGTGCGCGCGTCTTGGAGCTGCTGAGCCCATGAGCACGTCGTCCCTCTGGCGCGACCTCACCGGCCAGGACGAGGCGATCGAGGTGGTCCGCGCTGCCGCACACGCCGCGCACGCCGCGAACGGCGCACCCAGTGCGATGACCCACTCCTGGCTGATCACCGGACCTCCAGGATCTGGCCGGTCCAACCTCGCCTACGCCTTCGCGACCGCGCTGCTCGGCGACGGCTCCCCGGACGGCGACGAGGCGACCCGCCGCCAGGTCGCCGCGCGCACGCATCCCGACCTGGCAGTCCTGTCCACCGATCGGGTGATCATCGCCATGGACGAGGTCCGTACCCTCCTGTCCGCCTCGCAGTACTCGCCGTCGGTCTCCCGCTACCGGGTGATGATCATCGAGGATGCGGATCGCATGACGGAGCGCACCTCGAACCTGCTGCTGAAGGCGCTCGAGGAGCCGCCGCCGCGGACGGTCTGGATCCTCTGCGCGCCGAGCGAGGCGGATCTGCTGCCGACGATCCGCTCCCGTGTCAGGACGGTGCGGCTGCGCGTGCCTCGCACCGCTGACGTCGCCCGCCTCATCGAGGAGCGGGACGGCGTCTCGCCGGAGCTCGCCCTCCGGGCGGCCCAGGAGGCGCAGAGCCACATCGGCATGGCGCACCGGCTCGCGACCGACGCCGAGGCGCGGGCCCGCCGTGACGAGACGCTGCGGCTGGTGCTCGATCTGCGCACCGTCTCCGGCGCGGTGTTCGCCGCCGCACGACTGCTGGAGATCGCCGGCGAGGACGCGAAGGCGATCTCGGAGCAGCGCGATGCGGAGGAGCGCGCATCCGCCTTGCGCTCCCTCGGCATCGAACCCGGGGGTGCGATCCCGGCCGGCCTGCGCAGCCAGATCAAGGCGCTCGAGGACGACCAGAAGCGGCGCGCCACCCGCAGCCTGCGCGACGGGGTGGATCGCATCCTCATCGATCTGCTGTCGGTGTTCCGGGACATCCTGCTCTGCCAACTCGACGCGCGGCTCGAGCGCGTGAACGTGTCCGCGGCCGTCGCGATCGAGCAGGCAGCGGCCGCCACCGATCCCGCCGACACGCTCGCCGTGATGGGCGGCATCGCCGCTGCCCGCCGGCGCATCGAGGCCAACGTCCCGCCCGCCCTCGCGCTCGAGGCGATGCTCATCCCCGCCATCCGAAGGGCCTCCCCGTGAAGCTTCCCCGACTGATCGGGGCGGCCGTGCTGCTGCTCGTGCCCGCCCTGCTCACGGGGTGCTTCCTCGCGCCCCAGGTGAGCACGTCCACGCCCACCGGGGAGGACGTCTCCGCAGCCCTGCGGCCGTATTACTCCCAGACACTGAGCTGGGCGAACTGCGGCAACGAGATGCAGTGCGCGACCGCCACGGCCCCCCTCGACTGGTCTGCGCCGGCCGCTGCGGACGACATCGAGCTCGCGCTGGTCCGGCATCGAGCGACCGGGGAGCGGCAGGGCTCGCTGTTCGTCAACCCAGGCGGCCCGGGCGCCTCCGGCTACGACTTCATCCATGACAGCGTCGACTTCGCGGTCAGCGACGACCTGCAGGCCCGATTCGACGTGATCGGCTGGGATCCTCGGGGCGTCGGCCGCTCGTCGTCGGTGGACTGCTACGACGGTCCGCAACTCGACGAGTTCCTCTTCGGCACCCCCGACGCTCCGGTCGATTCGGCCAAGTACACCGAGGAGGTCACGACCAGCGCCAAGGACTTCGCCGACGCCTGCCTGAAGCGCACCGGAAAGCTCCTTGAGTTCGTGGACACCGAGAGCACGGTCAGCGACCTCGACATGCTTCGCGCGGTTGTCGGCGATCGGACGCTCAACTACTTCGGCTACTCGTACGGCAGCGACATCGGCGCCCGCTACGCCGACCGCTTCCCGAGGAAGGTCGGCCGGGTGGTCCTGGATGGCGCGACCGACTCGACCCTGTCGTCCTTCGACGTGCAGTTGGCGCAGACCGAGGCCTTCGGCAACGCCCTGCGTGACTACCTGGCGGACTGCCTCGCCTCCTCGGGCTGCCCGTTCACCGGGACCGTCGACGATGCGATCGACCAGATCCGCGCCACCTTCGATCGCCTCGACGGGTCTCCGCTGCGGGGCACCGACGGTCGCATGCTCACCAGCGCATATCTCGGCACGGCGATCCAGGCCGCCCTCTACGACCAGGGCAGCTGGGAGTACCTGACGCAGGCGTTCACCGAGGTGGAGTCGGGTCAGGGCAGCACGGCCTTCCTGCTCGCCGACTTCTACGTGGACCGCGACGAGGACGGCGATTACGCCTCCAACCAGTTCGAGGCGTTCTTCGCGATCAACTGCGTCGACTACCCGGTGGAGACCGATCCGGCCACCCTCGCGAAGCAGCGGGATGCGATCGCGGAGGTCGATCCCGTTGCAGAGCCGGAGGACCTGGACACTCTCGGCGACGTGGTGTGCGCGAACTGGCCATACAAGTTCCGGGGCGAGGTCACGGCGGTCAGGGGCGAGGGCGCCGCTCCGATCGTCGTCGTGGGCACCACCGGCGACCCGGCGACGCCGTACCAGTGGGCAGAGTCCCTCTCGAAGCAGCTCGAGAGTGCAGTGCTCCTCACCTACGTCGGCGAGGGGCACATCGCCTACGACGAGGGCGACCCGTGCATCGTGGACGCCGTCGACACGTACTTCATCGACGGGACGGTCCCCGAGGACGGCCTCGTCTGCACGCCGTGACGGTCCGGCTCGCCCCGGGGCGCCCGGTCGTCGTGGTGGGCTCCTGGTGGACGATCGACTAACATGGTGAGCCGTCGGTGCTCGCGCCCGACCCGCCGCCCTAGCTCAGTCGGTAGAGCGATTCACTCGTAATGAATAGGTCAGGGGTTCGATTCCCCTGGGCGGCTC
>NZ_JAODMK010000036.1 GCF_025465545.1 Naasia sp. | reverse complement strand
CGCCGCCTGCACCGGCGGTCGCCGCGGCGGACGAGACCGCGCCGGCGACTGCCGCGGCGGATGCGGGCGATGGCGACGCCGCGAACGGCGAGCCGACCATCGGCGATGCGTCCGCGGACTCGCCTGCGGACGCTCCCGCCCGGGGCTGACGGCCCGCTCGTGCGCGTCGACATCGTCACGATCTTTCCGGGCTACTTCGACGTCCTCGACGTCTCGCTGCTCGGCAAGGCCCGCGCTCAGGGTCTCCTCGACGTGCGCACGCACGACCTCCGGGACTTCACCCAGGACCGGCATCGCACCGTGGACGACACGCCCTACGGTGGCGGAGCAGGGATGGTGATGCGCCCCGAGCCATGGGGGAAGGCGCTCGACGCCGTCCTTCTCGCGGACTCGTCGCCTCCGGACCCCTCCGGGCCGGTGGTCATCTTTCCGTCGCCCGCCGGTGAGCGCTTCGACCAGGCTCTCGCGCACGAGCTCGCCACCGAGGAGCATCTGGTGTTCGCCTGCGGGCGCTACGAGGGCATCGACCAGCGGGTCGTCGACTTCGCCGCCAACCACGGGCGGGTGCGCGAGCTCAGCCTGGGCGACTACGTGCTCAACGGCGGAGAGGTGGCGGCCCTCGCGATGATCGAGGCGATCGCGCGCCTCGTTCCGGGCGTGATCGGCAACCCGGCGAGCCTCGACGAGGAGAGCCACACCGGCGGTCTGCTCGAGTACCCCAGCTACACCAAGCCCGCCTCCTGGCGGGGGCTGGATGTCCCTCCCGTGCTGCTCAGCGGCAACCACGGGGAGATCGCCCGCTGGCGTCGTGCCCAGCAGGAGGCGCGCACCCGCCGGGTCCGCCCCGATCTGCTCCCCGAGGACTGAGCTACGCGGCGCGCTGGGTGAGGATCAGCGGGCCGTCCTCCGTGATGGCCACGGTGTGCTCGCTGTGAGCCCCGTGCGAGCCGTCCGCGCTGCGCAGGGTCCAGCCGTCCTCGTCCGTGTAGAGCTTGTCGGTGGTCGCCAGCAGCCACGGCTCGATGGCGATGACGAGTCCGGGGCGCAGCTTCATGCCACGGCCGGCTCGGCCGTTGTTCGGCACGTGCGGGTCGCCGTGCATGGTGCGGCCGACGCCGTGGCCGCCGAAGTCGAGGTTGACCGAGTAGCCCGCGGCCTCACAGACCTCGCCGATCGCGGCTGAGATGTCGCCGAGCTTGTTGCCGGCGACCGCCTGCGCGATCCCGGCCTCGAGCGCGCGCTCGGTGGTGGCGATGAGCCGCAGGTCCGGCTCGAGCGCCTTGCCCGCGACCACGGTGAGCGCCGAGTCGGCGACCCAGCCGTCAACGGCCGCGGCGAAGTCGACGCTCACGACATCGCCCTCGCGGATCGGGTAGTCGAAGGGGAGCCCGTGCAGCACCGCGTCGTTCACCGACGTGCACAGCACCTTGCCGAATGGCATCGCCCCGAACGACGGGTGGTAGTCGATGTAGCAGCTCTCGGCGCCACGCTCACGGATCATCCGGTGCGCGATCGCGTCCAGCTCCAGCAGGTTCACGCCGACGGCGATCTCGTCCCGCAGCCGCGCCAGCACGCTGGCGACGAATGCGCCGGCGGGCCGCATCGCCTCGATCTCGGCGGGGGTCCTCAGCTCGATCATGATGTTCCTCGCGTCCTTCTTCCTCCCCGACCCTAACGCGCGGGCGGAAAGCGCCCGGACTCCGACGGGCATCCTGAGACGCTCACCGCGAACACCCTGCTGGTCGGGAGGGAGGCGCGCCTATGCTCGGAACATGCTCGCACGCAGGGCGTTCTTCTACTGGCAGTTCGCCGCAGCCGCAGTGCTGCCCGCCTGGCTCCTGCTCGGCTGGGCGCTCTGGGGGTCCTCCGGCTCCTTCGCCGGCATCGCCCTCGCCACGCCGTTCCTCGTGCTCGCGCTGCTGGCGGTCGCCGGGTTCACCGTTGCGCGGCGGTCGGTCCGCGACGCCCGCGCGGTCTCCTGGCTGGACTTGGGCGTCGCCGGCGCCTGGCACGTCCTGGTGATCGCACTGGGCTTCTTCGGACCGTGGAGCAGCATCTTCGCTGCGCTCTCGGTGGCCGTCGGCATCGTCGCCTTCTGGAGCACGGCCTGGCAGCTCGTGGCCGAGACCCGGAAGCGGGTCCGCAGCGTCTTCGCATCGCTGGAGAGGGCCGCCCGCCCGCCGGGCTCTCCGGGCGCCCAGGCTCCCGTCAACCGGGGCGAGTACATCGTGCTCCCGCCCTCCCAGACGCCCCCGCCCTCCCGCTAGCCCGCAGGGAGGGTCGCAGACACGGGCAGTCCGGCCGTCGGAGGGCCGCAGCCGATTGCAGGGGCCCCAGGGCTGTGACAGAATGGTCGACCGTGCCGCGGCCGGTTCTGCCGCAGGGGAGCCAGCTTCTTCCGCGGACATCCAACAATTCTCCCGGTGCCGATCGCGACACGTCGTCGCGTCGTCCCGGCTACGAGTAACCGACCTGCGGCGAGTACAGGAAGAGCATTCCCATGAGCAGTCTCCTCGACCAGGTCGACGCGGCCTCCCTCCGTTCGGACATTCCCGAATTCCGGCCGGGTGACACCGTCAAGGTCCACGTCAACATCGTTGAAGGCACCCGCAGCCGCATCCAGATCTTCCAGGGCGTCGTCATCGGCCGCCAGGGCAAGGGTGTGGGTGAGACCTTCTGCGTCCGCAAGATCAGCTTCCAGGTCGGCGTGGAGCGCACCTTCCCGGTGCACTCCCCGGTGATCGACCACATCGAGGTCGTGACCCGCGGCGACGTCCGCCGGGCCAAGCTCTACTACCTCCGCAACCTTCGCGGCAAGAAGGCCAAGATCAAGGAGAAGCGCGACGCCTGACGTCCGCTGACCAGCGAAAGCGACCCCCGCGACATACACTGTCGCGGGGGTTTCCTTCTGCGGTCGCGCATTCCTCGAGGCGTCGACACAGGCTGACGACGGGTGGGCGATGTGACCGAGAGCACCGCTCCCACGGTGCCCGATCCGGGCCGAGGCGAGACGCGCCGGGCGGCCCGGCGCAAGGGGCGCGGCACCGCGCTGTTCCTGCGCGACGTGCTGGTCATCCTCGTGGTGGCCGTGCTGGCCTCGTTCCTCATCAAGACGTTCCTGATCCGCTCGTTCTACATCCCGTCCGCGTCGATGGAGAACACGCTCGAGGTGGACGACCGGATCATCGTCAACCAGCTCTCGCCCGATCTGATCCCGCTCACGCACGGCGATGTGGTCGTGTTCCGGGATCCGGGCGGCTGGCTGCCGCCGCAGGAGGCCGTCCAGCAGAGCCCGGTCGCCGCGGCCGTCGACTGGCTCCTCTCGATCGTCGGACTCTCCGCCCCCGACAGCAACGATCACCTGATCAAGCGTGTCATCGGTCTGCCGGGCGACGAAGTCTCCTGCTGCAACGCGCTCGGTCAGATGTCGGTGAACGATGTGCCGCTCACGGAGCCGTACATCAAGGTGCCGAGCGGTGTCGCCAAGGTCAGCGATCTCGACTTCGATGTGACCGTGCCCGAGGGCTACCTGTGGGTGATGGGCGACAATCGCTACAACTCGCGCGACTCCCGCTACAACACCGACAAGCCGGGCGGCGGGTTCGTGCCGATCGGCAACGTCGTGGGGCGGGCGCTCGTGGTCAGCTGGCCGATCAGCCGCTGGGCCTGGCTGGACGACTATCCCGACACGTTCCGAGGGGTGGAGCAGCCGGGTGGCTGAACGCGCGGCAGCGGCGCCGCCCCAGGCCCGGCCCAAGTCGTCGGCCGCGCCCAACCTCCGCCGCGAGCGGGCCCTGGTCGAGGAGGGGGCCCGCTGGGTGATCGGCTGCGACGAGGTGGGCCGCGGCGCGATCGCCGGACCCGTCGCGGTCGGCGCCTGCGTCGTGGACCTGGCCCGCCGGGTGCCGCGCGGGCTCCGCGACTCCAAGCTGCTGCCCGAGAAGCGCCGTGAGGAGCTCGAACCGCTCGTCGACCGATGGGCCGTGTTCTCGGCCGTCGGCATGGCGACCAACGACGAGGTCGATGCTCTCGGCCTGACCGCCGCCCTGGGCCTGGCCGGTGCCCGGGCGGTGCTCGGCCTCTTCGACGCCGGCTTCGGCGAGGACGAGGCGGCGGACTCGGTCATCCTGCTCGACGGCAAGCACGACTACCTGGCGGCCGGCTTCACGCGCATCGGCCTCACCCGAGGCCCTCGCGTCTCGATGCGGATCAAGGCCGACCTCACCTGCGCCTCGGTCAGCGGCGCATCCGTGCTCGCCAAGGTGCGCCGGGACCGGCTGATGATCGACTCGCACGAGGAGCACCCGCGCTACGGCTGGGTGAGCAACAAGGGGTACGGATCCAGCTCGCACTGGTCAGCGATCGACGAGTGGGGCCCGACGCCCCTGCACCGGCACACCTGGCTTCGCACGCCGTCGCTCTTCGACCTCGACGGTGCCGAGGACGACGAGCGACGGTACCCGGAGCAGGGGTTCGCCGAGTCGTCGGGCCAGCCGGAGTCCGAGGACCAGTCGCTCCTCGCCTGAGCAGCCCGCCGGCGGACGTAGGATGAAGCCGATGGATGAGGACGAGTTCGAGGACTACGACCGCGAGGTCGAGCTGGCGCTGTACCGCGAATACCGCGACATCGTCGGTCAGTTCAAGTACGTCGTGGAGACGGAGCGGCGCTTCTACCTGGCCAACGAGGTCGAGCTGGTCCGCCGCGACACGGAGCACGACTTCTACTTCGAGCTCACCATGAACGACGTGTGGGTCTGGGACGTCTACCGCTCCGACCGGTTCGTCAAGAGCGTGCGCGTGCTGACGTTCAAGGACGTCAACGTGGAGGAGCTCTCCGCCAAGGAGCTCGAGCTCCCGCAGGAACTGGCGCTCGACGAGTAGTCGAGGTGCCGACGGGAGCCATGCCCGCCCGCACGGACCGATCGCCGTCCTGACCTCCGCCCCGCCGCGCGTGGGCGAGGCCCGTCTGCTGTTCTGGCTGCGGCTGTCCTTTCTGGTGGACGCCGCGTTCGTCGCACTGGCGGTCCTGCTGGTCCTCGACGGTGAGGCCGCCGGCTGGTACCTCCTCGCCTTCACGGCCCTGCGCGTGGTGCTCGGCGTGGTCGCGCTCTTCTGGATCGCGCCGCACCTGATCCGGGGCCGAGACGCGGGCACGCGTCGGCCCGCGTCGCTGTCGGGCGGTTCCGCTGGCGACAGGTGGCAGTCGGCGAGGAGACCGGTGATGCGGGCGAGCGGTGGCCGTGGGAAGCCGGACGCAGCGTCGGGCATGGAGCTCTGAGGGGTCACCGCTGCCACGGCCGCACCGGAGCCTGCACTCCTCCCCAACGCGGAGCAGGGCCGCCGAGTGCACGCTTTCGCGTCCGTTGCCCTGGACGCATGCGCCGCTGTCCAGGGTGGACCGCAGGAGGCGCGGATGGCGAGCAAGGACGATCTGGGCAGGTGGGGCGAGCAGGTGGCGGCGGATCACCTGACGTCGCTCGGCTATCTCGTGCTCGATCGGAACTGGCGCTGCGGCCAGGGCGAGATCGACATCGTCGCCCGTGATGGAGCGTCGACCGCGGTGGTCGAGGTCAAGACGCGATCGAGCTTGGCATTCGGCCACCCGTTCGAGGCGATCACCAGCCGCAAGCTGGCCCGGTTGCACGGCCTCGCCATGGCGTGGTGTCGCGCCCACCCCGGCCGGCACGGCAACGTCCGCGTCGATGTGGTCGGCGTGGTGCGGGATCCGGCCGGCGCTCCGCAGATCGAGCTGATGCGGGACGTCTTCTGATGGCGGTGGGACGCGCCCGATCCGTCGCGCTCCTCGGGCTCAGCGGGGCCCTGGTCGACGTGGAAGCCGAGCTGTCGAACCAGAGCCCAGGATTCAAGCTGATCGGGCTGCCGGACTCCGCCTTGAGGGAGGCCGAGCAGCGGGTGCGCGCCGCCATCGGCAACTCCGGCCTGGAGTGGCCCAAGCGCAAGCTCACCGTCAACCTGTCTCCGGCTGACCTGCCCAAGCAGGGGTCCGGCTTCGACCTGGCCATCGCGGTGGCCGCTCTCGCGACCTCGGGGCAGCTTCCGGGCGAGACGGGACGGGTGGCGCACCTGGGCGAGCTCGCCCTCGACGGACGCCTGCGTCCGATGCGCGGAGTCCTGCCGGCCGTGCTCGCCGCGGCGCGGTCGGGCGTCTCCACCGTCCTCGTCCCCGCAGCGAACCAGGACGAGGCGGCGCTCGTGCCCGGCATCCGCGCCGTCGGGGTCGCGAGCCTGCGGGATGCCGCGATCTGGCACGGCGCGGAGCTGGAGGAGCTGCCGGTCGACGCCCTGCTGGCGCCGAACCCGCCCGGTGACGCGGAGCCGGAGGGGGACCTGGCCGACATCGTCGGGAACGCCGAGGCGGTCGAGGCGGTGATCACCGCCGCGGCGGGCGGTCACCACCTGCTCCTGGTCGGGCCGCCCGGGGCAGGGAAGACGATGCTCGCGTCGCGCATGCCGACCTTGCTTCCGCCGCTCGACGAGGACGCCGCACTCGAGGTCGCATCCCTGCGCTCCCTCTGCGGCGTGCCGGTCGGGGGCGCCCTCACGGCTCGCCCGCCCTTCGAGAGTCCGCACCACACCGCCACTCCGGCCGCCATGGTCGGCGGCGGCAGCGCCATCATCCGCCCGGGTGCGGCGGCGCGCGCCTCGCACGGCGTGCTTTTCCTCGACGAGGCGCCCGAGTTCTCGTCCGCGACGCTCGAGACGCTTCGCCAACCGCTCGAGAGCGGGGAGATCCGCATCGCCCGGGCCGCAGCCATGGCCAGCTTCCCCGGCCGGTTCCAACTCGTGCTCGCCGCCAATCCCTGCCCCTGCGGGGAGTGGGGCTCCCGAGACCGGGAGTGCACCTGCCCCTCCGCCGTGCGCCTGCGCTACCTCAAGCGTCTCTCGGGACCGCTCCTCGACCGGATCGACATCCGGGTGCGCGTATCCCGCGTCACCGCCGTCCAGCTCCGCATGCGCGAGGACCGGCCCACCTCGACCTCCGCGCAGGCTCGGAACCGGGTGATCCGCGCTCGCAGACGCGCCCGCGAGCGCCTGGCCGGCACGGCGTGGACCACGAACGCCGCCGTGCCGGGATCCGCCCTGCGCGGTCCTCTCGCGCTGCCCCGCGAGGTGCTCGCTCCGGTCGACCGCGCCCTCGAGCGGGGCGGAATCACCATGCGCGGCTACGACCGCATTCTCCGCATCGCCTGGACGCTCGCCGACCTGGACGAAGCGGATCGCCCCGGCGCCGACCAGATCGGTCGCGCCCTGCTCTTGAGGAGGCCCGTCCCATGATCCTCGGACTGAAGGAGACCGTGCTCCGCGTCGCCGTCCGCGACCTGCGCGACCAGGACGTTTCCCTGGCGGAGGCGACCGAGCTGTTCGCGCGGGCCGCCTGGACGATGGTCGCGGAGCCGGGCGACGGCACCGCAGGAGCGCTGGTCGCCGCTCTCGGGCCTGCGGGCGCCCTCGCCGCTGTCCTCGAGGGGCGGTCTCCCGTGCGGCTGGCCACCGAGGCCGGCGCCGCCGGCCCGGACGCGCCCGAGGTCCCCGAGCTCAGTGCCGCGCTCGAGCGCTGGCAGCCGCGCCTTCTCGCAGCGGGCGTCCTGCACGCGCTCAAGTCGGCGGCGGTGCTCGGCGTTCGCCTCGTGGCTCCCGGCGACGAGGAGTGGCCGACGGGCCTCGGTGACCTCGGCCGCCACGCGCCCACGGCGCTGTGGTGCCGCGGCAACCCGTCGGTACTCGGCTCGCCGCTGCCGATCGCTCTGGTGGGCGCCAGGGCCGCCACCGGCTACGGCGAGCACGTCGCCGCCGAAGCCGCCTCCGGCCTCGTCGATCGCGGGTTCTCGATCGTCTCGGGAGCCGCCTATGGCATCGACGGCATGGCGCATCGCGCGGCGCTCGCCAGCGGGGGAACGACGATCGCCTACCTCGCCGGGGGAGTTGACCGCTTCTACCCGAGCGGTCACGACGCCCTCCTGCGTCGGATCGTCGACTCGGGAGCGGTCGTATCCGAGCTGCCGTGCGGTGCATCGCCGACCAAATGGCGCTTCCTGCAGCGCAACCGCTTGATTGCGGCGGCGAGCCGGGCGACGGTCGTGATCGAGGCAGGCACCCGCTCCGGATCGCTGAACACCGCCGGGCACGCCGCCGCCCTCGCCCGGCCGCTCGGCGCGGTGCCGGGACCCGTCACCTCGTCGGCATCCGCGGGCTGCCATCGGCTGCTGCGCGAGTTCGACGCGGTCTGCGTCACCGACGCGGCCGAGATGGCGGAACTGGTCGTGCCGACGGTTGCCGGAGCTCCCACGGAGGCGGGGCCACGCCTCCCGGCCGAGGCCGGCCGAGTGCTCGACGCGCTGAGCACTCGCGGGCGGCCCGTCGACGACGTCGCTCGTTCGGCCGGCCTCTCGGTCGCCTCGGTGCGGTCCGCGCTCGGGCTTCTCGAACTCGAGGCCCTCGCTCGGGAGACCGCCACCGGCTGGCGTCGGGCATGAGCGGAATGCGCCGGTGCCCGCGAGGTCCACCGGGTTCCGCCAGACTGTGGCACGCCATGATCGTCGTCGCCCTCGTCTTCTGCAGCCTGCTGGCCGCGCTCGCCCTCTTCCAGGTCGCACTGATCGCGGGCGCCCCACTGGGTCAATTCGCGTGGGGCGGGCAGGATGTCGTGCTCCCGCGGAACAAGCGGCTGGGCAGCGTCGTCTCGATCGTGCTCTACGCGCTGTTCGCCTACCTGGCGCTCGAGAAGGAGCGGTATGCCGGCGGGGATGAGCCGGCGATCGTGTCGATCGCGATGTGGGTCATCGCCGGGTACCTGGTCCTCGGCATCGCTCTGAACGCGCTGTCGCGCAGCAGGCGCGAGCGCATCATGATGGTGCCGGTGTCGGTGGCCCTCGCGGGTCTCGCACTGGTCCTGGCCCTCAGTTGATCGCCCTCAGGAGCGCGCCAGCTCCTCCGGGTCGAGGCGGATCCGGCGCAGCAGCTGGGCGTTCAGCGCGACCACGATCGTGGACAGCGACATGAGCACCGCACCTGCGGCGGGGGAGAGGGCGAAGCCGACGCCCGCCAGGACGCCCTGCTCACAGTTCAGACCTTTGATCGAGCCCGAAGGTCTGGGATCAGCGCACGCAACGAGCGGCTTCTGAGCGCGCTGAACCAAACGCCTGCGCCGTAGGCGAGATCATCGAGGCGGCGCGCGAGCGCGAATCGGACGGGGTCAAGCTGCGGACGGGTCCGCAGGTGTTGTGTGGCGCTATCCACGAAGTGCGCCAGGACTACCGCCCGCCTCAGCCGACGGGAGCAGGGGGCCACGATCGCAACGACTGGCCACCAGTGCCGCAGGAGCAACGACGTGGCCTGCGTGATTGCGGCGAGAGCTCCGCTGGCCGTCAACTCCAGTGCGGTCACAACCGGCCGTTCGCTCCGAGACAGCTTCCGGCTGATGCGCGCAGCGGTTGCGGCGAATATCACGACCGCGAGCGGAATGGACCAGCGGCGCTGCACTGCCAGCGCGAGTACAAGAGCAGTTCCCCAAGGACTGAGAATTGCAGGGGCGATGCTCTCCGGGTGTCGCTGAGCGAGCCAGGATGCGCCCGTGCCGTAGAACGCTTTTCGACTGATCCATTCATGCACCGAGGAGCGGTGTTCATGCTCCACGAGGGCCGAGGGCTCGTACCTGATTCGGAAACCCTCCTTGGCGAGCCTCCAGACAAAGTCGACGTCCTCACCGGCGCGTGTTGTGCTGGTGAATCCCGCGCCAATGGCGTTGGCACGGGCCACGAGGGTGGTGCCGGAAACCCAGGAGACCACAGCCCTGGGGCGCACCGTTGCCGGATGGCGCCCCAGGTCGAGCGAGGAAAGGGCATCTTCGTACCGGGTGATCCAGGTCCCGCTGGCCGTTCCCGTAAGTCCCACTACTCGTGGTGCCACTACTGCCACGCGAGGGTCGGCGAAATGACGCAGCATGGTCGGCATCGCGTCGGGAGGCAGTACGACATCTGAGTCCACGAAGGCAACGTAGGGCGTCGTGACCCTGCTCAAGCCCTCGTTTCGAGCGCCGCCGACCCCGAGGTTGTGGGGAAGCAGGATGATTTCAGCGCCATGCCGCGCCGCAACCGCGCGTGTCGCCTCAGCGTCGCGCGACGCGTCATCCACCACAATCACCCGCCCTCGACGGCCGATGCTGGCCAGCAGGCGGTTGAGCGGCTCGGGACGGTCCCGCACGGGGATCACGTAGGTGAGGTCCGCCGGATCGATCTCCGGCAATGCGCCGACAACTGGATCAGCGATGCCGGACTCCAATAGCCGGTCCGCCAGGAAGGCAGTCTCGCGGTCCGTAACGCGGAGGGTGCCCTCCCGCAGCAGGCCTGCTCCCGCCGGACTGAGGTAGAGAACCCGTGTGGGAGCTCCCCCGATGAGGGTGCGCCCCCCGTCTCTTCTTCGCGTTCGATGGTTCAGGCTCACGATGAAGCCTTCGGGGAGCGGCCAGTCCTCGGTCAACGCTGCCCTCGACTTCATGGCGCGCGTCGAGCGGACTGGAGGGCACCGGTGGCGCCGTCGATCATGGCCTGGAGGATCGACTTCCCATGCTCGGCGCTTGCACCCGTTGGATCGCCCAGGACGCCCGTTGGCGAGACGCTGCGCACTCCATTGATCTTCAGTGCAGGCAACAGCTCGGTTAAGGGCCGAGTGTTTCCGAGCGTGGCCTTGGCGAGCATCACACGCTGCGGGGCAAGGTGGAGCATCAACGACGTTTCGGTCAATCCTGCGTGGGCGTCGCTGTCCGGAACGGCGCACGGAACCCAGCTCAACCGGTGCCCTTCCGTTCGTGCTTGGCGCACGACAGAGGCGATGGTCGAAGCGTTCCCGCCGTGTCCGTTGACGATGATCACCTCTGCCGCCCAACTACTGACCGAGCGCACGAACTCGAGAAGCAGCAGCCCCAGGGCCTCGCTGCCGATGGAGACTGTTCCCGGAAAGTGCTGGTGCTCACCACTGGCGCCGTAGGGGACGGTCGGCGCCACGAGCACGCCTGGGCCCAGGCGGCTTCTCATGCCCTCTGCCACGGCGGTCGCCACGACCGCATCGGTGTCGAGCGGCAGATGGTGACCGTGCTGCTCCGTCGATCCCACTGGCAGGAGCACGACCGGTGCCCCGGTGATCTCCGGCCATCGATAATCCCTCAGGTGCGCCCCCACCCGACTAGCTCAGCGAGTCGGGGATGTCAGCACCGAGCGTCCTGGGGAAGCCGTCGGGAATCACGAGGTCCCGAGGACTGAGCTGGTGCACCGACGAGTGCCCGAGGCCCAGCACCGCGGAGTCGAGGCCGCCCCGGAGGATGTCGAAGACATTCTCGACGCCCGCCTGGCCGTTGGCCGCCAGGCCCCAAAGGTAGGCGCGCCCGATCATCACGGCGCGCGCGCCGAGGGCCAGAGCCTTTGCGACGTCACTGCCCCGCCGGATGCCGCCGTCGAGCACGATCTCGATCCGGTCGTTGACGGTCTCGACGATCGACGGGAGCACTCGGATCGCAGCGGGCGTGCCGTCGAGGTTGTTGCCGCCGTGGTTGGACACCGAGATCGCGTCCACCCCTGCGTCGATCGCGCGTTCCGCGTCGTCGACGCGCGTGACGCCCTTGAGCAGGAACGGTCCGGCCCACTGCTCGCGCATCCACTCGACGTCCTCCCACGAGGGCGGCGGAGTCTGCATCCACTCGTAGTAGGCGCCGAAGAAGGTGGGGGCGGGTTGCCCCGGTGGCGCGAGGTTCGGTGCCGTGAGGTCCGGGATGCGACGCGCCTTCGCGAACGCCCACAGCCACCTCGGGTGCGGCAGCACGTCCGGGGCGAACTTGATCATCGTTCCGAGAGTCATTCTCTCCGGAATCGTGGGGCTGCCCCAGTCCCGCCCGTGCGAGAACGACCAGTCGAGCGTGGCGATGAGCGCTTTGGCACCGGCGGCGCGAGCGCGGTCCATCCGCTGGGCCATCGAGTCGCGCGTGCCCGACCAGTACATCTGGTAGAACGTGTTGGCGTTTGCGGCGGCAACCTCTTCGACGGGCTTGGAGGCGAAGGAGCTCAGTCCCATGATGAGCCCGCGGTTCGCCGCCGCACGGGCGACAGCGACTTCGCCGTCCGGGTGCACGGCCTGCACGCCTGTGGGCGACACCATGATCGGCATCGAGATGGGGATGCCGAGTACCGTCGTGGACAAATCCCTCGTCGCGTGATGACCGGCCACGTGGGGCGCGAAGCCGAGCTCAGCGAACGCCGCGGTGTTGTCCGCGTACGTTGTGCCCTTCTCCGATCCGGCGAGGAGCGCGCCGTACACAGAGCTTGGAAGTCTTTTCTTGGCGCGCCGCTGTGCTTCGGCTACCGTCTCGAACCAGGCGTTGGCCAAGGGCTGTTTCCTTTCAGCAAGAGCAGTTCGCTCCGTGGGTGGGGCCGGCGGGGCTGAACCCCGCGAGTGGGTCTTCGGCACACGCGCTCACCGGCGGGCGCTCAACGCCTCGTACCGACAGGGTCAGTGCGATGGGTCCTGTGGATTTGCGCTGCGCGCGCTCGGTGCGGTGCGAGTGGTCGCCATCCGGCTTGGGAATCGAGGACGCTGCGTCCCGCTGGCTCAGGAGCTCCTCGCCGAACCCGCGCACGCACTCGGGGTCCGGACCGTCGAGCGGGAGGCCGGTGAAGAACTTGGCCGCCATGCAGCCGCCCTTGCAGGTGCTGAAGAACGGGCACGACGAGCACGCTCCGCCACTTTGCGGCTTGCGCAGGCGGGTGAAGAGCTCCGAGTCGCGCCACACCTTCTTGAAGCCGCCTTCTGAGCGGACGTTGCCGGCGAGGAACTCCTCATGGATGGCGAACGGGCACGCGTAGACGTCTCCGATCGGATCGATGAGGCACACAACCCGTCCTGCGCCGCAGAGGTTGAGGCCGGGCAGTGCCGCACCATATGCGGAGAGGTGGAAGAACGAGTCCCCGGTGAGGACGTTGTCGCCATTGGCGACAAGCCAGTCGTAGAGCTCGCGCTGCTGGGCTGCGGTCGGGTGCAGTTCGTCCCATACATCTGCGCCCCTGCCCGAGGGGCGCAGACGAGTGAGGCGCAATTGTGCATTGAGCCGATCGGCGATTGCCTTGAAGTCGTCGAGCTGCGGAATGTTCTGACGGGTGCAGACGACGGAGATCTTGAACCCGGTGAAGCCGGCATCCGCCAAGTTCTGCATCGCGCGCATCGCCGTCGCGTAAGACCCTGGACCGCGGACATGGTCGTTGACCTCTGCGGTGGCTCCGTCGAGCGAGATCTGCACGTCGACGTAGTCGCTCGCCGCGAGCCGCCGGGCGACCTCCGGGGTGATCTTGATGCCGTTGGTGGAGAATTTCACGCCGACCTTGTGGGCGGTCGCGTAGTCGACGAGCTCCCAGAAGTCCGGCCGGACGGTCGGCTCGCCGCCGCCGATGTTGACGTAGAAGACCTGCATGCGCTCGAGCTCATCGATGACGGCCTTGCACTCGTCCGTACTCAGTTCGCGCGGATCCCGCCGCCCGGAACTCGAGAGGCAGTGCACGCAGGACAGGTTGCACGCGTAGGTGAGCTCCCAGGTGAGGCAGATGGGGGCATCCAGCCCGTACTCGAAGAGGTCGACGAGTCGGCCGGGCGATGGTGGCTGCGCGGGAGCCAGAGGTTTCGCTTCGAGCAGCGTCATGATGCCCTTTCGATCAGCATTGCCGAGCGCTCAAGAATCTCCAGAGCTGCCGTGAATCGGGGGAGGTCTTCGTCGCTCACCCCGACCGTCTTGCACGCCGCGTGCACCGACGGCGACACCGCTAGCGTCTCGACGATGGACAGAAGCGTGCGGTCTTTCAAGAAGGAGAGCTTGCGCGTACCGAAGTGGTAGAGCATTGCTCCGAACGGCTCGGGCCGCAACGAGACCTGCGGGTGCACGTCCCAGGCGCGCTCGATATCCATGCGCTAGTAGACCCCACACATTCCGTCGATCGAGATCTCCTCCACAAGAAGATCTGCTCCAGCCAGAGCGGCGGGCTCGTCGGCGGCAGGGATCGCCTGCGGGGCTGAGGTCATGGGATGCTCCTTAGGATGCGACGACTCGGACGATTGGGTTGATACTAATGACACCGAGTGCCAAATAGGAATTGCGGATTCGATGAGCGTGTCGTCTGGCAGCGAGGCCGTCCGTGGGCGGCTCGGCAGGCAGCCGTCCACCTCGCCCGCCGAACTGAGTCACATCGCACTCGAACTCTTCGTTGAGCGGGGATTCGAGGAGACAACGGTCGGCGACATCGCCGCGGCCGCCGGCATCAGCCGACGCACGTTCTTCCGCTACTTCTCCTCGAAGAACGACTTGCCCTGGGGCGACTTCGACAGCTTGCTCGCCGCCATGCGCGAATTCCTCAACGATCTGCCAGAGACCGTGCCCCTAGTCGAGGCACTGCATGCGGCAGTCATCAGGTTCAACCGCTTCCCCACCGCTGAGGTGCCGTACCACCGTCGCCGGATGCGCCTCCTCCTGACAGTGCCGAGCCTCGTCGCGCACTCGACCCTGCGCTACGCCGCCTGGCGACAGGTCGTCGCGGAGTTCGTGGGGCGACGGCTCGGGGTGCCTGCCAGCAGCCTCGAACCACAAGCTATGGCGTGGGCGCTCCTTGGCGTCTCGCTCTCGGCGTACGAGCAGTGGCTCGCCGACGAGAACTCGGACCTCATCGAGTTGCTCGACACTGCATACGCAATGCTCAGCACCTCGTTCGGGTCGCGGTACCCGGCTTGAGAAGCGACGTTATCGTTGTCGGCGGTGGGGGAGCCGGGGCCACGCTCGCCGCACGCCTGAGCGAAGACCCCAGGAGGTCTGTTCTGCTTGTCGAAGCGGGGCCGGTGCCCGAGACGCCTTCCGGATACGCTGCGGAGCTGCTCGATGCGGGGTCCATGCGGGGGGCCGATCCCGGGCATCGGAACCACTGGGGGTACTTCGCGAGGCTCAATGCTCGAACCGATTACGTCTTGCCGCGTGGGCGCGTGCTGGGTGGATCGACCGCGACGAACGGAGGCTACTTCGTTCGTGCGCGGGAGGACGATTTCGCCGGTTGGTCAGCCGCCGGGCGGCGGGAATGGACGCTTGAGAGGAGCCTTCCGTTCCTGCGAGAGCTCGAGAGCGACGCCGACTATGGCTCAGCCGCTGTGCACGGCGGCGCGGGCCCTATGCCGGTCGCACGGCCAGCGCAGGGGCATCCTGTCACTGCCGCGTTCGCGGCGGCGGCGCAACAGCTCGGCTACGCGTGCGAGCCGGACAAGAACGACTGGGGCGCTCCGGGGTACGGTCCGCTGCCGATGAACGTGCGTGACGGGGTGCTGTGGAACGCCGGGCTCGCCTACCTGGCGCCCGCGTGGAATCGACCGAATCTCAGAATTCTCGGATCGACCGTCGTCGAGCGCGTGATCTTCGACTCGGGCCGCGCGGTTGGTGTAGCCGTCGCGCCCGGCGGCGCGGTTCTCGAGGGCGAGCACATCGTGCTCTGCGCAGGGGCGGTCGCGACCTCGCACACCCTGCTCCTCTCGGGGGTCGGGCCAGCCGCTGACCTCGCCCGGATCGGGATTGATGTAGCCGCCGACCTCCCGGTGGGCGTGGGGTTCAGCGACCATCCGCAAGTGTCCCTTGCCTGGCATCCCAAGGGTGCGGCCGCTCAGTTACGGGACGGGCCCGCGATGGCCAGCGTGCTGCACTTCACCTCGAGCGGTTCTGCCGTGGCGGGCGATGTAGAGCTGCTTCCCCTGCTCAAGCCTGTTGCCTATCTCCTGCGCGGTGAGGATGTCGCCGGCCCGCTCGACGTGCTCGTTTCGCTGCAGGCGAACCGCTCGCGCGGGACGGTTCGGCTCGAATCTGCTGACCCCGGCGTGGCCCCGACGATCAATTTCAACTACCTCGCCGACAAGGAGGACCGCGCAGCGATGCGCGAAGGCGTTCGCGCCGCCGCTACCGTGCTCTGCACGGATGCCTTCGCTGCGATCTTCGCGGGATTCGTCGACTTGCCTACGCGCCCGGACGACGCGGCGCTCGACAGGTGGATCGCCGACCATCTCGGCACCGCCCAGCACTTGAGCGGCACCGCACCGATGGGGAGCGTCGTCGACCAGTTCGGTCGCGTGGAAGGGCTGCGCGGGCTGCGGGTGGCGGACCTCTCGATCCTGCCGACGGTCCCCATGCGGGGACCCGCTGCGACCGCAGTGCTGATCGGCGAGCGCGTCGCCGATTTCATCGCGCGGGGCGACTAGCTGTGACCTCATCGTGCGGAAGCGGGCGACCGCAGCGTGAGCGCGGATCCGGTTGTCGGCCCTGCCGCTCGCGCCGGGCGCCTCGCCTGGTTGCCCGCCGCGGGAATCGCTCCGCCGGGAAGTCCCCGTCGAGGGGGTGCGGCGTGGTTCGTGCGTCCATGACCGGGTGAACCGGACGCCAGCGAACGCCGGGTTCACCCTGGCGCTGCGGCGCCTGACATGTGTCGAGATCAACATAATTCGGGCCCTTTTGTCGTGAACCAGCGAACTATATGGTGCGAATCGGCCGCAGTTGTACGACCGTCCCTGCCCGTGTCGCTGGCCGCCCGGAGCGCAGGGCCGCACCTTTTTTGATTGTTGGAGGTTTTCATTGGAGAAAAGACACAGCACATCTAGCCGCATGATGCGCGCCGGGGTGATGGCCGTGACGACGGGTATGCTCATGACGGGGCTTGCCGCCTGCGCCACAGGCGACAACGGCGACGCGGCCTCCGGGGGTGGTGCCCCCGATGGCGAAAGTTTCGTGATCGGAATTTCCGTCAAGAACCAGACTCAGCGCCGTTGGGAATTCGATGTTGCGGCAATGAAGGCGCGGCTCGAAGCGCTCGGCGACACTGTCCTCATCGAGTATTCCAACGACGACCAGGTAACGCAGAACGCCGGTATCGAGAATCTGATCACCAAGGGTATCGATGCGCTGATCATCACTCCCGTCGATGACGCGGCTGCCGCGCAGGCCGTGAAGTCGGCCAATCAGGCCCAGATCCCGGTGATCGCCTACGACATCGGGGTCAAGGATGCCCCGATCGACTTCTTCGTCCAGCGCGATAACCCGCTTGCGGGCAAGCTGCAGATGGAAGCCGCCGTGGCGGCAGCCCCCGAGGGCAATTACGCCTTCCTGCGGGGAGACGCCGGCACTGGCGTCGTGAAGATCATCAGCGGTCAGTGGGACCTGGGGCTCAAGGGCAATGCGAAGATCAAGGTTGTCTCGGACCAGTTCATCCCGGGGTTCGATATCGCTGCTGCCCAGGCGAACGCCGAAAATGTCCTCTCCGCTCAGAATGACGACGTAGCAGCTTTCCTCGTCCTCAACGATGGGATGGCATCGGGCGTCGCCCAAGCAATCGCAGGTCGCCATCTGACCGGGAAGGTCTTCCTTTCTGGACTGGACGCCGACGAGTCTGCGCTCGCGCTGATCGCCGACGGGCGCCAGAGCGTGACGATATGGACGCCGCTCGATGAGCAGGGGGTCCTTGCGGCGGATGCGGCTCACGCCCTTGCCGCTGGCGAGAAGCCGAAGTCGCAATCGACGGAAGATTTCGGCAATGGCGCTGTACCCACGGCCCTCGTGTCACCGGTGGCGATCACCCAGGACAACCTCTGCGAGTGGCTCAATGGGAAGTTCCCAGAGGGCTGGGCGGACAAGGAGACAGTGCTGAAGGGCAACCCGACGCTCTGCGATTAGTTCGATCAGTTCGAAAAGCAACTGCCTGGGAGCCGCAATGGTCCACTATCTCACCCCCGCCGAAGAGGGCAACCGCACCGACGAGAAAATCGAGCAAGAAGTCCTGCTCGAGGTCTCCGGAATCAATAAGCGGTATTCAGGCGTCCCGGTTCTCCGGGACGTCAGTATTCAGGTCCGCAGGGGTGAGGTGGTGGGCCTTGTCGGCGAGAACGGCGCCGGCAAGTCCACCCTGTCGAAGATCGTGGCCGGCTATCTCGCCAGCGACAGTGGAACCATCGAATTCGACGGCCGCCGTAGGAAGTTCAAGAATGTCCGTGAGGCCGAAGCAGCGGGAATCGTAATGATTCCGCAGGAATTGCAAACGGCACCTCATCTCACGATCGCCGAGAACATGTTCGCCGGATCTCTGGCGGCGCGAGGCGGCGTCGTGAACCGGCGGGAGCTCTTCCGCGCCACGATCGAACAATTGAGATTCTTCAACATCACGGCGGATCCGCTCGCCACGCTCAGCACTCTGACTGTTTCCGAGCAACGCCTCGTGATGATGGCTGCACGGTTGAGCAAGCGGGCCAGCCTCGTGATCCTGGACGAACCGACGGCTGCGCTTACCGATGACGAGACGGCGACACTCTTCGCGCATGTGCGCCGCCTTCGCGAGCAGGGAGTCGCGTGGATCCACGTGACCCATCGCCTCGACGAACTCGAGGTGATCGCAGATCGTGTTGTGGCGATGCGGGATGGGCGGGTTGCCGAGACCTTCGAAAGTCCGGTCGGCAAGCGGCGCGCGATAGTTCGCGCAATGATCGGCTCGGATGTGGCTAAACTTCGGACGCGCCACACGACCCCAGCACCGGCGAACGAGCGAGAAGTTGTACTTTCGCTCTCGAACCTGAGCGTCCGCGATCCGGACAACCGCGACAAGTTCCGAGTGAAGGACGTCAGCCTTCAACTCCGCGCCGGGGAGGTGCTCGGGCTGTTCGGGCTCGTTGGTGCGGGGCGAACCGAGCTCGCGCGTGCGATCTTCGGCTCATGGGCGGGCGAGGTCAGCGGGGACGTGAGACTGTACGGCAGCCCATGGCGCGCGAGAGGTCCGGCCGACGCACTCGCGTCGGGCGTGGCCATGCTTACGGAGGACCGGAAGAGCACCGGGATCCTGCAAGGGCAGAGCGTCAACGCGAACATCAGTTCAGCCAGCATCCGGGCGGTAAGCCCGGGGACGATCATCAGTCGGGCAGCAGAATACCGTCGCAACCAGGGACTTGCGCGCGACCTCGGCGTCCGGCCGCTCAACCTGCGGGCCGCGGTCGAGACGCTCAGCGGGGGCAACCAGCAGAAGGTCCTGCTCGCGCGTTGGCTCGCGACCAACCCGCGAATCCTGATCCTCGACGAGCCGACCATCGGACTCGATGTCGGCGCACGTCTCGAGGTATTCGACCTCATCCGAAAACAAGCCCAAGAAGGGCGAGCGGTGCTCCTCATCTCGAGTGACCTTGAGGAGATCGTCACCCAAGCGGACAAAATCCTGGTCATGTATAAGGGGCGGATCAACGCGGAGCTTCCGCCCAACTCGCCGAGACACGAAGTAATGCTTGCTGCCACAGGAAAGGACACTCAATGGCGATTGTGACCAGTGACCAGGAGCGCACGGAGGGCGAATCCGTGCGCCGCGGATTCAGCCTGCGCACCTTGCCGATCGACCCGCAGTTCATCGCGCTGGGAATCGCGTTCATCGTGCTGGCGGTGCTCTTCCAGATCGGTACCAGTGGCGTCTTCTTCACGCCTCGCAACCTCTCGCTTCTGCTACGCCAAGGATCTGTGGTGGCGGTTCTCGCGGCGGGCGTGTCCGTGCTCATGATCATGGGTCAAATCGACCTGTCGATCGGCGCTGCGGTTTACCTCGTTGGTGTGTTCGTCGCCCAGCTCGACATCAATTCGGACCTTCCCATCTACGTGCTGGTCATCGCGGGTATCGCCGCTGGATGCGTGTTGGGGGCCTGGCAGGGGTTTTGGGTGGTCAAACTAGCGGTTCCATCCTTCGTCGTCACCCTTGCCGGCCTCCTGATGTTCAGGGGGGTGGGCTGGCTGTGGACCAACGCAGAGACCGTCGCGCCGGTGAGCGAGGACTTCATCGGCCTGAGTGAATCCTTCACCCCGACCGGGCTGTCGGTGATCGCCCTGACGGTGATCTACGTCGTCTCACTCGTCGCGATGGTGGTGTCAGCCCAGGGCGATCGCAAGTACGGGCTCCCCGTTGACACCGTCAAGTTGATCGGGCGCATAGCCGGGCTCACTGTGCCATTCGTCTTCCTTGTCTGGATTTCGTCAGGATTCCTCGGCGTCCCGGCTGCAGTCGTCTGGGCGGCTGCGATCGGACTCGTCCTTACAGTCGTGATGCAGAAGACGCGGTTCGGGAGGAACTCCTACCTCATCGGTTCCAACCGCGAGGCTGCTCGATTCTCAGGAATCCCCGTGCGGAAGTTGACGTTCTACTCGTTCGTTCTCATGGGGGCCATATACGGGGTGGGAGCAGTTCTGCTTACCGCGAGGCTCGGGAGCGCTCCGGCTAACATGGGGATCAATCTCGAGCTGACAGCGATCGCAGCCGCGGTTATCGGCGGCACGTCCCTTTCCGGAGGAAAGGGCACGGTCATCGGCGCGATCGCGGGAGCATTGCTCCTTTCCACCATAGACAATGGCATGGGTCTGATGAATGTCTCGTCATTCGCTCAGACGGTCGTCAAGGGTGCAGTGCTCCTCCTCGCCCTGGCGGTCGATGCCTTCGTCAACCGTCGCTCGCTCACGCGAATCTGATCCAAACGGATCATCGGATCAGAGAGGAACAGAGTCGTGCGGTATAAATTGCTCGGTCGTTCGGGATTGCGGGTTTCAGAGGTCGCGCTCGGAACCATGACCTTCGGCACCGATTGGGGATGGGGGAGCGCGCAAGCGGAAGCGAAAGAGGTTTTCGACTCCTTCGCAGAGGCGGGGGGAACTTTCCTCGACACCGCGAACATCTATCAGGACGGCAACTCCGAGCGGATGCTCAAGGAGTTCATGGGGTCGGATCGGGACCACTTCGTGCTGGCGACCAAGTACTCGGGCGAAGTCGGCGGGTACTCCCGTTCGACCGGCGCGCCGGAGGGGAAGGCGCGAGCAAATCCGACTGCTTCGGGAGATATCAGCCGCAGCGGAAACAGTCGCAAGAACATGATCAGGTCCGTCGAGGAGAGCCTCAAGCGCCTGGGCACCGATTTCATCGATCTCTTCTACTTGCACTTCTGGGATGAGACAACGCCGGTCGATGAGGTGATGCGGTCCCTCGACGACCTGGTAAGCGCGGGCAAGGTGCGATACATCGCTCTCTCCGACACCCCGGCCTGGGTCACAGCGCAAGCGAGCACGTTGGCGCAGTTGCGCGGGTGGGCTCCGGTTGTCGCGGTGCAGGTCGAGTACAGCCTGGTGCAGAGGACATCTGAGCGGGAGGTACTTCCGATGGCGCGTGCGCTGGACCTAGCGGTGGTGTCATGGGCCCCTCTCGGCGGAGGTGCTCTCATCTCCGACCCGCGCCGGACCACGGACACGAGCATGGTGCCGGTTGTCGGAAGCCGTGGCCTTGACCGCAGCGCGATCCCTGAGGAAACGGCTCAGCGTTACACCGAGATCGCCACGGTGGTCTCTCGTGTAGCCGAGTCGATCGGCGCCAAGAATGCGCAGGTAGCGCTCGCATGGGTGCGCCAACAGGCGGATCGCTTCGGTGTCGTCGTCCCCATCCTCGGTGCGCGGACTGCTGCTCAGCTCGACGAGAACATCGCGTCGTTGGGGATCCGGCTCGACGCAGATCAGATGGAGGAACTCGACCGGGTCAGCGAGATCGAGCTGGGATTCCCGCTGGACATGATCAACTCGCAGCTCATTCGGTCCTTCAAGACGAGCGGCAAGCACCACCTCCTCGACAACCACCGACTCTGACTGGAGATCAAGAATGCAATTCCAAGGAAAAGTTGTCTGGATCACCGGAGGCGCACGTGGCCAGGGCAGAGCCATGGCCAAGCGCTTCGCGGCTGAGGGCGCGGACGTCGTCATCAGTGACGTGGCGCACGACGTGGAGACGATCCCCTACGGCATGGGATCGGAGAAGGATCTGCATGAAACGGCCGCGTTGGTTCGTGCATTGGGGCGGCGCTGCGTCGCCGAAGTCGCCGACGTTCGCAACGAGGAGGACATGGCACGTGTGGTGCGGAACGCGATCGCTGAACTCGGCCACATCGATATAGTCGTCGCCAATGCTGGCGTGTACGCCGCGAAGTCGTTCTGGGACATCTCACAGGCAGAGTGGGACGAGATGATCGCCATCAACCTGACGGGGGCATGGCAGACCACGAAGGCAGTCGCCCCGCACATGATGGAACGATTGACGGGAGTGGTCATCTATTCCGCTTCGATCAATGCAGTCGAGGGTGCGACCAACTTCTTGCACTATGCGGCGGCCAAGCACGGTGTTCTGGGGATTATGCGATCAGCTGCGCTGGAGCTTGCACCCTTCAACATACGGGTCAACGCCGTCCTCCCGGGACCGGTCGACAGCCCGATGCACAACAATCAGGTCAGCCGTGGCATCATCGGCGGTCGCCCTGACGCATCGCGGGAGGACGTGCTCTCTGCGGTGCTCGGCTGGAACGCGCTCAGGGGCCGCACGATGCTTCCGCCCGACGCCATCGCCAATGCCGTCGTATGGCTTGCTTCGGATCAGGCCGAGCACATCACCGGACTCGAATTGAAGGTCGACGCCGGGCACGGTCTGCTGCCGGGGATGAACATGAGCCCTATCAACGACGAGTCCATCATGAGCGTGAAGAGTGACTTCGACCATGGGATTCGGTGATCGGCTCACGCCGGCATCTGGTCACGGACCCATCAGGACGCTGATCGCAACACCCTTACTGCATCGCGGCTGCCGGGCTGAGATCAGCACCGGTGCAGGCGACCCTCGGCGGATGGCCGGCTAACGGCTGGCGCGGGCCGAGACCTTGAGCTGTGCCATGGGATCGAGCCCAAGCGGAAGCATGTTCGAGGAGGTCGAGCGCGTGTGGTACTGAATTCCCCGAGGCGAGAGGACCTGCTCGATCCCCGATATCATTCCGCCGATGAGACCGGCTTCTGAGCCGAGGCGGCTGTGAACGACGGAGAGATTTCGAGTCGCGAGTGGCTGGGCCTGCTGGTAGACCACGCTCCTGACCTGTGCCAGCACGTCTTCCGTGCAGTCAGTCACTGCGCCGTTGAGCACGATTCGCGCCGGATTGCAGAAGTTCACGAGATCGGCGATGGTGCGGCCGAGAAGCGCAGCCGTCTCGCGGACCGTGCTCACCGTGGTGGCGTCCCCCCGAACGAGTCGCTCCAGCAGCTGTTCGGAATTCACCGGGGAGGACGACGCAGCTGAGACCCGTGCCGCCATGGCGGGAACCGACGCTACTGCCTCTATGCAGCCGCGGTTGCCGCAGCTGCACAGGACATTCTTCTGCTCCGCCGTGCCGCGCACCTGGATGTGACCGACATCGGCGGCCGCGCCGTCTGCCCCATGCAAGAGGCGCCCGTCCTCGCCGACGAAACCAGCGCCGACTCCCGTCCCCAGATGCATCATGAGGAGCGGGAGGTGTTCTCCACCCAGTGCGCGCGCCTCGCCGAGGGCCATGAGATTGACGTCGTTGTCGACGATCACGTCGCACCCGAACGCCTGCGCCATGAATGCGCACACTCCGTAGCCGTCCCATCCCGGCATCAGCGGCGGGCGCACCGCGAAGCCCAGATGAGAGTCGACTGGCCCGGGCAGGCCGACCGAGAGCGCCAGGCAATCTCCGAGGCCGAGCCCGTTCCTCTCGAGGAGAGCCGTGAACTCACCAGCCAGAGCGCGGAGCAGCTCGTCTGGGCCGACATCGACCCGTATGGCGACTTCGGTGCTGTCCACCATGTTCTTGTCCAACGTCGCGATCGCGAGCCGGGTCGTCTCTACCGCGACATCGGCGACGAGAACGACCCCGCGCGCGGTGCCGATTCGGAACACCTGCGCGGGCCGCCCCCGCGTCGGACTGCCGCCGAGGCCAGCGTCCTCGATCAGTCCTGCGTCGAAGAGCACCTGGAGGTGGCCGTCGATCGTGGAGCGCGCGAGCCCCGTAACCTCCACTATGTCCCGCCTGCTCACCGCGGGAGAGTCGGCGATCATCCGCGCGATGACACTGCGCGCGGCGTGCGCGTCGGGTGCAAGGTTCTGGTCCGGCTTGAGGAGTTGCACCTCGGTCCACAGTGACCCCATCGCTACCCTCCGGGCTTGTCGTTCGGATTCCATTTCGACGGATATATGCCCAAAAGAACATTAATCGGGCACTTTTTCGTCGTGCTGGTCGCTCATACAGTACCCGAAGACCCGCTAGCTGGGTCGAGAGTGGTAAACAACCGGAAAACGGGGTCAACGGTGACGTCTCGACTTCACGTCAGCGAAGTGGCGAAGCACTTTCCGGGCATGCAGGCCCGGCACGGTCTGACTTGTCCGTGCATCCCGGCAAGGTCCTGGCGCTCATCGGGACAACGGCGCAGGCAAGTCCCCCTCACTCGAAACCTGTCCGGCGCCCATCACCCAATGACTGGCGAGGTCCTCATCGACGGCGAGTCTGCGAGAACCGAGGGACCAGCGGCCGCCGAACGCCTCGGCATCGCGTGCACGACAACGGCGGCCGCGCAGCCCAGCGAACGAGCCTGAAACGAAAGGGAACCGATGAAAATCTCCTACAACACCTGGGCCTACTCCAGCTTCTACGTGTGGGTGCCCGCCTACACCCTCGATGAGACGATCAAGCGCATCGCTGGGATGGGGTACGACGGAATAGAGATCGGGGCGGCGGCGCCGCACGCCTACCCTCCCCACCTCAGCAAGGACCGGCGCAGGCGGGTCCGCGAGCTGCTCGACGAGCATGGCATTTCGCTCTCGAGCATGCTGCCCGCCCCGTCCGGCGGTCCCGGCAACAACCCCGCCTCGCCCAACATCGAGGAGCGCCGCGCCACAGTCGAGCACTACGTGGACCTCGCCGAGCTCACGGCCGAATGGGGCGGCAAGACCCTGATCTACCTACCCGGCTGGATCATCTTCGGCACGTCCCGTCGGCAGGCTTGGAAGTGGAGCCGGGAGGTGCTCACTGAAGTGGCAGACCGGATCGCCCACACTGGGGTGACACTGGTCATCGAGCCGACGTCTCACGACACCAACCTCTGCATGCACGCGGACGACGCCATCGAGCTCATGGAAGATGTGAACAAGCCGAACGTGAAGCTCATGTTCGATACCTTCCACGCTCTCTATAGCAGGGAAGTCATGAGCGACTATGTCTACAGGATGGGCGAGAACCTGAAGCACGTCCACATCTCCGACAACGACCGGCTGCCTCCCGGCTCTGGTGTCGGGGACTTCCCCTCCCTGATCGACGCTCTCATCGACACCGGCTTCGACGGTTACCTCACTATGGAGACGGGCTTCCATCGCCGGGGGATAGAACCCGACGAGGACGCCCGTACCTCGATCGAGTACCTCCGTCCGCTCGTGGAATCGAAGCTCGCGGAGCACGCGAAAGCGAGCAAGAAGGAATGACGATGATGGGGTCCGCTTACGCCCTCGACGACGCACTGCTCTTCCTCAACCCCGCCCAGGCGGCGATGATCGACGCGTTCACCGCGCAGATCATCCCGTCAGAGGCGGGATCGCCCGGAGCGCGCGAAGCTGCAGTTACCAGCTACATCGACCGCTCCCTTGCCGGTTTCATGAGAGACCTGCAGTCGGTGTACCGGACTGGGCTGAGGGAGTTGGCGGACCTCGTCGCTGGTCGCTACAGCGTGGGGTTCGTGCAGCTGAGCGAGGAACAGCAGCGGGACGTTGTGGCATCCCTCGACCAGGTGTCTCGCGCGGACCCGTCGGACTTTCTCGGCCAGTTCTACCGGATCGTGAGGGAGCACACCGTCCAGGGCTTCTTCGGTGACCCCGCCTATGGAGGAAACCGGGGCGTGGTGGGCTGGAAGCTCGTCGGCTTCCCCGGCGCCCAGTGGGGGTACAGCCCAGAGCAGATGCGGCCCGGGGTGGATGCCAAGAGCATCCCGATCCTGACCGTGAAGGACCTCTACACGCGCATCGGAGGCACGCGGTGACCGACCGGTATGACGCGATCATCGTCGGAATGGGTTCGGCCGGCGGCATCCTTGCCGAGCAGCTCACAAAGGCAGGGGCCAAGGTGCTCGGGCTGGAGAAGGGGCCCGACTACACGCAGGACGACTTCGAGATCAAGCACGACGAGCTGCGCTACTACCAGCGCGGAGCGATCGTCGCGGGCGTGAACGTCGACCCGGTCACCTGGCGTCCCGACGAGAACGCACGGGCGCGGGTTCTCCCATGGTCAGCCGGCGCCCTCGGCATCGACGAACCCTTGTACGGGCTCCCGTCGATCGGAACAGGCGGGGGCACCCTTCACTGGGGATGCGCCGCGTATCGCTTCAGGGAGGCCGACTTCCGCATGAAGTCAGCCATCGCCGAGAGATTCGGGGAGCAGGCGCTGCCCGAAGGGTCGACCGTGGCCGACTGGCCGATCAGCTACGACGACCTCGAGCCCTACTACGAGATGGTGGAGCACGAGCAAGGCATCTCGGGTCGAGCGGGGAACGTCCGGGGCGTGCTCGCGGAGGGCACCAACCCCTTCGACCCTCCCCGGCGAAACGATTACCCGATGCCGCCGATCACCCAAGGCCCGGGCGACGTTCCCTTCGTCGAGGCGACGAAGCGGCTCGGCATGCACCCATTCCGTCAGCCCCTGGCTCTCAATTCAGTCGAATACAAGGGACGCTCCGCCTGCGTGAACTGCGGGTTCTGCCACGGCTTCCCCTGCCACGTGAAGGCCAAGTCCACCACCCAGGTCACTTCGGTTCCGGAGGCAAAGGCGACGGGCAACCTCGACTTGCGCTCACAGAGCCGCGTGCTGCGGATCAATCGCTCCGCCGACGGTCGCGAGGTGCGGGGCGTGACGTACGTGGACGCGCACGACGTGCCCCACGACGTCGAGGCGCCCATCGTCATCCTCACCGCGTATGCGCTGGAGAACGTGCGGTTGATGCTCGTATCGGGCATCAACGCGAACGGGGAAGTCGGCCAACACTTCATGACCCACAACTTCGGCTGGTTCACCTCCATCCTTCCCGAGGCGACGAACCCGTTCATCGGCACCTTCAACGCCTCAAGCGCGATCGATGATTTCACGTCGGAGCGTGTGCCGGACAACGATCTCGGGGTCTTGTGGGGATCGCCGATCATCAGTGTGACGGGCGACCTCCAGCCGATCGAGGCGTACCACAACATGGACCCTCGCGTCCCCAAATTCGGGCTCGACCTGAAGCACTGGATGCGCGACAACTACCTGCACATGCACCGTATGTACTCCCAGACGACGAACTTCCCGTACCGGCGCCACTACTGCGATCTCGACCCGGTTGTGAAGGACCGCTGGGGGCAGCCCGCACTTCGAATAACTCACGACTGGGAAGACCACGACGCCGACTCGGTGACCCTGATGGGGCGGTACAAGGAGCTCATCGCCCGAGAGATGGGCGCGAAGAGCTATTGGACGGACTCGCCTCGCCCGCCCTACCACCTGTCCACCCACGACGTCGGCGTCCACCGCATGGGGGAGGACCCTGCAACCTCAGTCACGGACATCTACGGTGAAGTGCACGAGTGCCGCGGGCTCTACGCGATCGGGGGCGGACAGTTCGTCAGCTACGGCGGCTACAACCCGAACCAGACGATCCAGGCGCTCGCGTACTTCAGCTCGGAACAACTGCTTTCCCAGCATGGGGCGCTCGGCACCTTCCGCCGGGGCGTCAATGCCACCTGAGCCGCCCGTTCCTCTCGTCGCCGCGCTCGCCAGCGAGCCCGGTCCACGGGAGGCCCGCTGCACCGCGGTGATCGGCAGCCGGTCCGGAGTACGCGGCCATCGCAGGTTTCCCACCTGCCGCCGCCTCGTTGCTGCCGGATGAAACCTGGTCCCTGACCTGCCTCGATATGACTGTCGACGCGGGGAAAACCCGCACGAGACCGGCGCGCCTGCGCCGCACCTCCCTGAAGAAAGGAACGACAACGTGAGTTCGCAGAAGACACTGAAGGTTGGCATCGTCGGGCTGGAGTTCGGCGCGGAGTTCATTCCCATTTATCAGCGGCACCCGAACGCCGAGATGTACGCGATCTGCCAGCGCACGGAATCGCGGCTGAACGAGGTCGGCGACCGGTTCGGCATCGAGGTCCGCTACACGGATTACGACGACATGCTCGCGGACCCGAGCATCGATTTGATCCACATCAACACACCCCTTCAACTGCACGCGGACCAAGTCGTGGCTGCGCTGGAGGCGGGAAAGCATGTTGGCTGCACCATCCCCATGGCGACGTCCGTCGAGGACTGCAAGCGCATCGTCGACGCGCAGCGCCGCACCGGATTGACCTACATGATGATGGAGACCACGGTCTACAGCCGCGAGTTCCTGTTCATCCAAGACCTCTACCGCAGCGGCAAGCTCGGCAAGCTGCAGTTTCTGCGCGCCTCGCACCACCAGGACATGACGGGCTGGCCCTCTTATTGGGACGGCATGCCTCCGATGTACAACGCGACGCATGCTATTGGCCCCACCCTTGGCCTCGCCCATCATCAGGCAGAGTACGTGCAGGCCCTGGGCTCGGGTTCCGTTTTCGACAGGATGAAGGACAACTACGGCTCGCCCTTCGCCATCGAGTCAACGCACATCAAATTCCTCGGCGCCGACGTGGGGGCCGAGGTGACCCGCCACCTGTGGGCGGTCGCCCGCGAATATCGGGAGAGTTTCGACGTATACGGCTCGATCCGCTCCTTCGAGTGGTCCCAGACCGAGGCCGCACAGCATGTTGTCTACCTCGGCGAGCAGGCCAACGCGATCGAGGTGCCGGACTTCGCAAACCGACTGCCGGAGGAGATTCGATCCTTCACGCGCGCCGGCGTCTACTCCCAGGAAGGAGAGTCGGAGCACCGCTCGTTCGTCCAGGGGGGCGGGCACGGGGGATCCCACCCGCACCTCGCGCACCGGCTGCTGATGGCAGTGCTGGGGGAGGAGGAGGCATTTCCCAACGCAGTGCAAGCGGCGAACATCACCAGCGCAGGTATCCTCTCCCACCGATCAGCCCTCAGTGGCGGCGAGAAGATGCACCTCCCGGAGTGGACGCTGTCGGACCAGGATCCCCTCGAGATTCCGCTGAACCAGCAGATCGAGCCCGCCTGGGCGAACGAGACGAGCCCGCTCTGAGAAGGCGGGCGACACGGACGGCCGACCGGACCATCACTTGCTCTGAGCGGCCTCTCACAGCGGGCCGATCAGAACTCGGCGAGCGAACGCCCGCACCGTGCTGGTGTGCGCGGCGATCCTGATCCCTTTTGATCGATGTGGGTCATCGCCGGGTACCTGGTCCTCGGCATCGCTCTGAACGCGCTGTCGCGCAGCAGGCGCGAGCGCATCATGATGGTGCCGGTGTCGGTGGCCGGTGTCGGTGGCCCTCGCGGGTCTCGCACTGGTCCTGGCCCTCGGTTGATCGCCCTCAGGCGCGCGCCAGCTCCTCCGGGTCGAGGCGGATCCGGCGCAGCAGCTGGGCGTTCAGCGCGACCACGATCGTGGACAGCGACATGAGCACCGCACCGGCGGCGGGGGAGAGGACGAAGCCGACGCCCGCCAGGATCCCCGCTGCGAGCGGCACCGAGAGCAGGTTGTAGCCGGTGGCCCAGGCCAGGTTCTGCACCATCTTGCGGTAGCTCGCCCGGGACAGCTCGATCACCGAGAGCACCGCCCGCGGATCGCTGCCCGCGAGCACGACACCCGCCGACTCGATCGCGACGTCCGTTCCCGCGCCGATCGCGATGCCGACATCGGCTCGGGCGAGGGCGGGGGCGTCGTTCACTCCATCGCCCACCATGGCCACCTTGCGGCCGCGCTGCTGGAGCTCCGCCACCTTGGCGTCCTTGTCCTGAGGCCGGACCTCCGCGAACACCTCGTCGAGCCCCAGCTGCGCGCCGACCGACTCGGCGACCGAGCGGGAGTCGCCGGTGATCATCGCCACCCTGATGCCGCGGCGCTGCAGGGCCGCGACCGCCTCCCGGGACTCCGGGCGGACCTCGTCCCGGACGGCGAAGGCCGCCCGCACCGCGCCGCCGTCGAGAAGGTAGAGCACGGCGGCGCCCTCCGCCTCCCAGGCGGCCGCGGCCGTCGAGAGATCTGCCGGTGCCGTCGCAGCGCGCTCGCGAAGCAGGCGGGGACCGCCCACCGCCACCAGTCGCCCATCGACGCGGCCCTCCACGCCCAGCGAGGGAAGCGCCCGGAAGTCGACGACCGGCACCGGGGGAACGCCGTCGGCCTCGTCGGCGGCCCGCACGACCGCCCGCGCGACCGGGTGCTCGCTCGACCGTTCGAGCGCCGCCGCGAGGCCGAGGACGGCGCCGCGGTCCTCCCCCGGTGCCAGGGCGATGCCCGTGACGCCCGGCTCACCACGGGTGAGGGTGCCGGTCTTGTCGAACAGCACGGTGTCGACGGTCCGCATCCGCTCGAGCGCGAGCCTGCTGGTGACCAGCACGCCGGCTCGGGCCGCCCGCTCGGTGGAGAGGGCGATGACGAGCGGGATCGCGAGGCCGAGCGCGTGCGGGCAGGCGATGACGAGCACGGTCACCGTGCGGGTGATCGCGTCGCCCGGACTGCCGAGGAGCAGCCAGACGCCGAACGTGAGAACGCCGGACCCGGCCGCGAAGTAGAACAGCAGCGCCGCGGCACGGTCCGCCAGCGCCTGCGCGCGGGACGACGAGGCCTGCGCCTGCGCGACGAGGCGCTGGATCCCGGCGAGCGCGGTGTCGTCACCGAGGGCGGTCACCCGCACGCGCACCGCACTGTCCGTGGCGATTGTGCCCGCGACGACCGAGGCCCCCACCGACCGCGCCACCGGCCGCGATTCGCCGGTGATCATCGACTCGTCGATCTCGGCCGTGCCGTCGATGACGGTGCCGTCCGCCGGCACTCGGGCGCCGGGACGCACCAGCACGACGTCGCCGACCGCGAGGTCCGCCAAGGGCACCTCGGTGAGGTCGTCCCCGTCAACCCGCACCGCTCGGTCGGGGAGCAGCGCGGCGAGCGCGTCGAGGGCTCCTGAGGCGGCGCCGAGTGCCCGCATCTCGAGCCAGTGCCCGAGCAGCATGATCACGATGAGGAGCGCCAGCTCCCACCAGAAGTCCAGCTCGAGCCCGAAGAGCCGGAGGGAGGTGATCCAACTCGCGACGAACGCCACAGTGATCGCCATGGCGATCAGCGTCATCATGCCGGGCTGGCGCAGCCGGACCTCGGCGACCAGCCCGGTGAGGAACGGCCAGCCGCCGTAGAAGAAGATCACCGTGCCGAGGAGCGGGGAGATCCACTCCGCCCCGGCGAAGGACGGCCGGGCGTAGCCGAGGATGTCCGAGAACATCGGGCTGAAGAACACCACCGGCACCGCGAGGACGAGGCTCAGCCGGAACCGGTTGCGGAACATCGCCGCATGGTCGCCGTGGCCTCCATGCCCGGCATGCCCGGCATGGCCTGCATGCCCCGCATGGTTCTCGTGGTCACCGTGCCCGGCATGGCCTGCATGCCCCGCATGGTTCTCCTGGTCACCGTGCCCGGGGTGGTCCGCGTGTCCCTCATGGCCGGAATCATCTGCGGGGGCCGAGTGCCCGGCATGGGGGGCGCGGACGGCCTGCGCGTCTGCTGCGCGAGATGCCAGGTCATGGCTGGGGGCGTGGTTGGGACGCGCAGGAACGTCCCCGTGCCCGGAGTGACGCGTTGGGCCGTCGTGTCCGGAGTGGAGGGCAGACGCCTCTGGGCGAGCGGACGCGGCCGCCCGGGATCCCGAGTGGCCGGCATGGAGGTCGCGGCCGGCGCGACGACCCGACGCGGGAGCGTGCCCATGGGGCGCGCCCGGAGTCCCGGACCGCTGAGCGTCGGCCTGACCGGCCGAAGCCGCCTCTGCGAGCTGTGCACGGTCGTCCCCCCGGTCCGACGACGTCGGCTCGGCGCCGGGTCGCTCCTCCAGCGCCGCGTCATCGCTGACCGAAGCGGAACCCGCGGAGGAGAAATCCGGCTGCAGTCGGGAGCCGTGCCGTGCTCGATCGGCGGCGCGATCGCGGCGGTGCTTCGCCCGCAGTGCCTCGCGCGCCTCGAAGGTGCCCTCGGCGGTACGCGAAGGAGCCGGCCTGCCGTGCTCATGCCCGCCGTCGGCGCCCATGCCCTCGGTGCCGGACGCCTCCGCCGATCGGATGTCGCCGTGCGTCGACTCGCGCCGCGTCTCGTCCACTGCCGTCTCCCGTGCTCGCCGAACATGCCCGTTCCGTCACTATACCCCCTGGGGGTATAGTGCAAGCGGTGCGGATCGGACGGCCGCACCCGGCGGAAGGAGATCCACGTGGATCACGAGGCAGTCGACGCATCCGCGCACGGCTACATCTCCAACAAGGACGACTACCTGGCGCGGCTGCGCCGGATCGAGGGCCAGGCTCGGGGCCTGCAGAAGATGGTCGACGACGAGAAGTACTGCATCGACATCCTCACGCAGGTGTCCGCGATGACGAAGGCGCTGCAGTCCGTCGCGCTCGGGCTCCTCGATGACCACCTGAACCACTGCGTCGTCGAGGCGGCGGTCGGCGGAGGCGCGGTGGCCGATGAGAAGCTCCGCGAGGCATCGCAGGCGATCGCGCGGCTCGTCCGCTCCTGACCGGCGGCAATTGCGCGGCGCTCGCCTGAGCGCCTACGGGTTGGAGCGGTAGATCTCGAGCATCGAGGGTGCGCCCGCAGGCGCTGCAGTCACCTCGATGGCGGATCCCGCCTCGATCGACCCGGTCTTGAGCACCCGGAAGTAGGCGCCGAGGCGCCCAGCGTCGCTGAAGCGCTTGACCCAGCCCTTCGCTTCGGGGCCTCCCACCCAGCGGGCGAAGGTCATGCAGGGCGTGCGGGGAACGGTCGCCTCGAGCACCACGCTGCCGATTCTCCAGCGCTCTCCCGCGCGTGCCCCGGTCGTGGGCAGGCCCTCGACCCTGAGGTTCTCGCCGAACCAGCCCGGCCAGAGGGCGCGACCGAGCTCGCCCTCCCAGTACTCCGCGTCCTCCTCCGAGTACGCGTACACCGCCTGCTCCAGCCCGCCGTGGTGCTTGCGGCTCACCTGCACGTCGGAGCGCAGCCCGAACCGGCCGACCCTGACCGGACCGGCGACCGACCGCTTGTCGATGGCGGTGGTCCCCTCGCTGCCGGAGTCGGGCCGGAGCTGGGAGACGACGCACGCGGCGAGGAGGGAGGCCATCGCGGGAGTCTACGGTGTCGCTCCGGGTCGGTAGCGTTGCCTCGTGCCGATCGATTCCCCTCCGACCCACGTGATCGCCCATCTCAGCGACACCCACCTGCTGGCCGGCGGGGAGCCGCTGCACGGCGTCGTCGACACCGTCTCGCTCCTGCAGCAGGCGATGCGCCGTCTCGAGGACTCGCAGATGCGGCTCGACGCGATCGTGCACAGCGGGGACATCGCGGATCGCGGCGAGCTGGACGCCTATCTCCGAGTGCGGGAGATCATGGAGCCCGCCGCCGAGCGGCTCGGCTGCCCGATCGTCTGGGTCGCCGGGAACCACGACTCCCGCGGCCCGCTCCGGGAGGGTCTCCTCGGCGAGGAGCCGACGACGAGCCCCCTCGATTCGGTCATCGAGGTGAACGGCCTGCGGATCGTCGCGCTCGACACGTCGGTGCCGGACCAGGGGCACGGCGACGTCGACGACGAGCAGCTCACCTGGCTGCGCCGAGTGCTCTCGCAGCCCGCCCCGCACGGCACGATCCTCACCCTGCACCATCCGCCCCTGCCCACCACCGTCCGGGTGCTCGACCCGTTCCAGCTGCGATCGGCAGACGCGCTCGCCGCCGCCGTGGAGGGCTCCGACGTCCGGGCGATCCTCAGCGGCCACCTGCACTACTCCCTCAACGGCACGCTGGCGGGGGTTCCGGTGTCCGTCGTGCCGGCCACGAGCTACACGATCCGCATCGACGCCCCGCATCTGGGACTCACCGGAGTGAACGGCTCGCAGTCCATCGCCCTCGCGGTGGTCTACCCGGAGCGGGTGGTCCACGTGCTGCTGCCGCTGGCCGACAGCCCTGCCGTCGTCACCCTTCCGGATGGCTTCTTCGAGTAGGAGCAGTGTCGCTGCCGCCCGCGCGCGCAGGGCAGGCCACCCTGGGGGAGTGCAGATCGCCGACGCCGCGGGGGAGTTCGCCTCCCACCTGACGTCGGAGCGCGGGTTCTCGGCCAACACGGTGCGCGGCTACGCCACGGACCTCGCCGACCTCGAAGGCTTCGCGCGGCGGCGTGGCGACGACGACGTCTCCGCGATCACGCTCGACCTGCTGCGCGATTGGCTCTGGCACTCCTCGGAGAAGGGGCTTGCCCGGGCGACGCTCGCGCGTCGGACCGCGGCAGTGCGGGCATTCAGCGGCTGGCTCGCCCGCCAGGGGAGCCTCCCCATCGATCCCGCGCTCCGGCTCCGTGCCCCGAAGTCGCACGGCACCCTGCCCCGCGTGATCCCGGCCACCGGGCTCGACAGCATCCTCCGTGGCCTCGAGGAGCGAGCCGCCGAGGGCGCGCCGGCCCCGCTGCGCGATCTCGCGGTGGTGGAGCTGCTCTACGCGTCCGCGCTCCGCGTGTCCGAACTGTGCGGCCTGGACGTCGACGACCTCGACCGCGAGCGGCTGACGGTCACCGTGACGGGCAAGGGCAACAAGCAGCGGGTGGTGCCGTTCGGGGTTCCCGCCGCGCGGGCCCTCGATCGGTATCTCCAGTCCGGGCGGCACGCTCTCGTCCTCGAGCACACGCCCGCGCTCTTCCTCGGGGAGCGGGGCGGACGGCTCGGCGTGCGATCGGTGCATCGGCTCGTCGCGGGACTGCTGCAGGAGGTGCCCGGCTCCGGACCGGCCGGGCCGCACACCTTGCGGCACACCGCGGCAACCCATCTGCTCGACGGCGGCGCCGACCTGCGGGCGGTGCAGGAGATGCTGGGTCACGCAAGCCTCGGCACCACGCAGATCTACACGCACGTGTCATCTGAGCGGCTGAAGCGGGCCTACGAGCAGGCTCATCCGCGGGCCTGAGGACTCTCGTCGAGGGGCAGCAGGATCGCCCGGGGCACGCCGCCGAGCAGCATCAGCGGCGACAGGTACTCCCCGTCGCGGCGGACCCCGAAGTGCACGCAGCCGGGCGGGCAGTGGCCTGACGAGGGGGCGACGGTGCCGACCACCTGGCCCGCGACGACGGAGGTTCCGACGGCTGCTCCCGCGCTGATCGGTTCGAAGCTGGAGACCAGGCCGTCGCCGTGGCGGATCGACAGCACCGGCCGGTCCACGACCGTGCCGGCGAACGACACGATGCCGTCGGCAGGTGAGTGCACCGCGCTCCCGACCGGGGCCGCGATGTCGATGCCCCGGTGACCGGAGGCATACCTGGTGGCCGGGCCGGAGTAGCCGCGCAGGATCGGTCGGGGCACCTCGATCGGCCAGGTCCATTCCGGCGGTGCTCCCCTGACAGCAGCGGCATCAGGAGGGACAGCAGTGGCACCGGCAGCAGACGCCGGAGCGGCCGCCGCGGAGGGCGTTCCGCCGATCGTGGTCAGCGCCACGAGCAGCAGAACCGCAGACCCCGCCCGCCGCAGCCGCCAGGCGGTCCTCCCCGAATCTCGATCCATGGCGTCAGACTCGCTCGTCCTCGTCGGGACCCGGGGGTGTCTCCCTCAAGCGGTGGACACGACGGCGTGAGGCTGCCCGGGGGAGGAAGGGCGCACTGCAAGGGGAGAACCCGGGGGCGCCGACGGGGGCGCACGCGTGGAAGGATTGCCGGTGGAGGAGCACGATGACAAGATCCCGCACCGAGCAGGCACAGATCGACCCGCAGCTTCGACGCCGGGTCACCGGGCTCGCGCTCGCTGCGGCGGTGGGTGGCTTCCTCTTCGGCTTCGACTCGTCGGTGATCAACGGGGCCGTCGACGCGATCGGCGAGGAGTTCGGGCTCGGCGCCGCGGTCCAGGGCTTCGCGGTCGCCATCGCACTCCTCGGCTGCGCCGCCGGCGCCTATGCGGCCGGCGCGCTCGCCGACCGGTTGGGCCGGTTGCGGGTCATGCTGATCGGCGCCGTGCTGTTCTTCGTGAGCTCCATCGGCGCCGGTCTCGCCTTCGGGGTTCTCGACTTCATGGTCTGGCGCCTGATCGGCGGCTTCGGCATCGGCGTCGCCTCGGTGATCGCGCCCACCTACATCGCGGAGATCGTCCCAGCGGCCGTCCGCGGGCGCCTCGCCTCCCTGCAGCAGCTCGCCATCACCCTGGGCATCTTCGCCGCCCTGCTCTCCGACGCACTCCTCGCCGGCGTCGGCAACGAGGACCCGACCCGGGAGCTGCTCTTCGGCCTGCCGGCCTGGCGGTGGATGTTCCTCGTCGGTGTCGCGCCCTCCGTCGTCTACGGCTACTTCGCCCTCCGCCTTCCGGAGTCGCCGCGCTACCTCCTTGCCACGGGCGACGAGGATGGCGCTCGCGCAGTGCTCCGGACCGTGCAGCCGCAGGCCGAGGTGGACGAGGAGGTCGGCCGCATCCTCGACACCATCGAGGAGGACCGGGAGAACGAGAAGAAGTCGTCCCTTCGGGGCCCGGCGCTCGGTCTCGCGCCGGTCGTCTGGGTCGGTCTGGCCCTGTCGGTGTTCCAGCAGTTCGTGGGGATCAACGTGATCTTCTACTACTCCACCACTCTGTGGAGCGCGGTGGGCTTCACGGACGCGTTCCTGATCTCGGTCATCTCCTCCGTCGTCAACGTGGCGGTCACCTTCGTCGCCATCGCCATCGTGGACAGGGTCGGCCGACGGCCGATGCTGCTCGCCGGCTCGATCGGCATGGCGGTCACCCTGGGGGCGATGTCGATCGCCTTCAGCCAAGCGCAGGTCGTCGAGAACAAGCTCAGCCTTCCGCAGCCGTGGGGCATCGTCGCGCTGATCGCGGCCAACCTGTTCGTCGTCTCGTTCGGCGCGACGTGGGGGCCGCTCGTGTGGGTGCTGCTCGGCGAGATCTTCCCGAACCGCATCCGGGCGAAGGCGCTCGGCGTGGCCGCAGCGGCCCAGTGGATCGCCAACTTCCTCGTGACGGTCAGCTTCCCGATCTTCTCCGAGTTCTCGCTGGCCTTCACCTACGGCCTCTACGCCGTCTCCTCGTTCCTCTCGCTGCTCTTCGTCTTCTTCTTCGTGCCCGAGACGAAGGGCGTCAAGCTCGAGGATGCCGGCGGTCTCGTCTTCGGCCGGGCCGGGAAGGCCGCCGTGCGCGCCTGATGCGGCAGCCGCCGAGACCCGGGAGAAACGCCCAGCCCGGGGGAGGGTGCGGTCCTGTAACATGGTTGCCGCATCCCGCGCAGCGGGGTGACTTCGCGTGCCCACCAGGCCTCCGCATCCACCGGTCCCCGTTCGTCGGGGCGGATGCGCGCCGGGCACCAGGATTCGCGGCCGTCCGGCCGCGATAAGCAAACCGAATCGGCGTCCCGCCGGGCAGCGTCCTGCTGTGCCGTCGTGCGCCGGGAACAGGAGCACGGCCATGGCCGTCGTCACCATTCGCCAGCTGCTCGACAGCGGCGTGCACTTCGGGCACCAGACCCGCCGGTGGAACCCGAAAGTCAAGCGCTTCATCCTCACCGAGCGCAGCGGCATCCACATCATCGACCTGCAGCAGTCGCTTGCCTTCATCGACACTGCGTACGACTTCGTCAAGGAGACCGTCGCCCACGGCGGCACCATCCTCTTCGTCGGAACCAAGAAGCAGGCGCAGGAGGCCATCGCCGAGCAGGCGACCCGCGTGGGCCAGCCCTACGTCAACCAGCGCTGGCTCGGCGGTCTGCTCACCAACTTCCAGACCGTGCACAAGCGCCTCAACCGGCTCAAGGAGCTCGACCTCGTCGACTTCGACGACACGACCCGCGGCTACACCAAGAAGGAGCTGCTGATCCAGCGCCGCGAGCGCGACAAGCTGGAGAAGACGCTGGGCGGCATCCGCAACCTTGCCCGCACGCCCTCCGCGATCTGGGTCGTCGACTCCAAGCGCGAGCACCTTGCGGTGAACGAGGCCAAGAAGCTCGGCATCCCGGTGATCGGCATCCTCGACACGAACGCGGACCCCGACGAGATCGCCTACCCGATCCCGGGCAACGACGACGCGATCCGCTCCGTGGCACTGCTCACCCGCATCATCGCGGACGCGGCGGCCGAGGGTCTGATCCAGCGCCACCAGAAGCCCGGTGACGGTGAAGTGGCTGAGCCTCTCGCCGAGTGGGAGCGCGAGCTCCTGCAGGCCGGCCCCGCCTCCGACGCTCCCGAGGCGCCCGCCGACGACGCTGCGCCCGCCGAGGAGGCTGCGCCCGCCGAGGGTGCCGCGCCCGAGGAGCCTGCGGAAGAGGCACCCGCCCCGGAAGCCGCCTCTGAGGCGCCGACCGAGGAGCCCGCCGGCGACGCTCCCGCCTACGAGAACGACGCCGACGCCCAGGCCGACGCCGACCTCACCGCCAACGCGGATGAGACGGTCGTCGCCGAGCACGCGCCGGAGACCGACGAGCATGCCGAGGCGAGGATCGAAGCCGAGGCCACCCCGGCCGAGAAGAAGCCCGCCACCAAGCGCGCTCCGTCCGCGGCGAAGGCCAAGGCCGAGAAGGCGGAGACCGCCTCGGCGGAGTGATCTTCCCCAAGTAGTTGCGAGGGCGGTGGGATCCGAGCGGATTCCACCGTTCTCGCGCAGATCAGCATCATCAGCAAGCAGAAGGAGGAACGCATGGCCAACGTGAGCCTGCAGGACGTCAAGACGCTCCGTGAGCGTCTCGGGACCGGAATGGTCGACACCAAGAACGCGCTCGTCGAGGCCGAGGGCGACATCGAGAAGGCTGTCGAGATCCTCCGCCTCAAGGGCGCGAAGGGCAACGCGAAGCGTGCGGACCGCTCGACGAGCGAAGGCCTCGTGGCAGCCAAGGAGGACGCCGGCGCGGTCACCCTGATCGAGCTCGCCTGCGAGACCGACTTCGTGGCGAAGAACGAGCGATTCCTCGCCCTCGGCGACAAGGTCCTTCAGGCGGTCGCCGCCTCCGGCGCGGACACGCTGGACGGCGCGCTCGCGGCGACGCTCGAGGGCAGGACCGTCGCCGACACGATCGCGGATGACGCCGCGATCATCGGCGAGAAGGTGGAGCTCCGCCGGGTCGCCCGTGTCACGGGCGAGAAGTTCGCCGTGTACCTGCACAAGACCAACCAGGACCTGCCCCCGCAGGTCGGCGTCGTCGTCGCCTACACGGGTGAGGACGCGGCGACCGCGCGCAGCGTCGCCCAGCACATCTCGTTCGCCGCTCCCGCCTACCTCGCCAAGGACGAGGTGCCCGAGTCCGACGTCGAGAACGAGCGCCGCATCGTCGAGGAGATCAGCCGCAACGAGGGCAAGCCCGAGGCTGCGCTCCCGAAGATCATCCAGGGCCGCCTCGGCGCATTCTTCAAGCAGGTCGTGCTCCTCGAGCAGGACTACGCGCGCGACAACAAGCTGACCGTCGGCAAGGTGCTGGCAGACGCGGGCCTGACCGTGACGGGCTTCGCCCGCTTCAAGGTCGGCGCCTGACCGCTCAGGCCTGACGGGAACGGGAGTCGCCCCTCGGGGTGGCTCCCGTTCTCGTTTCCTGCGCGGTGGGTCGTGGCATCGGAGGCACGACCGGGACTTACGGCTACCGAGCGTGCCCGCGTTCAGCCCATATACCCGGCCAAGGTCACACCGGCATCGACGACGAGGGTCTGCCCGGTGATTGCTGAGCTGGCGGGTGTCGCGAGGAACACGACCGCCTGGGCGACCTCGTCGGGCGAAACCAGCCGTCCGAGCGGAGCCGCGCGCACGAATGCGTCCACCCGTTCAGGCACAATCTCCTCGATCCCGGGGCTCGCCACGAGGCCGGGTGCGACGGCGTTGACGCGGATCGCGTGCCGACCGAGCTCGAGGGCGGCGGTGCGGGTGAACTGCGCAAGGGCAGCTTTCGATGCGTCATAGGCCGCCATCCCGCTCTCGGGTGCAAAGGCGTTGACGGAGGTGATGTTGACGATGGCTCCGCCCCCGGCCGCAGCCATGGGGAGGGCGACTCTCTGGACCAGTTCGATCGGTGCGTGGACGTTCACTCGGAACACGTCCATCAGCTCCTCCCGGGAAAGACTGCGGAGATCGGCGTGGGGGTAGATGCCGGCCGAGTTCACGAGGACGTCGATCGTGGCGAGGGTCTCGACTGCGGCGTCGATGAGACGCTCAGCGGCGTCAGGTTGACGCCCGTCCACGCGCAGTGCCGACGATCCAGGCACTGTTGCAAGGACCTCAGCTGCTCCCGACTCATCACCCGAGTAGGTGAAGAGGACGCGGTAGTCGATCTTCGCGAGGGCTCGTACGATGGCCGCCCCGATCCCACGTGACCCGCCGGTGACCACAGCTCCCGGCATCAGGTCCGCCTCAGCACGGGTACTGCGGCGAGCAGCTCACGTGAGTACGGGTGCTGCGGCGAGAGGAAGAACTCCTCCGCGGAGCTCACTTCGACGAGTCTGCCGAGCTGCAGGACCGCGACCCGATCCGCCAGCTGGCGCACCAACGCGAGGTCGTGCCCGATGAAGAGCGCGCCGATCCCCAGGCGGCTGCGGAGCTCCATGATCAGCCGCAGCATTTGTGCCCGCACGCTCGCATCGAGGGCGCTCAGGGCCTCGTCCAGCAGCAGGATCCGCGGCTCGCTGGCGAGCGCGCGGGCTATTGCCACCCGCTGCTGCTGGCCGCCGCTGAGGTAGCGAGGGCGCACGCCGGCAACTTCGGGCGGGAGACCCACCAGCTCGAGAAGCTCAGCAGTTCTTGCCCGCTCCCCGGCTCGGGGGCGCAGCCGGTGAACGCGCAGGATCTCGGTGATTGCCGCCGCGACGGTCAGTCGAGGGTCCAGACTGCCGAGCGGGTCTTGGAAGACCATGGCGACCGGCTTGCGACCGCGGGTGGGAATGGCGACGCCGTCGAACAGGATCGTCCCGGCGGCAGTCTCCACGAGGCCGGCGACCGCCCTCGCCAGCGTCGACTTGCCGCTGCCCGATTCGCCGACCAGGGCAACGATCTCCCCCTCCGCGACGGTGAGGGAAACCTCGTCAAGAGCGGTGATGGACGCGCCCCGGCGGACGTACTCCACCGAAACGGCGTCCACCACGAGGCCGCTCACCGGACCGCCTCGGGCACACGGGCAGCGAGCTCCCGGATACAGGCGGAACCATGACCGGCGCCCACATCCCGCATCGTGTACGGCGTCTCGCGGCACTCCGGCACCGCGAAGCGGCAGCGGGAGGCGAAGGGGCAGCCGTCGCCGGCCTGCCACGGGGGCACGGCCGCCCCCGGAATCGGTTCCGGCAGGGCCGCGGGCGACCGCATGTCCGGGACCAACTGAAGGAGGGCTTGCGTGTACGGGTGGTGCGGGCGCCCGACCGCGATTTTCACGTCGACGGTCTCCAGCACGCGGCCCGCGTACATCACGACCAGGCGGTCGGCAAGCTGCGAGGCCACCGCGAGATCGTGGGTGATCATGAGCACCGACAAACCGGACTCGGTCGACAGTTCCCGCACAAGATCAAGCACCCTCGCCTGCACGGTCACATCGAGCGCAGTCGTCGGCTCATCGGCGATGAGGAGTGAGGGGCTGGCCGCGAGGGCCGCAGCGATCATCGCCCGCTGGCGCATTCCCCCGGAGAACTGGTGCGGGAAGTCGCGCGCTCGCGTCGCTGCGTCGCGGATCCCGACACGCTCGAGCAGTTGGACGACCCGCTCCCGCCGGGCGGTCGCATCTCCCAGCCCGTGCGCGAGCAGGGCCTCCTCGGCCTGGATGCCGACCCGCACGAGAGGATCCATGGAGGCCATCGGATTCTGGAAGATGTAACCGATCCGCCGCCCGCGAATGGCCCGGAGCGTCGCCTCGTCGGCTCTCGTCAGATCCACACCATCGAGGTGCACGGCGCCGTCTGCGATCCTCGCGCCATCGGGGAGCAGGCGCGCGATGGCCATCGCCGTCAGGGATTTGCCGCTGCCTGACTCTCCGATGAGGGCGACGCGCTCCCCTCGGCCGACCCGGAAGGAGACGTCGCGGACCGCGGGAACCCAAGTGCCCGATCGTCGGACCTCGACGACCAGTCCGCGGACGTCGAGTTCGCCTACCGGCTCGGCGAGGGGCACGGGGAGAACCACGACGTCACCATAGCTCAGCGGATTCGCCAGTGCGGAGCGCACATTTCGGGGTCGTTTCGCACCTGTTGCGAACAAGTACCGATCAGGAGCACGGGCCTGTCCGCCCATGAAGGGGCCCGTATTGTCGGAATCAGCGGAGGCCTCCGGAGTTCCGTCCCGACCCCAGCCACGCCCTGATGCACTGCCAGAAAGCTGAAACATGCTCCGCAAGACCGTCACTGCCGCTGCACTCCTCCTCACCTCGGTCGCCCTCCTGACGGGCTGCGCCCCTGCGCAGGCGCCGTCGGCGCCGGTCCTCACGGGGCCACCCGTCACCGGCGGCACATTCCACATGGCGCTTGCCAGTGACCTGCCGACGCTTGACCCGGCCCAGGCCGGATATGACGCCACCTCGTGGTCGATGGTCGTTGCGGTGTTCTCGTCTCTCGTCGACTACGACGAGGGCCTTGGCGTCACAGGCGACCTCGCGGAGACCTGGACTGTCAGCGAGGACGGACTGACCTACGCTTTCCAGTTGCGAGACGGGCTGAACTTCTCGGACGGCAGCCCGCTGACCACCGACGACATCCTGTTCAGCTTCAACCGGCTCCTCGATCCGGACACCGCGTCGCCCGGCTCCTATCTCTTCTCGAACATCGCCGGGGCGGCGGACTACATGGACGGGAGCGCTGACAGCATCAGCGGCATCACCGCGCCCGACAAGTCCAACGTCGTCATCGAGCTCGTCGAGCCGCAGCCATACTTCGCCAACATCCTCGCGATGCCGTATGCGCGCATCATGAGCGAGGCCCAGGTGAAGAAGTACCCGGAGGACATCTCGCAGCACGCCCTCGGTTCAGGGCCCTTCACGGTGGAGAGCCTGACTCCGGGGCAGGAGCTGGTGCTTGCACGCAATCCCGCGTACTTCATCCCGGGGAAGCCCTACCTTGACAAGGTTCAGGTCGATCTGAACGTGAGCGACCAGACCCGCGTCCTGGAGTTCCAGCGCGGGGACCTGAGCATCACCGACGTCCCTGCCGCGGCGTACCAGGAACTCGTCCAGGGCAAGGACTTCGCCCCGTACGTGGTGCAGAACGAGGACGCGACCACCTACTTCCTCGGCATGAAGAACAACCAGGCGCCGTTCGATAGCGCGGAGGTGCGGCAAGCCCTGAACTACGCGGTCGACAAGGATCGCCTCGTTCAGCTTCTGAACGGGCGCGGAACGGTGGCCAGCCAGCTCACGCCGCCGCCGCTGCCCGGCTTCGACCCCGACGCGAAGGGGTACGAGCACGACGTGAAGAAGGCCAAGGACCTGCTCGCCCAGGCAGGGTACGCGGACGGCTTCAGCAGCGAGATCCTCACGGTGAACGACGAGCAGAGCATGCGCGTCGTCCAATCCATCTCGGCCGACCTTGCCAAGGTGGGCGTGGATGTGACGATCAATGCAGTGGACCAGAGCACCTTCTATGCGACCGTGGGCGCCGAGGACCAGGCGCCGATGTTCTTCACCTACTGGCTCAACTACTACCCCGACGCCTACGACTTCTTCGCCAGCTTGCTGCTGCCCGAGAACGCCGGCGGATCGAACATGTTCTACTACTCGAACCCGGATGTCGAGGCCAAGATTCGCGAGTTGTCGAGTCTTACCGAGGGTCGGGCGGAAGCGATCCAGGCGCTCGACGCGGAGGTGACGGCCACCGCGCCCTTCGTCTACCTGTATCACTCGATCACCCAGAATGTGCGCCAGTCGGATGTCTCGTACTACATCCATCCTGTGCATCTCTGGCGCTTCGCTGACTACTGGATCTCAGGGGAGTGACCCTCACCCGACCTCGCGCAGTCGTCCCGGCCTCCGGCTTCCCCCGATTCCTCGCCGGCCGCCTGGTCTGGCTGCTCGCCGCCGTGGTGGTCGTCGTCTCGGCGACGTTCGTGCTGATTTACGTCATCCCCGCGGATCCGGTGTCGGCGGTGCTCGGGGGCCGGATCCAGGCCGACCAGATCGAGGCGATCAAAGCGCGATACGGCTTCGATCTTCCGATCTGGCAGCAGTACCTTCGGTTCTGGGGCGGACTGTTCCGGGGCGACCTGGGGTTCAGCTTCGCGACTCAGCAGGACGTCGGGCAGGCCATCGCCGCGCGGGCCGGCGCAACCGCGGCTCTGGCCGTCGCGGGGCTGCTGCTCAGTCTCCTGATCGGAGTGGGCACCGGCGTCTTCGCGGCGCTGATGCGGGGCACCTGGAAGGACCGGGCGGCCATGGGCACGGTGGTCCTCGGTATGGGCGTACCGCCCTTCCTGATGGGTCTCGTTCTCGTGTTCGTCTTCGCGTATCTGCTACCGGTGTTCCCGGTGAGCGGCTATGGCAGCGCCGCCCACCTCGTGCTGCCGGCACTCACCATCGGACTCACCGGTGGCGCCTACTACGCGAGGCTCCTGCGCGGCAGGCTCGTCGAGGTGATGGACGCTGACTTCGTCCGAGCGAGTCGTTCCCGGGGCATGCGCGAGAGCGCGGTGTTCGTGCGGCACACGCTGCGCAACTCCTTCCTCCCGGTCCTCACCTGGATGGGCATGGACCTGGGTTATTTCCTGTCCGGTGTCATCGCAGTCGAGGCCATCTTCGCGTGGCCGGGGATCGGCACCCTGGCCTACCGGGCCATCACCGATTACGACACCCCGATGATCGTCGGCACAGTGCTGGTTTCCGCGGTCGCAATCGTGACCGTCAATCTGATCATCGACCTGGTCTACCCTCTCCTCGATCCGCGGATGGCTCATCGATGACCGCCCTCATGCAGGGCCCTCTCGTCGCACTGGCCCCTCCACGCGCCAGCCGCCGCCCGCTGGTCGGCGGTGTGGCGTTAGCGCTCCTGGTTGTGCTCTTCTACGTGCTGCCGACCCCTTACGACCCGAATGAGCAGCTGGCCGATGGCCTCAGCCCCATCGGCTTCCCCTTGGCTCCCGGCTGGACTCACCCCTTCGGCACCGACCCGCTCGGCCGTGACGAGCTGAGCCGGGCGATCGTGGGTGGGCGCCTGTCGCTGCTGATCGGCGTCGTGGGAAGTCTTGTAGCGACCGCGATCGGCAGCCTCGTCGGGCTCCTCGCGGGATCGACCGTCGGCTGGCTCTCGAACGGACTGATGCGCTTCACCGACATCTTCATGGCCTTTCCGTACCTGCTGCTCGCCGCCGCCCTGCAGTCGGTGCTCGGGCCAGGCATCGGCAACCTCCTGCTCGTCGTGGGTGCGGTCTCCTGGGTGAATGCTGCCCGCGTCGTCACCGCGCAGGTGCGCGCAGAGTCGAGCCTCGACTACGTGGCGGCGCTGAGGACGCTCGGCGTTCCCCGGTGGCGTGTCCTGCTTCGACACCTGCTGCCGAACATCTCCCCGCAGGTGATGGTGCTGTTCACGACCGGCATCTCGTACACGATCCTGCTGGAGGCGACGCTGAGCTTTCTCGGTCTCGGCATCCAGCCGCCTACTGCCACCTGGGGAAACATGATCCGGGAAGGTCAGGCGTACTTCTCCAGTGCCCCCTGGCTGGTGCTCGCCCCCGGTCTCCTGCTTGTCGTGGTCGTTACCGCAGTGAGCCTGATCAGTGACGCGGTGTCCGACCGCTCATCCAAAGGATTGAAGGGATTCCGATGACCAAGCAGTTCGCGGTCGTTACCGGGGCGACCGGCACGATCGGGCGGGCCATCGTGGCGGCGCTCTCGGAGGATTTCCAGGTGCTGGGCATCGATCGATCGTCCGGCCCCGGCATCATCGCGGCCGACATCAGGGATCGAGCAGCACTTGAGCGGGTGGCCTCTGACATCACTGCGGACGGAGGGCAGATCGGGGCGCTCGTGAACAACGCGGGAGTCTTGACCATGGGCTCCTTCTTCGACCTCACCGAGAACGACTTCGACGAGGTGTTCTCCGTGAATGTGACCGGCACGGCCGTCGCCAGCCAGGTTTTCGGCAAGCGCATGGCGGAGCGCGGCTCCGGACGGATCGTGAATATCTCCTCGTCCGCCGGCAAGGTGCCGCTTGCCGACCAGGCCCACTACTGCGCCTCGAAGGCGGCGGTGATCATGCTCACCCGCGTCATGGCGCTGGAGCTGGCCGCCTTCGGTGTCCAGGCCTACTCGGTATGCCCGGGCGCTGTTGATACGGCCCTGTTCCGTCAGTGTCTGGACTGGACAGCCGAGCGGGACGGCGTCGACGCGGAGGCACTGCTGGCTGGGTGGCTCGCCCCGTCCCGGATCGGCCGCTTCGTGGAGCCGGAGGAAATCGCGGGACTGGTGCGGTACCTGACACGCGGCCCCGCCGAGGCCATGACCGGCCATGCGATCAGCGTGGACGGAGGAGTGGCACCGTGGTGACTGAGCGATCGACTCGCGAGGTGATTGAGGCGATCTTCGCGGACGCCGAGGCGGGGGACGTTGACGCCGTGTTGCGCTGGTGGGCCGACGACGGCGTCCTCGAGGACGTCACGATCGGCCGGGCGTTCACCGGCAAGTCCGAACTGCGACCCTACCTGAACTGGTATTTCGCCGCCCTCCCTGAGGTGCGGTACGTCCCCATCCGGATGCTCGTCGACGGCCTCGATGCAGTGGTCGAGTGGTGCCAGACCTCTCCGGTGGTGGGGGAGTTCGACGGCGTCGCGCCGAGTGGACAGATTCTGGAGCTGCACGCGATCGACGTATTCCACGTGGAGAACGGACTGATCGTCCACGAGTCATCGTGGTATGGAGACGGGTGGTTCCGTCAGCGGCTGCACGGCATGCCGGGCCTCACACCGGCGCTTCCGGTGACGCCGCCGTTGCAGGCGAACGGAACGCGCTTCGGCAGTGCCTAGAGTCGGCGCCGACCCCACCGATGACCAGGGGCGGTGCGAAGCAGGCCCGGGTCCTGGGGTCGGTCCCCTCGCCCGGCCTGCTGAGACGGTGCAGCCGCATCGTTCGACGCCGGTCAGGCCCCGATAGTCTGGGCCGGGCCATGAGAGAGGACACCATGACGGCGACCGGCAGACGACGGGTTCTTCTGAAGCTCTCGGGGGAGGCCTTCGGCAACGGGGCTCTCGGCGTCGATCCTGAGGTCGTCAGCGCGCTGGCACGCGAGATCGCGGCGGCGTCCAAGTCGGTCGAGATCGCGATCGTGGTCGGCGGTGGCAACTTCTTCCGGGGTGCGCAGCTCCAGCAGGGCGGCATGGAGCGCGGCCGCGCCGACTACATGGGAATGCTCGGCACCGTGATGAACGCCCTCGCGCTGCAGGACTTCCTCGAGCAGGCGGGCGCCGAGACGCGGGTCCAGTCCGCGATCGCGATGACCCAGGTGGCCGAGCCGTACATCCCCCGCCGGGCGATCCGGCACCTCGAGAAGGGCCGCGTGGTCATCTTCGGTGCCGGCGCAGGCCTGCCCTACTTCTCCACCGACACCGTCTCCGCGCAGCGCGCTCTCGAGATCCGCGCGGACGTTGTGCTGGTCGCCAAGAACGGCGTGGACGGCGTCTACACGGCGGATCCCCGCCTCGACTCCGGCGCGGTCAAGCTCGACCATGTCACCTACCAGCACGCCCTGCAGAACGGGCTCAAGGTGGTGGACTCCACCGCCTTCAGCCTCTGCATGGACAACGGGATGGACATGGTCGTCTTCGGCATCGACGGTCCCGGCAACGTCACGAGCGCCATCCTCGGCAAGGCGCCGATCGGCACCCTCGTCACCGCCTGAGCACTGCGGGGGAGTCGGGGGCGGGGGCGGCGACCCGCTTAGGATGAGACAGCTACGAACCGAAGGAGTGCGCCGTGATCCCGGATGTGCTGGCAGAGGCGACCGACCGGATGAAGAAGGCCGTCGATGTCGCCAAGGAGGACTTCTCCACCGTCCGAACGGGACGCGCCAACCCGGCGCTCTTCCAGAAGATCCCGGTCGACTACTACGGATCGCCGACGCCGCTCGCCCAGCTGGCCTCCCTGCAGAACCCCGAGGCGCGGGTGCTCATCGTCACGCCTTACGACAAGAGCGCGCTGAAGGAGATCGAGCGGGCCATCGCGACCATGCCGAACCTCGGGGCGAACCCGTCGAACGACGGCAACATCATCCGGGTCACGCTGCCCGAGCTCACCGAGGACCGCCGCAAGGAGTTCGTCAAGATCGTGCGCGGCAAGGGCGAGGACGCGAAGGTGTCCATCCGCAACATCCGCCGCCGCGCCAAGGACGATCTGGAGGCGCTGAAGGGCGAGGTGGGCGACGATGACCTGGCTCGCGGCGAGAAGGAGCTCGAGCAGGTCACCAAGGCGCACATCGACGCGATCGACGAGGCGCTGAAGCGGAAAGAAGCGGAACTCCTCGAGGTCTAGAGGCGCCGCGAAGCAGCCGAGGTGAGTGCACCCAAGCCGCCCCGCCGATGGCGGGCGCCGCGCAACAAGAACGATCTGCAGGCCGAGGTCGCCGAGCTCCAGGCTCAGGTGCGCGCCGCTCGCGAGCAGTTCGACGAGGCGCAGGAGCGGATCAACGCCCGAACCGGGCGCAACCTGCTCTTCGCCGTGGTGGTCGGCCTGGTGCTGGGGTTCGCGATGATCTTCAGCCTCATCTACCTGAAGGCGCTCTTCCTCATCGTCGCAGGCGTCCTCGTGGGCTTCGGCGCCGCCGAGCTCGCCGGTGCCCTGCGGTACGCGGGGCGGGACGTGCCGCGCACCGCCTCCGTCATCGCGTCGGTCGGTGCCCTGCCGGTCGCGTACTGGATCCCCGGTGCCCAGTGGCCCGCCCTCCTCGGCGCGATCGCCTTCGTCAGCGTGTGGCGCCTCGTCGAGGTCGCCGTCAGCCGCAATCGGCCCGACGCCCGCGAGCTGCTGCGGGACCTGGGAGCCGGCACGTTCATCCAGCTCTACCTCACCCTGCTCGCGTCCTGTGCGGTCGTGCTGACCGCGGGCGAGGACGGCCAGTGGTGGACCATGTCGTTCCTGGTCGTCGTCGTGGCGATCGACATCGGCGCGTACGGCAGCGGACTGGCCTTCGGCAAGCACCAGATGGCGCCGAAGATCAGCCCCAAGAAGACGTGGGAGGGCTTCGCCGGATCGGTTGTCGCCGCCATCCTCGCCGCCGTGCCGATGTCCGTCTTCCTGCTTCACCTGCCGTGGTATTTCGGCATCCTCTTCGGGCTCGTGATCGTCGCCACCGCCACCATGGGGGACCTCACCGAGTCGCTCATCAAGCGCGACCTGGGCATCAAGGACATCAGCTCACTGCTGCCGGGTCACGGCGGCTTCCTGGACCGGCTCGACTCGATCCTCCCGTCGGCCGCCGCAGCCCTCGCCCTGTATCTCGTTTTCGGCTGAGCCTTCCCGGGTGCGCGGAGCCGGTACGGCACAATGAGTGCCATGGCGACCACGTTTCCGCGCAGCCGCCCCTCCAAGCTCGGCTACCGGATGGAAGACGTCGACGCCTTCCTGCAGGCGGCGCGGCGCGCGTACGAGCTGCCGATCGGCGGCACCGCGACGGTGGACGCCAAGACCATCCGGCGCACCGCCTTCCCCATGGAGAAGGGCGGCTACTCGACGGTGCACGTCGACGCCGCGCTGGAGCGCCTCGAGGACGCGTTCGCCCTGCGGGAGCGGGAGCATGCCGTGAAGACGATGGGGGACAAGGCCTGGTTCGGCGAGGCCCGGTCGGCCGCGCAGGAGATCCTCGACCGGCTGGCCCGGCCCGCCGGCGACAAGTTCGATCGGGCAGGCTTCCTCACGCAGGGCTACGCGCCCCGCGACGTCGACGAATTCTGCGCTCGACTCGAGCGCTACTTCAAGGACGGGCTGCCCATCTCGGTCGACGATGTGCGCACCATCGCCTTCCGTCCGGCGCGGCGCGGCTACCTCGAGTGGCAGGTCGACCTGCTCCTCGACGCGGTGGTCGACGTGATGCTCGCCGTCCGCTGAACCACCGCGACACCCGCAAGTGCGCCGCTTCCGGGGGTCTCGGCAGGGCGTTTGCTACCATGGAGGCATCGTGGGAAAGCATGCGAGTTCGGCTGTCGCCATCCGGGCCCTCGGGCCAGTCGTTCGGCGACCCTCCTCGAGACCCGTTCAGAAGGCCCCGATGCACAGTCGCATCGCCCTCTCGCTGTTCGGATTCCTCGCCGCATTCGCCTTCCTCCTCGTCAACGTGACCGACCCGTACGCGGGCGCCACGGCCTCGCCGTACTACCAGGCAGCGGGCGCCCCGCTCACCGCCGAGCAGCAGATCCTCGTCGCCACGGCGGAGTACAAGGCCGCCGACATCCAGCGCGACGACTACACGGTGACCGAGAAGCCCAAGCCCAAGCCGGTGGTCGTCCCGCCCCCGAGCTCCAGCTCGAGCTCCGATTCCGGGTCCTCGTACACGGCACCGGTCGCCGTCGCCAGCCCCGGCTCGGCACAGGCCATCGCAGCAGACAAGGTCGCGGCGCGCGGGTGGGGCTCGGAGCAGTTCGACTGCCTCGTCGCTCTCTGGAACCGGGAGTCCGGCTGGAACGTGTACGCCGAGAACCCCTCCAGCGGCGCCTACGGCATCCCGCAGGCACTTCCCGGAAACAAGATGGCCTCGGCCGGCGGCGACTGGGCGACCAACGCGGCCACCCAGATCGAGTGGGGCCTCGGCTACATCGCCGGCAGCTACGGCAGCCCGTGCGGCGCCTGGCAGTCCTCCGAAGACCGCGGCTGGTACTGACCTCCGCCCCAGCGCCGGTCCGTCGGAACCTGTTCCGTAGGATCGAGGCATGCCGCGCAGCAACCGACCCAGAGGCTCGGGGCGCAGCGCGGAGGAGGACGACGACCTCACCCGCCTCCTCACCGGCTGGCGCCGGACGGAAGTGCGCCGCGGGGGTTCCTGGAACGTCCAGCCGATCGGCGAGACCCAGGCCACGAAGGAATACGCCTGCCCAGGCTGCGGCAAGGCGATCGAACCCGGCGTTGCCCACGTGGTGACCTGGCGCGCCGACGGCGTCCTCGGGGACGCTCGGGACCTCGCCGACCGGAGGCACTGGCACAGCGCGTGCTGGAGGCTGTCATGAGCATCGAGGTCCGGGGCGGCGTCGAGCTGCCCGCACGCCGGGAAGATATCACCCTGCACACGGATGACGGACTCAGCCTCGTCGGGGAGCTGGCTCTGCCTGAGGCGACCGCCCCGGTGGCGACGCTCGTCACCCTGCACCCCCTGCCCACCGCGGGGGGATTCATGGACTCCCACCTGCTCCGCAAGGCGGCCGCCCGACTGCCCGCCCTCGCCGGCATCGGCGTGCTCCGCTTCAACTCCCGAGGCACCACGTCCCCTCGAGGGACGAGCGGCGGCGCGTTCGGCGACGGCATCGGTGAGCAGGCGGACGTGCGCGCGGCGGTGGCCTACGCCCGGCAGCGCCGGCTCGGTCCGCTGTGGCTGCTGGGCTGGTCCTTCGGCACCGAGCTCGCCCTCAAATGGGGCCGCGACCAGCCCGTCGACGGGGTGATCCTGCTGTCCCCGCCGCTGCATCGGGCCACCCAGGCCGACGTGGCCGCCTGGCGCGACGACCCCCGGCCGGTGCTCGCGCTCATCCCGGAGTTCGACGACTTCCTGCGGCCCGACCAGGCACGCGAGAGGTTCGCCGTCGCGCCCAACATCGAGGTGGAGGCCGTGGAGGGGGCGAAGCATCTCTGGGTCGGGGAGACCTACACGCGCATCGTCCTCTCTCGGATCGTCGGTCTCCTCAATCCGGCGGCTCTGCCTCTGCCCACGGTCTGGGACTGATCCCTCGAGAGCAGTTCAGAGGTCGTTCTGGCGGGGGATCACGACCTGGCGGAAGATCAGCAGGATCGATGCCGCGACGGGGATCGCGATCAGGGCGCCGAGCACGCCCAGCAGCGTCCCGCCGGTGAGGGCGGCGATCACCACGATGGCCCCCGGCACCTTCACCGCCCGCCGCATGATGATCGGGCTCAGCAGATACGCCTCCACCTGCATGTAGATCAGGTAGTAGATGGCGGCCGCGATCCAGGTGCCTGGGGAGTTGGGGAGCAGCACGATCTGAGCCAGCACGATCACGACGGAACCGCTGAGTGTTCCGACCAGCGGGACCAGCGAGAAGACGAAGGCGAGGAACGCGAACACCACGGGCAGCTGCGCTCCGATGATGCTGAGGTAGACGAGCGACAGGATCCCGTTGCAGAGCGCCAGCGCGAACTGGCCCATCACATACCGTCCGACGGATGTGCTGATCTGCTCGGCCAGGTCCGCGAACCTTGCCCGCTTGGTGGCCGGCACGAGCTGGTAGAGGCCCGCCTTCAGCGAGTCGAGAGATGCGGTGAAGTAGATGGTGAGGATCAGGACGATGATCACGCCGAACACGCCGCCGGTGATGGCGAAGCCGATGGCGAGCACGTTGCCGCCGATCGTGCCGACGTTGCGCTGCAGGTAGGTCAGGATCTGGTCGTTGAGGTCCTTGACGTCGATGCCGTCGCCCACGAGCCTCTGCAGGTCGTCGAGGAAACCGGTGTAGCTGACGCTCCCCGAGTATGCGGTGATCTGCTCCACCAGGGCGCTCGCCTGGGTGACGATCACCGGCACGATCACGAACAGGATGCCCACCATCGCGCCGAGCACGACGGCCAGCACGATGATCACCGACAGCCAGCGCCGCATCCCGCGGCGCTCCAGCAGCGAGACCAGCGGATCGAGGCCCAGCGCCAGGAAGAGCGCCGCGCCGACGTAGGTGAGGATGGTCGAGAGCTGCCCGATCATCGTGCCGATCGCGATGGCGACGAGCACGCCGAGTCCCGCCAGCAGGCCGACCCGGAACGGGTTGAGGATCTTCACTCAGGTGCTTCTGCGCGACAGCTCAGCTGTCGGCGCTGACCTTCTCGGCGTGCTGCAGCACACCGCGCAGGTTCTCGAAGTACGCGGCGACCTCGTCGCGCTCCTGCCGGATCGCGGCGAGCCGCTCCTCGGCGTCGCGGACGAGGGAGCGGGAGCGCTCATCCGCCTCGGACACGATGGCGTGCGCACGGTCCTCGGCCTCGGTCAGCATCGTCGCGGCAGCCTCCGCTGCCGCTTCGCGCTTCACCCGGCTGTCCCGCTCGGCGGCGATCTCCAGGGTGTCGGCCTCGAGGCGCTTGTCGCCGGCACGGCGCACCGCGTCGGCCAGCTGCAGGTTGGCCTCGTCGAGATACTTCTGCGTCTGTGCCACCGCCTCCTGGTGACGCTGCAGGTACTCCTTCTCGGCCTCGTCCCGCCGGGCCTTCAGCTCGACGTCGAGGTCGAGCCGTGCCTGCTCCGTCTCCCGGGCGAGCGCCGCCCGAGTGTCGGCGACCTCGCCGGCCAGCTCCGCGCGGGCCTCCTCGATCTCGCGGGCGAAGTCGGCCCGCCGCTTGTCCAGCTCGCGCTCGAGGTCGCCTCGGGCCTTCGCGGTCTCCGAGGCGACGAGGGAGCGGGTGCGCTCGTTGTCGCCGGCGAGAGCCGCGCGGGAGGCGTCCAGCTCCGCCGCGAGTTCCGCGCGGGCCAGGTCGGTCTCGCGGGCCAGGCCCGCACGTGCGGTCGCGAGTTCGCGGGCGAGCTCCGCCCGCGCAGCGGTGAGCTCGCGGTCGGAGTCCTCGCGTGCCGCGGCGATCTCCTGGTCCAGTTCCGTGCGTGCCTCGTCGAGCTCGCGCTCCACCGCCGCTCGGGCGAGGTCCGTCTCGCGCGCCAGGCGCCCGGCGTCTTCGCGCGCCGCGGCGGTCTCCCGGTCGGCCACCGCACGCAGCTCGGCGGCCTCGCGCTCGGCGGTCGCGCGGATCGCGGCGACCTCCCGCTTGACGGTGCCGCGCGTCTCGGCGGCCTCGGTGGCCACGCTGCCGCGGATCGCGGCCGCCTCGCGGGACGCATCCTGCAGCGCCTGCTCGGCGGTGTCCTGGGCGCGCATGGTCATGTCGTCCGCTTCGGCGCGAGCCGACTCCAGGATCGCGGCAGCGCGGGACCTCGCGTCCTGGAGGGTGCGCTCGGCGTGCTCGGCGGCTTCCAGCTTGAGCCGGTCGATGTCCGCCTGCACGCCCGTGCGCAGGCGCTCCGCGTCGATGTCGGCCTGAGCGATGAGTCGCGTCGACTGCTCCTCCGCGATGCGGAGGGTGTTCTCCAGCTTGTGGCCGAGGCCGGAGTAGGTCGGGCTGCCGACCTCATCGAGCTCGGCGCTCAGGTCCTCGACCTGCGCGCTGAGCCGCTTGATCTCCTTCTGGGCCTCGGTGTAGTTGCCGTTCGCCTTGATGAGGTCCCGGCGCAGATCCTTGAGGGCCTTGTCCACCTCTTCGCGGTTGTAGCCGCGCATCGCCGGGTTGAACTGTGCGTCGTCCGTAGCCACGATCACTCCTGCCTTGCGTCGTCGGTGTCGCGAAGCGGCGCTAGCGCCCGCCACCGTCGCCCAGCTTAGACCGCGGTCCGGCGCACGGAACGGAAGCCGGAGGGCCCTGTCTGCTCGCCGCAGAGCGAACCTGTGAGCGCCTTCCGGCAGGGTCGGCTATCCTTGTGCACGTTTTTCTGCCGCCCCGGCGACTTCCTGATTGTGGGAGCGCCTCTCGGGCCTGTGCCCCCCAGTCGACCTACGATGATCGGGGCCCCGTATCCATAGCGGGCGGGCCCGTCCCGAAGCGCCGGTTCGCGCCGCGGCAGTTCGGAAGGAGTGATGTGACGTGCGGTTCCTCTCCGCCATCGTCGCCTTCGTCGTCGCCGCTGCCATGATCGCATTCGGGATCGCGCAGCGCACGGTGCTGGCACCGCCCGACCGGCTCACCACCTCGGCAGTCGCCGAGGGTGACGCCGCGTTCACCGTGATCGACGGCTCCGTGCTGAACAGCAACGCAGGACAGCAGCGGCTCGTCGTGAACGGTGCCGAGCAGATCTTCGTGGCGTACGGGCGCACGACCGACGTGATGGCCTGGCTGGGCTCCGAGTCGTACAACGCGGTCTCCTTCGACCCGAAGGCCGCGGACCTCGTCGCCGAGCGGGTCGACCCTCCCGCCGGCGCAGCGGCCGGGGACGCCCCCGCCGGGGACTCCGCGACGGGACCGAGTCCGCTGGGATCCGACCTGTGGCTCGAGGAGCGGCAGAGCGCCGGCACGCTGGCCTGGACGGTCAACGTCCCCGACGACGTGTCCGTCCTCATCGCCAGCGACGGGACGCTCCCCGCACCCTCCGAGGTGCGCCTCAGCTGGCCGCTGTCCCACTCCACCCCGTGGGCTGGCCCGCTGATCATCGGCGGAGGGGTGCTGCTCCTGGTCGGCCTGTTCCTCTATATCTGGGGACTCGTGCACATGCGCAAGACCCGCGGCCCTCGCCGCAAGTCGGGGCCCAAGCAGCGCAAGCTCCCGCAGGCGCCGCGGCCACGCGCCCAGCGGGCTGCGGTGCTCGAGCCGGCAACCACCGCGAAGGGTCGCCGCTCGTCGCGCCGCAGCATGATCGCCGCCGGCGGTCTCACCCTCGTGTCCGGACTGCTGCTCTCGGGCTGCTCCAGCCCGGAGCTCGACACACTGCTGCAGGGCGACGAGGCCCCGGTGCCCACGTCCACCGTGACCGGCGCGCCCGTCGAAGAGGTCGTGCCCGTCGCGGTGACCGAGGGGCAGCTCGCCCGGATCATCGGGCGCGTCTCCACCACCGTTGCCAAGGCGGACAAGGACAGCGACACCGATCTGCTGAAGACGAGGATGACGGGGCCCGCCTATCAGGAGCGCAAGGCCAACTACAAGATCCGCGGCAAGAACGACAAGTTCGACCCGGTCGATCCGATCCCGGCCACCCCCATCAAACTGGACCTGCCGGAGGCGACCGACACCTGGCCGCGCACGGTGATGGCGGTGGTGGGCGGCGACGACCCGCAGGTCGCCCCACTGGCACTCGTCCTCGTTCAGGACACGCCTCGGGACAACTATCTCGTCAACTACTCCATGAAGCTGCAGGCCAACGCGCCCTTCCCGGCGGTGGCGCCGCCCGAGATCGGGGCGGCCGTGCTGCAGAACGACGTCAAGCTCCTCTCGGTCCAGCCGGACCAGGTGGGGGCCGAGTACGCGGACATCCTGCTGAAGGGCAAGGACAGCAAGTTCTTCGACGTCTTCGAGGCGGAGCCCGACGGGCTTCGCTCACAGGTCGGAGCCGAGTACAAGGCGAAGAAGAAGAAGGACTTCCCGGAGACGGCGTCCCTCAAGTTCGGCAACGACACGGGCTCGGGGCCGATCCTCGCCTTCGCGAGCAACGACTCCGGCGCCATCGTGGTGACGAGCATCATCGAGCAGGAGACCGCGAAGCCGACCGCGGACGGCGCCACGGTGAACCTGGAGGGGCAGGCCGAGGCGCTGTCCGGCATCAAGTCCACCGAGACAGGGGTGCGGTCCACCTACGGCTTCCAGCTCATGTTCTACGTGCCGCCGAGCATCGATGAGGGCAAGGTCCTGCTCCTCGGCTACGCTCAGGCACTCATCGGCGTGAAGGAGCTGTGATTCGTGAGTTCGACCGTGCCGCCGGGCAACCTCAGAGGGGCGATCGACCTCTCGCCGCTGGTGAACCGCAGGACCGCCCCCCCGCCGGGTGGGCCGGGCACGGCACCCGCCGGCGGACCTGGCCCCAGCCCGGCGCTCCCGGGCCTGGTGCTCGAGGGCACCGACGCGAACTTCGGCCAGGTGCTGGAGCTGTCCCGCGAGGTGCCGGTCCTCGTCGACCTGTGGGCCGAGTGGAGCCCGCCGTGCAAGGAGCTCTCGCCGGTGCTCGAGCGGCTCGTCACCGGGTACGCGGGCCGCATCGTGCTCGTGACGGTCGATGTCGAGGCCAACCCTCAGCTCGCGCAGGCGTTCCAGGCCCAGTCGCTGCCCACCGTCGCCGCCGTGCTGGGAGGCCGCCCGCTCGCCCTGTTCGCGGGCGTGCTGCCCGAGGCGCAGATCCGGGACGTGCTCGAGCAGCTGCTCGAACTCGCGGCCCAGAACGGCGTCACCGGCTCGGTGCCTGTCGACGGGGCACCGGCCGTGCAGCAGGATGCCGGCGAGGAGCCGCTGCCGCCGCATCATGCCGAGGCCTACGCGGCCATCGAGCGCGGCGACTACGAGACGGCGATCGCGGAGTACCGCACCGCCATCGCCCAGGACCCTCGCGACGCGCTCGCGGTGGCGGGGCTCGCCCAGGTGAGCCTGCTCGCCCGGCTCGTCGGCAAGACACTGGATGGCACGCGGGCGGCCGCCGCCGCGAAGCCCGACGACGTGGACGCGCAGTTGGATGTTGCCGACCTCGACCTGTCCGGCGGACACCTCGAGGACGCCTTCGACCGGCTGCTCACGCTCTTCCCGAAGCTGGACCAGCCGGGCAAGAACGCGGTGCGCGCCCGCATGCTCGAGTACTTCGAGATCGCCGGGGCCGACGATCCCCGTGTGATCGCGGCACGCCGCCGCCTCACCAACCTGCTGTACTGAGGTCGCCGCGCGTCCGCACCGGGCGCGGCGGGAAGTGCTCCGCTGGCCGGGGACCGGGGCCGAGGACGCCGAGTGGGGGAACTCGCTGGTGCGTCCGACTCGTCCGGGTAAACGAGCGGCCCAGGGGTGGGGAGAAGGTCTCCGGCCAGCGGAAGTCTCAGTAGGCGCCGTCCGGGAACAGCACGGTCTTGGCGGTGCGCCAGAGGATGATGAGGTCGCCCGTCATGGACCAGTTGTCGGCGTAGTAGAGGTCGAGCCGGATGCCGTCGTCCCACCCGAGGTTGGATCGACCGCTGACCTGCCAGAGGCCGCTCATGCCCGGCATGACGGCGAGGCGGCGGCGCTCTTTCGAGCTGTAGTCGGAGACCTCCTCGGGCAGTGCGGGCCGCGGGCCGACCAGGCTCATGTCGCCGCGCAGCACGTTGATCAGCTGGGGCAGCTCGTCGATGGAGTAGCGGCGGAGGATGCGGCCGATCGGGGTGACGCGGGGGTCGTCCTTCATCTTGAACAGCCGGCGCTCGCCCGAGATCTCGGCCAGCAGGTCGGCCCGGCGGGCGTCCGCGTCGACGTACATGGAGCGGAACTTGAGGATCCGGAACGACTCCCCGTCGCGTCCCACACGCTCCTGCGAGTAGAACACCGGTCCGCGATCGGCCCGCTTGATGAGCACGGCCACTGCGAGGAAGAGCGGCAGCAGGACGGCGAGGATCGCGCCGGAGACGACCACGTCGAAGATGCGCTTGGCCACCCGCTGGGGGCCCTCGTACTGCGGAGTCTCGACGTGCAGCAGGGGCAGGCCGGCGACAGGTCGCAGGTGCACCCGGCTGCCGGCGATGTCGGTGATGCTCGGCGCCAGCACCAGCTGGTGCCGCTGAGGGTGCAGGTTCCAGCTGATCTCCCGCACCCGCTCGGCGGGCAGGTGATCGGAGTTGGTCGCGATCAGGGTGTCGGCGCCGTACGCGTCCAGGCGGTGCGGAATGTCGTCGATCGCGCCGAGGATGGGCAGATCGGTCCCGAGCAGGGTGCCCTCGTCGGGCCCGTCGGTCAGGCCGACGCCGACCACCTTGTAGCCGACTGCAGGGTTGCGGCCGAGGTCGCGGGCGGTTTCGAGCACCGAGCGCTGCGAGCCGATCAGCACCACCCGCGAGCTGTACTCGCCGTGGGCGCGGCGGGCCAGGAGCCACTGCCGGCAGAGCCACCGGTTGGTGAGGATCGCGGCGATCCCGAGGGGGAAGACGGCGATCGCGTAGGACCGCGAGATGTCGAGGTCGAGGAAGAACGCCCCGAAGAGGAAGAGCCCGAAGGTGAGGATGGAGGAGTGGACCACGCGCTTGTACTCGGTGGCGCCCGAGCCGATGATGCGCCCTGCCCGGGTGTCCATCATCTGCAAGGCGAGCGACCACAGCACGGTGAGCACGAGCCCCATGTGCAGCGGGGTGACCACCCCGTCGAGCATGTTGCGCGAGGAGATCGCCGTGTTGACCGTGCCGAAGGCGATCAGGTGGGCGCCGGCGATGCTGGCGAGCACGGCGATGGTGTCGCCGAAGGCGACTCGGATGGCGTAGCGCTTGACCCAGTCGATGGGGGTGCGCGCCGCGAAGGCGAGAGGTGGCGCCGATGGGGCGTCGACACGGACGGTGGTGGTCACAGAACCTGTTCCATTCGGGTGTGAAGCAGGATCGGAGCGGGTACTCCGAAAGAGCGGTCTGGGTGGACCGGCAGCGCGCACGGCGGCCGATCCGGGAGTCCGCGCGCGGCGGACAGAGGTCGGACTAGCCGAGCAGAGCGCTCTTTCGAGGAGGTGCGGGGTGTCGGGTGGGGTATGCGAGCATGGGCAGGCTCATTCCGGGTACGCATCGACACCGGCGGGGGACCGGAGTTCGACGATGAGGGGCACTCGGCGTCTTCGGGTAAAGACGCGGGTCGGGGCGGGGAACGCCGGTCATTTTCGGGTAACCAGCGGCTCGTCGCCGACGGGTTCAATGTACTGGGGGAGCAAAGCCGCGGCAAGGAAATCCGCGCTACTTCACCCCCCGCACCCCCGAATTGGGGGCGATCCTCAGCCCCGGGGCCGGAGGTACAGCGCGCCGAGCGGTGGGAGGGTCAGTTCGACCGACGCCGGCTGCCCCTGATGCCCCGCCTGGTCGGCCGTCACGGCACCGTAGTTGCCCGCGCCGGAACCGCCGAATTCTCCCGCGTCGCTGTTGAGCACCTCGTCCCAGACCCCGGCGAACGGCAGGCCGACGCGGTAGGGGCCCACCGTCCTTCCGCTGAAGTTGAAGACGGCCGCGATCGGCCTGCCCGAGCGGTCCCAGCGGAGGAAGGAGACCACGCTGTTCGCGGTGTCGCTGCCGTCGATCCAGGTGAAGCCGGCATCGCTGCCGTCCTGCTCCCAGAGGGCCGGAGTGTCCCGGTAGAGCCGGTTGAGGGAGGCCACGAAGTGCTGAAGGCCGCGGTGCGCCGGCTGGTCGAGGATCCACCAGTCCAGGCCGCGCTCCTCGCTCCACTCGGACAGCTGGCCGAACTCCTGTCCCATGAACAGCAGCTGCTTGCCGGGATGCGCCCACTGGTAGGCGAGGAACACGCGGACGTTCGCGAGCTTCTGCCAGTGATCGCCCGGCATCTTGCCGATCAGGGATCCCTTGCCGTGCACGACCTCGTCGTGGCTGATCGGCAGGAGGAAGTTCTCGCTGAAGGCGTAGACGAACGAGAAGGTGAGCTCGTTGTGGTGGTAGGAGCGGTACATCGGGTCCTCGCTCATGTACCGCAGCGAGTCGTTCATCCAGCCCATGTTCCACTTCAGCCCGAAGCCGAGACCGCCCGTGGAGGTCGGGTGGGTGATGCCGCCCCAGCTGGTGGACTCCTCGGCGATCATCACGATGCCGGGGTAGAGCTTGTATGCGGTGGCGTTGACCTCCTGCAGGAAGCTGATCGCCTCGAGGTTCTCGCGTCCGCCGTGCTCGTTCGGCTCCCACTCGCCCTCCTTGCGGGAGTAGTCGAGGTAGAGCATCGATGCGACGGCGTCGACCCGCAGGCCGTCGATGTGGAACTCCTCGAACCAGTAGAGTGCGTTGGCCACGAGGAAGTTGCGCACGTGCGACTCGCCGAAGTCGAAGACGAGCGTGCCCCAGTCCTGCTGCTCGCCGCGCCTCGGGTCGGTGTGCTCGTAGAGCGGCTGGCCGTCGAACTGGGCAAGGGCGAAGGCGTCCTTGGGGAAGTGGGCGGGCACCCAGTCGATGATCACGCCGACGCCCGCCTGGTGCAGCCGGTCGATCAGGTAGCGCAGGTCATCCGGGTGCCCGTAGCGGGCGGTCGGCGCGTAGTAGCCGGTCACCTGGTAGCCCCACGAGCCGCCGAAGGGATGCTCGGCGAGCGGCATGAACTCCACGTGGGTGAAGCCGGTCTCGGCGAGGTAGTCGATGAGCTGATCGGCGGCGTCGCGGTAGCCGAGCCCCGGCCGCCACGAGCCGAGGTGCATCTCGTAGACGCTCATGGGCCCCTGGTGCGGGTCCGTGGCGGCACGGGCGGTGAGCCACGCGTCGTCGCCCCAGCGGTAGCCGCTCACTCCCACGATCGAAGCGGTGGCCGGCGGCACCTCCGTGTACTGCGCCATCGGGTCTGCCTTCTCGATCCAGGAGCCGCCCGCGGTCAGGATGCGGTACTTGTAGGAGCCGCCCGGCTCGACCCCGGGCACGAAGAGCTCCCAGATCCCGTTGGAGTCCAGCCGGCGCATGATGTGCAGCGACCCGTCCCAGCCGTTGAAGTCGCCGATGACCTGCACCGCCTGCGCATGCGGTGCCCAGACCGTGAAGGAGACCCCCGGGACGGGACGGCTCACGCCCCAGTGCTCGCGGTGGTGCGCGCCGAGGACGTCCCAGAGCTTCTCGTGCCGGCCCTGACCGAACAGGTGCAGGTCGAGCTCGCCGATGGAGGGCAGATAGCGGTAGGGGTCGTCGACGGTCCACTCGCTGCCGTCGGAGTACCGGGCCTCCAGGAGATAGTCCTGCAGGCCCGACTGGCTCAGGCCGTGCCAGACGCCGCTGTCCAGGTGCGTCAGCTCCACCCGGGAGCCGTCGGCGAGGATCGCGGCGACCGTCTCGGCGAGGGGCCGGAAGGCGCGGATGACGACCGTCGCGCTCTCGCCCTCACCCGAGAGAGGGTGGTTGCCGAGCACCGAGTGCGGACCCGAGTGCACCCCGTGCGCGATGCGCACGAGATCCGCCTCGGGCACGGGCGGGAGCTCGAGGCCGGGGGCCGGAGGCTGCGGGGTCGCCTGCGCGGATTCGGCCTGGCCGGTCGGCGTCTGGGTGCCCGGGGTGGGCTTCTCGGCGGAGGACTCGGACTCGGTCGATGCGGGGACGCTGGCCATCAGGGCCTTCTCTCGGGTACGGGGGAGGCGCTGGGCCTCCGTCAACTCAGTAGTACTGCTCGGCAACGGGGGAGACGACGTGCAGGATGTGGACCGGTTCGGTGAACGGGTCGAGCCGCACGTAGTTGTGCTGGCCCCAGGTCCAGACGGCGCCACTGATGAGGTCGCGCACCAGGAACGCGGCGTCCTCCTTGAGACCGAACTGCGTGGGGTCGAGATGCACGATCGTCTCCCGCACGGAATGCGGGTCGAGATTGACCACGACGAGAATCGTGTCGGAGGCTCCCGACGGGGTGAAGCGCCCGTCGATGTGCTTGCTGTAGACGAGGATCTCCGGCTCGTCGCTCCAGTGCACGGCGATGTTGCGCAGCTGCCCGAGGGACGGGTGCTCGCGACGAATAGCGTTGAGCATCCTCAGGTACGGCGCCAGCGACTCGCCGCGCTCCTCGGCCCCGGCGTAGTCCCGGGGCTTGAACTCGTACTTCTCGTTGTCGATGTTCTCCTCGGACCCCGGCCGGGCGACGTTCTCCATCAGCTCGTAGCCGGAGTAGACCCCCCAGCTCGGCGACGCGGTCGCCGCAAGTGCCGCCCGGGTCTTGTAGGCCGCAGGGCCCCCGAACTGCAGGTAGGCGGTGAGGATGTCGTGCGTGTTGACGAAGAAGTTGGGCCGCAGGTAGTCCGCGGTCTCGGTGGCGAGCTCGAGGAAGTACTCCGCGAGCTCCTCCTTGCTGTTCCGCCAGGTGAAGTAGGTGTAGCTCTGCTGGAAGCCGACCTTCGCGAGACCACGCATCATGGCGGGCCGGGTGAAGGCCTCCGACAGGAAGATCGCCTCAGGATGGGCGGTGTTCACCTCGTGCAGCAGGCGCTCCCAGAACGCCAGCGGCTTGGTGTGCGGGTTGTCGACGCGGAAGATCTTGACGCCCAGGTCGATCCAGTGCAGGAAGAGCCGGAGCATCTCCTGGTACACGCCCTCGGGATCGTTGTCGAAGTTCAGGGGGTAGATGTCCTGATACTTCTTCGGCGGGTTCTCGGCGTAGGCGATCGACCCGTCCGGCAGCGTTGTGAAGAACTCGGGATGCTCGCTCACCCAGGGATGATCGGGCGAGGCCTGCAGGGCGATGTCGATCGCGAGCTCCATGCCCGCCTCGGCGACGGCGGCCACGAAGAAGCGGAAGTCGTCCTCGGTGCCGAGGTCGGGATGGATCGCGTCGTGCCCGCCCTCGGCGGCGCCGATCCCGTACGGCGAGCCCGGGTCGTGCGGGCCCGCGGTGAGGGTGTTGTTCGGGCCCTTGCGGTTGGTCGTCCCGATGGGATGCACCGGGGGGATGTAGACGACGTCGAAGTTCATCCGCGCGATCGCGGGGAGCCGCTCCGCTGCGGTCCGGAAGGTTCCGGACTGCCAGGAGCCGTCCTCGCGCCGCACCGCACCCTCGGAGCGGGGGAAGAACTCGTACCAGGCTCCGCGCCCTGCCCGCTCGCGCTCGACGCGGAGAGTGCGCTGCGGGGAGAGGCTCTCCAGGCTCGCGATCGGCACCCGCTGCACGGCCTGGACGAGCCGGGAGTCGGAGGCGATCGCCAGCCGCTGCTCCGGAGAGAGCGAGGTCAGGCCCAGGCTCGCGGCGGAATCGCGGAGCAGGCGCCGCTCCTCCTCGGTGCGGCTGTCCTCGCCGGCAGCCCGGGTGAACAGCCGAGCGCCGAGGGCGAACATCACCTCGACGTCCATCCCGGCCGGCACCTTCACCTCGGCGTTGTGCCGCCAGGTGCCGTAGTCGTCCGACCATGCCCGGATCCGGAAGGTCCAGAAGCCCGGGCGATCGACGAGCGCGTGTGCGCTCCAGCGGTCGGTGCCCGCCGAGCGCAGGGACATGCGGTGCTCCGTCGTGCGGCCCTCGGGGTCGGTGAGCAGCACGTCGGCGCCGAGCAGGTCGTGGCCTTCCCGGAACACCGTCGCTCCGAAGGGGACCACCTCGCCCACGTACGCCTTGGCGGGCCAGAGGTCGTCCGGCTGCTGCGGCGAGAGCTCGAGAATCGGAATCCTGCCCAGGACGGGCGCCCATGCGCCGGCCGCCGGCTGAACCGCGGTCGGCGCGGGCTTCGCCGCCCGATCCGCGGCAGCGGGAGCGGCCTTCGCGGGGGCCGTCCGGCGCGCCGTCGGGGCCTTGCGAGTGGCCGGGCGCGCCGGCTGGGGCTCTTCGCTCTTCGGGGGAGTCGCCACGATTTCACTCTAGCCCGCACCCTTCAGGGGCCGCGCCCCCGGAGGCCGCCCCCTTGACGCGCCCCCGCTCGGCCTGTCAAGCGCCCCCATCGACCCTGGCACGCCCTCAGCGGCCCCGAGGTGTCGCCGAGACCCGACAGGACTGTCCTAGGGTGGGCTCCATTCGCCTGTTTGCTGATGGGATCGATCTATGAAGGCCATCCGTCGTTTCACCGTCCGCACCGTCCTGCCGGAGAGTCTCTCCGCGCTCGACGAGCTCTCCGGCAACCTCCGGTGGTCGTGGCACGAGCCCACCCGGGAGCTGTTCGAGTACATCGACCCCGACCTGTGGGCTGCCAGCCAGCACGACCCGGTGTCGCTGCTCGGTGGGGTGACGCCCGAGCGGGTGGAGGAGCTCGCCGCCGACACCGCCTACGTGCAGAGGGCGAATGCGCTGCGCGATGGCCTGCGCACCTACATCACGGAGCCGCGCTGGTACCAGACGCGCACCGACGCGCCCGAGTCGATTGCCTACTTCTCGCCCGAGTTCGGCATCGCGGCGGCCCTTCCCCAGTACTCGGGTGGTCTGGGCATCCTCGCCGGCGATCACCTGAAGAGCGCATCCGATCTCGGTGTGCCGCTGCTCGCCGTGGGCCTCTTCTATCGCTCGGGCTACTTCCGTCAGGCCATCTCGCCCGACGGCTGGCAGCAGGAGACCTACCCGGTCCTCGATCCCGACGGCCTCCCACTGTCCGTCCTCCGCGGCATCGACGGTGCGCCGGCCCAGGTCGCCCTCGCCCTTCCCGGCGGCCGCACCCTCTTCGCTCGCGTGTGGCAGGCGGACGTCGGCCGGGTCAAGCTGCTGCTCCTCGACACCGACATCCCCGAGAACGAGGAGTCCCTCCGCAGCGTGACCGACCGCCTCTACGGCGGCGGCGGCGAGCACCGGCTGCTCCAGGAGCTGCTGCTCGGCATCGGCGGGGTGCGCGCCATCAAGCTCTACAGCGACCTGTCCCGCACCCCATTTCCGCAGGTCTTCCACACCAACGAGGGCCATGCCGGCTTCCTGGGCCTCGAACGCATCAGCGACCTGGTCGCCGGCGGGCTCTCCTTCGCGGAGGCACTCGAGGTGGTCCGCGCCGGGACGGTGTTCACGACGCACACTCCGGTTCCCGCCGGAATCGACCGGTTCGACCGCTCGCTGATCGAGGCCTACTTCTCGACCGACCTGCTGCCCGGCGTCGCCGCGCGGGACGTGCTCGCGCTCGGCGCCGAGGACTACGCGGGCGGCTCGGGCTCGATGTTCAACATGGCGGTGATGGGGCTGCGGCTCGCCCAGCACGCCAACGGCGTCTCGCAGCTGCACGGCGAGGTGAGCCGAGGCATGTTCTCCGGGCTCTGGCCGGGATTCGACCAGGCGGACGTGCCGATCACCTCGGTCACCAACGGCGTGCACGCCCCCACCTGGACGGACCCGCGCCTGCTCGCGCTGGCCGAGAAGAAGCTGGGCACCTCCGACACGACCGCCGCCGACTGGGCGTCGAAGTCGGTCAGCGACGAGGAGCTCTGGGATGTCCGCGGTCAGATGCGCGAGCAGCTGGTCGGCGATGCCCGGCGGCGCCTGAAGGCGTCATGGGCGGAGCAGAACCCCGGTTCGGTGGTCCCCACCTGGCTCGACGACGTGCTCGACCCGGACGTCCTCACCATCGGCTTCGCCCGCCGCGTGCCCACCTACAAGCGCCTCACGCTGATGCTGCACGACGAGCATCGCCTGCGCGAGCTGCTGACGAGCAAGAAGCGGCCGGTGCAGCTGATCATCGCAGGCAAGTCGCACCCGGCCGACGATGAGGGCAAGCGCCTCATCCAGAAGCTCGTCAACTTCACCCAGGATCCCGAGGTGCGCCGGCGCATCGTGTTCCTGCCCAACTACGACATCGGCATGGCGCAGCTCCTCTATCCGGGCACCGACGTGTGGCTCAACAATCCGCTCCGTCCGCTCGAGGCGTGCGGAACGTCCGGCATGAAGGCCGCCCTCAACGGTGCGCTCAACCTGTCGATCCTCGACGGCTGGTGGAACGAGTTCTACGACGGCGAGAACGGCTGGGCGATCCCGTCCTCCGACGCGGCAGGCGACGCCGACGAGCGCGACGCGCTCGAGGCCGGCGCCATGTACGACCTCATCGAGCACCAGATCGCCCCCCGGTTCTATGACCGGAACAAGGACGGGGTGCCCGAGCGCTGGGTGAAGTCGATCCGGCACACGCTCGCGACCCTGTCGCCCTCGCTCAGCGCGGACCGCATGGTCAAGGAGTACGTCTCCAAGCTGTACACGCCGGCGGGCAAGGCGGCCACCGTCATCGCCGCCGGCGACTACGCCGCCGGTCGGGCGCTCGCCGCGTGGAAGAGCGACGTGTCGAAGAACTGGGCCGGCGTCCACGTGGTGCACGTGGAATCGGGCGGTCTCGCGGCGGTCCCGCGGATCGGCGACGAACTGCATGTGCGGGCGCAGGTCCAGCTCGGCTCGCTGTCGCCTCAGGACGTCTCGGTCGAGGTCGTCTACGGGCGGAGCCTGGAGGACGACATCCTGGTGGACACCACGACCGTGGAGCTGGCGCTCCTGACGGACGACGGCCCCGCGGCGGCGACGGTCACCGGGATGATCGCGCTCGACGGGTCCACGACCTTCGCCGGCACGGTGCCGCTCACCCGTCCCGGCTCGTTCGGCTACAACGTGCGCGTCGTCCCGAAGAGCCCCTACCTCGCGAGCCCCGCCGAACTCGGTCTGGTGACGGTCGCCCACTAGGGCTCCCTCGGACTGCACGTTCCGGCTCGGATTGCGCGCGTCGCGCCGCAAGCCGAGCCGGAGCGGCCGGTCCCAGCGGCCGGCTAGCGCTCGCGCGGCGGGGCCGGCGTGGAGACGGCGCGGAAGAGCACCAGCGCCGGCCCGTCGAGCGACACCTCGGTTCCCGCATCGTGCAGCGTGCCCCTGGCCGCATCGTCCTCGCTCGTCCAGAGCAGCTCGAATCCCTCGACGCCCTCGTGCTGGGGGAGCCGCACCGAGCAGGCCCCCTCGATGCCGCTGACCACCAGCAGCACTTGATTGAGCGTCTCCTCGTCCGGGGTCGACGACGCGAAGTACTGGATGCACCGGGCCTCGGGATCGTGCCAGTCGTGGCTGATCATCATCTCGCCGATGCGCGAGTACCAGGTGATCTCGGACGCGTTCGGCGTGGGCGTCTGGTGCACCGCGTAGCGGGAGGGGCGAAGCGCCGCATTCTCCCGGCGCAGCCTCAGCAGGGTGCGCACGACGCCGTGCAGGTCCCGCTGCCAGGCGGTCCGCTCCCAGCTGAGCCAGGTGAGCTCGCTGTCCTGGCAGTAGGCGTTGTTGTTGCCGCGCTGCGTGCGGCCGTACTCGTCGCCCGCCGTGATCATGGGGACGCCCGCCGAGAGCAGCAGGGTGCCCAGCAGGTTCCTCATCGCCCGGCGGCGGTCGGCGAGGATCTTCCTGTCCCGCGTCTCACCCTCCACCCCGAAGTTGAACGAGCGGTTGTCGTCGGTTCCGTCACGGTTCTCCTCGCCGTTCGCGAGGTTGTGCTTGACGTCGTATGCGGTGAGGTCGGCAAGGGTGAAGCCGTCGTGGGCGGTGACGAAGTTGACGGAGGCGAGCGGTCCGCGCTCCTTGGCGAACAGGTCCGCGGAGCCGGCCAGCGCCGTTGCGAGCTTTCCTGTGCTGCCCGCAGCATGGTGCCCGTGCCGCCCGGCCGCGGTGTCGCTCAGCCAGAAGCTGCGGGACGCGTTGCGGAAGTGGTCGTTCCACTCGCTCCAGCCCGGGGGGAAGTGGCCGGTCTGCCAGCCGTCGGGCCCGACGTCCCACGGCTCCGCGATCAGCTTGACGCCCGCGAGCGCGGGATCGTCGCGAAGGGAGAGCAGCAGCGGATGCTCGGGGTCGAAGGCGCCCATCGCGTCGCGACCGAGTGTCACTGCCAGATCGAACCGGAACCCGTCGACCTGCAGCTCGTTCGCCCAGTACCGCACCGAGTCGTGCACGAGCCGGATGGCCGCCTCATTGCTGAAGTCGAGGGTGTTCCCGCAGCCGGTCATGTCCACGTACTCGCCGCCGGCGGCCTGACGGTAGTAGGACGAGTTGTCGATGCCCCGGAAGCTCAAGCGGTTTCCGCCGATGCCCTCCTCCGCGGTGTGGTTGTAGACCACGTCGAGGAGCACCTCGATGCCGGCCTCGTGCAGCTGCTTGACCATCCCCTTGAACTCGCCGACGACCGCTTCGGGCCCGGACCGCTGGGCGGCGGTCGACGCATAGGACGGGTGCGGCGCGAAGTAGGCGAGGGAGTTGTAGCCCCAGTAGTTGCTGCGTCCCTGGGCGACGAGCCGGCGCTCGCTCGTGAAGGCGTGCACGGGAAGCAGCTCGACCGCCGTCACCCCGAGGTCCTGCAGGTAGTCGATCGTGCTCTCGTGGGCAAGACCGGCGTAGGTGCCGCGGAGCGCGGCCGGCAGCGCGGGATTCAGCTTGGTGAGGCCCCGGACGTGCGCCTCGTAGACGACGCTCCGGTCGAGCGGCACCGCGGGTTTGCTGCTGGCCCCCCAGTCGAAGGCACCGTCGAGGACGACGCTCTGCCACATCGTGGGGGAGACGCGGGAGACGCCCCGGGCATAGGGGTCGAGGAGCACCGTCGCGGGGTTGAAGGTATTGCCGGGGGCCGAGGGGCCCGAGACGCGCACTCCGTAGCGGCGCCCCGGAACGAGCAGCGGGGAGCGCCCGCTCCACACGCCGTGCGCATCCCGCTCGAGCGGGACGGTGGAGGTGATCCAGTGCGGATCCGAGCTGTCGAAGAAGCAGAGCTCGACCGCGTCGGCGGTGCCGCTCCAGATCCTCAGCTCGCCGCCGGAGGCGGTGCTCCGGACGCCGAGTCCGGCGAAAGGATCCTCCGGCGTCATGGTCCCTAGAGTATGGGAATGGCGATCTACCTGGATCACGCCGCCACAACGCCCCTTCGGCCCGAGGTCCTCGAGGTGTACACCCGGGCGCTGTCGGTGACCGGGAACCCGTCGTCCATCCACGGGCAGGGGCAGAGCGCGAAGCGGGTGCTCGAGGAGGCGCGCGAGCAGCTCGCCGAGGCCCTCAACTGCGACCCCGTGGAGGTCGTCTTCACCTCGGGGGGAACCGAGGCCGTCAACACCGCCGTCAAGGGCATCTACTGGGCGCGCACCGCCGGGGCGGTCGGCGGGCGCCGGGTGCTGCTGCCGGGAGGCGAGCATCACGCCACGGTGGACACGGTCGCCTGGCTCGAGGCGCACGAGGGTGCGCGGATCGAGGAGCTGCCCATCGACCACGAGGCCCGGCTCGCGCCCGAGTCGGTGGGGGCCGCGCTCGAGGACGAGGACGCCGCCCTGGTCACCCTCCTCTGGGCCAACAACGAGGTGGGCACCGTGCAGGACGTCGTCCGCATCGCCGCGATCGCCGGCGAGTCCGGCGTGCCGGTGCACGCGGATGCCGTGGCCGCCCTCGGGTACGTGCCCGTGGACTTCCGCAGCTCCGGGCTCGCCGCGATGAGCGTCTCCGCGCACAAGGTGGGGGGCCCGGTCGGCGTCGGCGCGCTCGTGCTCGGCAGGAGCGCGACAGCGCAGCCGCTCGTGCACGGCGGCGGGCAGCAGAGGGGCATCCGGTCCGGCACCCAGGATGTGGCGGGCGCGGTCGCCTTCGCCGCCGCCGCCACGCTCGCCGTCGGCGGGCTCGATGAGCGCGCAACCCGCCTGTCCGGCCTGCGCGACCGGCTGATCGGCGGGATCCGGGACGCCGTGCCCGGCGCGGTCCTGCGCGGGGCACCCGCCGGCGCCTCCCGCCTGCCCGGCAACGCCCACTTCACCTTCCCCGGCTGCGATGGCGACTCCCTGCTCTTCCTGCTCGACATGGCCGGCATCTCGGTGAGCACCGGCGCGGCCTGCCAGGCGGGAGTCGCCGACGTGTCCCACGTCCTCCTCGCGATGGGCGTGCCCGAGCAGGAGGCGCGGGGCGCTCTGCGCGTGAGCCTCGGCGAGGACACCTCCGGCGAGGACATCGAGGCCCTGCTGCGGGTCCTGCCGGAGGCGGTCGCCCGCGCTCAGCGGGCAGGTCACGCCGATCGGGTCCCTTCCGCCCTCCGCTGAGCCGGCGCAACGAGCCGATCTAGACTCGGCGTATGCGCGTCCTTGCTGCCATGAGCGGGGGAGTGGACTCCGCCGTCGCCGCCGCCCGTGCCGTGGACGCCGGTCACGACGTAGTCGGGGTGCACCTCGCGCTCAGCCGGATGCCCGGCACACTCCGCACCGGAAGCCGCGGGTGCTGCACCATCGAGGACTCGATGGACGCCCGCAGGGCGGCGGACCGGCTCGGCATCCCCTTCTACGTCTGGGACTTCTCGGAGCGGTTCAAGCTCGACGTGGTCGACGACTTCATCGCCGAGTACGCCTCCGGTCGCACGCCCAACCCGTGCATGCGCTGCAACGAGCGGATCAAGTTCGCCGCGCTGCTCGAGAAGGCGCTCGACCTCGGCTTCGACGCCGTCTGCACCGGGCACTACGCGAGCATCGTGCTGGACGCCGACGGCAATCGGGAGCTGCACCGCGCGTCCGACGAGGCGAAGGACCAGTCGTACGTGCTCGGCGTGCTCACCGCGCAGCAGCTCGCGCATGCCCTGTTCCCGCTCGGCTCGACGCCGTCCAAGGCCCAGGTGCGCGACGAGGCGGCGGCCCGCGGCCTCGCAGTGGCCAGCAAGCCGGACAGCCACGACATCTGCTTCATCTCCGACGGCGACACCCGCGGCTGGCTCGCCGAGCGGGTGGAGCTCAAGCCCGGCACCATCGTCGACTCGGACGGTTCGCGGGTGGGCGAGCACGAGGGGGCTCTCGCGTACACCGTCGGTCAGCGGCGCGGGCTGCGGCTGGGCACGCCTGCGCCGGACGGTCGCCCCCGGTTCGTGCTCGAGATCCGGCCGGTGAGCAACGAGGTCGTCGTGGGTCCCAAGGAGGCGCTCGCGATCGCCGAGCTCGCCGGCTCCCGGTTCAGCTGGGCGGGGCGCCCGCCCGCCGACCCCGCGACGCCGTTCGAGTGCTTCGTGCAGATCCGAGCGCACTCCGATCCGGAGCCGGCTGTCGCCGTGCTGCGGGACGGCGAGCTCGTTCTCACGCCCTCATCGCCGCTGCTCGGGGTGGCCCCCGGCCAGACCGCCGTCGTCTACGTCGGCACGCGGGTCCTCGGGCAGTGCACCATCGATCGCACCGTGTCCGCGGCACCTGCGAGAGTGTGACGCCATGAGCGACGCAGCCCTGCCCGAGGCGCGCCCGGACCTCGATGCCGCGGCCGACGAGGTCGAGCGGCTGATCGCGCGCATCGTGCAGCTGCGCGACGAGTACTACGAGAACAACGCGTCCACCGTCTCCGACGAGGACTACGACGCGATGGTGCGCCGGCTCGAGCAGCTCGAGGAGCAGCACCCCGAGCTGCGCACGCAGGACAGCCCGACTCAGACGGTGGGCGGGCGCGCCGAGACCACCATGTTCGCCCCGGTCGAGCACGCCGAGCGCATGCTCAGCCTGGACAACGTCTTCAGTCGCGAGGAGCTCGCGGCGTGGGCGGCCCGGGTGGAGCGCGACGCAGGACGTGCCCACGTGCGCTACCTCACCGAGCTCAAGATCGACGGACTGGCCATCAACCTCCGCTACGAGCGCGGGCGCCTCATCACCGCGGCCACCCGCGGCGACGGCGTCGTGGGCGAGGACGTCACCCAGAACGTGCTCTCCATGGGCACCATCCCCGCGCAGCTGACGGGGAACGGGCATCCGGACCTGGTCGAGATCCGCGGCGAGATCTTCTTCCCGGTCGCGGCCTTCGACGACCTGAACGCCAGGCAGGCGGCTGCCGGGGAGCGCGTGTTCGCCAACCCCCGCAACGCCGCCAGTGGGTCCCTCCGCCAGAAGGAGGAGGGCAAGAGCCCCGAGCGGCTCGCGCTGATGCAGGAAAGGCTTCGCCTGCTCCGCATGCTGGTGCACGGCATCGGGGCGTGGCCGGTCCGAGCGATCGAACGCGAGACTCCGGTCACGGCCCAGTCCGAGGTGTACGAGCTGCTGTCGGAGTGGGGACTGCCGACCTCGTCGCACTACCGCGTGTTCGAGTCGATCGACGAGGTCGCCGAGTACATCCGGCGCTACGGCGAGAACCGCGGTGGCGTCGAGCATCAGATCGACGGCGTCGTCGTCAAGGTGGACGACCTGGACCTGCACCTCGAGCTGGGTGCCACCAGCCGCGCCCCGCGCTGGGCGATCGCCTACAAGTACCCACCCGAAGAGGTGCACACCAAGCTCGAGAACATCGTGGTGTCGGTCGGCAGGACGGGGCGCGCCACGCCCTTCGCGGTGATGACGCCGGCCCTCGTGGCCGGTTCGACGGTCCGGCAGGCGACCCTGCACAACCAGCAGGTGGTCAAGCAGAAGGGCGTCCTGATCGGCGACACGGTCGTGCTGCGCAAGGCGGGCGACGTGATCCCCGAGGTGCTCGGTCCCGTGGTCGAGCTCCGCGACGGCACCGAGCGGGAATTCGTGATGCCGACCGACTGCCCCGAGTGCGGCACCCCGCTCGCACCCGCCAAGGAGGACGACATCGACCTCCGCTGCCCCAACGCGCGCTCCTGCCCCGCGCAGGTCCGCGGCCGCGTGGAGCACATCGGTTCACGCGGCGCCCTCGACATCGAGGCGCTCGGCGAGGTGGGGGCCGCGGCGCTCACCCAGCCGTACCTGCCCGAGGAGGCGCCGCTGGAGACCGAGGCGGGACTCTTCGAGCTCACCCTCGATGACCTGCTCCCGATCCGGGTCCGCGTGCACGACCCCGAGACCGGGATGCCCCGAGTGGTGGACGGTGAGACCAAACTGGTGGCGCCGTACCAGAAGAAGAACGGCGAGCCCACGAAGGGCGCCACCGAACTGCTCGCCAACCTCGAGAAGGCGAAGACGCAGCTGCTCTGGCGGATCCTCGTCGCGCTGTCGATCCGGCACGTCGGTCCGGTCGCGGCCCGGGCCCTCGCCGCCCACTTCGGCTCGCTGCACGCCATCCGCGCTGCCGGCCGGGACGAGCTCGCCTCCGTGCCCGGGGTCGGCCCCATCATCGCCGACGCCCTCCTCGACTGGTTCGTCGTCGACTGGCACCAGGAGATCCTCGACCGGTGGGCGGCCGCAGGCGTCCAGTTCGAGACGCCCGGCCACCCGGGACCCGGCGCGGCGCAGGTGGAGGGCGGCATCCTGTCGGGCATCACCGTGGTGCCGACCGGCGCACTCGAGGGCTTCAGCCGCGAAGGCGCGGTCGAGGCGATCCTCGCCGCAGGCGGCAAGGCGGGCAACAGCGTCTCCAAGAAGACCGACTTCGTGGCCGCCGGCCCCGGCGCGGGCTCGAAGCTGACCAAGGCGGAGGAGCTGGGGGTCCCGATCCTGGACGCGGACGGCTTCCGCAGGCTGCTGGAGGAAGGACCGGACGCGGTCCGCTAGGCCGGCGCAGCGCCGAGTGCGCCCCCAGCCGCCGAGCGCGCCGCGTGCACGGGTCGCGCTCGGCGGCTCGGGGCGCATTCGCTGCGTAGGCCTGCGCGGCCACCCCACGCGACACGCCGACCGCCCCCTGCGCCGCCTCCTCGCGCCCCCGAACAACCCCCTTCGCCGCCCCACTCCGGGGGCGTGACTCACACCTTTGAGGGGCGGTTGAAGGTTCTCCGCCGCGCAACTCCGCGGGCGGGCGCGGAACGGCCGAGGAGGACGGGGGCGCGGGGCCTCGCGGGGGACTGTTCCGCCTGGTCCCGGCTCCCTACTATGGGGGCCACGCCCGTGCCACTGTCGGTGCCCGACCGCCGGTACTTTCCGAAGGTGCACGCCGCGTACCGGGGGGAGGTGTCGCGATGCTCAGCGTCCTGACTGCGCTTGCCCTCGCCACCCTGTCGCCGGTCGCCGCAGACGCTCCCGCGGAGTCCGCGTTCTGCGCCCCGATGCTGATCTCGGTCAATGCGCGAGGCGGGTCTCCCGTGCTGGATGCGGCGCTCATCGACTCCCTCGGCCCCGAGCAGCTGCTGCGCGGGCTGGAGCGGCTGCCCCGCGAGGACCTGAGGGAGTTCGTCGCGACCGGCGATGACGTTCTTGAGGACCTCATCGCGAATCAGCCCGCCCCCGGCGACGTGCGGTCCTGGTGGGCCGGGCTCGATTTCGGAGAACGGCTGAAGTTCGAGACGGTCGCACCGGAACTGGTCGGCAACCTGGACGGTGTGCCCTACGACGTGCGGGACAGTGCGAACCGGCGCCTGCTCGAGGGAACCCTCGCGGGCCTGCGTTCCCGGCTCTCGGCGGGGATCGGCAAGGGGGCCGGCTTCGAGGCGGTCAGTCAGCTGCGGATGCTCGAGCAGGTCGAGTCCTCGCTCGACCAGACGGCGGACGGGCCCACCCGGCGGCTGCTCGTGCTCGACACGGCGATGCCCGGCCGCGCCGCGGTCTCCCTCGGAGAGCTCGACTCCGCCGACTACGTGAGCTTCCTCGTGCCGGGCGCCCTGCTGTCGGTGCGTGAGCACATGTCCGAGTGGACCAAGGTCACAGCCGACATCTACGACTCGCAGACCAGCTGGCAGACGCTCCTCGGCGAGCACTCGACGGTGGCCACGGTGTCCTGGATCGGCTACCAGACTCCCGACGTGACGAATGTCTTCGGCCTCGACCTGGCAGAGCAGGGCGCCGACTTCATGTCGGGCACCGTCAACGGGCTGCGCGCCCTCCGCGAGGGGAACGAGCCCTACGTCTCCGTCTTCGCCCACTCCTACGGCGCAACGGCCGTCACCCTCGCCCTCCAGCGCGGTGAGATGGCCGTCGACGCCCTCGCGATGATCGGCTCACCCGGCGGCGACGCGCAGTCGGCGGACGACCTCGGGATCCCCGCCGACCGTGTCTGGGTGGGGGAGGCCGCCTGGGATCCGGTGGTCGACACCGCCTTCTTCGGAACGGACCCCGGCTCAGCCGACTTCGGCGCCCACCCGATGGGCGTGAACGGCGCCGTCGATCCGGTGACCGGCCAGGTGCTCACCGCGTCGGTCGGCCACGACTGGTACCTCGAGCCCGGTACCGAGTCGCTGCGCAACCTGTCGCTCATCGGCATCGACCGAGGCGAGCTGGTCACCGACGGCTCCGTCAGCGACGTGCAGAAGACCCTGGCGCTGTCGCTCGCCGACCCGCCGAGGGGCGGCTAGGCGACCTCCGCCCGCCCCGGCGCGACCCGAGGGGACCGGCCGTCCGTCCTAGGATTGACGGCATGCCAGACCCGACCGCCATCACCGCCGAGCAGGTCCAGCACCTCGCCGATCTCGCGCGCATCGCCCTCACTCCCGAGGAGATCGAGCACCTCGCCGTCGAGCTCGGGTCGATCGTGGACAACGTCCGCAAGGTCACCGAGGTCGCGACCCCCGACGTGCCGGCCACGAGCCACCCCATTCCGCTGCAGAACGTCTACCGGCCCGACGTGATCGGCGAGATCCTCACCAACGAGCAGGCGCTGTCCGGGGCTCCCGATGCCGACGATGGCCGCTTCCGCGTCTCCGCGATCCTGGGGGAGGAGCAGTGAGCGACGACCTCACCCGCCTGACCGCCTCCCACCTCGCCGGCCTCCTCGCCGCGGGCGAGGTGTCGTCCGTCGAGGCCACCCGGGCGCACCTGGACCGCATCGAACAGGTGGACGGCGACCTGCACGCATTCCTGCACATCGCGGGCGACGCCGCCCTCCGGCGCGCCGGCGAGGTCGACCGGCTGCGCGCCGACGGCGCCGACGTGGGCCCCCTCGGCGGTGTGCCGGTCGCCATCAAGGACGTGCTCTGCACCAAGGACATGCCCTCGACGGCGGCGTCGCGCATCCTCGAGGGCTGGATCCCGCCCTACGACGCCACCGTCGTCGCCCGGCTCCGCTCCGCGAACCTGATCCCGCTCGGCAAGACCAACATGGACGAGTTCGCGATGGGCTCCTCCACCGAGCACTCGGCGTTCGGGCCCACCCACAACCCCTGGGACCTTGACCGCATCCCTGGCGGCTCCGGCGGCGGATCCGCCGCGGCGGTCGCCGCCTTCGAGGCGCCCTTCGCCCTCGGCAGCGACACCGGCGGATCGATCCGCCAGCCCGCGGCCGTCACCGGAACGGTCGGCGTCAAGCCCACCTACGGCGGCGTCTCCCGATACGGCGCGATCGCCCTCGCCTCCTCGCTCGACCAGGTCGGACCGGTGAGCCGCACGGTGCTCGACGCCGCCCTGCTGCACGACGTGATCGGCGGTCACGACCCGCACGACTCCACCTCCCTCGACCAGCTCTGGCCGTCGTTCGAGCAGGCCGCCCGTGCCGGTGCCGAGAACCTCGACCTTCGCGGGATCCGGGTCGGAGTCGTCCGCGAGCTGAGCGGCGAGGGCTTCCAGACCGGAGTCCAGCAGCGCTTCGACGAGGCCCTCGCGCTGCTGGCCTCGGCCGGCGCCGAGATCGTGGAGGTGAGCGCGCCGCACTTCGAGTACGCGATCGCCGCCTACTACCTGATCCTGCCCGCCGAGGCCTCCAGCAACCTCGCCAAGTACGACTCGGTCCGCTTCGGCCTGCGGGTCACGCCGGAAGGCGGCGGCACCGTCGAGCAGGTGATGGCGGCCAGCCGCGGCGCGGGCTTCGGTCCCGAGGTGAAGCGGCGGATCATCCTCGGCACCTATGCCCTGTCCGCCGGCTACTACGACGCCTACTACGGCAGCGCACAGAAGGTGCGCACGCTCATCCAGCGCGACTTCGACGCCGCCTTCGGGCAGGTGGACGTGCTCGTCTCGCCGTCCGCGCCCACCACCGCGTTCAAGCTCGGCGCCAAGATGGACGACCCGATGGCGATGTACCTCAACGACATCACCACGATCCCCGCCAACCTCGCCGGCATCCCCGGCATGGGGCTTCCCGTCGGGCTCGCCCCCGAGGACGGCCTGCCGGTCGGCATCCAGCTGATGGCGCCCGCACGCGAGGACGCGCGGCTCTACCGCGTCGGTGCTGCCCTCGAGGCCCTCCTCGAGGACCACTGGGGACACCCCCTGCTCGACCTGCTGCCCGCGGACTTCGGCCGGCACCCGGCAGGCGCCGACCGGATCGTCCCGCTGCCGGGACCCGGCACCGAACCCGACGGAGGAACGCACTGATGGCGACCGCGGAACTGCTCTCCTTCGAGGAGGCCCTCGCCAAGTACGAGCCGGTGCTCGGCTTCGAGGTGCACGTCGAGCTCTCGACGAAGACCAAGATGTTCTCCGCCGCGCCGAACGCCTTCGGCGGGGCGCCCAACACCTTCGTGGCACCCGTGGACCTCGGGCTGCCCGGATCCCTGCCCGTCGTCAACGAGCAGGCGGTCCGCTACTCCATCTCGCTCGGACTCGCGCTCGGCTGCTCGATCGCCGAGACCAGCCGCTTCCATCGCAAGAACTACTTCTACCCGGACCTCGCGAAGAACTACCAGATCTCCCAGTACGACGAGCCGATCGCGTTCGACGGCGAGGTCGAGGTGGAGCTCGACGACGGCACCGTGTACCGGATCCCGATCGAGCGCGCCCACATGGAGGAGGACGCCGGCAAGCTCACCCACGTGGGCGGAGCGACCGGTCGCATCCAGGGCGCCGAGTACTCCCTGGTGGACTACAACCGCGCGGGCGTGCCCCTCGTGGAGATCGTGACCCGCCCCATCTACGGGGCGGCGGAGCGCGCGCCCGAGCTGGCGCGCGCCTACGTGGCCACCATCCGTGACATCGTGCGCTCTCTCGGCGTCTCCGATGCTCGGATGGAGCGCGGCAACCTGCGCTGCGACGCGAACGTGTCACTGCGACCGCACGGCGCCGAGAAGCTGGGCACCCGCACCGAGACGAAGAACGTGAACAGCCTGCGCAGCGTCGAGCGCGCCGTCCGCTACGAGATCCAGCGCCAGGCAGCGATCCTCGACGCAGGCGGAACGATCGTGCAGGAGACCCGGCACTGGCACGAGGACACCGGCACCACGAGCGCGGGACGGCCCAAGTCGGACGCCGACGACTACCGCTACTTCCCCGAGCCCGACCTGCTGCCGGTCGTCCCCTCGCGAGAGCTGATCGCGGAGCTGCGTGCGGCGCTGCCCGAGTCGCCGACGGTCTTCCGGCGCCGCCTGGAGACCGAATACGGCTTCACCGAGAGCGAGTTCCGCGACCTCATCAACGCGAACCTGCTGGTGGAGCTCGAGCAGACGGTCGGCGCCGGCGCCGCTCCCGCTCAGGCCCGCAAGTGGTGGCTGGGGGAGATCCTCCGCATCGCCAACTCCCGGGGCGTGGAGGCGGGCACGCTGATCTCTCCGCTGCACGTGAGCGAGCTGATCGCGCTCGTCGAGACCGGTCAGCTCACCGACCGCCTCGGCCGGCAGGTGCTCGAAGGGGTCATCGCGGGCGAGGGCTCGCCGGACGAGGTCGTCAAGGCGCGCGGGCTCGCGGTCGTCTCCGACGACTCCGCGCTGCTGGCGGCGATCGACGAGGCGCTCGCCACCCAGCCGGACGTGCTCGCCAAGATCCGTGACGGCAAGGTGCAGGCCGCAGGTGCGGTGATCGGCGCTGTGATGAAGGCGATGAGAGGACAGGCGGACGCCGCTCGCGTCCGTGAGCTCGTCCTGGAGCGCGCCACGTCGGTCGGCTGACGGGCCCGGGAAGGGCATCCCGACGGGGGCGCCCAGGCGCCTCAGTAGCGGTTCCGGCTCCCGTGTTTCGTGTCCGTTACGTGTTGCCGACTCCCCGCCCGGTCGCTCATAGGATTCCGGGATGACCACCGCTGCGCCTTCCCGTCCGTCCGCCGCACCTGTGATCGAGCCCGGAGGCATCGAGGCCATCCCACTGGAGCGGCGGCACGGCTCTCCGTGGCAGCTGCTCGCCACGTGGAGCGCCCCCAACCTCGAGTTCGCCACCGTCTTCGTTGGCGTGATCGCCGTCGCGTTCTTCGGCCTGGGCTTCTGGCAGGCGATGGCCGCACTCGTGCTCGGCAACCTCGCCGGCTCGATCACCCACGCCGTGCTGTCCTCCTGGGGCCCGCGGGAGGGCCTCGCCCAGATGGTCCTCGGGCGCAGCGCCTTCGGCTACTGGGGCAACGTCGTCCCGTCCGCGCTCAACACCGTGATGGCCGGCGTCGGCTGGTTCGCCGTCAACTCGGTGAGCGGCGCATTCGCCCTCGCCACCCTCACCGGCATGCCGGTGCTGCTGGGCCTGCTGATCGTCGTGGTGGTCGAGGTTGCCGTCGCCTTCATCGGCCACGACGTCGTGCAGCTCTTCGAGCGCTACGCCGCCCTGGTCCTCGGCGTGATCTTCCTCGTCGCCACCGTCATCCTGCTCGGTCAGGCCGCCGGCGGCGGCACTGCCGGCGGGGGCGGCTTCACCTTCGCCGGCTTCACCCTCGCCGCCGGCGCCGCGTTCGGCTACGCGGCCGGCTGGAACCCGTACGCCTCCGACTACACCCGCTACCTGTCGCCGCGGGCCAGCCGCCGCAAGGTCGGCGCCGCAGCGGGCATCGGCAACTTCGTCTCCTGCACCCTCCTGATGGCCGCAGGGGCCGGAGCGGCGACGCTCGCCGGCTTCGACCCGGGCTCGCCCACCGACTCGTTCACCGCCCCGCTGCCTCCTGTGGTGAGGGAGCTGACCCTGCTGGCGATCGCGGTCGGCGCAATCGCGGCCAACGCGCTCAACATCTACTCGGGCGCGATGTCGTTCCTCGCCGCGGGGATCCGCATCCCCTTCGCCCTCCGGCGCGCGATCGTCGCGCTGGGCTTCGGCGTGGTCGGCTTCCTCATCGCCTGGGCCGCCCTCCCGGACGCCGCCCACAGCTACGAGAACTTCCTGCTCGTGATCGCCTATTGGGTCGCCCCGTGGCTCGGCGTGGTGCTCACCGACCGCTTCCTGCGCAGGGGCACGTCGATCGCGGAGCTCGTGGCGGAGCGTCCGCGCTACGTCAACATCGCCGGCGTCGTCGCCCTCGTCGTTGCGGGCTTCCTGTCGATCTGGCTCTTCTCCAACCAGGCCGTCTACGTCGGGGTGCTGGTGCAGGCGGCGCCCGACATCGGCGACCTGACCGCGCTCGTCGGCTTCGTGCTGGCGGCCGGGATCTACGCGGTGCTCTTCGCGGTCGTGAAGCCGGCGAAGGGACACGCGCTCTCCGGCGACGTGGATGCACCGCCGGTGGGCGTGGATGCGGCGGAGCGCCGCGGATGACCGAGCGGCTCTATCCCACCGATGCAGACAAGCTCGCCGTGGCGATCGAGGAGGCGCGGAAGGGGGCCGACGAGGGCGGCGTCCCGATCGGCGCTGCGCTCTTCGCCGCCGATGGGCGGCTGCTCGGACGCGGCCACAACCGTCGCGTGCAGGACGGCGATCCCTCGGTCCACGCCGAGACGGACGCCTTCCGGAACGCCGGTCGCCAGCGCAGCTACCGCGACACCACGATGGTCACGACCCTGTCGCCGTGCTGGTACTGCTCCGGGCTCGCCCGCCAGTTCGGCATCGGCCGGGTGCTGGTGGGGGAGGCGCGCAACTTCTTCGGCGGCCACGAGTGGGTGGCCGAGCACGGCGCGGAGGTCGTCGTGCTCGAGGACCCTGGGCTGGTCCAGATGATGGCCGAGTACATCGCCGCGAACCCCGAGGTCTGGAACGAGGACATCGGGGAGGAGTGACACGCCGCGATAGTTGACGGGAGTCAACCAGTATCTATAGTTGATCGCAGTCAACTATCTGAGGAGTCCCGTGGCGCGCACCGCAACACCGAAAGCCGAGCTGACCCCCGAGGCGACCGCCGACAAGCGGCGCCACCGCGAGGTGCTGCAGGCGATGTCCGGCCTGCTGATGGGCATGTTCGTGTCCATCCTCGCGGGGACTGTCGTCTCGACGTCGCTGCCGATCATCATCTCCGACCTGAAGGGCGACCAGACCGCCTACACCTGGGTCGTCACCGCGACACTGCTCGCCACCACCGTCTCCACGCCGATCTGGGGGAAGCTGGCGGATCTGATGAGCCGCAAGCTGCTCGTGCAGCTCTCGCTGATCATCTTCGTCCTCGGTTCGGCCCTCGCCGGGTTCTCGCAGGACACGAACACCCTCATCCTCTTCCGCGTCCTGCAGGGCCTCGGAGCCGGCGGCCTCACCGCACTCGTCCAGGTGGTCATGGCCGACCTGATCAGCCCGCGCGAGCGTGGCCGCTACATGGGCTACGTCGGCGCGGTGATGGCCGTCGGCACCGTCGGCGGCCCCCTCCTCGGCGGATTCATCACCGACGGCATCGGCTGGCGGTGGAACTTCTACATCGCGCTCCCGTTCGCCGTCGTCGCGCTGCTGCTGATCCAGTTCACCCTGCACCTGCCCAAGCGGAGCAGGAAGGTGACGATCGACTACCTCGGCATCGTCTTCATCGCCTCTGGCGTCAGCCTGCTCCTCATCTGGGTGAGCCTCGGCGGCAGGCAGTTCGAGTGGAGCTCGGGAACCAGCTGGCTGATGCTCGGCGGCTCGATCGCGCTGCTCGCCCTCGCCGTGCTCGTGGAGCTCAAGGCGAAGGAGCCGATCATCCCGCTGACACTGTTCAAGAACCGCACCTTCGTGTTCGCGGTCCTGGCCAGCCTGTCGGTCGGTGTCGCGATGTTCGGCGCCTCGGTGTTCCTCAGCCAGTACCTGCAGCTCGCCCGCGGCAACACGCCCACCGAGTCGGGCCTGCTCACCCTGCCGATGATCGCCGGCCTGCTGATCTCGTCCATCGTCGTCGGCCAGGTGATCAGCCGTACCGGCGTCTGGAAGCGCTACATGGTCCTCGGCGCGGTCCTGCTCACCATCGGCATCTCGCTGATGGGCACACTCCGCTACGACACCCCGTACGTGCTGATGGCCCTCTACATGCTGGTCATGGGCGCGGGCATCGGCATGGTCATGCAGAACCTCGTGCTCGTCGCGCAGAACTCCCTGCACCACAGCGAGATGGGCTCCGGCAGCTCGTCGATCTCGTTCTTCCGCAGCCTCGGCGGCACGGCGGGCGTCGCGGCGCTCGGCGCCTTCCTCGGTCACCGCATCCCCGACCTGATCACCCAGGGCCTCGACAGGCTGGGCGTGCCGGCCAGTGCGACGGGAGGCGTGGCGAGCGGTGCGATCCCTGACCTGTCCACCCTCCCTGGCCCGATCCGGACCGTCATCGAGGCCGCCTACGGCGAGGGCGTGGGCGACGTCTTCCTCCTCGCCATCCCACTGGCGGTGATCACGATCGTGATGGTGGCGCTGCTGCCCAACACTCCGCTGCGCACGAAGACCACCGAGCAGCTCCGCCAGGAGGCGGAGGACGGAACGGCGTCTCTGGTCGACGAGCGCAACGCCTCGATCGGCAAGCGGGCCGCGGAGGTCTCGGCGAACGAGATCGGCTCGACCACCGACGCGGTTGACGACCAGCGCTCGCCCGCGGCTTCGGACCGGGTCCGGTGAGCGCCGACGAGGTGGCCGCCGCCGTCGACGGCGGGACCGAGCAGTCCGACATCGTGGACTCGATCGAGCAGTCCTTCTCGCGCCTCTTCGTGCTCGTGAAGGGCAACCTGCGCGACGCGGCCGCGTCGCTGGGGCCCGACCTGCAGCCGGCGGCGTGGGGCGTGCTCCGGCACGTCATGCGCAACGCCCCGACTCAGGCGGGGGCGATCGCGACCGCCACCGGGATGGACAAGAGTGCGGTCAGCCGTCAGCTCAAGGAGCTCCGCGAACGCGGGCTGGTCACCATGGTGCAGGGCGCGGACGATGCTCGGGCGGTGCTCGTGTCACCGAGCGACGAGGGCCTGCGGCGGGTTGGCGAGGTCGTCGCGGGCTGGAACGCGCAGCTGAGGGAGTCCTTCGAGGGCTGGAGCGAGGAGGAGCTCGCCACGTTCGAGAGGCTGCTCGCCCGCTTCACCGCGGCCGACCCGTGGCGGCCCCGGGCGACGGGGCATCGCTCGGGCTGAGCCCGGCACGCCGGTCCGGCCGCCGGCGGACACTGGCGTGGCGTCGCCGCCGACTGATGGAATGTGTACGGCGTGCACATCGAAGGGAGCGTGGTGCCGGAGCGGGAAGGGCCGCGATCGCGTCCCGTTCCGCGCGCCCTGCAGCCCTTCTCATCGCCTCAGTACCGGATCCTGGTGGGCGCGCTGACCCTGTCGCTGCTCGGCTCCGGCATCTGGCTGGTCGCCCTCGTCTGGCAGGTCATCGACCTCGGTGGCGGGCCTGCCGAGCTGTCCGGGGTCGCCGCGGCGAACGCGGTCGGCATGCTCGGCACGGTGCTGCTCGGCGGCGTCCTCGCCGACCGCGTCCCGCAGAAGCGCATCCTGCTCGCGGTCGAGGTGCTCAAGGCGCTCGCGATCGGCAGCGCCGGCGTCCTCGCCGTGACCGGCAGCCTGGAGGTCTGGCATCTCGCCGTCGTCTCCCTCGCGTACGGCATCGCGGAGGGGTGCTTCTATCCGGCCTACTCCGCCTGGCTCCCCTCGCTGCTGCCGGCCGAGCACCTCCTCGCCGCGAACGGCGTCGAGGGCGTCCTCCGGCCGGCTGCGATGCAGGCGGGCGGGCCGGCCCTGGGTGCCGCGCTCATCGCCGCGTCATCGCCCGGTACGGCGCTGCTCGTGATCGCGGCCGCGCAGACGCTCGCTGCGGGCATCCTCGCCTTCACCCGCGCCACTCCCGTGCGCCGAGACGTGGAGCGGGGAGGAGCGGTGCGCGGGGCTCTCGTCGACATCGCGGAGGGCTTCCGCTACCTGCTGCGCACCAGCTGGCTGCTCGGCACCCTGCTCTTCGCGTGCCTGCTCATCCTCGTGATCATGGGCCCCATCGAGGTGCTGCTGCCGTTCGCGGTCCGGGACCAGACCGGGGGAGGAGCGGGCGCCTTCGCCCTGGTGCTCGCGATGTTCGGCGTCGGCGGCGCGATCGGGTCGATCGTCGTGGCCTCCCTTCCCCTTCCGCGGCGGTACCTCACCGCGATGAACCTGCTCTGGGGAGCGGGCTGCGTGCCCATGGCACTGATCGGACTCACCGACCAGCTCTGGCTGATGGCGGTCGTGATGTTCGCCGTCGGCTTCACGTTCCAGGCCGGCGGGGTGCTCTGGGGCACGCTGCTCCAGCGCCGGGTTCCGCCCGCACTGCTCGGCCGGGTGTCGAGCCTCGACTTCTTCGTTTCTCTCGCCCTGATGCCCGTATCGATGGCGCTCGCCGGCCCGGTCGGGGAACTCGTCGGCACCTCGGTTCCGTTCCTGGTCGCCGGGCTGGTCCCACCCGTGCTGGCGCTCGCCGCGCTTCTGATCTTCCGCATGGGCAGGGACGAGCTCGCCCACCCGCTTGACGGGAGCGCACCGGCCGGCGCCTCGGCGGAGCCGCGGCCCGTCGGCGACGCGCCCGTTCCCGTGGCCTCGCCGATCGACGCGGCGCTCGACTGAGAGTCAGATTCCTCGCTCGACCATGTCCAGCAGGCGCTCCCGGGTGCTGAGGATGATCTCCTCGGTGAGGCCGCGGAGGGGGCCGTCGATCACGAGCATCGCCAGCCCGTGCACCGCCGACCAGGCGAGGAACTCCATGCCGGGGCGGCGTGCCGGGTCGAGTGCGCCGCTCGAGGCCATTCCGTCGAGGGCCTGGGCGAGCTGCTGGAACGGGCTCAGCCCGTTCCGCCCCGCCTTCGATGCACTGAAGGCCTGGGACAGGTCGCCGGGCACCGAGAAGGCGGCGTGGAACAGCCCCGGCTCCTCCTGTGCGAACGCGATGTACCCCGTCCCGACGGCGCGAAGGGCCAGGCGGGACTGCGCGGCCCGGTCGTCGCCGACCGGCACGGCGTCGAGTTCCTGCTGGATGCGGTCGGCCGCGCATCCCTGCGCCGCGTCCGAGACGGCACCGAGGAGTGCGGCGCGATCGCGGAAATGGCGATAGGCGGCGTTGGGGGAGACGCCGGCTCGTCGGGTGGCCTCACGGAGGACGACCGCGCTCGGACCGCCCTCGCGGGCGAGCAGCAGCCCCTCGGTGAGCAGCGCCTGCCGCAGGTCGCCGTGGCGGTAGGTCTCTCGCACCGCGGTCACCGTGTCGGCCGCTTCTCGCCCATGGCTCGACGATACTCCGTCGGCATGCCATTGTGGACGCCGTACACATCGCGCCTCGGCTGTGGCCGGGAAGATCGGAGCATCATGTTCGGCACGGCGCACACCTTCAGTGGCTTCTCGTCCAACGCGGTCGAGGAGTCCCTCCGGTTCTACCGCGACACCCTGGGGCTGCGGGCAGAGGAGGCGATGGGCGGGTTCCGCCTCAAGTTCGCCGGTGGGGGCGAGGTGTTCGTCTATCCCAAGGAGAACCACGAGCCGGCGACCTTCACGGTGCTCAACTTCCGCGTCGCCGACGTCGACGCAGCGGTCGCGGAGCTCAACGCCCGCGGTGTCGTCACCAAGATCTACGCCGACGACGAGTTCCGCACCGACGAGCGGGGGATCGCGCGGGGCGACGGCTACGGGCCGGACATCGCCTGGTTCCGGGACCCGGCCGGCAACGTGCTCTCGGTTCTCGCGGAGTCCTGAGGCTGTCAAGGTGCGGGTCCGGTCCGGGCCCCGGGTGACAGACTGGCGGGGATGCCAGCCGTCGACGCCGTGATCGTCGGGGCGGGCCCGAACGGGCTCGCCGCCGCCGTCACGCTCGCCCGCGCCGGCCTCACGGTGCAGGTCTACGAGCGCGCCGCCACGATCGGCGGCGGCGCCCGCAGCGGCGAGGCGACCCTCCCCGGCTTCCTGCACGACGGCTGCTCGGCCGTGCATCCGATGGCCTTCGCCTCCCCGTTCTTCACGCGCTTCGCGCTCCGCGACCGCGTCGGGTTCGTCACCCCTGACATCTCGTTCGCACATCCGCTCGACGGCGGCCGCGCCGGCATCGCCTACCGCGACCTCGACCGCACCGCCGAGGGCCTGGGCGCCGATGGGGCAGCATGGAAGCAGCTGCTCGCGCCGCTCGTGCGGCGCGCACGCGCGGTGGCGGAGTTCACCGGCGACACCCTCGTGCGGATCCCGCGGCATCCGGTGACGATGGCGCGCTTCGGGCTGCGCACCTTCGAGCAGGGCCTGCCGACCTGGAACGCGCGCTGGCGCGAGGATCTGGCCCCTGCGCTGCTCACCGGGGTGATGGCCCACGGAGTGCAGCCGCTGCCCTCCCTGGGCGCGGCCGCGGCCGGGCTCGCGCTCGCCGTGCAGGGGCACGCGCAGGGCTGGCCGATTCCTCTCGGCGGGAGCCAGCGGATCGTGGACGCTCTCGCGGCCGACCTGCTCGCCCACGGCGGGCGCATCGAGACGGGCGTCGCGATCGGCTCGATCGACGAGCTGCCCCAGGCGAGGGCCGTCCTCTTCGACACGAGCGCGCGGGCGCTCGCGCGCATCGCGGCCAGCCGGCTGCCCGAGGACTACCGGCGCAAGCTCAACCGGCTGCGGTACGGCAACGCGGTCGCCAAGGCCGACTTCGCCCTGTCGGGCCCCGTCCCCTGGGCGAATCCCGAGGTGGCTCGCGCCGGCACCGTGCATCTCGGGGGGAGCCGGGAGGAGGTGGCCTACGCCGAGCGGGAGGTCGCCGCCGGCCGGCACGCGGCTCGGCCGTACGTGCTCGTCTCCCAGCCGAGCGAGTTCGATGCCACCCGGGCGCCGGAGGGGCAGGGCGCCCTCTGGGCCTATACCCACGTCCCCCGCAGGTCGACCTCGGACCAGACGGAGACGATCATCCGGCAGATCGAGCGGTTCGCCCCCGGCTTCCGCGATGTGATCCTCGCCTCCTCGCACCGGACGGCCGTCCAGGTGGAGGCGTACGACCCCAACTACGTCGGCGGCGACATCGCCTCGGGCAGCGGGCACTTCTCGCAGCTGGTGGCCCGACCCACGCTCTCGCCCACTCCCTGGCGCACCGCGGGCAAGGGGATCTACCTCTGCTCGGCGTCCGCGGCGCCCGGCCCCGGAGTGCACGGCATGGCGGGCTGGCATGCGGCCCTGACGGCCCTCTCCACCGAGTTCGGCATCAAGGAATCCCCGGCGCTCGCGCCCGAAAGGAACTGACTGTGGCAACGAACGCCCGCACCATCTCCGCCTCGCCCGAGGCCGTCTTCTCGGTGCTCTCCGACGGCTGGCTCTATCCGACCTGGGTCGTCGGTGCCGCCCGCGCCCGCAATGTGACCGCGGACTGGCCCGCGGCGGGGGCGGAGATCCACCACTCCTTCGGCATCTGGCCGGTGATGCTCAACGACAAGACCGTGATGCTCGACTGGCAGGCGCCGACCTCGGCGCGCCTGCGCGCGCGCGGCTGGCCGATCGGCGAGGCCGAGGTGCTGATCGAGGTGCGCCCCTCGCCGGAAGGCTGCGTGGTGCGGATCACCGAGGACGCCGTGGAGGGGCCGGGCCTGCTGATCCCCCGGATCCTGCGGAGGATCCTGATCTTCCTGCGCAACAGGGAGACGCTGCGTCGGCTCGCCTACCTGGCCGAGGGGGGCGCGGGCGGTCCCCGCGCCTGATCTGACTACTCGGCGAGCACCCTGTCGGTGAACGCATCGAGCCGGGACTGCAGCGTCGCGATCCGGCGTTCCACGATCTCGACGGGGTCGGGCTGCATCTCGTGCGCGGGCGGCGCGATGCGGATAGTGATCGAGCACGCCAGGTCGGAGCAGATGTAGGTGCCGACGGTGTCGCCGTCCCGGCCCGGCTCTCCCGCCCTCGGCGCGGAGAACATCGACACCTGCGCGGCCGGCCGAGGCGTCTGGCACAGCGAGCACATCGCGTTCATGCCGGGCCGCATCCGGTTGTCGGCTGCTCGCAGCATCATCCCGACGGGCCGGCCCTCGCGCCAGTGCACGATGTAGGCCCGATGCGGCTGACGGGAGTCCCGCCAGCCCAGGTACTCCCGCTGGTCCCAGAGCATCTCGTGCAGGCCCGGGAGGGTCATCCTGGCTGCGTCGCCTGCCGTGGCGTTGACGAGGGACTCGCGGATCTCGGTCTCGGTGAGCGGCTGCATGGCTCCGTCAAGCCTAACCGCCGCCCTGGCGACGGCGCCTCCGGACGAGCGAGCGGGCCCTTCGATCGGGGCGAGCACCAGGGCGGCCGTCGTGGAAGCAGTGTCGAGCGAGAACGCTGGCGGCGCCGCTGCCCGCGGCACCGCCCGGCTACAGTCGGACGGTGATCGAGCTCGCCGGTGCGCTCCGTGCCGACCTGACGGCCGCGGGGTACACGGCGTCGGCACTGCCGGGACTGTGGGGCCCCGCGCCCGACGCCGCCCTTCGCCGAGGATCGACGGTCGCCGCAGCGCGGGCGCTCGACGCGGGCTCCGGGCGGGGCACGGCGCTGGCCGCGCTCGCCGCGCTGTTCGTGCTCGGCCGGCCGCTGCCGGTCGCCGAGGTCGCCGCCGCCCTTCCGACCTTGGGCATCGCCGGCGCCGTCGAGCTCGGGCTCGTCGAGGCGCCGGGCGACACCGTGCTGAGCGCGGTGGAGCTGCGACCGCACGAGCTGATGGACTCCGACGGCGTGACGGAGTGGTGGATCGTCTCCGACCCCGGCGAGGCGATGACCGGCCGGCCCCTGCGCGAGGACCACGTGCTGGGCGTCGGCGGCGCGTCCCGCACCCTGCTGGGTCTGCAGCTGCCCCGGCGCGTGCGCACCGTGCTCGATCTCGGCACCGGATGCGGCATCCAGGCGCTCCGCGCGGCTCGCTGGGCGGATCGGGTGGTCGCCACCGACATCTCGGAGCGTGCTCTCCGCTACGCGAGGCTCAACGCCGCCGTGAATGGTGTGAGCACGATCGACTTCCGGCTCGGCAGCCTGTTCGAGCCCGTCGCGGGGGAGCGGTTCGACCGCATCGTGTCGAACCCGCCCTTCGTCATCACCCCGCGGCACGACGGGATTCCCGCATACGAGTACCGGGACGGCGGGCTGGAGGGCGACGCGCTCGTCGAGGCGGTGATGCGGGGAGCCGCCGGCCACCTGGCGCCGGGCGGCGTCGCGCAGCTCCTCGCCAACTGGGAGGACAGGCGCGAGCGTGACGGCATCGACCGGGTCGCCGGCTGGGCCGACGCCGCGGGGGTGGAGATCTGGGCGGTCGAGCGAGACGTGCAGGATCCGGTGCAGTATGCCGAGACCTGGATCCGCGACGGCGGCATCCTGCCGGGGACCCCGGACTTCGACGTGCTCCTGCGCGCCTGGCTGGACGACTTCCTGGGCCGGGGAGTGCACGCGGTCGGGTTCGGTTTCGTGACCCTCCGCCGGCCGCGGCGCGGCCGTGCCGCCCTCCGCAGGCTGGAGCGGCTGCACGGCCCCGCGGGTGTCAGCCCGGGCGGGCTGGGCGAGCATCTCGCCGCCTGCCTCGACGCGGTCGACTGGCTGACGGACCGGGACGACGCCGCCGTGCTCGCCGCGCACCTCGTCGCCGCTCCCGACGTGACCGAAGAGCGGCACTACTGGCCCGGCGACGAGCATCCGGCGGCCATGCGCCTCAAGCAGGGCGGCGGCTTCGCCCGGGAGCTGCCCCTCGACCCGGCGCTCGCCGGTCTCGTCGGCACCTGCGACGGCGAGCTCTCGGTGGGCGCCATCGTTCGCGCCCTCGCGACCCTGCTGGAGGTGGACGAGACCGCGCTCGCCGCGGAGCTCCTGCCCCAGGTGCGCGAGCTCGTGGCGACAGGCTTCCTTCTTCCTGCCTAGTCCCCGCTGCCCGGATGCCCCGGGAAGGGGCGGCCGTTCAGGCTGAACTCGGAGTCGTCCACCTGCACGTCGCCCTGGTCGTCGGGGCCGCCGGTGCCGGGAAGCAGATGCACCGCGTCGGCGTCGATGTCGGGATCGTCCTTGGCCTGGCTGTCCTGGCCGCCTGGAGCGTTCCGCACCTCCTGCTCCCGCTCCGTGGCAGGGCTGTAGGCGGTGTCCTTCAGTTCGATGTCGTCGTTCGCGTCGCGGACCATGCGGCCACGCTAGGCGCGGCACGGTGACCTCGTCCATGCGGGACGCCCCCGGTGGAGACAACTCTCAGGGGCCCCCGCTCGACGCCGTGCCGCGCGGCGGCCCCGGCAGCGACCGGTCCGCTGGTTACCCTCGACCGGTGAACGACGACCGATACGGCAGGGACGTGCTCGCGACCGACTGGCGGAAGCCGAAGACGGTGCCGCCTGCCATCCTCGAGGCCGGCCAGGGGCTCGTCGTCGAGCTCGTGGAGAACGGCTTCTGCGGTGCCGTCGTCGGGGTCGAGGGTCGCATGGTGAAGCTCGAGGACCGGCGCGGCAAGGTGCGGGTGTTCCCGCTCGGGCCCGGGTTCCTCGTCGAGGGCAAGCCCGTCGTGCTGCGCGCACCCGCCACCCTCACCACCTCGCGGGGCAAGCTGGTCAGCGCGTCCGGGTCGATCGCGGTGACGGACGCCAAGGCCCGGGTCGCCCGGGCCAGCCGCATCTTCGTCGAGGGCCGCCACGACGCGGAGCTCGTGGAGAAGGTCTGGGGACACGACCTGCGCGTCGAGGGCGTGGTGGTGGAGTACCTCGAGGGAGTGGACCACCTCGAGCGCCTCCTCGGCGAGTTCGGCCCCGGCCCGCGCAAGCGCGTGGGCGTGCTCGTCGATCACCTGGTGACCGGCTCCAAGGAGAGCCGGATCGCGCAGGCGGTCGCGCGCGGCCCGCACTCGAAGCACGTCCTCGTGGTGGGCCACCCCTACGTCGACGTCTGGCAGTCGGTGAAGCCCGGCCGGCTCGGCCTGCGCGCGTGGCCGACGATCCCGCGACAGACCGAGTGGAAGCACGGCATCTGCGCCGCCCTCGGCTGGCCCCACGAGGACCAGGCCGACATCGCGCGCGCCTGGCAGCGGATCCTGTCCCGCGTCGACACCTACGCAGACCTCGAGCCGCAGCTGCTCGGCCGGGTCGAGCAGCTCATCGACTTCGTCACCGCCGAATGACCTGCCGCTCGCGACCGCCTCTTCCCCCGGAGATCGCTCCCCGCGAATAGCAACCCCCTCGCCCGCTCCCGTGCGGCCGTCGCAGGATCGGGTGCATGGACTTCTCCCCGCGCACCGCAATCGTCACCGGCTCCGACTCGGGCATCGGCCGCGCCACCGCCGTCGCCCTCGCCCAGGCGGGCATGGACGTGGGCATCACCTGGCTCGATGACGAGGACGGCGCGGAGGCGACCGCCGAGGAGGTGCGCGCGGCGGGACGGGTGGCGCACACCGGCCAGCTCGACACGACGCGCCTCGACGAGTGCGGGGACGCCGTCGACCGACTGGCGGACGCGCTCGGTGGACTCGACGTCTTCGTCAACAACGCAGGCACTGGGAACACAGCACCCCTGCTCGAGCTCACCCTCGAGCAGTGGCGGCACACCGTCGCGACCGACCTCGACGGCGCCTTCGTGTGCATGCAGCGGGCTGCGCGGCGGATGGTCGCCGGCGGGCGCGGAGGACGCGTCATCGCCGTCACGAGCGTGCACGAGCACCAGCCGCGGGTGGGCATGGCGGCCTACACGTCGGCGAAGCACGGGCTCGGCGGCCTGGTCAAGTCGATGGCCCTGGAGCTCGGCCAGCACGGCATCACCGTCAACGCGGTGGCGCCGGGGGAGATCTCCACGCCGATGAACGATCAGACCGACGTGGACCCGCGCACGATCGAGCGGCCCGGCATCCCGGTGCGGCGGCCCGGCGACGCCTGGGAGATGGCGGCCGTCATCACCTTCCTCGCCTCCTCCGCGTCCTCGTATGTCACGGGCGCGTCCTGGGTGGCCGACGGCGGGATGCTCCTGATGGGTCCGCACGGCGGATCGCACCTTGTCAGCGACGACTGGCGCGAGGCCTAGACGACGCGTCCTCCGCGGACTTGCGGACGCTAGTCGATCCGGGTGTCGCGGCCGCCGCTGAGCTTGATGCGGATTCGCCCCTCGTACACGCCGAGGTCGGGATCGCCGGCGACGGGAGCGGGGGCGGGCAGCGAGGTCTGCCGTTCGAACTCGAGCATCGCCTCGTGCCGACTCGGCGCGTAGATCTCGTCGAACGCGCCCATCATGCCTGTGCCCACCGAGCCGGAGCCCCGGGCCGACCGCTGAGCGGACCCACGGGCCGCGATCGACAGGGCCAGCACGGCCGCGACCGAGACGCTCCCCAGGATGATCCACTCCACGCCGACGATCCTAAGCCGAGCGTCCGACGTTGCGGAGAGGCAACTCGGTGAGTGCGACAGATCGCACCTCCCCGGCCTCGAGCACCGCGGTCAGGTACGTGCAGCGAGGACGGCGCCGCCGGTCGGTGGGCGACCCCGGGTTGAGCAGCCGGAGTCCCCGCGGAGTGACGGAGTCCCAGGGGATGTGCGAGTGACCGAAGACCAGGAGGTCGAGGTCGGGGTAGGCCTCGTCCATCCGGCGCTCGCGCCGCGACGAGGAGCCCGTCTCGTGCACGACCCCGACCCGCACGCCCTCGATGTCCGCGCGGGCCAGCTCAGGCAGCCGCTCCCGCAGCCCGGGCCCATCGTTGTTGCCCCAGCAGGCGAGCAGCCGGGACGCGCGAGCGTCCAGCAGGTCGAGGGTCGCCTCATCCACCCAGTCGCCGGCATGCACCACCACATCGGCGTCGCCGACCGCGTCCCACACCTCCGGGGGAAGATCCCTCGCGCGGGTCGGCAGGTGGGTGTCGGCCAAGAGCAGGAGGCGGGTCGCCATGCCCCATTGTGTCCCCTGCCGCCCGTCAAGCCCATGCCGGGGGTGCAGGCCGCCTGATTGACTGGCGGCATGGCCTCCGAATCTCCGCTCCGCGCCGTGCTGTTCGACATCGACGGCACCCTCGTTGACTCCAATTACCTGCACATCGACGCGTGGGATCGTGCGCTCGCCGAGGTGGACGCGCCCGCGCCGGTGTGGAAGATCCACCGGTCGATCGGCATGGACTCGAAGAAGCTCCTCGAGGCTGTCGCGGGCGGCGTGCCGGAGGAGACGACGAGCCGCGCCAAGGAGCTGCACAGCGACTACTACAAGGAGGCGGCCGGCCGGCTGCGGCCGTTCGACGGTGCTCAGGAGCTGATCCGGGCCATCGACGCGCGGGGCATCCGAGTGGTTCTGGCGACCTCCGCCCCCGAGGACGAGCTCGCGATCCTCCGGGGCGTCCTCGACGTCGACGACGCCGTCTCGGAGGTCACCTCGTCCGGCGATGTGGGAACGGCGAAGCCGGAGCCCGACATCATCGAGGTCGCGCTCGGCAAGGCCGGCGTGCAGCCGGGCGAGGCGGTCATGGTCGGCGACTCGGTGTGGGATGTGCAGGCCGCGGGCCGGGCCGGCGTGACGGCGATCGGGGTGCTGACGGGCGGGGTGAGCGAGGCCGAGCTGCGGGACGCCGGGGCCGAGGAGGTCTACCAGGACGTCGCCGCCCTGCTCGAGGCGCTCAACGAGAGCCTGATCGGGCGGCGGGGTCGCGGCGGGACGGGCGAGGCCGGCCCCGGCATCTCCTACTGAGCGGCGTCTCGCAGCAGGGCGAGCAGCGGGGTCGCCGCCTCCTGCAGGAAGCGCTCCTGCAGGTCGTCGCCGACCTGGACGAGTGCGATGTCGGTGTAGCCGGCCTCCCAGTACGCACGCACCGACTCCACGATCGCCTCGAGGTCGGGGCCGCAGGGGATCTGCTCCGCCACGTCCTCCTTGCGGACGAACTTGCTGGCGCCCGCGAACCCGGCCGGCGTGGGCAGGTCCGCGTTCACCGCCCAGCCGCCCGCGAACCAGCGGAACTGGTCGTGAGCCCGCTCGATCGCGTCGTCGCGGTCGGGTGCCCAGCTGATCGGGATCTGGCCGATCTTGCGGCCCTTGCCTCCCGTCGCGGCGTCCCACTCGTCGATCAGGGCCTTCTCCGGCTCGGTCGAGATGAAGTGGTCGGCGAGGGGCGAGAAGCGCTCGATGGACTTCTCGCCGGACACGGCGATCCCGATCGGCACTCCGCCATCGGGCACGTCCCAGATGCGGGCGGAGTCCACCCGGAAGTAGTCGCCCTCCCACGTCACGAGCTCGCCGGTGTGCAGGGCGCGGATGATCTGCACCGCCTCCTCGAGCATGTCCTGGCGCTGCGCGATCGGCGGCCACCCCTCACCGGTCACGTGCTCGTTGAGGTTCTCGCCCGAGCCGAGGCCCAGGATGAAGCGACCGTCGCAGAGCAGCTGGAGGGTCGCCGCCTTCTGGGCGACGACCGCGGGGTGGTAGCGCTGGATCGGGCAGGTGACATAGGTGGCGAGCTCAACCCGGCTCGTGGCCTGCGCGACCGCACCCAGCACGGTCCACGCGTACGGAGCGTGGCCCTGCGACATCAGCCACGGCGAGTAGTGGTCGCTCGACACCTCGAAGTCGAAGCCGACCTGCTCGGCCTTCACGGCATAGGACACCAGCTGCTGGGGTCCGCTCTGCTCGGTCATCAGCGTGTAGCCGAAGTTCGTCATTCGCCCTCCTCGATCGTGCTTCCACCCTCGTCGCCGCGAACCGCACGGTGCAACCCCCCTCGGCGCATCTGCGGCAGGCGCGCGCCGGCGCAGCCGCACCGGCAGCCGCGTCCGAAAACCGCTACAGAGGTTCCGGGGCGGATGTCACACTCGAGGGGTGGACTTCGACCAGCGCTACCGGATCATCTCCTCCCGGGATGTGCGCTTCGACGGCCAGTTCGTCACCGCGGTGCGCACCACAGGCATCTACTGCCGGCCCTCCTGCCCGGCCCGGACGCCCAAGCCGCAGAACGTGTCCTTCTTCCTCACCTCCGCGGCGGCCCACGCCGCCGGCTACCGTGCCTGCAAGCGCTGCCTGCCGGAGGCTGTCCCGGGCAGCCCCGAGTGGAACCTCCGCGACGGCCTGGCCGGACGCGCCATGCGGCTCATCTCCGACGGCGTGGTCGAGCGGTCCGGCGTCGACGGGCTCGCCGCGGCGCTCGGCTACACGCCGCGGCATGTCTCCCGCGTGCTCACCGAGGAGCTCGGGGCCGGCCCGCTCGCCCTCGCGCGGGCCAGCCGGGCGCAGACCGCCCGCACCCTCCTCGTGTCCACAGCTCTCCCTGTCACCCAGGTCGCCTACGCCGCCGGTTTCGCCAGCATCCGGCAGTTCAACGAGACCATCGCGGAGGTCTTCGGCCTGACCCCGAGCGCACTCCGGGCGCGTCCGGCGACGGGCGCCGCATCGCCGTCGGGACTCCTCGATCTGCGGCTCGCGGTGCGCGAGCCGTTCGACGCGGCGGGCATCCTCCGCTTCCTCGCCGTGCGGGCCGTCCGGGGCGTGGAGGCCGCCACCGCGACCTCGTACGCCCGTGCGGTCGTGCTGCCGCACGGCGTCGCCCAGTTCGAGGTGCGCTGGACGGAGGCCGGGGAGCTTCGGCTCGCGGCGTCCGTCCCCGAGCTGCGCGACCTTCCCGTGCTGCTGTCCCGGGTGCGCCGCCTGCTGGACCTCGACGCCGACCCGGTCGGCATCGACGCGGTGCTCGGCGGGACCGGCCCCCTCGCCGCGCAGGTGGCGGAGGTCCCCGGCATCCGGCTGCCCGGCGCCGTCGACGGACCCGAGATCCTCCTGCGCGCCATCGCGGGACAGCAGGTCACGGTCGCATCGGCGCAGAGCCTGCTGGACCGGCTCAGCGTGCATGCAGGCGACGCGGTGCCGCCGGTGTTCGATGGCGTCGAGCGTCTCTTCCCCACACCGGCCGAGGCCGCGGAGCATCTCCCGGGGGTCTACCGGGGTCCCGCCGCCCGCGGCGCCGCCCTGCACGGTGCGGCGCTGGCACTGGCGGAGGGGCGCGTGCTCGTCGACTCGGGCATGGACCGCGGCGAGCTCGACGCCCGACTGCAGGCGCTGCCCGGCGTGGGTCCCTGGACCGCCGGGTACACCGCCATGCGGGTGCTCGGCGCCCCCGACGTGCTGCTCGCGGGCGACGCGGCGGTGCGAACCGGCGCGCGGCGGCTGGGAGTTGAGGGTCCGCTCTCGGCCGTCACCGCCCGCTATGCCCCGTGGCGCTCCTACGCATGCCTGCGATTCTGGCGGGCCGCCGAACGACCTCGAAAGGGACCTCCCTCATGACCGTGCTCGTCGACTTCGTTCGCACAGCGGACGGCGCGTTCGGCGCCCTCGCCCGCGAGGACGGCACCGTGCTCGCCTCGGGCTGGACGGACAGCACCGAGGCGCTCCTCGCTCGCATCCCGGTCGCGCATCGCCCGGAGGGTGTCCGACGAGCGGCCGTGCCCCGCATCGCGGACGCGGTCGCGGCGTTCTACGACGGCGATCCGTCCGTGATCGACACGATCGCGGTCGAGCAGGCGGGCGGGCCGTTCCGGATCACGGCGTGGCGCGCCCTCCGCGCCATTGCCCCCGGGCGACCCCTCACCTACACCGAATTCGCAGCCGCCAGCGGCCGGCCAGCAGCCGTCCGAGCCGCGGCCTCCGCCTGCGCGACCAACGCCGTGGCCCTGTTCGTGCCGTGCCATCGCGTGGTCCGCACCGACGGGGCGCTCGGCGGCTTCGCGTGGGGCGTCGAGGTCAAGCGCTCGCTTCTCGCGCGGGAGGCGGCGGCGCGGTGAGCCACCGAGGAGCCGCGGGAACGGCCGCTCCCACCCAGCCGCCCACCCGCCTCGCGAGCCGGTGCGCGGGCGCCTCCACCACGCGCTCGAACCCCCACCCGACGAGCAGGCTGGCCGGGACGCCGAGCAGGGCCACGAGCGGCCACCGCGCGTCGCCGATCAGGAACGCGAGAGTGACGAGCACGGGGACGTGCACCAGGTAGAGGCTGAACGAGATGCGGCCGAGCCACCGGGAGGCCGGCGCGAGGAGCGCTCTGGCGAGCGGGGTCGGCGCTATCGCGAGCAGGACGAGCCCGAGCGCGCCGAGCACGCTGAGCCCGGTGAGAGCGAGGGTCAGGGCCGCGGAGCCGAGGGGACGGGCGAGCCAGTTCACGATCAGCAGCAGGCAGGACAGCGCGATGCCGGCCCCCGCGATGGCCCCGAAAGCGCGAGATCGCCGTGCCCGGTCGGCCCACCCGCGGAAGCCGTCGAGGTTCACCGCCACGAGGGTGCCCAGGAAGAACGCCGGCAGGTAGGACAGGGTGCCGTTCTCCAGGGCGAAGCCGCCGACCGCGGCGACCGCGAGGAGCGACCCGGTGACCGCCCAGCGCCTTCGGAGGGCACGGGCGAGCACGATGTAGAGGGGGAGCAGGACCGCGAAGATCATCTCCCAGCGCAGGGACCAGAGCGTGTTGACGATGTCGAAGGAGAAGCGGGACAGGGTCGCCTCCTCCACGAGCAGCGGAGCACTGAGCGAGGTGGCGTTGGAGTCGGCCATCCAGCTGTGCGGCACCACCTGCGACCGGTCGCGGGGAAGCAGCTTGATGAACACCGTGGCGAGCAGCAGTGCACCCCACACGGGCAGATAGATGCGCACGAAGCGCGAGGCGAGGAACGCGCCCCACGAGTAGGGCCCGGATGCCCGAAGCGCGGGCAGTGCGACGACGAGGCCGCTGAGCACGAAGAAGACGACCACCGCCTCATGGCCCGCCGTGAGCAGCTTGAGGGGCGTCTCGGTGATCCACCACCACGCGCTGCCGAGCACGACCGGCCGGTCAGGGCCGGGCGACAGGTACGGCTTGGCGATCTCCAGGAGGTGATGCAGCACCACCACCACGGCCGCCCACCCCCGCAGGCCGTCGAGGGCGGAGAGCCGCCCGCCCGGCCTCTCCGCGGGCGCCGGGGTCGCACTGGCTCCGCTCACCGTTCCACGCTAGTCCGCAGGGCTGGGACGCCCCCCAGTGCTCGCCCAGCCATGGCCAATAGAGTTGTCCTCTACGGAAGGACTGCTCATGGGGTTCCTCGATCGACTGTTCGGCCGCGATGAGGGTTCCGACCCGTACGGCCGCGAGCCGCAGCGCGTGACCCCTGTCCGCTCCGAGGACGAGATCGCCATCGAGCGCTACCGCTACCTGCTGCGCACCGCTCCTCCGGAGACGATCGAGCAGGTGCACGCCGAGGCGTTCGCCAAGCTCACGCCGGAGCAGCGCCGGGCCGTCTACGACGAGCTCACGAAGGGACCCGAGCGGCCCGCCGGCGAGGACCCCGCCTCCCTCGCGCGGTCGGCGACCCGCAGCGAGATCCGGCAGCCCGGCACCCTCGAGCGATCCTTCGGCGGCGGCGGCGGCGGCGGTATGGGCGGCGGCATGATGGGCCCGAGCTTCGGCTCGATGCTCGGCAGTTCGCTGCTGGGCACGGTGGCGGGCTACGTCATCGGCTCGGCGATCGTCAGCTCCTTTCTGCCCGACGCCGGGAACGGCGACCAGGCGAACGCGGACGCCGCGGGAGACGACACGGGCGGCAGCGGAGACGGGTCGGGCGACGGCTCCGGCGACGCGTCCGGCGGCGGCTCGGGGTCCGATCCAGGCTGGGGTGACTCCTCGGGTGGCGACTTCGGCGGCAGCAGCGACGTGGGCGGCGGCTTCGACGGCGGCGGCTTCGGTGGCGGAGACTTCGGCGGTGGGGGCGACTTCGGCGGCGGGGGCGACTTCGGCGGATTCTGATCGCCGCTTGAGCTTGACGCTGCGTCACGTTCTAGCCTCGATCCCGAGCGCACAACGCGCTCTCCGGAGGGAGGCGGACCCTGATCGGATCGGCGGGGCCGCTCCCAGGGGCGTCGCGCACACTGGTGCGGTGTCGCGCATCAGTGAGCCGATCAGGGCCCGCCTCCAGACCACCCTCTCCGGTCAGCCGGCCGGCGTCCCCGCCTGGATCACCGCGCTCGAGGACGGCGAGGACGAGGGGCATTTCGGCCCGGGCTCCGCCGCCTGGGCGGTCCACGGTGACCTGCCCACCCTGGTGGCTGGGATCCGCGCCCTGCTGACCCAGGCCCTCCATCCCGGAGCGATGGCGGGTGTGCACGACCACTCCCGCTACCGCGATGACCCGTTCGGCCGCCTGGCCGGCACCATCCGCTGGATCATGACGGTCACCTACGGCTCCACGGCTGATGCCGCGACGGCCTCCGACTGGGTCCTCCGCCTGCATGAGCGGGTGCGCGGCGAGTACCTCGGAGAGCACGGCCCCATCGCCTACGCGGCGAACGATCCCGAGCTGCTCCGCTGGGTGCATCTGGCCTTCACCGACGCATTCCTCAGCGCGCATGAATTGTGGGGGCGCCCGATTCCGGGCGGCGCGGACGCCTACGTGAACGACTGGGCCACGGCCGGCCTCCTCATGCAGGTGACCGATCCGCCGCGCACCAGGCAGGAGCTGCAGGACCAGCTGCGCTCGTACGCGCCGGTGCTGCACTACGACGACCGGGTCGCTGATGTCGTGCGCTTCCTGCGCCGCCCCCCGCTTGCGCCGCTCCTGCGGCCGACCTATCCGCTCCTCTTCCAGGGGGCGGTCGCCTCCCTGCCCGACGACCTGCGCGAACTCCTGCGCCTGCCGCGAGCGCCGCGCGGAACGGTGCCGGCCGCCCGCGTCGTGCTCAAGGCGACCGGTCGGGTGCTCGGCACGCGGTCGGGCGCGGAGACCGCGGCGCTCAGGAGGAGGGCCCGGCTGGAGGCGGCTAGAGCCACCCGTTCCGCTTGAAGGCGAAGTAGAGCCCACCGCTCAGCACCGCCATCAGCAGCACCGCGAGGGGATAGCCCAGCGTCCAGTCCAGCTCGGGCATGTGCCGGAAGTTCATCCCGTAGATGCCGCTGACGAGGCTCGGGGCGAACAGGATCGCCGCATACGAGGAGATCTTCTTCACCTGCTCGCCCTGCGCCAGGCTCGTCTCGCTGATGCGCTGCATCTGCGCGTTCTGCACCTCGGTCACGAGGGTGGCGTTCGTGGTGAGGGCGTTCTGCAGGAGGGCCCGGAAGGACTCCGCCCGCTCCGCAGTGCGGATCGAGTGGTCGAGCACGTCCCGCAGGCTGCGCTGCAGCTCCACGTGCACGTCGTACTTCTCGAATCCCCGCTGCAACGACTTCAGCATGTCGACGAGCGGCGCGACCGCGCGCTCGAACTCCATCACCTCGCGAGCGAGGTCGTAGATGCGCTTGGACACCGCGGGCTCGCCGCTGAACAGCTGGTCCTCGATCTCGTCGATGTCGTTCTGCAGCCCGGCGATGACCGGCTCGTACTCGTCGACGATCTGGTCGAGCACGGCGTAGAGGATGGCATCCGGTCCCAGTGCGAGCAGCTCCGGATTCGCCTCGAGGCGCTTGCGGACCCTGCCCAGATCGGGAGACTCCGCGTGCCGGATGGTGATGGCGAAGTCCCTGCCGATGAAGACGTGCACCTCGCCGAACTCCACCCGCTCGGCCGCGTCGAGGTAGCGGGCGGGCCGCAGCACGAGGAACAGCACGTCGCCGAAGCGCTCGAGCTTGGCGCGCTGGTGCCCCTTGAGGGCGTCCTCCACCGCAAGTCGGTGCAGCTCGAACTCGTTGGCGACCGCCTGCAGCTCCTCCCGGCTGGGCCGGTACATGCCGATCCACGCGACGCCCTTGCGGTCGCGGAGGGTCTCGAAGGTCTCCTCGAGGCTCGGCGGGTTCGCGGTGCGCTTGCCGGCGACGTACACCGCGTTGTCGATGATCGGCATGAGGACCTCCCTGGACCGAACGTCACCCTAGCGCCCGCCGGCGCGCCGATCCCGGTGGCAGGGGAGCGACGCGCTCGGGGTCAGGCCGGAGCCGCCGGAAGCGCCTCGGCGATCGGCGTGGGGCCGCCGACGACCTCCCACTGGCGACGTGCGGTGGCCGGCCGATCGAGCACGGCCAGTACGAGCGCCGCGACGTCCTCGCGGGAGATGGGCCCGCGCTCGACCGTCGCGCCGATCGTGACAGAGCCGGTGCCCTCGTCGTTGCTGAGGCCGCCCGGACGGAGGATCGTCCAGTCCAGATCGGTGGCCCTCAGGCGCTCGTCCGCGTCCCGCTTCGCCTGAACGTACGCGGCCCACACCGGTTCGGCATCCTCGGCGAGCGGGGCGTCCACGCCGATCGCGGAGATCTGCACGAAGCGCCGCACCCCGGCGATGCGTGCGGCTTCCGCGGTGAGGACGGAGCCGGCGTAGTCGACCGTGCGTTTGCGCTCCGCTCCCGAACCCGCGCCGGCCCCCGCCGCGAACACGACGGCGTCGCAGCCTCGCAGCGCCTCCGCGAGCTCGTCCGCGGTGGCCGACTCGATGTCGAGCACGACCGACTCCGCGCCGAGGCGGTGCAGATCCTCGCCGTGCTCCGGGTTGCGCACGATGCCCACCCCCTCGTCGCCGCGGACGTAGAGCTGGTTGAGGATGCGCTGGCCGACCTGGCCGTGCGCGCCGACGACGGCGACTCGAGTCATCCCCCCATCCTCCTCCTCGCCGGGCGGCCGGATGCCCTCCGCTGCGCGGCAGGCGGCGGTCAGTAAGCGGTGATACCGTCACGGCGTGACCCGTATCGCCGCCGTTGCCGCTGCGCTTCCGGAGCACTCGTATGCGCAGTCGGAGATCACCGCGATGCTGGCCCCGATGATCACGAGCGATCCGGGCAAGCAGGCCGTGATGCGGCGGCTGCACGAGGGGTCCCACGTGGAGCGCCGTCATCTGGTGATGCCGCTCGAGGAATACCGCGATCCGCAGACCTTCACGGAGACGAACGACCGCTTCATCGAGGCGGCGACGGACCTGGCGGAGCGGGCGCTCCTGCGCGCCCTCGCGACCGCCGGACTGGTGCCCTCCGACGTCGATCTGGTGATGTTCACCTCCGTCACCGGCATCTCCGCCCCGTCGGTGGACGCGCTCCTCGTGCCCAGGATCGGCCTCCGCCCCGACGTGAAGCGGGTGCCGATGTTCGGGCTCGGCTGCGTGGCCGGAGCCGCCGGCATCGCACGACTGCACGACTACCTGATCGGCCACCCCGATGAGGTCGCGGTGCTGGTCTCCGTCGAGCTCTGCTCCCTCACCGTGCAGCGCGACGACGACTCGATGGCGAATTTCGTCGCCAGCGGGCTCTTCGGCGACGGCGCGGCAGCCGTGGTAGCGGTCGGGGACGCGCGTGCCGCACGCCTCGGCCTCACCGGCCCCGACATCGTCGATGCGCGCAGCGCGCTCTATCCGGACAGCGGCCACGTGCTCGGCTTCAACCCCGGATCCACCGGCTTCCGCATCGTGCTCACTGCGGGCGTCATGGACGTCGTCGACGAGCACTTCGGTCCCGACGTCCGGGCGTTCCTCGCCGACAACGGCGTCTCGGTCGAGGACATCGACGACTGGCTCGCCCATCCCGGCGGCCCCCGGGTGCTCGAGGCGTTCGCCCGCTCTCTCGACCTCCCGGCCGACGCCCTGGCACTGAGCTGGCAGTCGATGGCCGCCGTGGGCAACCTCTCGTCCGCGTCGGTGCTGCACGTGCTGGCCGACTCGCTCTCCTCGGTGCGCCACGATCCCGGTGACGCGGCGCTGCTGTTCGCCCTCGGCCCCGGGGTGTGCGCCGAACTGGTGCTCCTGCGCTGGCCGGAGGCCGCCGCACCGGCCGCGGCATGACCGACTACGGGATCGGCGTGGCCTGGTTCGGCGCCCTTCTCCTCGCCACCGGCGGCGAGCGGATCTTCGAGCTCGTGGTCTCCACCCGCAACGCGCGCTGGGCGTTCGCCCGCGGCGGCGTCGAGTACGGCCGGCGGCACTTCCCGTGGATGGTGATGCTGCACACCGGGCTGCTGCTCGCCTGCCTCCTCGAGGTCGTCGTGGCCCATCGTCCGTTCCTGCCGCTGCTCGGCTGGCCGGCGCTCGCGGTCGCGCTCGCCGCCCAGGTGCTGCGCTACTGGTGCATCAGCACCCTCGGCCCGCAGTGGAACACCCGCGTCATCGTGGTGCCCGGGCTCTCGCTCGTGAGCCGCGGCCCCTACCGCTTCCTCCGCCACCCCAACTACGTGGTCGTCGTCGCGGAGGGGATCGCGCTTCCGCTCGTGCACACGGCATGGATCACCGCGCTCGCCTTCACCGTGCTCAACGCGGTCCTGCTGCTCGCCTTCCGGATCCCCGTCGAGGAGCGCGCCCTGCGAGGGGCGGCAGGCCGGGCGGCCTGATGCAGGAGGCGGATCTCCTCGTCGTCGGGGGCGGGCCCGTCGGGCTGGTTGCGGCCATCCAGGCGCGGCTGGCGGGCCTGGATGTCGTCGTCGCGGAGCCGCGCACCGGTCCCATCGACAAGGCGTGCGGCGAGGGGCTGATGCCGGGCGCGGTCGCCGCCCTCGCCGCCTTGGGCGTGCATCCGGAGGGCAGGGCCATCCGCGGCTTCCGCTACACCGACGGCCGCCGCAGCGTCGAGCACCGCCTCCGGCACGGGGCGGGGCTCGGGGTGCGCCGCACCACCCTGCACGCGGCGCTGGCCGCCCGAGCGGCCGAGCTGGGCGTGGTCACCGTGACCCGCAAGGCGACGACCGTCCTGCAGACGAGCGGCGCGGTCGAGGCGGCGGAGGTGCGCGCCTCCTGGCTCCTGGCCTGTGACGGGCTGCACTCCCCGGTGCGCCGGACCGTCGGACTCGACGGCTCCCGGCGCCCCGGTCGGCGCTTCGGACTGCGTCGGCACTTCCGGCTCGAGCCGTGGACCGATCTGGTGGAGGTGCACTGGGGTCGCAGCGTGGAGTTGTATGTGACGCCGGTCGGGCCCGGCCTGGTGGGTGTCGCCGTCCTCGGGCCCCGGCACACCGGGTTCGACGCGGCTCTCGCCCAGATCCCCGAGCTCGAGGCCCGCCTCATCGGTGCCCAGCCGGACGGCCCGGTGCGCGGCGCGGGCCCGCTTCGGCAGTCGAGCCGGGCCCGCTCGGTCGGCCGGGTGCTGCTCGTCGGCGACGCGTCCGGCTACGTCGACGCCCTCACGGGCGAGGGGATGCGGGTGGGCTTCGCCCAGGCCGACGCGGCGGTGGCCGCGGTGATCGCCGGTGATCCCGCCGCCTACGAGCGCGAGTGGTCCGCCCGCACGCGGGACTTTCGCGCACTCACGGGGGCGCTGGTCGCTGCGGCATCGTCGCCGCTGCGCCGCGCGATCGTGCCGACCGCGGTCGCCGTGCCGGGCCTCTACGGGAGCCTGATCGAGCGCCTCGCCCGCTGAACGGTCGCCGCCGCGCCCGATTCCGGTCGCCGAGAGGCCCCAGTGTCGGAGGCCTCCTGCATCCTGTCGGCGTGGCATCCTCCCGGTTGGAGGAGCCGGGGGAGCATGGACGAAGAGCGAAGGGGGACCATCATGATCGATCCGCACATCGGACACAGCTGCTCCGTGGCCGGAGACGAGGTCGCCGAGGTCACCGTCGATGACGTGTCCCTGGATTTCGGGGACGGCGCCCGCGTGGTCTCCTGCCGCTGCGGCTCCTGGGCCATCGAGGACGAGTCGGGCATGCTGCTGGCCTGGTCCATGCCTCAGATCGTCGACATCCGCGTGCTCGCGCTCTCCGGCGCCGCCTGAGCCTTCCGGGACCCGGGTCGAGTCGACCTGTGCGCCGCGGACCGACGCCGGCCGCGGGAACGACAATGGACCTGTGAGCGTCAAGGGCGGACAGGGCGACCGGCAGGTCTCCGCCGAATCCGTCGACAGCTCGAGCGCGACGATCCTGCACGTCGACATGGACGCGTTCTTCGCCAGCGTCGAGCTGCTCGACCGGCCCGAGCTGCGCGGCAAGCCGGTGATCATCGCGGGGGAGTCGGGACGCTCCGTCGTCACCAGCGCCACCTATGAAGCGCGCGCGTTCGGCGTGCGGTCCGCGATGCCGGTCTCCCAGGCCAAGCGGCTGTGCCCCGCAGCGGTGATCATCCCGCCGCACGGCGCGAAGTACGCGCACTACTCGCGCCGGGTGATGTCGATCTTCCGCGACGTCACCCCGCTTGTGGAGCCGCTGAGCATCGACGAGGCCTTCCTCGACGTCGCCGGTGCCCGCCGGCTGCTCGGCTCGCCCGGCATCATCGCGCGCGGCCTGCGCGAGCGCGTGCTGGCGGAGACCGGCCTCACCTGCTCGGTGGGCGCAGCGTCCACCAAGTTCGTGGCCAAGCTCGCCTCCACTCGGTCCAAGCCCGACGGGCTGCTGATCATCCCTGCCGAGGACACGCTCGGCTTCCTGCATCCGCTGCCGGTCGGGGCGCTCTGGGGCGTCGGCAAGGCCACCGCGGAGTCGCTCGGCAAGCGGGGCATGCGAACGGTCGGCGACCTGGCGGCCACGCCCCGCGACGTGCTGCAGAAGTGGGTGGGCGTGGCTGCCGGCGGACGCCTGTACGACCTCGCCTGGGGCCGCGATCCTCGCTCGGTGGATCCGGAGTCGGTGGAGAAGAGCGTGGGTCACGAGAACACCTTCGCCACCGACGTGAGCGATCCCGTGCTGCTGCGCCGCGAGCTGCTCGACCAGTCGGAGCGGGTGGCCGTGCGGCTCCGCGCGGCTGGCCACGTGTCGCGGACGATCGCCCTCAAGCTGCGCTTCGCCGACTTCACGACCATCACCCGGTCCCGCACCCTGTCCGAGCCGACCTCGGTGGCCCGCCGCATCTACGAGCAGGCGGTGGAGCTGCTCGAGGAGCAGGACCTGGTCGGCCGCCGCATCCGCCTGATCGGCGTGCGTGCCGAGCAGCTCGCCCCGGCCGGAGGCGACAGCCTCTCGCTGTGGAGCGAGGATGACGGCTGGCGCGAGGCGGAGCAGGTGATGGACGCCGCCGTCGAGCGCTTCGGCAGGGGCGCCATCCGCCCGGCGACCCTGCTCGGCAAGCAGACCCGCGACCTCCCGGGCCACACCATCCGCCCGGACGCCTGACCGCCCCGCCCGGCCGCGCACCGCGCGCCCGAACGCCGAGCGCGCCCTCAAACGCCGAGCGCGCCGTGGACCTGGGGCGCCGTCGGCGTTACAGGGGGCGCTCGACGCACCGAGCGGCTCACCTTCTATGCCCGAGGGATGGCTTCGGCAGTCGGCGACAAGGTCACCTCGAACACCTCGCAGGGGGAGACCTCGGGCAGGGGGGTCGAGAAGAAGACGCAGGGCTCTCAGTTCGACCGGGCCCGCCTCGCCGAATGCGCCCCCAGACGCCGAGGGCACCGTGGATACCGGGCGCGCTCGGCGTTTCGAGGCGCATTCGGCGGATGGCCCGCGCTGCTTCGTCGCGCCGAGGCAGCGCCGCTACTCGGTCGCGGCGAGGATGACGGCCGAGCGCGGCGGCAGCAGCACCGCGCCGTCCGGAACGATGGCCACGCCGGGGTCGGTGACGAGCAGAGGCTCGCCCTCGATGCCGAGCTCCACCGCCGTGTCGGCGAAGTTCACCGCGACGGTCACCGAGCCGCGGGCCATCACGAGCCAGCGGTCGTCCTCGTCGTAGTCCACGAACGTCTCGCGGAAGCGCGGGTCGGTGAGCTCCGGCACCTCGCGACGCAGGGCGATCAGCCGGCGGTAGAGGTCGAGGATGCGGGTGTGCGTCCCGTCCTCGCCCGACGCGGGGTACGGCTCCGACCAATCGAGCTTGGAGCGCGTGAAGGTCTCCGGATCCTGTGGATCGGGCACCACGGCGGGGTCCCAGCCCATCTTCGCGAACTCCTCGACGCGGCCCTTCGCGGTCGCCTCGCCGAGCTCCGGCTCGGGGTGCGACGTGAAGAACTGCCACGGCGTGCTCGCTCCCCACTCCTCGCCCATGAAGAGCATGGGCGTGAAGGGGGACGTGAGGGTGAGGACGGCGGCCAGCGCGAGGCCGCGCTCGTCGAGGGTCGCTGTGAGCCGGTCGCCCGTCGCCCGATTGCCGATCTGGTCGTGGTCCTGCGCGAACACCACGAGCCGCCAGGTCGGCGTGCGCTCCACGTCGAGAGGCCGGCCGTGCACCCGCCCGCGGAAGGTGGAGAGGGTGCCCGCGTGGAAGAACCCCTCCTCGAGCACCGTCGCGAGGGCGCGGACCGAGTCGAAGTCCTCGTAGTAGCCGGCGGTCTCCCCGGTGAGGTTGACGTGCAGGGCGTGATGGAAGTCGTCGCTCCACTGAGCCGTGATGCCGTAGCCGAGCGCCTCGCGCGGCCGGATCATCTTGGGGTCGTTCATGTCCGACTCGGCGATGAGGGTCAGCGGACGTCCCAGGTGCGCCGACAGGGCGTCGACCTCCTCGGCGAGCTGCTCGAGGATGTGCACAGCCCGGTGATCGACCAGGGCGTGCACCGCATCCAGGCGGAGCCCGTCGACGTGGTAGTCGTCGAGCCACATCAGAGCGTTGGAGATGATGTAGTCGCGGACCTCGTCGGAGTCCTCCCCGTCGAGGTTGACGGAGGATCCCCAGGTGTTGGCGCTCCGGTCCTGCAGGTACGGGCCGAACTCGGGCAGGTAGTTGCCGCTCGGTCCGAGGTGGTTGTAGACGACGTCCTGGATCACGCCGAGGCCGCGCTGGTGGCAGGCGTCCACGAAGCGCTGGTAGGCGGCCGGGCCGCCATAGCTCTCCTGGACCGCGTACCAGAGCACGCCGTCGTAGCCCCAGTTGTGTGTGCCGTTGAAGCCGTTGACCGGCAGGACCTCCACCAGGTCGATCCCGAGCCCGACGAGGTGGTCGAGCCGCTCGATCGCCGAGTCGAGGGTGCCCTCGGGGGTAAAGGTGCCGATGTGCAGTTCGTAGACGACGCCGCCGGGAAGCTGGCGGCCCGTCCACGCCGCGTCGCCCCATGCGTAGGCGCCGGGGTCGAAGGTGCGGCTCAGCCCGTGCACGCCCTCCGGCTGCCGCCGGGAGCGAGGGTCGGGACGCGGGGCGTCGCCGTCGCCGAGCAGGTAGCCGTAGTCGTGGTCCTGGCCGTCGGCCGGGATGTCCACGGTGTGCCAGCCGCCGTCGGCGGCGGTCATCGGGTGCCTCTCCCCGTCGAGGAGCAGCGTCACGGACCTCGCGCGGGGCGCCCACACGTCGTAGGGGCTGGGGCTCACGGCTTTCCTCCTTCTTCGACGAGCAGTGCCACCGGGTAGTCGGTGAGCACGTCCCGGACCTGCAGCACGCCGCCCGGATGGCGGCGGCCGCTCAGCACGTCGACGACCGGCGCGGAGCCGATGTCGAGGGCGGTGTCGCCCCATCCGCCCGCGCCGGCGAGTCCGACGGGCAGCCGGGTGGCGAGGGAGATCGCCCCGCCGCGATCGAAGGCGACGAGATGATCCGCGGCGGTGCCGCTCGCGGACAGGGGGGTGTAGCCGGTGAACAGGTCCGGGCGGTCGCGGCGCAGGCGCAGCGCGGTCGCGGTCACCAGAAGCTTGGCGGCTCCCGACTCGTCGACGGGGGGCTTCGCGCCCGCATCGATGTCGGCGAGCAGACGCCGGCGGAGGCCGAAGTCCACCGGCCGCCGGTTGTCGGGGTCGACGAGCGAGAGGTCGACCAGCTCGGTCCCCTGGTAGGTGTCGGCGACGCCGGGCATCGTGAGCTGCACCAGCTTCTGCGCCAGCAGGGTCCGGCGCCAGGCCGGTGCCAGGAAGTCCACGA
>NZ_JAODMK010000030.1 GCF_025465545.1 Naasia sp. | reverse complement strand
GACGACAAGAGCCCCGGCGCACTCGTGTTCCGGGCCGAGCTGCCCGCGCTCGGCTACCGCGTCTACCGGCTGCTGCCCGGCGACCCGGTCGCGCCGACCGACTCGCCGCTCTCCGGCTCTGCCCTCTCGGACTCTGCCCTCTCGGACTCTGCCCTCTCGGACTCTGCCCTCTCGGTGAGTGAGACGGTGCTCGAGAACGCGCACGCCCGGATCGAGGTCGACCCGGCGACCGGCTGGCTGTCCTCCTACCTGCTGAAGGACAGCGGCATCGACGTGCTCGCCGGCACCGACCCGTCCACCCACACCCAGGTGAACGAGGACCCCACCGACACGTGGGGCCACCGGGTGCTGTCCTACGCCTGGCAGGGCGCGGCGATGACGCTCGAGCGCATCGTGGTGCGCGAGTCGGGCCCGCTGCGCTCCCGGGTGCGGATCGAGCGCTCCTGGGGGCGGTCCACGTTCGTGGAGGAGCTGCTGCTGGACGTCGACAGCCCCTACCTCACCGTCAACGCGACCCTGGACTGGCGGGAGCCGGCGCACCTGATGAAGCTGCGCTTCCCGGTCGCCCTGGACAACCCGGTGGGCACCTACGAGATCCCGTACGGGAGCCTCGAGCGGCCGGTCGACGGCGCGGAGGAGCCGGGCCAGGCCTGGATCGACCTCACCGGCACGGCCGCCGGAGCCCCGGCCGGCCTCACCGTGGTCACCACCAACAAGCACGGCTACGACGTGTCGCCCGCCGGGGAGGATGGCACCCCGAGCATCGGCATCACCGCGGTCCGCAGCCCCGTCTACTCCTGGCACGACCCGCGGCTGCTCTCCGACGAGAGCATCTACGCCTACCAGGACCAGGGGGTGCAGCGCTTCAGCTACCGGCTCGTCCCGCACGGCGGCGACTGGCGGACGGCCCAGCCGGCGCGGATGGCGGCACTGCTCGGCCAGCCCGTGCGCGCCCAGCTGGAGTCCTTCCACGAGGGCACGCTTCCCTCGAGCCTCTCCTTCCTCTCGGACGGGGGCGGCCAGGTCATGGTCACGGCCGTCAAGGGCAGCGAGGACGCGGCCGACCGTCCCGGTGGCGCGGACCTGATCGTGCGCGCCGTCGAGACGACCGGAGCGCCGGCCCGGGTGACCCTGGACCTGCCGATCGCAGGCCGCACACTCGACCTCGAGTTCGGGCCCAGCCAGATCCGCACCTTCCGCATCCCCGCGGATCCCGGTGCGGACCCGGTGGAGGTCGACCTCGTCGAGTGGCCTCTGGACGGCCGCGAGGGAGCCTCCGCACGCGCGGCGGAGTCGCTCGGCGAGCCGGCCGCGGAGCCGCAGGCGCCGGGCGAGCCGGTCGACGCGGCGGAGACGCTCACGCCGGCCGAGCGGATCGGCACCGACCCTGAGGCACGGCTGCCCGGCTCGGGCCAGTAGCGTGGCGGGCGTTTCCGGGATCCGCACCTCCGTCGTCCTCCGGGATGGCACCGAGCGGCGCCCCGAAGAGGCGGGCTTCGCGATCGTCCTGCGCGAGGATCCCAGCGGCGGCGCCGGCGCGGTGCGGGCGGAGGTGCGGTTCGACGGCACGGTGCCGCTCGTCGGCTCCCTTCGGTTCTCCATCGCGGTCGAGGGCGCGGAGGATCCGTGGTGGCTGATCCCCGGCGCCTTCTACGGCGAGAACCGGTCCGCCGAGAACGGCCGCGTCTTCCCCCGATTCGAAGTCGGCGCGCACGCGGACGGCGACGCCGAGCGGATGGTCTTCGACTCCTGGCACTTCCGAGCCGACCGCGCGGCGACGCCCGCCGTCTTCGCCTGGGCGGGGCCCGGCCTCGGCGGAGCCGCGATCGCCGGGCCGGAATCGACACCGCTCGGCATCACCGGCATCGGCTTCGCGCACGAGCGCCGGACGGCGACCCTCTCGCTCACCTTTCCCTTCCGCGAGGCACCCATCACCTACTACGGCGACGCCCGGCCGCGGCCCGCGGAGGTGGCCCTGCACGAGTGGCAGCCGGGGGAGCGCGCCGAGCTCGCGTTCACGGTGCATCCCCTGGACTCCGACCGGCACGCCTACGCCCCGATCCTCCGTGCCCTGCACGAGCGGTCGAAGGCGGACGCGCCCCTGCGGCCATGGGTGTCGGTCGCCGAGGCGGCCGATCTCACCGCCGAGGGTCTGGTGCGGTGGCACTTCGACCCGGATCCCGGCGTGCTCCTCGAGACGGCCGGCTTCGACCGGGAGGTCACCGGCCGTGACGGCCGCTCGGTCGATCGGCAGGCGATGCACGTGGGCTGGGTGAGCGGCATCCCCTGGGCGTACGCCCTTCTCGCCCATGGGCTCCGGACGGACCGCGACGACGAGGTCGTGGCCGCCCGGGCTGTTCTCGACTTCATCGCGGGCGCGCTCTCGCCCTCCGGCACGTTCTGGGGCGTCTGGTACCGCGACTCGGGCTGGACCCAGAGCTGGACGCCGCTCTCGCGCGGCGTGCACTCCCGGACTCTCGCCGAGGCGACGCTCTTCCTGATCCGGGCCGCCCGGCTCGAACCGGGGCACCCCGACTGGGAGCGCGCGATTCGATCCAACCTGGACGTGATCGTCGGCCGGCAGCGCGCCGACGGCAACCTCGGCTCCGTCCACCACGCCGAGACGGGGGAGGTGCTCTCCTGGTCCGGCGCCTCCGGGCTCACCTGGATCGCCGCGCTCGTCGAGGAGGGCGGGGACGATCGCCTCGACGCCGCCCGCCGCGCGGGCGACTACTACTCCCGGTTCGTCGACGCAGAGTACCTGTGCGGCGCTCCCGAGGACGTGGACCTCGCGCCCACCTCCGAGGACGGCTACGCCGCGGTGATGGCCTACGTCGCCCTGGCGCGCGCCACCGGCGAGGACCGCTGGACCGACCTCGCCCGGAGATCTGCGGACTGGATGCTCACCTTCCGCTACAGCTACGACGTGAGCTTCGAGGAGCGCACCCTGCTCGGCCGCTACGACTTCGGCACCCGCGGCGCGGACCAGGCCTCTCCCTCGAACCAGCACCTGCACGCCTACGGCCTGGTCTGCACGCGGGAGCTCTTCGAGCTGAGCGACCTCACCGGCGACGCGCACTACCGGGAGCGCGCCGAGGAGACCCTCGCCTGCTTCCGCCAGTTCGTGGCGCGGCAGGACGGCGACTTCAACGCGTACCGCGGCATGGTCAGCGAGCGGTACTACCAGACGTCCTGCTTCCAGCCGAAGGGCATGCTGCTCACCCTCTCGCACGCCTGGAGCGTGGGGGTCCTGCTGCTCGGCTGCGAGCAGGTGCTCGGGCTCGGCGCCTGAGACCGGCCGCCCGCGTCCCTAGGGGATGTGGGGGAAGCCGAACGGCGGTGTCGGCGGGGAGTGCGGATCGGACGGCGGAACCGGGGAGACCGGCCCGGCGGTCGGCGCGGACGTGGTGGCCCAGCGGGAGCCGCGCCCCTGCCCGGACCAGCCGGGAGCCGCAGCGGGCCGGCCGAGCCGCTCGAGCGCCCGAGTGCCGGCCAGAAGGGCGCGGGACAGCAGCACGGACTGGAGTGCCGCCGACACGATGCCGGTGACGGCGAGAACGACGAGCGCCCGGTCCGAGCGCTGCGCCTTCCCCGCCATCACTCCGCCTGCTTCTTCGGGCGGAGCGTGCGCTTCGGCGGCTCCACGGCCACCGCGGCGGGCAGGCTCTCGGTCTGGGCGTCCGCCGGCGCCGTGCGCACAGTGGGCACATCGGCGGCGCTCAGCCGCACGGTGGGCGCGTCGCGGATTGCGCGAGCGGAGGGCGCCGGCGGAGGAGTGCCGGGAGCCGCAGGCTGGGCAGCGCCACGGGCTGCCGGAGCGGGGGGCGCGGCCGGGGCGTTCGCGGGGGCGGTCGCCGGAGACCCGGTCGGCGGGACGGGAGCAGGGTCGTGCGGCGCCGGCCGCGGGGGCTCGTTGCGGCGCAGATACAGCTGCGCGGCCTTGGTGGCGATGATGAGGAAGCGCACCAGAAGGGCGAGCACCGCCAGCAGTGCGAGCCAGAACAGGATCGAAAATCCTGCGAACAGCACCTGGATGAAGCCGAAGCGCAGGTTGAAGCCGTCGAAATCCATGTCAGTCCTCCTCCGCCAACTCGCGGGATTCGATGTGCACGGTGCCGATGGCTACCGTGAGGGTGAGGAGGGACGCGACCACGCTCACGTAGAAGCGCCAGTCATGCCTGCCCGCTGCGCCGGTCCGCAGTGTGGACACCGAACTGACGACCGCGCTGAGGATGGCGCCGTTCAGAAAATACTTGCGCATCAGGCCTCCTTTTCGGACCAACATAGCGCCAAGCCGTGGCCCGTTGTCTACGGGTGCGCACAGGGTTCGGGGGCTGCGTTTCCCCCGAGCGGGGGCGCGCCCGCCGCAGACGGCCCGGCGGGCGCGCGTCTGCGCATTCTCTGACCGATCGTTCGGTTCCTGACCGATCGGACAGTAGAGTTGCCGCCATGGCCAACACCTCTGCGACCCAGCTGCGCCGCGTCGCGCTCGAGCAGTTCGCGAGGACCGGCTTCGCCGGGGCATCCCTCGGCTCGATCGGCGAGGCGGCCGGCCTGAGCAAGTCGAGCGTGCTGTACCACTACGCCTCCAAGGAGGCGCTCCTGACTGCGGCCGTCGCACCGGCGCTGGCGGAGTTCGCGGAGGTGGTCGGCAGCTATCCGGCCTCCGGCGGCCCCGAGGAGCGACAGCGGTTCGTCGAGCGGTTCATCGATCTCCTGCTGGAGCACCGCCTCGCGGTGCACATCTTCATCAACCAGGGCCAGTCGCTCAAGGGCATCCCGGTGATCGATCGCGCCAACGCTCTCGTGCACCAGTTCGGCGAGGCCGCGGTCGACCACATCCCGAGCGTCGCCGACCGGATCCGCTTCGGCGTCGCGCTCGGCGGTGCCGCCTACACCCTCGTCGCGACCGAGACCTGGTCCGACCTCGACCTGACCGAGAACGACGAGATCAGGGCTGCTCTCGTCGACACCGTGTCCGGCCTGCTCGCGGACATCTCCGCGACTGCCGGAACGCACTGACCTCCCCTCTTCCCGGAAGGAAGCAGCCCCATGGCGACCGCCCTCTATCGGCTCGGCCTCTGGGCGTACTCACGCCCCTGGCGCGTGATCGTCGCCTGGATCGTCCTGATCGTCGCGATCGGCGGCGCCGCGGTGGCGCTCGGCGGCAAGACGCAGGAGTCCTACTCGATCCCGGGAACGGAGTCGCAGCAGGCGATCGACAAGCTCGCCGCGGTGTTCCCGCAGACCGCCGGCGCGAGCGTGCAGGTCGTCTACCGGGCTCCCGCGGGCGGCAGCGTCGAGGACGACGAGTACCGCTCGGCGATCGAGGACATGGGCGCCACGCTCGAGGACGTCGACGGCGTGGAGGCGGTCGCGCTGCCCTACTCCGAATACGCCACCGACGCCATCTCCGACGACGGCCGGGTCGGCATCACCTCCCTGACGCTGACCGGCTCCCAGGAGGAGGTGACCGACGCCACCATCTCCGACGTGCTCGCGACCGCGGGCCCCGCCCGGGACGCGGGGCTCGAGGTCCAGTTCGGCGGCCAGGTGTTCCAGGACACCTCGTTCGGCATCACCATCACCGAGGCGTTCGGCGTGCTGTTCGCCGCCGTGGTGCTCGTCATCGCCTTCGGCTCGGTGCTCGCCGCCGGCTTCCCGCTGATCGGGGCGCTGCTCGGAGTGGGTCTCACGATGGGCGCGATCACGGCAGTGGCCGCGTTCGCCACGGTCGGCAGCAGCGCGCCCCTCCTGGCGCTGATGATCGGCCTGGCGGTCGGCATCGACTACTCCCTGTTCATCGTCTCGCGACACCGCAACCAGCTCGCGACCGGCATGGACCCGCGCGAGTCCGCGGGCTCCGCTCTCGCCACCGCGGGCAGCGCCGTGGTCTTCGCCGGCGCGACAGTGATCATCGCCCTGCTCGGCCTGCTCGTCGTCGGCATCCCGTTCCTGTCCGTGATGGGCGTCGGGGCCGCCTTCGCGGTGCTCATCGCGGTGCTCATCGCCGTCACGCTCGTGCCCGCCCTCCTCGGCCTCGCGAAGCTCCGCCTCGCACCCAAGGAGGGATCGCGCGCCGCTCGCCGGGCGATCGCCGCCTCGGGCGACGCCGAGGACGGCAAGCCCTCGATGGGCACCCGCTGGGTGAAGCTCGTGCTCAAGGCGCCGATCGTGGCGGTGCTCGTCGTGGTCGGGCTGCTCGGCGCCCTGCTGGTCCCCGCGCTCCAGCTGCAGCTGAGCCTGCCGGACAACGGCTCCGAGCCGCGGGACTCCACCCAGCGCAAGGCCTACGACATCATCGCCGACGCCTTCGGGCCCGGCCGGAACGGTCCGCTCATCGTGCTCGTCGACATCACCCAGACGACCGACGTGCTCGAGGACCTCGACGCGATCCGGGCACAGCTGAAGGACCTGCCCGACGTGCGCGCGGTCGGGCCCGGCACGCCGAATCCGAGCGTCGACACCGCGATCCTCCAGGTGATCCCGAAGAGCGCGCCGGACTCGCCCACCACCACCGCGCTCGTCGAGCGGATTCGTGCGCTGGCGCCGGAGATCGAGGACCGCTACCGCACGGCCATCGCCGTGACCGGGACGACGGCCGTGATGATCGACATCTCCTCGACCCTCGGCCGCGCGCTCGTGCCATTCGCCGCCATCGTGCTGGGGCTCTCCGTGCTGCTGCTGATGATGGTCTTCCGGTCTCTGTTCGTGCCGCTCAAGGCCGCGCTCGGCTTCCTGCTGTCCGTCATCGGCTCCTTCGGCGTGGTCGTGGGGGTCTTCCAGCTGGGCGCGTTCTCGAACCTCCTCGGAGTCGAGCCCGGTCCCATCCTGAGCTTCCTGCCGATCCTGCTCATCGCCGTGCTCTTCGGCCTCGCCATGGACTACGAGGTGTTCCTGGTCAGCGGCATGCGGGAGTCGTTCGTGCACACCGGCGACGCCCGACGCGCCATCGTGGTCGGCTTCTCCCAGGCCGCACGCGTCGTCACCGCGGCCGCGCTCATCATGTTCTTCGTCTTCTTCGCCTTCGTGCCCGAGGGGGCCGGCGTGATCAAGCCGATCGCCCTGGCTCTCGCGGTGGGAGTCGCGTTCGACGCGTTCCTCGTGCGGATGACCCTGGTCCCCGCCGCGATGGCTCTCGCCGGCAAGGCGGCCTGGTACCTCCCGCGCTGGCTCGGCCGGGTGCTGCCGAACGTCGACATCGAGGGCGAGAGCCTCGGCGCCCACCGTGCCGGCGTGGAGTGGGCGGACGGACGCGGCGGCGCGGCCCTCACCCTCGACCGGGCGCAGGCGGCCCGATCGGCCTTGCCGGTGTCGCTCGAGGCCCCTGCGGGAGCGACGGTCGTCTTCGCCGGCGAGGCAGGGGGCCGTCGTGCGCTGCTCGCCACCCTGTCCGGGCGCCTGCCGCTCGCCGCCGGCCGCGCCCAGGTCCTCGGACTGCCGCTGCCGAGCGACGCCTCCGCTGTGGCCCGGCGGGTCGCCCATGTGGACGCGGCGCCGTCCTCGGGCGTCTCCGTGCGGGACCTGCTCGCCGAGCGGTTCGCCCTCGCTCGCCGCGGAGTCGGCTCCCGCCGGCGGGAGGCCGACGGGCTGCTCGATCGCGTCAACCGCGCCCTCCGGGACGAGGACCTGCCGCGCATCTCGGCGACGGAGGACACCTCCGCCCTGAACGCGGAGCAGCGGGTCGCCGTCGCGCTCGCGCTCGGCGTCGCGTCCGGTGCCGGCGCGATCGCGCTCGACCTCGGCGATCTCGAGGGCAGGCGCCTGGAGTGCGCGCTGCGCATCGTCGACGCCGTCGTGCCGCCCTCGGTCACCGCCCTCCTCGGGGCGTCGCGCGTGCCCCAGCCCGAGACCCGGACCGGCCGCCCGCTCGTTCCCACGGACATCAGCAGCAAGGCAGTCCTCTCATGACCTCCCGTTCCCGCCGGCCCGCCGGCAGCCTCCTCCGAAAGGCGGTCCACCCGTGACCTCCCTCGCCTCCCGGCCCGCGTTCCGGGTCCTCGCGATCCTCGCGCTGCTCCTCGTCCCCCTCGCCGTCGTCGGCATGTTCGCTGGCTCCCTCTCCGCGGTCGGCAGCGAGAACGCGCGCATCCCGGCCGCCATCGTGAACGAGGACAGGATCGTCAATCAGACGGCGGCCGACGGCACCACGAGCCCCGTGCTCGCGGGACGTCTGCTCGTGACCGCCCTCACCGGCGACGACGCGCCGGGTGGGGCGGGCGACACCTTCGATTGGACCATCACCGGCGCGACGCAGGCGAAGGACGCCCTCGCGAACGGCGAGGTGTATGCCGTGCTCACGGTTCCGAAGAACTTCTCGCGGTCCATCGTCTCGCTCTCGTCCGACACCCCGGAGCAGGCGCATCTCACCCTCACGACCGATGACTCGCACGGCTACGTCACCGGCCCGCTGACCGACGTGGTGGGGGATGGGCTCGCCGCGCTGTTCGGCGACCAGATCTCGGAGCAGTTCATCGGCGGCCTGATCAGCGGGACCGGCCAGTTCGGGACGGCGCTCAGCGACGCCGCGGACGGCGCAGCCCAGCTGCAGTCGGGCAGCCGGGACCTCGCCGACGGCCTCGACAAGCTCTCGGACGGAGCCTCCGCCGCGCAGGACGGCGCCGCCCGGTACACCGACGGCATCGCCCAGTACACCGGCGGCGTCTCGACTCTCAGGAGCGGCATCGAGCAGTACGCCGGGGGAGTCTCCTCCTACGCGGATGGGGTCGAGCAGTTCGCCGGCGGAGTATCCGACCTCAGCGACGGCCTCGCGACCGCGGCCTCGCAGAGCGCGGGGCTGCAGGACTTTCCGGACGGCGTCGACCAGTACACCGGGGGCGTGACGCAGTCCGCGGACGGCCTGAACGCGATCCTCGACAACCCGGCGGCGGTCATCGACCCGCAGACGCGTGCCGCACTCGAGCAGCTCGCGGCCGGTCTCGAGGATCTCTCCGACAGCGGACCGGCCCTCGTCGACGGCGCTCACGGAGCCGCGGACCTGCAGAGCGGAGTGAGCGATGCGGCGGCGGGCGCCGCCCAGCTCGACTCCGGGGCCGGCGATCTCATCAGCGGAGCCCAGCAGCTCGATTCGGGGGCGACCAGCCTCGCGGACGGAGCGCAGCAGCTCGCCTCGGGCGGCGACGCCCTCGTATCAGGCGCGCAGGGCATCACCGGCGGCATCGGCACGCTCGCCGAGGGCACGGCCGGTGCGGCGGACGGCGCGGACAAGCTCGGCGACGGCGCGGGCCAGCTGGCGGACGGCCTCACCAAGGGCGCGGACGCGGTGCCCTCCTACAGCGACGACCAGGCGGACACCCTGGCCCGGATCGCCGCGGCGCCCATCGGGCTCGACGCGGTGCGCACCAACCAGGTGAGCAGCATCCCGCAGATCGTGTCCACCCTGCTCGTCCCGGCCGGCCTGTGGATCGGGGCCCTCGCGGTGTTCCTCGCCCTCGGCGGGGCCACCCGCCGGCTGCTCGCCTCTCCCGCATCCAGCACACGGATCGGCGGCTACGTGCTGCTGCGCGCGGGACTGCTCGTGGCCGGGCAGGCCATGGTCCTCGTCGTGCTGCTGCACACCGGGATCAACGTCCCGTGGAGCGCCCTCCCGGCGACGCTGCCGTTCGCCCTGCTGGTCGCGGTCGTCTTCACCTGCATCCACGCCGCGCTGACGGCCACCTTCGGCCGCTGGGGCGCCATCGCGTCCCTCGTGCTGCTCGCCCTGCAGCTCGCCGCGACGGGCGGCCTCTATCCGGTCGAGGTGCTCTCGGCGCCGTTCCGAGCGCTCAGCCCGCTGCTGCCGCTCACCGAGGCGCTCAACGGCATGCAGGCCATCGTCACGGGGAACGGACCCGGCGAGGTGATCTCCGCGGCGCTTGCGCTGGCCGTCTGGGGCACAGCAACGTCGGCGCTCACGGTGTTCGCGCTCTCGCGCGCGCGCTCGGCCCGGTCCCTCGGGCTGGTGCCGGCCGCCGCCTAGCCTGCAGCAGCAGGAACGGCCGTCAGCGGGGGCGGCTGGGCGCGCCGGCGGCGACCTGCTCGCGGGCGAATCGGAGAGTGCTGCGCAGCAGTGCGAGCCGCTCCTCGTCGGTGCGCAGCCGCCGCGTGTTGACCTCCGCGACGACCGATCCGCTCCAGCCCGAGCCCGCCAGCAGTCGCAGCGTCTCGGCGACCGGCTGGGTGCCGTGCCCCGGCGGGAGGTGCTCGTCGAAGGCGGTGGCACCGGCCACGGGGGCTGCGCCGTCGCAGAGGTGCAGGTGCCGCAGGCGCGGGCCGAGCGCCCGAGCGACCTCGAGCGCGTCGAGGCCCGACAGTGCGGCGTGCGAGAAGTCCAGCGTGACCGCGTCGCAGTCCCATTCCGCCGGGTTCCAGCCCGGTGCATATGCCCCGATGCTCCTGCCGCGGACGGTCCACGGGAACATGTTCTCGACGGCGATCCCGATTCCCGACGCCCGCGCGATGTCGGAGACGGCCTCGAGGAAGTGGCCCGCGTAGCGGTGCTGCCAGCTGAACGGCGGGTGCACGACCACGGTCGGCGCCCCCAGCCGCCCGGCGAGCTCCGCCGTCCGCTCGAGCTTGCCGCGCGGATCGGTTCCCCAGACGAACTGGGTGAGCAGCAGCACCGGGGCATGCACGGAGAGGATCGGCAGCTCGTGCTCCTCGGCCAGCCGCGCGAGCGCGTCGGCGTCCTGGGTGACCCGATCCCGCGTGACCATGACCTCGACGCCATCGAAGCCGGCGAGCTTCGCGATCGTGAAGGCGCGCTCCGTGCTCCAGGGATAGACGCAGGTGGTGCTCATGCCGATGCGGATCACCCGGCGATGCTACGTCGACTCCCCGTACCTCGCATGAGCGGATCCAGCACAGCGGCCGAGCGTTCCGCAAGAGCCGCACCGGCCCGGTCCGGGGCGCGGGAGGCCGAGGCGGCGGGACTGCGCGGGCTGGCGGACGCTCGCGGAGGGCGGCCGGCGTGCGGGCGCTCGGTGGGAGCCGCGACCGGCTCGAGCTGGAGCTGCTCGGCTCCGCTCGGCCCACCGCGGCGGCGGCACGCGCCTTCGGCGCCGCGCTCGCTCGCACCCGCGGCGCCGGTGCGGAGGGCTGATCGACCCGGCCGCACACGGCGGGCACCGCGAGACCGAGCTGGCGATGCTGGCACTGTTCGGCTGCCCGCGCCTGGACGAGGTGCTGGCGGGCTACCGGCGGCAGCATCGCGCTCCGCGACGGCTGGCGGGACCGCGTGCCGGTGCACCAGCTGCACCCCGAGGGGCGTGCTCGTCGCATGAGCTCGGGGTGCGGGCGGAGGCCTCGGCCAGGGGGTCCGCAGGCCGCGCCCCGCACCGGTCGGTAAACTCTGCCCGCGCCAAGCCAACCGATCGGACGTGCATCATCAGCAGCGAAGCCCCCCGGACGTTCTCCTTCGTGGTCGTCTCCAATCGACTTCCCGTGGACCGGGTCGAGACCGGCGGCGAGGGAACCTGGCGGCATTCCCCGGGCGGTCTGGTCACAGCGCTCGAGCCGGTGATGGGCGGCAACGACGGCGCGTGGGTGGGCTGGCCGGGCATCGCCGACCGCGACTACGAGCCGTTCCAGGGGGAGAACGCGTGGCTCGTGCCCGTCCGCCTCAGCGAGAAGGAGGTGGCCGAGTACTACGAGGGCTTCTCCAACGACACCCTGTGGCCGCTCTACCACGATGTCATCGCCCAGCCGAGCTACCACCGCGACTGGTGGGAGACGTACGTCGAGGTCAACCGGCGCTTCGCCGAAGCCGCCGTCGCCGCGGCAGCCGACGGGGCGACGGTGTGGGTGCAGGACTACCAGCTGCAGCTCGTGCCCGCCATGCTCCGCGACTCCCGTCCCGACCTGACCATCGGCTTCTTCAATCACATCCCCTTCCCGGCATACGGCATCTACTCGCAGCTGCCGTGGCGCAGGCAGATCCTGCAGGGCCTGCTCGGAGCCGACGTGATCGGCTTCCAGCGCAACGCCGACGCCGGCAACTTCTCCCGCGCGGTCCGGAGGCTGCTCGGCTACTCGGCCAAGGGCAACATGGTCGAGGTCCCTGAGGCCGATGCCCAGGGCGGCCGCGCGACCCGCGTGGTGATCGCCCGGCACTTCCCCATCTCCATCGACACGTCCGGGTACGAGGAGCTGGCTCGCCGGCCGGAGGTGCAGGAGCGCGCGCGGCAGATCCGCGAGGAGCTCGGCGACCCGAAGATCGTGCTGCTCGGAGTGGACCGCCTCGACTACACCAAGGGCATCGTGCACCGGATCAAGGCCTTCGGTGAGCTGCTCATCGAGGGGAGGCTCAGCGCGGAGGCGGCCACCCTGGTGCAGGTGGCGAGCCCCAGCCGGGAGCGGGTCGACACCTATCGGGCCCTGCGCGACGAGATCGAGCTGGCCGTCGGCCGGATCAACGGCGACTACAGCTCCATCGGCCACTCCGCGATCAGCTACCTGCACCACAGCTACCCGCGCGAGGAGATGGTGGCCCTGTTCCTCGCCGCGGACATCATGCTCGTCACCGCCCTGCGCGACGGCATGAACCTCGTCGCCAAGGAGTACGTCGCCAGCCGCATCGACGACCGGGGAGTGCTGATCCTCAGCGAGTTCGCGGGCGCCGCGGACGAGTTGAAGAGCGCCCTGCTGATCAATCCGCACGACATCGAGGGCGTCAAGGAGGCGATCATGAGGGCCGCAGTCATGCCGCAGCGGGAGCAGGCGACCCGCATGCGGGCCCTGCGCAAGCGGGTGAGCGAGCACGACGTGGCCCGCTGGTCGTCAACATTCCTGCGGGTGCTCGCCCAGACCCGGCCCCCGGGGGCGCCCGCGGTGACACCGCCCACGACGCCCACGACGGCGGGGACGCCTGCGGAGACGCCGCCCGACGACGATGCCGACCACGACGGCCAGTACGCATGAGCACCATCGACTCCCGGATCGGCTCGACCGGCTCCGGGGTTCCGCGAGCGCTGCGGGACGCACTCGGCGACCTCGCCCGCACCCCACGCCTGCTCGTCGCCCTCGACTTCGACGGCACGCTCGCTCCCGTGGTCGACGATCCGGCCAAGGCGCGGGCGCTGCCCGAGGCGCGGGCCGCCGCGCGCCGCCTGGCGGACCTGCCCGGCACCCGCGTCGCGCTCGTCTCGGGCCGCTCGATGGAGAGCCTCGAGGAGGTGGCGGGGGCCGGCGACGACGTGCTGCTCGTCGGCAGCCACGGCGTGGAGGTGCGCCTCGACTCGCCCGACGACGTCTTCACCCTGGACGAGGACGAGCAGGCGCAGCTCGGGCTGCTGGGCTCCGTGCTCGACCAGGTGGCCGACAGCATGGACGAGGTCTGGGTGGAGGCGAAGCCTGCGGGATTCGCGCTGCACACCCGCCTCGCGACGGACAAGAACAGCCGCATCGCGCACCTGGTCGCCCTCTCGGAGGCGCGTGCGGAGGTGAACGACGTGACCGTGCGGCGGGGCAAGGACGTGCTCGAGTTCTCGGTCCGCTCCACCACCAAGGGCGAGGCAGTGGAGCACCTTCGCCGGTACACGCGCTCGACGGCGGTCTTCTACGCGGGCGACGACGTGACCGACGAGGACGCCTTCGAGGCGCTCGGCCCGGACGATCTCGGCCTGAAGATCGGCTCCGGGGCGACGGTCGCCGACCACCGAGTGGACAGCCCCGATGAGGTCGCCTCGGTGCTGACCCTTCTGGCCACCCTCCGCGAGACCTGGTGCCAGGAGACCCCCCAGTCCAACTGACCGCCGAAATGCCACGTGGTGTCGCCAAAACCCCGAAATGGGAGCACCAAGTGGCATCTCGGGCGGGGGTGGGCGCGGGCGGGGACCCGGCTGGGTCGCGGTAGCCTCGTCACGTGGCCGAAACAAGCACTGGCGCCGGATCGGGCGCCGCCGACGACAGCGCGAGCGCGCCCGACATCAAGCCGAGGAGCCGCATCGTCACCGACGGCATCGAGGCGATGACCTCCCGCGGCATGCTCCGCGCCGTCGGCATGGGCGACGCGGACTGGGACAAGCCCCAGATCGGCATCGCGAGCTCGTGGAACGAGATCACCCCCTGCAACCTCTCGCTCGACCGCCTGGCCCAGGCGGCCAAGGAGGGCGTGCACTCCGGCGGCGGCTACCCGCTTCAGTTCGGCACGATCAGCGTCTCCGACGGCATCTCGATGGGCCACGAGGGCATGCACTTCTCGCTGGTCTCCCGTGAGGTGATCGCCGACAGCGTCGAGGTCGTCATGCAGGCCGAGCGCCTGGACGGCACGGTGCTGCTCGCCGGCTGCGACAAGAGCCTCCCCGGCATGCTGATGGCCGCCGCGCGGCTCGACCTCGCCGCGGTCTTCGTCTACGCCGGCTCGATCGCTCCCGGCTGGGTCAAGCTCTCCGACGGCACGGAAAAGGACATCACCATCATCGACTCGTTCGAGGCGGTCGGCGCTGTCAAGGCCGGCACGATGAGCGAGGCCGACGCCAAGCGGATCGAATGCGCCTTCGCCCCGGGCGAGGGCGCCTGCGGGGGCATGTACACCGCCAACACCATGGCCTCCGTCGCGGAGGCGCTCGGCATGAGCCTCCCCGGATCGGCGTCGCCGCCGTCGGCGGACCGGCGGCGCGACTACAACGCTCACCGCAGCGGCGAGGCCGTCGTCAATCTGCTCCGCAAGGGCATCACCGCCCGCGACATCCTCACCAAGGAGGCGTTCGAGAACGCCATCGCGGTCGGCATGGCGCTCGGCGGCTCCACCAACATCGTGCTGCACCTCCTCGCGATCGCGCACGAGGCAGAGGTCGAGCTCACCCTGGACGACTTCAACCGGATCGGCAGCAGGGTGCCGCACATCGGCGACCTCAAGCCGTTCGGCAAGTACGTGATGAACGACGTCGACCGGCACGGCGGGGTCCCCGTGCTGATGAAGGCGCTGCTCGAGGCGGGGCTGCTGCACGGGGACGTGCTCACCGTCACCGGCAAGACGCTCGCCGAGAATATCGCGGAGATGGACATCGCCCCGCTGGACGGCGAGGTCCTGCGCACGCTCGACAACCCCATACACGCCACCGGCGGCCTCACGATCCTCTCCGGCACCTTCGCCCCGGAGGGGGCGGTCGTCAAGACGGCGGGCTTCGACGCCGAGGTGTTCGAGGGTCCCGCCAAGGTGTTCGAGCGCGAGCGCGGCGCCATGGACGCGCTGACCAACGGCGAGATCAAGGCAGGCGACGTCGTCGTCATCCGCTACGAGGGTCCCAAGGGCGGCCCCGGCATGCGCGAGATGCTCGCCATCACGGCCGCCATCAAGGGCGCGGGCCTCGGCAAGGATGTACTACTCTTGACCGACGGCAGATTCTCGGGCGGCACAACCGGCCTGTGCATCGGCCACATAGCACCCGAAGCGGTGGACGCTGGTCCCATCGCCTTCGTGCGCGATGGTGATCTGATACGGGTCGATATCGCCGCTCGCACGATCGACCTACTGGTCGATGCGGCCGAGCTCGAAGCCAGAGCCGAAGACTGGGCTCCGCTTCCTCCGCGCTACACCCGCGGCGTCCTCGCGAAATACTCCAAGCTCGTGCAATCGGCGGCCGTCGGCGCGATCACGGGGTAGCCCCGCCCATCCACTCCGTCGTTTCCGAAGAGGTCCCATGCCCGCGTCTTCCCTTCCGACGCCGACCGCGCCCGCCGCGGAGAGCGACGCCCACGAGATCCTCACCGGCGCGGAGGCGGTCGTCCGCACGCTCGAGCTGATCGGCGTGACCGACGTGTTCGGCCTGCCCGGCGGGGCGATCCTGCCCGTCTACGACCCGCTGATGGACACCAAGAAGATCCGTCACATCCTGGTGCGGCACGAGCAGGGCGCGGGCCACGCGGCCGAGGGCTACGCCTCGTCGTCCGGCAAGGTCGGCGTGGCCATCGCCACCTCTGGTCCCGGCGCCACCAACCTGGTCACCGCCATCGCCGACGCCCACATGGACTCGGTGCCGATCCTGGCCATCACGGGCCAGGTCTTCAGCACCCTGATGGGCACGGACGCGTTCCAGGAGGCCGACATCGTGGGCATCACGATGCCGATCACCAAGCACAGCTTCCTCGTGACCCAGCCCGGCGAGATCCCCGCAACTCTCGCGGCGGCGTACCACATCGCCTCAACGGGGCGCCCCGGCCCCGTGCTCGTCGACATCACCAAGGACGCGCAGCAGAACAGCGCCCCGTTCGTCTGGCCGCCGAAGATCGACCTGCCCGGCTACCGCCCGGTCACGAAGGCGCACGGCAAGCAGATCGTGGCGGCCGCGCAGCTGATCGCCGAGGCGAAGAAGCCGGTGTTCTACGTCGGCGGCGGGGTGATCCGCGCCCACGCATCGGACCAGCTGCTCGCCTTCGCGAACGCCACCGGAGTTCCGGTCGTCACCACCCTGATGGCCCGGGGCGCCTTCCCCGACTCGCACCCGCACCACCTCGGCATGCCCGGCATGCACGGCACGGTCCCCGCGGTGCTGGCACTGCAGGAGGCCGACCTCCTCGTGGCCCTCGGCGCCCGCTTCGATGACCGGGTGACCGGCAAGGCGGCCCTCTTCGCGCCCAAGGCCAAGGTCGTGCACGTCGACATCGACCCCGCCGAGATCTCCAAGATCCGCGTGGCCGACGTGCCGATCGTGGGCGATGTCCGCGACGTGCTCGTCGACCTGCTCGCCGCCTTCGAGGACGCCGCGGCGGTCGCGACCCCCGACTACTCGGCCTGGTGGAAGTACCTCAACGACCTCCGCGAGGAGTTCCCGCTCGGCTACACCGCGACGAGCGACGGCCTGCTCTCTCCGCAGCACGTCATCCAGCGGATCGGCGAGCTGACCGGTCCCGAGGCGGTCTACGCATCGGGGGTCGGCCAGCACCAGATGTGGGCGGCGCAGTTCATCAAGTACGAGCGCCCCAACTCCTGGCTGAACTCGGGCGGCGCCGGCACGATGGGCTACTCGGTCCCCGCCGCGATGGGCGCGAAGGTCGCGCAGCCCGACCGCGTGGTGTGGGCGATCGACGGCGACGGCTGCTTCCAGATGACCAACCAGGAGCTCGCCACCTGCGTCATCAACGACATCCCGATCAAGGTCGCGATCATCAACAACTCCTCACTCGGCATGGTGCGGCAGTGGCAGACGCTGTTCTACAACGGCCGCTACTCCAACACCGACCTCAACACCGGGCATCAGAGCATCCGGATCCCCGACTTCGTGAAGCTCGCGGAGGCCTACGGCTGCCTCGGCATCCGGGTGGAGCGCGAGGACCAGGTGGATGCCGCGATCAAGCTCGCCCTGGAGACCAACGACCGTCCGGTCGTGATCGACTTCGTGGTGAGCGCGGACGCGATGGTCTGGCCGATGGTGCCGCAGGGAGTGTCGAACAACTACGTGCAGTACGCCCGCGACCACAGCCCCACCTGGGACGACGACATGGCAGAGACGGGCCGGACCGAGCAGGATTCATCGGCTGGCGGCGCGTCCGCTCTGCGCACCGTGACCGGGGGCAACGAATGAGCCACGTCCTGTCCCTCCTGGTCGAGGACAAGCCGGGTCTGCTGACCCGTGTCGCCGGCCTGTTCGCCCGCCGCGGCTTCAACATCGAATCCCTCGCGGTCGGCCCCACCGAGATCCCGGGCCTGTCCCGGATCACCGTGGTGGTCGACGTGGAGGACCTGCCGCTCGAGCAGGTGACGAAGCAGCTCAACAAGCTGATCAACGTAATCAAGATCGTCGAGCTCGAGCAGACCCAGTCCGTGCAGCGCGAGCACCTGCTCATCAAGGTGCGGGCCGACAACGCCAACCGGTCGCAGATCCTCGAATCGGTGAACCTGTTCCGGGCGAAGGTCGTTGACGTCGCCCCGGACGCGCTCGTCATCGAGGTGACCGGCGACACCGCCAAGACGCAGGCGCTGCTGCGGGTGCTCGAGCCGTACGGCATCCGCGAGCTCGCCCAGTCCGGCCTCGTCGCCATCGGCCGCGGCTCGAAGAGCATCACCGAGCGCGTCGCGCTGCCCAAGAACTGACTCACGCCCACCCAACAAGGAAGAACGAACTCACATGACCGACATCTTCTACGACAAGGACGCCGACCTCTCGCTCATCCAGGGCAAGAAGGTCGCCGTCATCGGCTACGGCTCCCAGGGTCACGCCCACGCGCTCAACCTCCGCGACTCCGGTGTCGAGGTCGTCGTGGGCCTCAAGGAGGGCTCGAAGAGCCGCGGGAAGGCCGAGGACCAGGGCTTCCGGGTGCACACCCCCGGCGACGCCGCAGCCTGGGCCGACGTGATCGTGATCCTCGCGCCCGACCAGGTGCAGCGCCACGTCTACGCGGACGACATCGCCCCCAACCTGGCCGACGGCAAGTCGCTCGTCTTCGGCCACGGCTTCAACATCCGCTTCGGCTACATCCAGGCCCCCGCGGGCGTCGACGTGTTCATGGTCGCCCCCAAGGGACCGGGCCACACGGTCCGCCGCGAGTACGAGGCGGGACGCGGCGTGCCCGTGATCGTCGCCGTCGAGCAGGACGCCACCGGCCAGGCCTGGCCGCTCGCCCTCTCCTACGCGAAGGCGATCGGCGGCCTGCGCGCCGGCGGCATCAAGACCACCTTCACCGAGGAGACCGAGACCGACCTGTTCGGCGAGCAGGCCGTGCTCTGCGGCGGCGTCTCGCAGCTCGTCCAGTACGGCTTCGAGACCCTCACCGAGGCCGGCTACCAGCCGCAGGTGGCCTACTTCGAGGTGCTGCACGAGCTCAAGCTGATCGTCGACCTGATGTGGGAGGGCGGCATCGCCAAGCAGCGCTGGAGCGTCTCCGACACGGCCGAGTACGGCGACTACGTCTCCGGCCCCCGCGTCATCGACCCTCACGTCAAGGAGAACATGCAGGCGGTGCTCGCGGACATCCAGAGCGGCGCCTTCGCCAAGCGCTTCATCGACGACCAGGACGCCGGCGGTCCCGAGTTCCTCGCTCTCCGCGAGAAGGGCGCCCAGCACCCCATCGAGGCCACCGGCAAGGAGCTGCGCGCGCTGTTCGCCTGGAAGCAGACGGACGCCGACTACACCGAGGGTTCGGCTGCGCGCTGATCCCCGGCCTTCCGGCCTAGTTCCGGACCGGCAGTGAACGCCGTCCCGAGAGGGGCGGCGTTCACTCTTTCCGCCGTCTCCCGTCATCATGGGGAGGTGGGGGAGCGCACTCGGGCATCGTGGCGGCGTGAACCCGTGCTCGCCCTGGCCCCGGTCGCCGCGCTCGCGCTGGTGCTCCTGGCCTACTCCATGGGCTGGGCGATGGCGGGCCTGCGCAACCCGTTCAGCCCCACCGGCCTCGTGCCGGGGATCCTCTACAACACAGGCCAGGTGCTCGCCGTGGCCGGTCCGGTGCTCTGGGCGGCCGCGGCCGTGCTCCTGGCACCGACCGCTCGGGCGCGCCTCCTCGGACTCCTCGCCGGCGTGGTCCTGCTGGCGCCGTGGCCGCTCGTGATCGGGGGAGCGTGAGCTACGCGGCACCGGCGGAGCAGCCGGGGACCCGCCCGCGCCGGTCGGTGTCGGTGCCCTCCCTGATCGTGGCGGCCGGCTTCGCCCTGTTCTTCGGCTGGGATCTGGTCGAGGCGATCGCGAACCTGGTGGCCCTGCTCGCGTTCGCCTCGGCGGCCGGCCACCCCCTCAACTCGTACGCGTGGCTCGTGCTGGGCAGCGCCATCCTCGTGCCGCCCGCGGCCTTCCTCGTCTCGCTGCTGATCGGCTGGCGGAGGAAGCCGGTGCTGCTCGCGGTGAGCCTCGCGGCCGGTCTCGGCGCGACCGCCTGTCTCGGGCTCACCCTCGAGGCGCTGCTCCGCTCCTGAGCAGGGACGATCCTGGGCGAGACTCAGGACGCCAGCAGCAGGCCGAGCAGCGTGACGAGCACGAGCTGTCCGGCGTAGCGCGGCCAGAACGGGAAGGCGACGGTGCCGAACTCGGCCGGACGCTCGGCGGCATACGCGTTCGCGGGGAACACGGCGACGAGGAACAGCACGAGCGCGGCGGCGGCGGGAAACGCCACCGGCGGCAGGAGGAGTCCCACGCCGCCGGCGAGCTCGCAGACCCCGGTGAAGGCCACGAGCAGCTCGGCCCGCCTGGGGTCCGACCCGGTGAGCGCCGGAGGGATCATCCGCGCCATCACCCGGCGCGGACCCGGCCGGAAGTGGGCGACGCCCATGAGGACGAACGCGGCGGCCAGAGCGATCCGGAGCGCGCCGAGCGCGATCGCGGAGGCGTCCATCGGCCCATCCTCGCCCACCCAGTCGCCCCCGGTGCTGCGGTGCCCCAGCGAGCCCAGCGTCCCAGCGAACGCCGCGCCTACACTGAGCCATGGCTCCGCTTCCTCCCACCCTGGCTGGCACATGACGGGCGAGGGGGAGCTGCTCACCGTTCCGGGGCTCGCGGCGATGATCGATCATGCGGTCCTGAACCCGCAGTGCACCCGGGCCGAGCTGGATCTGCAGCTCGCGCTCGCCGCCGAGCTCTCCGTGTTCTCGGTGTTCGTCCCGACGAGGGACACGGAACACGCCGTCCGGTTCCTGCGGGGCAGCGGAGTGCTCGTCGGCGCACCGATCGGGTTTCCGCACGGCAGCGGATCGACGGCGTCGAAGCTCGCGGAGGTGAGGCAGGCGCTCGACGACGGTGCCGCGGAGATCGACGTGGTCCAGCAGATCGGCTGGCTCCGCGGCGGCCGCGATGAGGCGGTCGAGGACGAGCTGCGTCGGGTGGTCGAGGCGTCGGAGGGCAGGATCGTCAAGGTGATCCTCGAGACGGCGTACCTGACCGAGGAGGAGATCGCGCGGGCGTGCGGCCTGGCGGAGCGGGCCGGAGCCCACTTCGTGAAGACGTCGACGGGGTTCGCGCGCACGGGCGCGACCCTGGACGCGCTCCGCATCATGCGCTCGAGCGTGGGCCCGAGAATGAGCGTCAAGGCATCCAGCGGGGTGCGGTCCCTCGACGCGGCCCTCGCGATGATGCGGGTGGGGGTGACGCGGTTCGGCATGAGCTCGACGCGGGAGATCCTGGCGGAGCTGGGAGCCCGCCTGACGCGCGGCGAACGAATCGAGCTTCCGATAGAGCCCGGCGTCGCACCGGGGAACGGCGCGTTACCTCCGGTGACGGCGCCTTACGGCGCGTGACGCGGGCCCTTCCGCTGCCTGTCGGGGCCTCCCTAGCGTTCTTGTCATGACTCTCACCGACACCTCCTCCCGCCCCGATGTCCGCGCCGACCCCACCAGCTTCGACCCGGCCGAGCGCGCAGAACGCCTGACCGCTGCCGGCACCGCCTGGGCCGAGCGCATCGCCGCCGACGCGAACAGCGCCCGGCTCACCTACAAGGTCTCAGGCACCTCCGCCGGCAGCGTCGCGACGCGCATCAAGGCGGGCAAGCACCGCTTCCTCGTCGACGAGCCGGCAGCACTGGCCGGCGACGACGAGGCCGCCAGCCCCGTCGAGTACGCGCTCGGCGCCCTCATCTCCTGCCAGGTCGTGGTCTACCGGCTCTACGCCCAGGCCCTCGGCATCGCGCTGGACAGCATCGACATCCAGGCCGAGGGTGACCTCGACGTGCACAAGATCTTCGGGATCGACGAGTCCGTCCGGGCCGGCTTCAGCGACATCCGGCTCACCATCACCCTCGACGGGCCGGAGAGCCGCGAGCGCTACGACGAGCTCCGCGACGCCGTCGACGCCCACTGCCCGGTGCTCGACCTCTTCTCCAACCCCACCCCGGTCTCGGTCCGCCTCGCCTGAGGGCGGCGGCCGGACAGGTCGTCACGGGGGCGCTCCGTAGAATCGCGGAGTGCCCCTCGAGACGAAGACTGTCTACATCACGTCCGTCGAAGGCGACACCGGCAAGTCCACGGTGGCGCTCGGCGTGCTCGACACACTGCGGGGAGAGGTCGATCGGGTGGGCGTCTTCCGGCCCGTCGCCCGGTCGACGGCGGAGCGCGACTACGTGCTCGAGCTGCTGCTGGAGCACGACGGGGTCGAGCTCGGCTACGACGAGTGCATCGGCGTCTCCTACGACGAGGTGCACGTCGACCCGGAGGCCGCCCTCTCCCGGATCGTCGAGCGCTTCAAGGCGGTCGAGGAGCAGTGCGCCGCCGTCGTGATCCTCGGCTCGGACTACACCGATGTGGGAACTCCCACGGAGCTCGCCTTCAACGCCCGGGTGGCGGCCAATCTCGGCGCGCCCGTCATCCTGGTCCTCGGCGGGCGCACGGCCGGCGGGGGCGACCGGTTCGGCTCCGCGCCGGCCAGGACCGCGGATGAGATCGCCCAGGTGGCGGAGGTCTCCACGGCCGAGCTGCGTGCCGAGCACGCTGCGCTCCTCGCCGTGGTCGCCAACCGGGTGGATCCGGCCATCCTCTCCGCCGTCCGGTTCAGCGTGGGGCTCACCGTGCACGACCAGGCGGTGCCCGTGTGGGTGATCCCGGAGGATCCGCTGCTCGTCGCGCCCACGATGAAGAACCTGATGACGGCGACCGGCGGCACCCTGGTGCAGGGCGACCCGTCGCTGCTCGGCCGCCCGGTGTTCGGCGTGGTGGTGGCCGGCATGTCGATGGTCAACGTGCTGCCGCGGCTCACCGAGGGCGCGGTCGTGGTGGTGCCCGGTGATCGCGTCGAGGTGCTGCTCGCCGCGCTGCTCGCCCAGGCGTCCGGCACGTTCCCCTCGCTGGCGGGCATCCTCCTCAACGGCGGCTTCGAGCTGCCGGAGCAGATCGAGCGCCTGCTCGCCGGCATCGAGGTGTCGCTGCCCATCGTGTCCACGCCGCTCGGCACCTACGACACCGCCGTGCGGGTCACCCGCAGCCGCGGGCGACTGGCCGCCGAGTCGAGCGCCAAGTACGACCAGGCCCTCGCCCTGTTCGAGCGGTCCGTCGATCGGAAGGCCCTCGTCGACCTCCTCGCGGTGCCGCACACGGGCGTGGTGACGCCGCTGATGTTCGAGCACCAGCTGCTCGAACGGGCTCGCGCCGCAGGCTCGCACATCGTGCTCCCCGAAGGGGACGATGATCGCATCCTGCAGGCGGCAGACAAGCTGCTGCGGCGCGGTGTCGCACGTCTCACCATCCTGGGTGAGGAGGTCGAGGTGCGCGCGCGGGCCTCCGGCATCGGCGCCGACATCAGCGCCGCGGCCGTGCTGAGCCCCTTCGACCCGGAGCTGCGCGAGCGGTTCGCCGTCGAGTACACCCGCCTTCGCTCGCACAAGGGCATGACGCTCGACGTCGCCCGCGACGTGGTGACGGACGTGTCCTACTTCGGCACGATGATGGTGCACCTCGGCCTCGCCGACGGGATGGTGTCGGGAGCGGCCCACACGACGGCGCACACCATCCGGCCCTCCTTCGAGATCCTCAAGACCAAGCCCGGAGTCTCCGTCGTCTCGAGCGTCTTCCTGATGGCGCTCGCCGATCGGGTGCTCGTCTACGGCGACTGCGCGGTGATCCCGGACCCCACCAGCGACCAGCTGGCCGACATCGCGCTGTCCTCCTCGCTGACCGCCGCACAGTTCGGGATCGAGCCGCGAGTGGCGATGCTGTCCTACTCGACCGGCGCCTCCGGCGCGGGAGCGGACGTGGAGAAGGTGCGTGCCGCCACGGAGCTGGTGCGACAGCGCCGCCCGGGGCTGCCGGTCGACGGACCGATCCAGTACGACGCGGCGGCCGATGCGGCCGTCGCCCGCACGAAGCTGCCAGGATCCGCCGTCGCCGGGCGCGCGACGGTGTTCATCTTCCCGGACCTCAACACGGGCAACAACACCTACAAGGCCGTGCAGCGCAGCGCGGGAGCCGTCGCGATCGGGCCGGTGCTGCAGGGCCTCAGCAAGCCGGTCAACGACCTCTCGCGAGGCGCCCTCGTCCAGGACATCGTGAACACGGTCGCGATCACCGCGATCCAGGCGGGGGAGGCCCGCGCGTGAGCACCGTCCTGGTGATCAACAGCGGGTCGTCCTCACTCAAGTACCAGCTGATCGACACGGACACCGAGCAGGTGCTCGGGAAGGGCCTGATCGAGCGGATCGGCCAGCGGACCGGGTCGAGCTCGCACAGCACCCCCGAGGGCGAGCACCTCACCGAACGGGCGATGCGCGACCATCCCTCCGCCTTCCGCGCGATGATCGACGCGTTCCGCCTGCACGGCCCCGCGCTCGACGACGGAACCCCTGCGGCACTCGCCCACCGCGTGGTGCAGGGCGGCGCCCGCTTCTCCGGCCCCGCCCGCATCGACGACCGGGTGCTGCAGGACATCGACGAGCTCTCCGCCCTTGCGCCGCTGCACAACCCGCCGGCGCTCGCCGGGATCGGAGCCGCCCTCGAAGCCTTCCCCGGGATCCCGCAGGTGGCCGTGTTCGACACCGCCTTCCACGTGACGCTGCCGCCCGAGGCGTTCACCTACGCCATCGACAAGGACCTCGCGGCCCGCCATCGGGTCCGCCGCTACGGCGCGCACGGCACCTCGCACAAGTACGTGTCCCGCCGTGCCGCCGAGTTCCTCGGCGTCGACGTCGACACGGCCAAGGTGATCGTGCTCCACCTGGGCAACGGCGCCTCCGCCTGCGCGGTCGACGGCGGCCGGTCGATCGACACCTCGATGGGCATGACGCCGCTCGAAGGGCTCGTGATGGGCACCCGGTCCGGCGACATCGACCCCGCCGTCCTCCTGCATCTGAGCCGGCGGGCGGACCTGAGCATCGACGACCTCGACGAGCTGCTCAACCGGCGAAGCGGCCTGCTCGGGCTGTCGGGCAGTGCCGACCTCCGCGACGTGGTCTCCAGGGCCGACTCGGGCGACGCCGACGCGCAGCTCGCCATCGACGTCTACCTGCACCGGCTGCGGCACTACCTCGGCGCCTACCTCGCCCAGCTCGGCGGAGCGGACGCCATCGCGTTCACGGCAGGGGTCGGGGAGAACAGCCCGCGGATTCGCGCGGGCGCCGTCGCCACGCTGGGCTTCGCGGGCGTGCAGCTCGACGAGGTGCGGAACAGCTCGCCCGAGCGGGGTGAGCGGATCATCTCCGCAGAGGGCTCCCGAGTGGCCGTGCTTGTGATCCCCACCAACGAGGAGCTCGAGATCGCCCGCCAGAGCGTGGAGCTCCTCGGCACGTAACACCCCCGGGGCCGGTTCGGGGGGCCCACTAGAGTCGTACTGTTTTGTGCCCGGCCCGAGACGCGCTCGGTAGGAGAAAGACGGAACCTGTGACCAAGCCGATCGTTCTGATCGCCGAAGAACTCTCACCCGCCACCGTCGAGGCCCTCGGCCCCGATTTCGACGTCCGCGACGTCGATGGCACCGACCGTCCTGCCCTGCTCGCCGCCCTCGCCGACGCCAGCGCCGTGCTGGTCCGGTCCGCCACCCGGATCGACGCCGAGGCGATCGCCGCCGCGCCCATGCTCAAGGTCGTCGCCCGCGCCGGCGTGGGCCTCGACAACGTCGACATCGCCAGCGCCACCGCGGCCGGTGTCATGGTCGTGAACGCCCCGACGTCCAACGTCGTCTCGGCGGCGGAGCTGGCGATCGGCCACCTCCTCGCCCTCGCCCGGCACATCCCCGACGCGAACGCATCGCTCAAGGCGGGGGAGTGGAAGCGCAGCCGCTTCACCGGTGTGGAGCTCTACGAGAAGACCATCGGGATCGTCGGCCTCGGCCGCATCGGCACCCTCGTCGCGCAGCGCCTGGCCGGCTTCGGGGCGAACCTCGTCGCATACGACCCGTACGTGACGCCGACCCGCGCCCAGCAGCTGGGGGTGCACCTGCTGAGCCTCGACGAGCTCGTGGCGCAGAGCGACTTCATCACGATCCACATCCCCAAGACGCACGAGACGACCGGCCTGATCGACGCCGCCATGTTCGCCAAGGCCAAGCCCGAGCTCCGCATCGTCAACGCGAGCCGAGGCGGCATCATCGACGAGACGGCGCTGTACGAGGCGCTCTCCACGCGGCGCATCGCCGGCGCGGGCATCGACGTGTTCGTCTCGGAGCCGCCCACCGGATCGCCGCTGCTCGGGCTCGACAACATCGTCGTCACCCCGCACCTCGGCGCCTCCACCGACGAGGCGCAGGAGAAGGCCGGGGTCTCGGTCGCGAAGTCGGTGCGGCTGGCCCTCTCGGGCGAGCTCGTCCCCGACGCGGTCAACGTGGCGGGCGGCATCATCGACCCGTACGTGCGCCCCGGGATCCCGCTCATGGAGAAGCTCGGCCAGATGTTCTCGGGCCTCGCCGACGGCGCGCTCACCAGCGTCGACGTCGAGGTGCGGGGCGAGCTGGCCGACTACGACGTCAGCGTCCTCAAGCTCGCCGCCCTCAAGGGCATCTTCGTCGGCGTGGTCAGCGAGAACGTGTCCTATGTCAACGCACCGCTGCTCGCGGAGCAGCGCGGCATCGCGGTGCGGCTGCTCACCGACTCGGTGTCGGAGGAGTACCGCAACGTGCTCACCATCCGCGGCTCGATCTCCGACGGCACCCAGATCTCGGTGTCCGGCACCCTGCTCGGCACCAAGCAGATCGAGAAGATCGTGGAGATCAACGGCTACGACGTGGAGGTGCCGATCGCCAAGCACCTCGTGGTGTTCACGTACGACGACCGGCCGGGCATCGTGGCGATCTATGGCCAGAAGTTCGGCGAGGCCGGCATCAACATCGCCGGCATGCAGATCGCGCGTCAGGGCCCGGGCGGCAAGGCGCTCAGCGTGCTCACCATCGACGGACCCGCGCCCGAGGAGCTGCTCGAGGACATCCGCACCGCGATCTCGGCCGACAGTCTGCGGGAGATCGACGTCGCCGACCTCAGCTGAGCGACGGCTTCCGGCTGAGAACGATGAAGGGGAGCGCCCGCGGGCGCTCCCCTTCATCGTTCTGCTGCGGAGATCTAGAGGGTGTCGTCCCGGACGTCGCGCCGGACGGAGTCGCCGGTCACGGGGTCCACGGCGGTGCGGGTGGTCGACACCGACTGACGGCGGCGGGCCAGGAGGGCGATGCCGAGGATGATGCCGATGATGCCGGCGACCATCAGGATCCAGCCGACGATCGCCAGATCGATGCCGGGAACATCGATGTGCACCGCGAAGGCGAGGATGGCCCCCACGGCGAGAAGGAAGATGCCTGCTCCGAGACTCATTTCGTGCCTTTCGATCGGTTGGCCATCCGGCCGCCCCATTCTGGCACGCGCGATAATCTGATCGCACGGCGGCCTCGCCGCGATTCCCCTCTTCCCTTTCGGAGCACTATGCCGCGCACTCTCCGCCTCGCCTCGATCCCGGGCGACGGCATCGGGCCCGAAGTCGTCGCGGAGGCGCTCAAGGTGCTGCACGCCGCGCTGCCCGCCGACACCACCGTCGAGGTCACCGAGTTCTTCCTCGGCGCCGGCCGCTACCTGGCCACGGGCGACGTGCTGCCGGACGAGGAGCTCGCGCGCATCGCCGAGCACCACGCGATCCTGCTCGGCGCTGTCGGCGGCGTCCCCGGCGATCCGCGTCTCGCCGGAGCGAACATCGAGCGGGGCCTGCTGCTCAAGCTGCGGTTCCAGCTCGACCACTACGTGAACCTGCGGCCCACCGTTCTGCACCCGGGCGTGACGTCTCCGCTCGCGTCGCCCGGCGAGGTCGACTTCGTGGTCGTCCGCGAGGGCACCGAGGGCCCATACGTGGGCAACGGCGGCACGATCCGCGCGGGCACCCCGCACGAGATCGCGACCGAGGTGAGCATCAACACCGCCCACGGCGTTGAGCGGGTGGTCCGCTACGCCTTCGCCAAGGCGCTGGAGCGGCGCTCGCAGCTCACTCTGGTGCACAAGACGAACGTGCTCACCTTCGCCGGGAGCCTCTGGAAGCGCATCGTGGACGGGGTCGGCGCCGAGTATCCGTCCGTGCAGGTCGACTACCTGCACGTGGATGCGGCCACGATCTTCCTCGTCACCGATCCTGCTAGGTTCGACGTGATCGTCACGGACAATCTCTTCGGCGACATCCTCACCGATCTGGCCGGCGCTATCAGCGGCGGCATCGGACTCGCGGCCTCCGGCAACATCAATCCGGACGGCACGTTCCCTTCGATGTTCGAGCCGGTTCACGGTTCCGCCCCCGACATCGCCGGGCAGCAGAAAGCCGATCCCACCGCGGCCATCCTCTCCGTCGCACTCCTGCTCGACCATCTCGGTCTGCCGGAGGCCGCGGGACGGGTGACCGAGGCGGTCACCGCCGACCTCGCCGCCCGGGCCGCCGACCGCACCCCGCGGCGGACCGCCGAGACCGGCGACGCGATCGTCGCGCAGCTGACCGGCACCGCCGCCGCTACGCCTTCCAGGAGCTGAGACATGACCACGACGACAGACACGGCCACCGCCTTCCCCCTCGCCTTCACGACGACCCCGTCGCAGGCCGCCCGGGACCAGGCGGAGCGCGACGCGATCCTCGCCTCCCCGGGCTTCGGCAAGCACTTCACCGACCACATGGTGCAGATCACCTGGACGCTGGACGACGGCTGGCATGACGCCGCGGTCGTGCCGTACGGGCCCATCTCGCTCGACCCCGCCGCGTCGGTGCTGCACTACGCCCAGGAGATCTTCGAGGGACTGAAGGCGTACCGGCACGCGGACGGCTCCATCTGGACGTTCCGTCCGGAGGCGAACGGCCTGCGTCTGCAGCGCTCCGCCCGCCGTCTGGCCCTGCCGGAGCTGAGCGTCGTGGACTTCCTCGAGTCCCTCCGCCAGCTGATCGCGGTCGACGGCGCCTGGGTGCCCTCCGCTCCGGAGACGAGCCTCTACCTCCGCCCGTTCATGTACGCGAGCGAGAGCTTCCTCGGCGTGCGGGCCGCCCAGAAGGTCGACTACCGCGTGATCGCGAGCCCGGCAGGGGCCTACTTCCACGGCGGAGTCGAGCCGGTGTCCATCTGGCTGTCCACCGACTACACCCGCGCCGGTCGCGGGGGACTGGGAGCCGCGAAGACCGGCGGCAACTATGCCGCGTCTCTGCTGCCGCAGGCAGAGGCGTACCAGCACGGCTGCGCGCAGGTGCTGTTCCTCGACTCCGAGGAGGGCAAGTACCTGGAGGAGCTCGGCGGCATGAACCTGTTCCTGGTCCGCCACGACGGCACGCTCATCACCCCGAGCCTGCGCGGCACGATCCTCGAGGGCATCACGCGGGAGAGCGTCATCCAGCTCGCGAAGGACCGCGGCCATGCGGTCGAGGAGCGGCCCGTCGCGGTCGACGAGTGGCGTGACGGCGTCGCATCGGGGGAGATCACCGAGGTCTTCGCCTGCGGCACGGCTGCCGTGATCACGCCGATCGGCGAGCTGAAGTCCCCGGACTTCTCGATCGGCGACCCGGGTCGCGGAGCGGGCGAGTTCACGATGTCGCTGCGTCAGGAGCTCACCGACATCCAGTACGGCCGCCGCCCGGACCGGCACGGCTGGCTGCACCGCCTGGGCTGAGCCGGTTTCGGGGACCGGCTTGATGCGGTCTCTGGTGCTGGTTCGGAGACGGGCCTTCTGGCCTCCTCGACCACCGGGCGGCTCGCGCAGATCCCGGGTCAGAGGGGTGCGGGCGCAGAGACCCTGCCCGCTCGTCGCGGCGTCCCGGCGGGATCAACCCACGGGGGCGGGATCAGGTACGGCACGCCGTCCTCGAACCGCATCGACCAGCCGTCGCGGTCGAATCTTCGGTGGTGGAACGGGCAGAGCAGGACTCCGTTGACGAGGTCCGTTCTGCCGGCGGGGAACCAGGGCTCGAGGTGCGCGGCCTGGCATCGTCCCGGCGGCTCCTGGCAGCCCGGCCAGACGCACCCGCCGTCCCGAATCGCCATCGCCACTCGCTGCGCCTCGGTGAAGAGGCGGCGCTCCCGGCCCAGGTCGAGCGGCTGGGATGCTCCGCCGAGGACGACGGGCAGGATCTTCGCCTCGCACGCGAGCCGGCGGGCGGCGCCCGCGCTGATCGGCTCGTCGACCCCGAAGATCGTGGCCGCACCAATCCCGCTGACGAGGGCCGCGGCGTCGATGCTGACCAGCATCGTCACCGCGGTGCCGGAGACGTCCCCGGCGTCCGCCCTGAGGCTGCCCTTCGCAATCGCAACCAGGGCATCCAGCCGCTTCTGAGCGAGGGTGCGGGTGTCAGCGAGGGCGTCGTCGACCGCGGCCTCGTCCGGGTCCAGAAAGGCGACCCGGCGAGAGGGCGCCAGGTTGGCGTC
>NZ_JAODMK010000044.1 GCF_025465545.1 Naasia sp. | reverse complement strand
GAGCCGTTCCGGGGCGGCCAGCACCTCGTCGGAGCGGGCCGCGACGAGGGCGCCGAGCACGCCGCCCAGCACATCGCCCGAGCCGGCGGTCGCGAGCCAGGGCGGTCCCGCCTGCACGCGAACGCCGCCGCCGCCCGGCGCGGCGACATGGGTGACGCTGCCCTTGAGCAGCACAACGACGCCGAGCAGGTCGGCCGCCCGCGCCGCCCACTCCTCGGGGGCGGCGGACACCTGAGCTCGCTGGACCTCGGTGCCCCGGCCGGCCAGCAGGGTCGCGAGCTCGCCGGCGTGCGGCGTGATCACCGTCGGACCGGTCGCCGTGCCGGCGAGGTCGAGGGCCCCGGCATCGAGGACGATGGGGACGTCCTGGCCGAGCGCCTCGTCCAGCCGGCGGCGCAGCTCCTCCGACCGGTCGGCGGCGTTCATGCCGGAGCCGAGCAGCCAGGCCTGCACCCGGCCCGGGGCGGTGACGATCTCGGGGCGGCGCTGCAGCACGAAGCCGGCCGCGCGCTCACCGCCGAGGTAGCGGACCATCCCGATGCCGGTCCGGCACGCCCCTTCCACCCCCAGCACCGCGGCACCCGGGTAGGCGGCCGATCCGGTGTGCATGCCGAGCACGCCGCGCGAGTACTTGTCGTCACCCTGGACAGGCACGCGGTACTGCCGGACGGTGTCCGCGTCGGTCCAGGTGCGCCAATCGGCCATGCGGCTCAGACTATTCCGCCCCGTGCGCTCCGGCGCCGAACGGCGGAGCCCGGCCGATACGGTGACGGGCTGGCCCCGCGCGCGGATCCGTCAGCTGTGGCTCGCCGACGTCCCGAGCCGGCGGCTCAGCGTGGAGCCGGGGGCGTCGGGGCTCCTGATCGAGCTGCGGGCCGGCGCTGCTGTCCCACGCCGGACCCGACGTCGGCGCCGCCTTCCGCTTCTCCCCGCTCGGCACGCTCTTCGACGCCGTCCTGGTGAGCGGCGAGCTCGGCCTCCTGAAGCCGGAGGCCGCCATCTTCGAGCACGTGCTCGCGAGCTGGGAATAACGGCGGCGGAGATGGTCTTCATCGACAGCAGAGCCGTCAACATCGACGGCGCCGAAGCGATCGGGATCGCCGGGCACGTCTTCACCGGAGTCGCGGGGTTGCGTGCGTTCCTGGAGTCGCTCGCCTGACCCTCCGGAGAGTCCCATGCCGTCCGCCCTGTTCGCGCCCCTCACCGTCCGCGGCGTCACGATCCGCAACCGGATCTGGGTCTCGCCCCTCTGCCAGTACTCGGTGCAGCGCAGGGACGGCGTGCCCACCGACTGGCACCTCGTGCACCTCGGCTCCATGGCCGTCGGCGGCGCCGGACTCGTCATGAGCGAGGCGACCGCCGTTGTCCCCGAGGGCCGGATCTCCGCGCAGGACACCGGCATCTGGAACGACGAGCAGGCGCAGGCGTGGCGACGCATCGTCGACTTCCTGCACGAGCGGGGCGCCGTCGCGGGGATGCAGCTGGCGCACGCCGGCCGCAAGGCGTCCGTGCACCCGGAGCTCGGGGGCCGGAGCGGCAGCCTGACCGCAGACGAGGGGGCCTGGACCACTGTCGCCCCGTCCGTCCTGCCGTTCCCCGGGCTTGCGGCGCCGATCGCGCTCGATGTGGCCGGGATCGACGCCGTCGTCGAGGCGTTCGCGGAGGGCGCGGAACGGGCCGTCGCCGCCGGATTCGACCTGGTCGAGGTGCACGCCGCGCACGGCTACCTGCTGCACGAGTTCCTGTCGCCGCTCAGCAACCTGCGCACCGACGAGTACGGCGGCAGCCTGGAGAACCGGGCCAGGATCGTGCTCCGGGTGGTCCGGGCCATCCGGCAGCGGGTGGGCGAGAGCGTGCCCGTGTTCGTCCGCTTCAGCGGCACCGACTGGGTCGAGGACGGCTGGAGTGTGCAGGACACCGCCACCGTCGCCGGCTGGGCGCGGACGGCGGGAGCGGACCTGTTCGATGTGTCGAGCGGCGGGAGCCTGCCTGGCGTGCCCATCCCGGTCGGCCCGGGCTATCAGGTTCCGCTCGCGGCGCACGTCAAGGCGCAGTCCGGGGTCGCGGTCAGCGCCGTCGGCTTGGTGACCGAGCCCGCCCAGGCCGAGGAGATCATCGCCGCCGGGCACGCCGACGCCGTGATGATGGGGCGTCAGCTGATGCGGGAGCCGCACTTCCCGCTCCGCGCCGCCCACGAGCTCGGCGTGGTGCTCGACTACTGGCCGGCGCAGTACCTGCGGGCTCGCTGGCGCTGACTGCTCGCTGGCGCTTGCGGCGACAGGCGGGGCCGGTCTGCCGGCCTCGACGGCTGGCGCCGGTCAGCGGCGCCGGGTCGCGTCCTGCACCTCGCCGACCAGCTCCTCGATGATGTCCTCGAGGAACAGCACACCGGTGGTGGCGCCCAGCTCGTCGAACACCCGCACCACGTGCACGCTTGCTCGCCGCATGATGGCGAGCGCATCCTCCAGCTCGGTGCCCTCGAAGACCGAGATCAGCTGGCGGAGGAATTTCGGCGGCACCGGCCGGTCTGCCTCGTCGTCGTCGAGCTCGAGCACGTCCTTGAGGTGCAGGTAGCCGGTCGGCTCGCCCTCCTCGTCGACGAGCACGTAGCGGGAGAAGCCGTGCTGGGCGACGGCGCGCTCGAGATCGGACGGGGTGGCGTCCTCGGGGAGGCTCACGAGCTGGTCGACGGCGATCGTGATGTCCGCCACCTTCTTCTCGGTGAACTCGAACGCCGCGGTGAGGGCGCCGGAGCGATCGTCGAGCACGCCCTCGCGAGTGGACTGGTCGACGATCGTCTGCACCTCGTCCAGCGTGAAGGTGCTCACGGCCTCGTCCCTCGGCTCCACCCGGGCGAGCCTCAGCACGCCGTTGGACACCGCGTTGAGGGTCGCGATCAGCGGGCGGAAGAGCGCGCCGATGAAGACGAGGGGGGTCGCCAGCAGCAGCACTGCCCGGTCCGGCACCGAGAAGGAGATGTTCTTCGGCACCATCTCGCCGAGGACCACGTGCAGGAACGACACGATCAGCAGCGCCACCACGAACGCGGCGACGCCGATGAACGGCTCCGGCAGGCCGGTCAGGTGCAGCGGCACCTCGAGGAGGTGGTGGATGGCCGGCTCGGAGACGTTGAGGATCAGCAGCGAGCACACGGTGATGCCGAGCTGCGCCGTGGCGAGCATCAGCGTGGCGTGCTCCATGGCGAAGAGGGCGGTCCGCGCGCTGCGCTTGCCCCGCTCCGCGAGCGGTTCGATCTGCGAGCGCCGTGCCGAGATGACCGCGAATTCGGCCGCCACGAAGAACGCGTTCACGAGCAGCAGCACGGCGAGCCAGCCGAGCCCGGCCCAGTCGCTCATCGCTTCCCCTCCTGCACGGCCCGGGACGCGACCGGGCGCGCACCCGCCTGGCTGGGCTCGGTCGCCGGCACGGTCGGCGTGTACCGGAGCCGGTCGATGCGCCGCCCGTCCAGCCGCATCACGCGGAGCACGCCCGTGGGCAGGGCGACCTCGTCGCCGACCTTGGCGATCCGGCCGAGCTCGCTGAGGACGAAGCCGGCGACCGTCTCGTATGGCCCCTCCTCGGGCACCTCGATGCCGGTCTGCTCGAGGAGCTCGTCCGGGCGGAGGCTGCCGGGGAAGGCGAGCGAGGTCTTGGAGCGCACCACGCCGGCGCGCGTGCGGTCGTGCTCGTCGACGAGGTCGCCGACGAGCTCCTCCACGAGGTCCTCGAGCGTCGCAACTCCCGCGGTGCCGCCGTACTCATCCACCACGACCGCCATCTGGTAGCCCCGGCCCCGGAGCTCCTCGAGCAGCGTGTCGAGCCGCATGGTCTCCGGCACCCTCAACGCCTCGGTCTGCAGGGCCCCGACCGGCACCGTCGTCCGCTTCTCGCGGGGCACCGAGACGGCCTGCTTCACGTGCACGAAGCCCACGATGTCGTCGAGACCCTGGTCGGTCACGGGGAATCGCGAGTACCCGGTGCGGCGGGCGAGCTCGAGCACGTCGGACGCCATGTCTGATCGCTCCAGGCTTGCGACGCGCGGACGCGGCGTCATCACGTCGGCCGCGATGTGGTCGGAGAAGCCGAGGGTGCGAGTGAGCAGCGTGGCCGTGTCGCGGTCGAGCACGCCGGCGAGGGCGGAGCGCCGCACGAGCGAGCTCAGCTCGTCGGCGGTGCGCGCTCCCGAGAGCTCCTCCTTCGGCTCGATGCCGATCAGGCGGAGGATGCCGTTCGCGGTGCTGTTGAGCAGGCGCACGGCGGGCCGGAACACCGTCGTGAAGCCGACCTGGAACGGGATGACGACCTTGGCGACTCCTCGCGGCAGCGCGAGCGCGAGGTTCTTGGGAACCAGTTCGCCCAAGATCATCGACAGCAGGGTGGCCAGCAGCACGCCGGCGACCGTGCCGACCGGCTGAACCGCGCCGTCCGGCAGCCCGAGCGCGGTGAGCGGCGCCCGGAGGAGCGCGCTGATCGCCGGCTCCATCGTGTAGCCGGTGAGCAGGGTGGTGATCGTGATGCCCAGCTGCGCGCTGGAGAGGTGGGTCGAGGTGACCTTGAGCGCGCCGATGACGGTGCCCAGGTGCCGCTCACCGCGCCCCTCGCGAGCCTCCAGGTCGGACCGGTCGAGATTGACGAGGGCGAACTCGGAGGCGACGAAGAAGCCGGTGCCGATCGTCAGGAGGACGCCGACGCCGAGCATCAGCCACTCAAACAGCACGGATGCTCCCCGTCGGCCGCACGCAGGCGGGGAGGTCGGTATGGGCGCAGGGAGGGTCGTCCATCAGTCCCACCAGTATACGGACGCCACCTGCACGCCGGCCCGGGCGAGGCGCCCCATTCCCTCCGACGGCCGCATCCGTCCGGCCGAGCGGCAACCGCGCACCGTTGCAGGGTGGCCGCAGCGTTGCGTTCCTCGGACCGCGGATCGTCCTCCCCAAGGCGCGGGCGCCAGCGGGACGCCACCGGTGCGCGCCACGGCCGGGAGCGCGGGCTCCGCCCGAGCGACGATCCGCCCATGACGGCAACGATGGACGGCGCTCCCGCTGAACTGCTCCTGGTCCGGGAGCTCGAGTCCCCCGAGGACGGTCGCCGGCTGCGGCGGGAAGCCGAACAGGGGCACCTCACCCGCCTCCGCCGCGGCGTCTACCTGCCGACCGCCAGGTGGGCCGCGGCGGGCGCCATGGAACGGGCGCTTCTGGCCCTGCACGCCTTCGCACTGGTGGCCGAGCGCCCGCCGGTCTTCTCGCACCAGTCGGCGGCACTGCTGCACGGGCTGCCGTTCCTGCGATTCCCCGACCGCGACGTGCACATCCTCACGAGGTGCGCGTCCGGCGGCCGCGCCTCCGATGGGGTCCGCCGTCACGCGGCGGCCGCTGAGGTTGCATTCGTCGAAGTCGGCGGCCTCCGTGTCACCACGCTCGAGCGGACGCTCGTCGACCTGGCGGCGGTCTCGCCGTTCGCGGAGGCGGTCGCCTTCGCGGACGCGGCGCTGGCGGCGGGCGGGAGCCTCCCGCTCGCCCAGGCCGAGGCGGACTCGTCCGAGCGCCGCGCGTGGCGGAAGGTGCAGAGGGTGCTCGACTTCGCGACGCCGCTCGCGGAGTCGCCGGGTGAGTCGGTGAGCCGGCTCGTGCTGCACCGGCTGAACTTCCCGGCGCCGATCCTGCAGCACTCCTTCCGGGATTGGCGAGGGTCGATCGGCCGGGTCGACTTCTGGTGGCCCGAGCAGCGCGTGGTCGGGGAGTTCGACGGGCGCATCAAGTACCAGGGCCGCTACGGCGAGCGTCCCGAGGACACGGTCTGGCGAGAGAAGCGTCGTGAGGACCGGCTGCGGGCGCTCGGCCTGGGAGTGGCGCGCTGGACCTGGCAGGAACTGGAGGCTCCCCAGAAGCTCGCTGCCGTCGTCCTCCGCGCGGGACTTGCGCGGTGACCCGGAGGACCGCAACCCTCCGGCCAACCTGCGACCGTGTGCCGTTGCAGGTTGGCCGGACGGGTGCGTTTCTCGCGCTGGCGGGCGGGGCGGCTCATCGGGAACCTCCAGCCAGGATCCGCCTGTCGGGTCCGGTGAAGGTTTAGGCTTGAAAACCGGACGAAAACCCGGATCGACGAGAGTGGGCGAGGCACCGTGTCAAGTCAATTGACCGGAACTGACGAGGGGGCGACCGGCGAGTTCGGCGCCAACGAGTGGCTTGTGGACGAGCTCTACGAGAGGTTCCTCCAGGACCGCAATGCGGTCGACAAGTCGTGGTGGCCGATCCTCGAGAGCTACCACCCGGTGGAGACCCACACCGGTGAGCCGAACGGGCACGCCGCCGACGGCTCTGCACCGGATGGCTCGATCCAGCCCGGCCCCGCGACACCCGACGTGCAGCCCGGCTCTCCCGAGCCGAACCCGCCCGCACCGGTCGAGCCGCTCGCACCGAACCCCAGCGAGCCGACCATCCCCGGCCCCGCCACCTCCGTCGAGCCCTCCCCGCCCGCAGACGCGGGCACCGCTGAGGCCGCTCCCCCGTCGTCCGCTCCCGTCCAGGTCTCCCCCGCCCAGCAGGCCTCGCCCAGCGACGCGACCCCGGCGCGGCCCTACGCCCCGTCGGAGGCGGCCGCCGCGCCTCCGCAGCAGGCCGCGCCGACCCTCGCCGCCCGAACCACATCGATGGCTCCGCGAGCGCAGCCGATCCCCGCCGACGCCCCCACCAGCGCCAAGACGCAGGCGGGCGACGTCCCCGACGCTGTCACGACGCCGCTGCGCGGAATGGCGAAGACCCTGTCCACCAACATGGACCAGAGCCTCACCATCCCGACGGCCACGAGCGTGCGGACGATCCCGGCGAAGCTGATGATCGACAACCGGATCGTCATCAACAACCACCTCAAGCGCACCCGTGGCGGCAAGATCTCGTTCACCCACCTGATCGGCTGGGCGCTCGTACAGGTCCTCAAGGATTTCCCGAGCCAGAACGTGCACTACGCGGAGATGGACGGCAAGCCCTCCGTCGTGCAGCCCGCCCACGTCGGCCTCGGCATCGCGATCGACATCCCGAAGCCCGACGGCACCCGGGCACTCCTCGTGCCGAGCATCAAGGGTGCCGACACCATGGACTTCGGCGAGTTCGTGTCCGCCTACGAGGCACTGGTGCGCAAGGCGCGCGCCAACAAGCTCGACGCCGCCGACTTCGCCGGCACCACCATCTCGCTGACGAACCCCGGCGGGATCGGCACCGTGCACTCCGTGCCGCGCCTGATGAAGGGACAGGGCACCATCGTCGGCGCCGGCGCCCTCGAGTACCCGGCCGAGTTCCAGGGCTCGAGCGAGACCACGCTCGTCGACCTGGGCATCGGCAAGACGATCACCCTCACCTCCACCTACGACCACCGCGTCATCCAGGGCGCGGGGTCGGGCGAGTTCCTCAAGCTCGTGCACGAGCGGCTGATCGGCCGCAGCGAGTTCTACGACGACATCTTCGCCGCGCTGCGGATCCCCTACGCGCCCATCCGCTGGAATCCGGACATCCACGTGGACCTGTCCGACACCGTGTCGAAGACCTCCCGGGTGCAGGAGCTCATCAACGCCTACCGCGTGCGCGGGCACCTGATGGCGGACACCGATCCGCTGGAGTACCGCCAGCGCTCACACCCCGACCTCGAGATCGAGAACCACGGACTCACCTTCTGGGACCTCGACCGCGACTTCGTGGTCGGCGGCTTCGCCGGCCGGCGCAGCGCCAAGCTGCGCGACATCCTCGGCGTCCTCCGCGACTCGTACTGCCGCACGGTCGGCCTCGAGTACATGCACATCCAGGTGCCCGCGCAGCGCAGATGGATCCAGGACAAGATCGAGAAGCCGTACGTCAAGCCGACGCACGACGAGCAGATGCGCATCCTCAGCAAGCTCAACGAGGCCGAGGCGTTCGAGACCTTCCTGCAGACCAAGTACGTCGGCCAGAAGCGGTTCAGCCTGGAGGGCAGCGAGTCCCTCATCTCGCTGCTGGACACCGTGATCCAGGGCGCGGCCGAGGACGGCCTCTCCGAGGTCGCCATCGGCATGGCCCACCGCGGCCGCCTCAACGTGCTCACGAACATCGCGGGCAAGACCTACGGGCAGATCTTCCGCGAGTTCGAGGGCACCCAGGATCCGCGCACCGTCCAGGGCTCCGGAGACGTCAAGTACCACCTCGGCACCGAGGGCACCTACCAGAACGCGAACGGCACGACCATCCCGGTCTACCTTGCGGCGAACCCCTCCCACCTGGAGGCGGTCGACGGAGTGCTCGAGGGCATCGTCCGGGCCAAGCAGGACCGGCACCCGGTCGGCACATTCCGGGTCCTGCCGATCCTCATCCACGGCGACGCCGCGATGGCCGGCCAGGGGGTGGTCGTCGAGACGCTCCAGATGTCTCAGCTGCGCCCCTACCGCACGGGCGGCACCATCCACATCGTGGTGAACAACCAGGTCGGCTTCACCACCGCTCCGGCCGAGTCCCGCTCGTCGATCTACTCGACCGATGTGGCGAAGACGATCCAGGCGCCGATCTTCCACGTGAACGGCGACGACCCCGAGGCGGTCGCGCGGGTCGCGGAGCTGGCCTACCAGTACCGCCAGACGTTCCACCGCGACGCCATCATCGACCTCGTCTGCTACCGCCGTCGCGGCCACAACGAGGGCGACGACCCGTCGATGACCCAGCCGCTGATGTACAACCTCATCGAGGCCAAGCGCAGCGTCCGCAAGCTGTACACCGAGGCCCTCGTCGGCCGCGGCGACATCACCCAGGAGGAGTACGACAGCGCTCACCGCGACTTCCAGGACCGCCTCGAGCGGGCCTTCGCGGAGACCCACGCGGCCCAGACATCCTCGATGCCGGTGATCGCGCCCGAATCGGACACCGACACGGTGGCCGACCTGGAGCTGCCCGAGTCGCAGCAGGCGGGGAACCTCGAGGGCGAACCGGAGAGCACGGCGGTGGAGGCGTCGCTGATCGCCGCGATCGGCGACGCGCACGAGAACCCGCCCGCGAACTTCAGCGTGCACCCCAAGCTGTCGGCGCTGCTGAAGAAGCGAGCCGAGATGAGCCGCAGCGGCGGCATCGACTGGGCCTTCGGCGAGCTGCTCGCCATCGGCTCGCTGCTGGTGGAGGGCACCCCGGTGCGGATGGCCGGCCAGGACACCCGCCGCGGCACGTTCGTGCAGCGGCACGCGGTGCTGCACGATCGGCTGAACGGCCAGGAATGGCTGCCCCTGTCGAACGTGGTGGACGGCCAGGCCAAGTTCTGGATCTATGACACCCTGCTCAGCGAGTACGCCGCCATGGGCTTCGAGTACGGCTACTCGGTGGAGCGCCCCGACGCGCTCGTGCTGTGGGAGGCACAGTTCGGCGACTTCGCGAACGGCGCCCAGATCATCATCGACGAGTTCGTGTCCTCCGCCGAGCAGAAGTGGGGCCAGCGGTCGTCCGTCGTGCTGCTGCTCCCCCACGGCTACGAGGGCCAGGGGCCCGACCACTCGTCGGCCCGCATCGAGCGCTACCTGCAGCTCTGCGCCGAGAAGAACATGACGGTCGCCCAGCCCTCCACCCCCGCGTCGTACTTCCACCTGCTGCGGCGCCAGGCCTACCTGCGTCCCCGCCGCCCGCTGGTGGTGTTCACCCCCAAGTCGATGCTGCGCCTGCGTGGCGCGACGAGCGACATCGCGGACTTCACCTCCGGCAGGTTCGAGCCGGTGCTCGACGACGCCCGCATCACCGATCGCGGCGCCGTGAAGAGGGTGGTGCTGCACGCCGGCAAGCTGCACTACGACCTGGTCAACGAGCTGGCCAAGCGCGAGGACTCCCAGTCGGTCGCGCTGGTGCGCCTCGAGCAGTACTACCCGGTGCCGGAGAAGGAGCTGGGCGAGCTGATCGCCTCGTACCCGAACGCCGAGCTGGTGTGGGCGCAGGACGAGCCGGAGAACCAGGGCGCCTGGCCCCTGGTCTGCCAGGTGGCGACGAAGAGGCTGCACGACCGCAGCATCTCGGTGGTCGCGCGCGCCGCGGCCGCGTCGCCCGCCGCGGGCTCGGCGAAGCGCCACGCCAAGGAGCAGGCTGATCTGGTGCAGCGGGCACTGGGCTAGACCGCAGCTGGAGCAGAGGGCCCCGCCGACGTCAGGGTCGGCGGGGCCCTCTGCTCCACCGGACCGGTTCTCCGCGGCGCGCCGGGCGCGCCCTCTCGTCCCCTGGTGGGGGACTCACCCGGGAAATAGAGTGTGCCCACGGCAGGCACGACTGATGCCCGGGCTCGATGAGGAGCAGCGATGACAACGAACGGTGCGGAGAGCGGCGGCGGGCAGCCTCCGGCGGCAGCCTGGTATCCGGACCCCGACCACCCCGGCCGTCTGCGCTGGTGGGACGGGACCCGCTGGGCCGACCCGACGCCGGCCGGCTCGGTGGCGGCGCAGCCGCCGGGAGCCGGATCGGGGCCGGCGCCCGAACCGGGAGCGAGGAACACGCCCGCCCTGGTCAGCCTCATCCTGGGCATCGTCTCGATCCTGATCAATCCGCTCTTCCTCGTGGGGGTGGCCGCGATCGTCCTCGGCGTGATCGGCCTCCGGCGGGCGTCCGCGCTGCCGGGCGGCCTCGGCCGCGGCAAGGCGATCGCCGGCATCATCACCGGTGCCGTGGGCACCATCGTCGGCGTCCTGGTGACGATCGCGCTCGTCACGGTCCTCACCCACCTGCCGACGAGCACCCCCGTCGCCGGCGAGCCGACGTCATCCGCGGGCCCGTCCGCGGCGACTCCCGCGCCGACCCCCAGCGCCGCAGAACCTCCCGCGGACACCGCCGCGTGCTGGGACGGCAGCGCCGCCTCCGCCGGCTGTCCGCCGCTGGAGGGCGCTGCCGCACTGCAGTATGTCTTCGGCGTGAGCGACGGCGGCACGTGCGGCCCCTACGCCCTCGACCAGTTCACGCCCGAGGGAGCGCTGGACATCCTCCAGTGCAGCTGGACGGACCTGCCGGGGACCGAGGTGTACTTCGTGCGGTACTCGGCCGTCGGGGAGGCGCAGACCGCATGGCGCGACTACCTGACCACCCAGAGCACCTTCACCGAGGACCCCTGGCTGGACGGCCAGGGCCAGACATCGGGCATCACCTGGACCGCCGAGCAGACCGACGCCCCCGCGAGCGTCGAAGCCGCCTACTCCTACGACGCGGCGCCCTTCGTGCTGGATGTCTGGACCAACCTGGAGGCGGGAACGAGAGACGACCACTCTGCGGCCATCGGCAGGCTCACCGCGCTCAGCCGAGATGACCTGTCCCAGGTGCTCGCCAGCATTCCCTGACCGGCGTCCCGGCGATCCGCCACGGGACAGCGAAAGGCCCCGTCGACCTTCGGGTCGGCGGGGCCTTTCGGGTCGATCGCGGGGACCGCGGGCTGCACTGCCCGCCTCGCCGGTGCGATCGGAGGTATCTAGTGGGTCTGCAGGGCTCGGAGCCGGTCGAGCACCTGGGTGCGCAGCTCCTCGGGCGCGGCGTCCTTGCATGCCCGGCGCACGACCTCGGTCAGCACGAGGCCGACCCTGTGCTCTCCGGCGCAGTCAGCGCAGTTCTCCATGTGCTCGCGGATGTCCGCCGCGTCTCCACTGGAGATCTCGTTGTGCAGGTACTCCTCGAGCTCCTGCTTGGCCTTCTCACAACCGCAATCGGTCATTTCTCCGCTCCATCGTCCTTGGTGGTGCGCCGGCGCGACGTGGCGCCGACGGCGATGCCACGCTCCTGCGCGTAGTCGCCCAGCAGTTCGCGCAGCAGCCGCCTGCCGCGATGCAACCGGCTCATCACGGTGCCGACGGGGGTCTTCATGATGTCCGCGATCTCCTGGTAGGAGAAGCCTTCGACGTCCGCGAAGTAGACAGCCAGCCGGAAGTCCTCAGGCACGGCCTGGAGCGCGTCCTTCACCGCCGAATCCGGAAGGTGGTCGATCGCCTCCGCCTCGGCGGACCGGCTGATCGGCGCGGTCGCCGACTCGGCGCTGCCCAGCTGCCAGTCCTCGAGGTCGTCGATCGTGCCCTGGTACGGGTTCCGCTGGTTCTTGCGGTAGCTGTTGATGAACGTGTTCGTCAGGATCCGGTACAGCCACGCCTTGAGATTGGTGCCCTGCTGGTACTGGCGGAAAGCGGAGAACGCCTTGACGAAGGTCTCCTGCACCAGGTCCTGCGCGTCGGACGGGTTGCGCGTCATGCGCAGCCCCGCGGCGTACAGCTGGTCGAGGAACGGCAGGGCCTGCTCCTCGAACAGGGCGCGCAGAACGGCGGGGCTCGCGGCCTCGTCGAGGGCCTCCTCGATCGTCTCGACGGCCTCGGCCTCCGCCACTTCCTCGGGGTTTCCCGCGGGGGAATTAGTGGGATCGCTTGTGTCGCTCATCGGAGCAAAGCTTAGTTCTCGGACCGGGAGCGGCATCGTGAGAGTCACCGACGCCTCCCTTCGGTTGTGATGTGCGCCGTTATTGTGGAACCGATGGGGATCCTCGGATATTCCTCGCCCCGCTTCGAGCTGCCGGGCGACGACCACGACGTGCGGGACGGCGGCGCCACACCCGGCACCGCCTGGCTGGCACGCCAGGCGGACGGTCCCCTCGCCGCGCGTGTGCCGCTGCCCGGCTCGAAGAGCCTGACCAATCGCGAGCTGGTGCTGTCCGCACTGGCGGAGGAGCCGACGCTGCTCCGCTCACCCCTGCACTCACGCGACTCCGCCCTGATGATCGAGGCCCTGCGCTCGCTCGGCACCCGCATCGAGCGGACGGGAACGGACACCGGCTTCGGGCCGGACCTCCTCGTCACGCCAGGCCCGCTGGAGGGCGGCGTCGCCATCGACTGCGGCCTGGCCGGCACGCTCATGCGCTTCGGCCCTCCTCTCGCCGCGCTCGCCCTCGGCCCGGTGACCTTCGACGGGGATGCGGCTGCCCGCCGGCGGCCGATGCGGACCACGATCGACTCACTCCGAGCGCTCGGGGTGGAGGTCGGCGACGAGAAGCGCGGCAGCCTGCCCTTCACGGTCTACGGCACCGGCCGAGTCGCGGGCGGGGAGCTCGAGATCGACTCATCGGCGTCCAGCCAGTTCATCTCCGGGCTGCTGCTCTCCGCGCCCCGCTTCGAGCAGGGGCTCACCCTGCGCTCCGTCGGCGAGCGCCTGCCGAGCCTGCCGCACATCGAGATGACCGTCGCGACCCTTGCGGCACGCGGCGTCGAGGTGGCCCGTCCCGCGGACGGAGTGTGGGTCGTGCCGGCGTCCGGTCTCCGCGGCGGCGAGCGCGACATCGAGCCGGACCTCTCCAATGCGGCGCCGTTCCTCGCCGCCGCGCTTCTCGCCGGCGGCCGCGTCGCCGTGCCCGGGTGGCCTGCGTCCACCACCCAGGTCGGCGACGAGGTGCCCGGGCTGCTGGCCCGCTTCGGGGCGACGGTCGAGCGCGTGGGCACCGATCTGATCGTCGACGGCGGACCCGGGGTGCGCGGCGGTGCGCTGCTTCCCGGACTGGAGCTCGACCTCTCGGCAGCCGGCGAACTCGCGCCGACGATCGTGATCCTCGCCGCCCTCGCCTCGAGCCCCAGCCGGATCACGGGCATCGGCCACCTCCGCGGGCACGAGACCGACCGCCTCGCCGCCCTCGCCACCGAGCTCAACGCGCTCGGCGGCCGGGTGACCGAGGAGGAGGACGGCCTCTCTGTCGTGCCCGCCCCGCTCACCGCCGGAGAGCGGCCGTGGCGGACCTACGAGGACCACCGGATGGCGACCGCGGGCGCCCTCCTCGGCCTGGTGGTGCCCGGACTGATCCTCGACGACATCACGACGACCGCGAAGACCCTCCCCCAGTTCGCCGACCTGTGGGCCGCGATGCTCGGGCCCTCGCTGGCCGTGGCGCCGGCGTGACGCGGGCTTCCGGATGAGCTGGCTGGATGAGGGCGGCGAGGACTCCCCGTACTCCGACTACGACGAGCGCGACGCCCGGGTCCGGCCTAATCCGCGCGGCACCCGCCCGCGGTCGAAGCACCGGCCCGAGCACGCGGACGCCGAGCGCGGGCGGGTCCTCAGCGTGGACCGCGGCCGGGTGCTCGTGCTGGTCGGCGAGGACACCGACACGGAGCGCGAGATCTACGCCAAGCGCGCCCGCGAGCTCGGGCGCAACTCGATGGTCACGGGCGACCTGGTCGACGTCGTGGGCGACACCACCGGCGAGGAGGGCACGCTCGCCCGAGTCGTGCGCATCGCCGACCGGTCGACGCTGCTCCGGCGCAGCGCGGACGACACCGACGATGTCGAGCGCATCATCGTCGCCAACGCCGACCAGATGATGATCGTCGTCGCGGCGGCGAACCCCGAGCCGCGCCCCCGGCTGATCGACCGCTACCTCGTGGCCGCCTTCGACGCCGGCCTCGATCCGATCCTCATCGTCACCAAGACGGATGTCGCCGACCCGGCCCCGCTGCTCGCCGAGTTCGCGGTGCTCGACCTGGAGGTGGTGCTGAGCGGGACCGGCGAGGTGCCCCTGGACCAGCTGCGGGACCGCCTGGCCGGCCACAGCACGGTCGCGGTCGGGCACTCCGGTGTGGGCAAGTCGACGCTGGTGAACGCCCTGGTGCCGGGCGCCGACCGCGCGATCGGAGTGGTGAACGCCGTGACCGGCCGCGGGCGGCACACCTCGTCGTCGACGATCTCGCTCCGCGTGCGCGCGGACGACGGCAGGGCGGGCTGGATCATCGACACCCCGGGGGTCCGGTCGTTCGGGCTCGGCCATGTGGACCGGGCCAGCGTCCTGCGCTCCTTCGCCGAGCGGGCCGTGGTGCCCGAGGGCGACCCGCCGGAGGGCATCCCGCTGAGGGAGGCGCACGACTGGGAGATCGTGGACCGCGTGGAGGCCGGCGAGCTCGGCGACGTGGGCATCCGACGGCTCGACTCGCTCCGGCACATCCTCGACGGCCTGGTGGTCCCGCCGGGCGGCTGACCGGAGACCGCGAGGTGCGCCCTAGGCTGGGCGCGTGACCGGCGGCGGATACGAGGACGACCTTCGACTCGCTCGTGACCTCGCCGACATGGCGCATGTGATCGCGCTGGAGCGGTTCCGGGCGATCGACCTCCGGGTCGAGACCAAGCCTGACCGCACCCCCGTGACGGATGCGGACCGGGCCGTCGAGCAGGCGCTCCGGGCCGCGCTGCGCGAGTCGCGTCCCGACGACTCGGTCCTCGGCGAGGAGTACGGCGGCACCCGTGCCGAGGGCAGGCAGTGGATCCTCGATCCGATCGACGGCACGGCGAACTTCCTCCGCGGCGTGCCGGTCTGGGGCAACCTCGTCGCCCTCGCCATCGACGGCGATCCGGTGGTCGGCGTGGTGAGCGCTCCGGCGCTCGGCCGGCGCTGGTGGGCCGCCCGCGGACAGGGGGCCTGGGCGGTGGACTTCCCCGGCGCGACTCCCCGCCGGCTCACCGTGTCCGCGGTGGGTGAGCTGGCGGACGCGTCGCTCAGCTACAACAGCCTCAAGGGCTGGCAGGCGGAGGGCCGCACGGAGGATCTGCTCCGCCTGGCCGACGCGGTGTGGCGCACGCGCGCCTACGGCGAGTTCTGGTCCTACATGCTCGTCGCGGAGGGGGCGCTGGACGTGGCGGCCGAGTTCGATCTGCAGCCCTACGACATGGCAGCGCTCGTGCCCATCGTCGAGGAGGCGGGCGGCCGCTTCAGCTCCATCGCCGGCGCGCCCGGCCCCTGGCACGGCAGTGCTCTCGTCACGAACGGCGCCCTGCACGCGGCGGTGCTCGCCCGACTCGGCTCAGCGTTCGACGCAACCCCCTGACACCCGGCCGGGGTTCCGCGAGAGTGTCATTCGGCTCTGCGGGCGAGACCCGGGGCAGGGGAGGACACCATGACCGCACGGCGCTGGTCCGGCGACTGGGGCACCCCCGCTGCCCCCGCCCCCGCGACGGTGGAGGTGCTCATCCCCACCAAGAGCCGTCCCGCGGAGCTCGCCGTCACGCTCGCGGGGCTCGCCGCCCAGGACGATCCGGCCTTCGACGTGATCATCAGCGACCAGTCCGACGGCGACCCGTCGTTCGCCGCTCCGCCCGCGGCCGCCATGGTGCGCCTGCTGCGCGCCCAGGGCCACGCCGTGAGCACGTCGCGGCACCTCCCCCGCCGCGGCCTCGCCGAGCACCGCCAGCACCTCCTCGACTCCTCGAGCGCCGAGTTCGTGCTGTTCCTCGACGACGACGTCTGGCTGGAGCCCCGCTCCATCAGCCGGATGCTGGACGCCCTCGTCACGCTGGGCTGCGGCTTCGTCGGCAGCGGCGTGCACGGCCTGTCGGCGCTCGAGGAGTACCGCCCGCAGGACCGCACCAGCTTCGAACCGTGGCAGGGCCCGGTGCAGCCCGAGCGGATCCGGATGGGCGAGCCCGGCATCGAGCGGGCAGCGCTGCACTTCGCGGCGAACCTGGTGCACGTGGCGGCGGAGGTCCCGGTCGAGCGGGACAGCTGGCTGCCCTACAAGATCGCCTGGCTCGGCGCCTGCGCGCTCTACCGTCGTGAGGCGCTCGTCGAGTGCGGCGGCTTCGACTTCTGGCCGCAGCTGCCCGCCGAGCACGCCGGCGAGGATGTCGCCGCGCAGTGGCGGGTGATGGAGCGCTTCGGTGCCGCGGGCATCCTGCCGAGCGGCGCGGTGCACCTCGAGTCCCCGACCACGGTCCGGGACCGTCGGGTGGAGGCGCGCGACGTCGTCTTCGGCCCCCCTCAGCCGCGCTCCTGAACTCCACGGCCCCGCACGGCTCGACCTCCCCGCGCCTGAACTAGGCGGTCCTGGCTCCGCCTGCCCGCTCCGCCGGCTCCTCCGGCAGCCGCTCCTCCTCGGTCCCGCGCTTGCGCTGCAGCAGGTCGGCGAGGCCGAGCACGAGCGCGACGGCGATCAGCCCGACGGCGACGAGGATGCCGTTGCGGAAGCTGTCGTGGTAGACCGCCAGCTCGCTCGCACGATCGCTCTCCGCATACAGGGTCGCGAAGAATGTGGACGAGGCCGCCGCCACTCCGATCGCCGTGCCGACCCGCTGGCCGACCTGCGCCATCGAGCCGGCCACGCCACCCTCGGTGACCGGGACCTCGGCGAGGGTCAGCGTCTGGTTGGGCGACACGACGAAGCCGCCGCCGGCTCCCGCAACCGCCAGCGCGGCCGCCATCAGGTAGGGCGTGAGCTCGGGCGGGGACAGGACCGCGGCGAGCACATCGAGCGTGAACCCGACGATCACGATCACGATGCCGGCGACGACGAGCGCACGACCGAACCGCTCGACCAGGCGGCCGCCGATCCACGCGGTCAGCGCCGAGGTCAGCGCGAACGGGATCGTGACCATCCCGGCGAACACCGGCTCGAGCCTCAGGCCCTCCTGCAGATACAGGGTCGTGAGCAGGAAGGTGGCCGGCAGCGCGGCGAAGTAGACCGTGGCGATGAGCAGCCCGTTGCGGTAGGACGCCCTCCGGAACAGCGAGAAGTTGACGGCGGGCGAGCGGCCCCGTGCCAGGTAGCGCCGCTCCCACGCCACGAATCCCGTTCCGAACGCGACCGCACCGACCAGCCAGAACCAGCGGCGCGGATCGTCGTCCGGCCCGCCGGTGGTCAGCACGAACGGCAGCATCAAGGACAGCACGGCGCCACCGAGGAGCACGATGCCGATCGGGTCGAGGTCGTTGCCCAGGGCGTTCGTGCGCTGCCGCTTGGGCAGGAGCCGCGCGGCGAGGAAGAGCAGCAGGATGCCGAGCGGGATGTTCATCCAGAACAGCAGCCGCCAGCCGTCCTGCGGGCCGCCGAAAGCGATCAGGAGTCCGCCGAGCGTGGGGCCGAACGCGGTCGAGAGGCCGATCATCGAGCCGAACAGCCCGAATGCGCGCCCCCGCTCCGGCCCCTGGAAGAGCTGCTGGATGAGGCCGAGGACCTGGGGCATCTGGATGCCCGCGGCGACGCCCTGCAGGAAGCGCCCGACCAGCAGGAAGGTCACATTCGGGGCGAGGGCGCAGAGCAGGCTCGTCAAGGTGAACGCCGTGAGGCCGACCAGGAAGAGCCTGCGCCGGCTGTGCAGGTCGCCGAGACGGCCGGCCGGAACGAGGGCGAGCCCGAACGCGAGCGCGTAGCCCGCGACGATCGACTGCAGCTCGCTCGGTCCCGCGTGCAGGGACTCCTCGATGGAGGGCAGTCCCACGTTCACCTTGGACAGGTCGAGGATCGTGAGGGCAGCCACGGCGACGCAGACGCCGAATGCCCTCCACCTGGTCCGGTCGTCGATCGCGGGGGAGGTCGGTTCGTTCGGCATGACCCGCTCAACGGTAGCGGCGTTCGCGGGCGCAGCCGACCGGCTTGCGATCGGTCGAGAGGTGTGCCGACGATAGGCTTCCGCCGTGGCCGTCACCGACGAGGCGATTCTCCGGATCAAAGGGATGATCCTTCGCGGAGAGCTGACCCCCGGCTCACGGCTTCCGCCCGAGAAGGAGCTGAGCGAGCGGCTCGGCCTGTCCCGCAGCTCGATGCGCGAGGCCGTCAAGGCGCTCGAGGTCATCCGGGTGCTGGACGTGCGCCGCGGCGACGGCACCTATGTCACGAGCCTCGAGCCGCGCCTGCTCCTCGAGGCGATGAGCTTCGTGGTCGACCTGCATGCGGATGCCTCGATCCTCGAGCTGTTCGCGGTGCGGCGGATCCTCGAGCGCGCCGCGGCGGGCATGGCGGCTGTGCGGGTGGGCGAGGCGGAGCTCGAACGGCTGCGCTCCCTGCTCGGCGCCGTCGACCGGTCCACCGACGTCGAGGGGCTGGTGGCGCACGACCTCGAGTTCCACGGGGCGATCGCCGACGCGGCCGGCAACTCCTATCTGGCCACGCTGCTCGGCTCGCTCTCCACCGAGACGGTGCGCGCCCGGATCTGGCGCGGGCTCACCCAGGAGGACGCGGTGGAACGCACGCTGGCCGAGCATCGCGGCATCCTCGACGCCCTCGCGCAGCACGACGTCGAACTGGCGCAGGCACTCGTGACGGCGCACGTCTCCGGCGTCGAGCAGTGGCTCCGGGCCTGGAGCGTGACGGTCGACTCGCCGGACCCGGAGCCCGACTCCGACGACGAGCCGCCGTCGCCGGACGAGCCGGATCCTGCGGTCAGCTGAGCCGGTACACCCGCGTCGCGGTGCCACCGAGGAGCGCGCTCTGCTCGTCCTCGCTCAGCCGGCCGATCAGCTCCCGCAGCACCGCGGTGACCTCGGCATAGCCGCCGGCCAGCACCGCCACCGGCCAGTCGCTGCCCCACATCAGCCGGTCCGGCCCGAACGCCGTCAGCGCGACATCCCAGACCTCCTCGAGCGCCTCGACGGTGTGCGGAGCGGCGTCGGTGTAGAGGCCCGACACCTTGGCGACCGTGTTCGGCTGCGCGGCGACGGCCTCCAGCGTGCGGCGCCACTGCTCCAGTGCGGCGGTGCCCCGCGGCGGCTTGGCGAGATGGTCGACGACGACGGTCAGGTCGGGCAGGTCGCGGGCGAGTCCCTGCACGCGAGCGAGGTGGTCCGGCCAGGCGTCCGGCACGTCGAAGGCCAGCCCCCGGCGCGCCAGGTCGGCGAGTGACGCCCGCACGGCCGGCAGGTCGAGGAAGTCCGCTCGGGACTCGTTGTGCACGAGGTGGCGCACTCCGGAGAACCCGGGATGCTCCTGCCACCGGTCCAGCTGCTCGGCCGCGGCCCGCGGATCGTCCAGTGCGACCCAGCCCACCACGCCCACGAACTGGGGAAAGCGATCCCCGGCGGCGAGCATGTGCTCGGTGTCGCGGAGGGAATCCTCCGCCTGCACGAGCACCGCGCCGTCGACCCCTGCCGCCGAGAGTTCGGCCACGGCCTCCTCCGGCTCGAAGGTCCGGAAGATCGGCCCGTGCTGCGGGCCGAGCCATGCGTACTCGCTGAGCCCGAGGTCCCAGACGTGCAGATGGGAGTCGATCACCCGGGTCATCAGGGGATCAGCCCCTCGCTCGCGAGCTCCTCCCACAGCGCCTCCGGCGGGTTCTCCCGCAGGCGAGCGGCATTCTGCCGGATCTGCTCCGGCTTGCTGCTGCCCACCACGAGGGTGCGCACCACCGGGTGCCGGAGCGCGAAGTGCAGGGCCGCGGTGGGCAGCTGCACGCCGTGCCTCCCGCAGATGTCGGCGATCCTGCGGACGCGGGCGAGCAGCTCGGGCGGCACCTCCGAGTACTCGTAGCGGGACGACACATCGGGAGTCGCCCGCGAGAGCAGACCGGAGTTGAACACCGAGGCGTTGACGACCCCCACCCCACCGCGCTCGCATGCGGGCAGCACGTCGACGGCCGCCGGCTGCTCGGCCAGCGTGAAGCGGCCCGCCACCATCAGCAGGTCTGCGTCGCCGCTCTCGGCGCTCCGCAGGAGCGACTCGGTGGCCATCGAGCCGACGCCGACGGCCTCGACGACTCCGCGTCGGCGCAGCGCGGCGAGCGCCGGCAGCGCCTCGGCGAGAGCCTGGTCGAGATCGTGCAGTTCGGGATCGTGCAGGTAGAGCACGTCGACGCGGTCGAGGCCGAGCCGCTCGAGCGACTCCTCGAGGCTTCGCTCGATGCCCGCGGCGGAGAGATCCCACACCCGCTTGAGGTCTGCCGGCACCGCGAAGTCGTGGGCCAGGTCCAGCTCGCCCGCGCCGTCCGGATTCGGCCGGAGGAGGCGCCCCACCTTGGTGGAGAGCACGTACTGCTCGCGCGGCTTGGTGGCCAGGAAGGCGCCGAGACGACGCTCCGACAGGCCGAGGCCGTAGTGCGGAGCCGTGTCGAAGTAGCGGATGCCCTCGTCCCAGGCGGCCGCGAGAATCTCGTGGGCCTCCTCGTCGGTCAGCGCGCGGTAGAGGTTGCCGACGTTCGCGGCTCCGTAGCCGAGCGGGCCGAACGCCGGAGCGGGGCGCTCATGCACCGAGGACGGCCTTCCGATCGCCCGGCCGGAAGAGGAACTGGTCGCGGCTGGCGGCGTGCATCTCGCCGCCGGCCCCCGGGGCGGAGGGCGCCCAGTATCGACCCTCGTGCACGTCGGTGGGCGTCACGAAGTGCTCGTGCAGGTGGTCGACGAACTCGATCACCCGCCCCTCGATCTTCCCGCTGACGGCGACGAAGTCGAACATCGACAGGTGCTGCACGAGCTCGCAGAGCCCGACTCCGCCGGCGTGCGGGCACACGGTCACCCCGAACTTGGCTGCGAGCAGCAGGATCGCGATGTTCTCGTTGACGCCCGCGACGCGCGTGTAGTCGATCTGCAGGATCGACAGCGCCCCGGCCTGCAGGAACTGCTTGAACATCACCCGGTTGGCCATGTGCTCGCCGGTCGCGACCGGCACGGGGGCGACCCCCCGGGCGATCGCGGCATGACCGAGCACGTCGTCGGGGTTCGTCGGCTCCTCGATCCAGGCGGGGTCGAACTCGCTGAGGGCGTTGACCCACTCGATCGCCTCCGCCACCTCCCACCGCTGGTTGGCGTCTGTCGCGATCTTGATGTCGGGTCCCACCGTCTCGCGGGCGATCCGCATCCGCCGGATGTCGTCCTGCAGGTCGGCGCCGACCTTGAGCTTGATCTGGCCGAAGCCCTCGGCGACCGCCTCCCGGCAGAGGCGAGCCAGCTTCTCATCGCTGTAGCCGAGCCATCCGGGGGTGGTCGTGTAGGCGGGGTAGCCCTCGTCGATGAGCCGCAGCTCTCGTTCCGCCCGCCCCGGCTCGGCGGCCCGGAGGATCTCCAGCGCCTCCGCGGGCGTGAGCGCGTCGGTGAGGTAGCGGAAGTCGACGAGCTCGACGATCTCCTCGGGGCTCATCCGTGACAGCAGCTGCCAGAGGGGCAGGCCGGCCCGCTTCGCCTTGAGGTCCCAGAGCGCGTTCGCCACCGCGCCGATCGCCATGTGCATGACGCCCTTCTCGGGCCCCAGCCAGCGCAGCTGCGAGTCCCAGACCAGCGACCGCCAGGTGTCGCCCATCGAGCCGAGCAGCTCCTCGGCGTTGCGGCCGAGGAGGTACGGGGCGAGCGCGTCGATCGCGGCCACCTGGACGTCATTGCCGCGGCCGATCGTGAAGACGAAGCTGTGGCCCTCCAGGCCGTCGTCCGCGTCCGTGACGATCCGCAGATAGGCCGTCGAGTAGTCAGGATCGGGGTTCATCGCATCGGAGCCATCGAGCGACGTGGACGTGGGGAATCGGATGTCACTCGTTCGGACAGCGACGATGGTGCTCACGGGGAACCTCCTGGACGGTTGCGCCATCGCAACTCGAACGAGCCTAGACATCCGATGTATGGGGTGTCAAACCGCCCCGCCAAGCCGGCCCCGGGGGGTCCCGGCGCTATAGTTCTGACGTTCGCGCGCGGTCGCCAGGCCCTCGCGCCGTCGCAGGAGAGGAAGTGCGCGCATGCGCGAATTCGAGGGTCTCGTCGCCATCGTCACCGGCGGCGCGTCCGGCATCGGCGCCGCGATCGCCCGCGCTCTCACCGAGCGCGGCGCCCGGGTGGCCGTGCTCGATCGGGCCCCGGAGGGCGCGGACAGCGCCACCTTCCCCGTCGCTGTCGACGTCTCTGACGACGCATCCGTGCGGACGGGGGTCGCCGCGGTCGCCGAGCGCTTCGGCCGCATCGACCTGGTCATCAACAACGCGGGCATCGGCGCGCAGGGCACGATCGCCGACAACGACGACGCGGAGTGGGCGCGGGTCTTCGACATCAATGTCGTCGGCATCGCCCGTGTGACCCGCGCGGCGCTCCCCTGGCTCCGGAAGTCCCCGGCCGCCGCCGTGGTGAACACCTCCTCCGTCGCCGCGACCGCCGGCCTTCCCCAGAGGGCGCTGTACAGCGCATCCAAGGGCGCGGTCCTCGCTCTCACCCGCGCCATGGCCGCTGATCACCTGCGCGAGGGCATCCGCGTCAACTGCGTGACCCCCGGCACCGCGGACACCCCGTGGGTCGCCCGCCTGCTCGAGAGCGCCGAGGATCCGGCAGCCGAGCGTGCGGCACTGGAGGCTCGGCAGCCGCACGGGCGACTGGTGAGCGCGGACGAGGTGGCGGGCGCGGTGATCTACCTCGCGAGCCCCGCCTCGGGCTCCACCACCGGCGTCTCCCTGTCCGTCGACGGCGGCATGCAGAACCTCAGACTGCGGCCGGAGTGACGCGGCGGGTGCGCTCGACCGCCGCCTCGAATTCGACTGCGGCCGCATCGCTCGCCTCCGAGGCGAGCAGCCGCACCAGCACCGACGGCGCAGCAGTGAAGCAGGTGACGCCCGCCAGCGCCAGTCCGACGATGGCCTCGGGCGTGCGCAGGCTGGCGGCGAGCACCTCGGTGCCGCTGCCCTGAACCAGCTGCTGCATGATGCGGATCTCCTCCGCGCCGTTGCGGCCGGCATCCTCGAGGCGACCCAGGTAGGGAGCGATGTAGCGCGCGCCGATCGACGCGGCGCTGAGCGCCTGCCCTGACGCGTAGACGGCCGTCACCAGCACGGGCACACCGCTCGCGGCGAGACGCGCAGCAGCCGCGAACCCCGCCCGCGTGGCCGGAACCTTGACGACGGCGTTCGCGCCCAGCTCGGCGATGAACCGTCCCGTGGCGAGGAGCTCTTCGACGGTGCCGCCCCAGGCCTGGAAGAAGACCTCGCGGGCGCCCTCACCCACCCAGCGACCGTAGAGCTCGGGGATGTCCTCGACACCCCGTCCGCCACGCTCCAGGATCGTCGGGTTGGTCGTCACACCGGCGAGCAGCCCGTCGGCGAGCAGGGGCGACACCAGCGCGATGTCGGCGCTGTCGGCATACAGGCGGTACGGGAGAGCCACGGTTCCTCCAGAGGCGAGCGGCAGGACGGGCGCGCCCTGCTTGTCCGCTAATGTACTTGTCGCGTGGAAGTTGCGTCGACGGCGACGCACCCCGCACCACGAGGGGAAGCGAAGGCGCCGGTGAACAGCACTTCTTCGAGCGGCGTCCTGGTGGTCGGCAGTGCGACTGCGGACCTCACGACCTTCTCCGACCGACTCCCCAAGCCCGGTGAGACCATCCTGGGCGACGACTTCACGCTCGTCCTCGGGGGCAAGGGCGCCAATCAGGCGGTCGCCGCCGCCCTGGCCGGTGCGCCGGTGCGCATGGTCGCCTGCATCGGAACCGACCTGTTCGCCGGCATGGTGGCCGAGGGGCTCTCCTCGGCGGGCGTCGACCTCAGCCTGCTGCGCCGCATTCCCGGCCCCACCGGCATCGCGCACATCCGGGTGGACGGCTCCGGCGAGAACGACATCGTGATCGTCCCGCTCGCGAACTCCGCACTCTCCGAGGAGCAGATCGACGAGGCTTTCGCCGACGGCCGGCCGGCCCCGGTGCTGCTCACCCAGCTCGAGATCCCCATCCCGCTCGCGACCTATGCGCTGCGACGGGCCCGGGAGTCGGGGATGACGACCATCCTCGACCCGGCACCCGCCGCGCACCTGCCCGAGGACATCTGGACGCTGATCGACATCGTGGTCCCGAACGAGAGCGAAGCCGAATTCATCACCGGCATCCCGGTGATCGACGCAGCGAGCGCCGCGGACGCCGGCCGCTGGTTCGTGCAGCACGGCGTGACCTCGGCGCTGATCACCCTCGCCGGCGCCGGCGCCGTCCTGGTGACGGCCGACGCGGTGGAGCGATTCGCGGCGATCCCCGTGCAGCCGGTGGACACCACGGCTGCCGGCGACGCATTCGCCGGCTACCTGGGGGCGACGCTCGCGCTGGGAGCCTCACTCGAGACGGCCATCGCCTCCGCGATGGCCGCCGGCGCCCTCGCGGTGACGAAACGCGGCGCGTCACCCAGCATTCCCACCCGCGGCGAGGTCGACGCGATGCTCGCGCGCTCCTCAGCGGCGACGGGATGAGCGCGGCCGTGGCCCTCGATCCTCCGGGGCCTGCCGAGCCGGAGCCGATCGCGCGCCAGGCCGCGACGCCCATGTACCACCAGCTGCGGCACCGGATCATCGATGACATCGCCCGTCGCGGCCTGCGGCCCGGCGACCTGCTGCCCAGCGAGCACCAGCTGTGCGAGCGGTTCGGCGTCTCCCGCACGGTGGTGCGGCAGGCGCTGCTCCAGCTGGAGCACCAGGGCATCATCGACCGGGTCAAGGGCAAGGGCACGTTCGTCGCCCAGCGCAAGACCCCGGAGACGCTCGCGCACACCCTTCTCGGCCTCTACGAGGAGGTCGCTGCCCGCGGAGGCCATGTGCACAGCGATGTGCTGCGCCAGGAGATCGTGGAGGCCGACGAGGAGATCGGCGACGCCCTGGCGGTGGACCCCGGTGAGCCGGTCGTGCTCCTGGAGCGGCTGCGCCACGTCGACGGGGAGCCGTGGTCCTGGACGCGCACCTATCTGCCGGTCGACCTGGGGCGGCTGATCCTCGAGGAGGACCTGCGCGACCGCTCCCTCTACGCCCTTCTCGCCGAGCACGGCGTGCGCGCGGTGCGCGGCGTGCGCTCCGCGGAGGCGGCGTCCGCCGACGCCGAGCAGGGGCGCCTGCTCGAGGTCGGCACCGGCGGCGCTCTGCTCGTGCTGAGGAGCGTCAGCTACGACTCACACGACCGGATCATGGAGTACTTCATCGCCTACCACCGCGGCGACCGCAGCCGGTTCGAGTTCCAGCTCACCGCGTCGCCTGCCCGGGAGAACACGACCGCGCTTCGCCACGTCCCGGCGTCCTGACGCCTGCCGCCTACCTGTAATTACAGGTAGGATCGTCGCCCAGACCGCACCGACCAAGGAGTCGCATTGCCCGAGTACTCGAGCCTTCCCGTTTCTCCGCTGGCGATCCGGTTCGACGCAGCCCATGCGAGCCTCTCACCGGAGGGGCCAACCCTGACCCGGCGCATGTCGGACCTGGAGGGGCTGTTCCGGCACCGCGACGCGTGGCAGCAGGCCGTGGCCGACGGCGACCCCGTCGTGTACTCCGTCGTCTCCTCCCCCGTCCCTGAGGAGGACCGGGAACTGCCGCAGTCGATCACGACCATCTCCCCCGGCACCACCGCGGGAGAGTTCTGGATGACGAAGGGGCACCAGCACCCGAACCACCAGGGTGAGATCTACCTGGCCATCTCGGGCCAGGGCGGACTCCTGATGTTCGACGGCACCGAAACCCGGTGGGTCGAGATGGCGGCAGGCACCATCGGCTACATCCCGCCCGGCTGGGCGCACCGCAGCGTCAACACCGGCGACGCGCCGTACTCCTTCCTCGCGGTCTACCCCGGCGGGGCCGGCCACGACTACGGCTGGGTGCTCGAGCACGGGATGGGGAACCGCGTGCTGAAGGGCGAGAGCGGCCCCGAGTTCGCCGACTTCTTCGGCGTCTGACGTGATCGTCGCGCACGATCTCGGCACGACCGGCGACAAGGCGTCACTGCACGCCGAGGATGGCCGTCTCCTCTCCGCCGTCACCGTCTCCTACCCCGCGCACTTCGGGGACGGCGGCCTGGCCGAGCAGGACCCGGAGGCCTGGTGGCACGCCGTCGTCCAGGCCACCCGCACCCTCCTCGAGCAGAACGCCACCCCGGCGGACGCCGTGTCGGGCCTCGTCGTGAGCGGCCAGATGATGGGCGCCGTGCTCCTCGACGCCGACTACCGCCCGGTCCGCCCCGCCATCATCTGGGCGGACACCCGGAGCACCCGGCAGACCGCCCAGCTCGAGGAGCGGCTCGCCGGCGTCGACACCTATCGTCTGCTCGGGCACCGGCTCAACCCCACCTACTCGGTGGAGAAGATCATGTGGGTCCGCGACAACGAGCCGGACGTGTTCGCCCGGGTCCGTCACTTCTGCGTGGCGAAGGACTTCGTGGTGCAGCGGCTGACTGGGCGCCTCGCGACCGACCGGTCGGACGCCTCGGCCACCAACGCGTACGACCAGGCAGCTGGCCACTGGTCCCCCGAAGTGCTCGCCGCCGCCGAGCTGGACCGTGCGCTGTTCCCGGAGATCGTGGAGTCCACCACCGTCGTCGGCGGACTCACCGGGGCGGCCGCCGATGCCCTCGGCCTGTCTCGGCACACGCCCGTCGTGATGGGGGGCGGGGACGGGCCGATCGCGGCGGTCGGTGCCGGGATCGTCGCGCCGGAGGACGGCGCGTACGTCTGCCTCGGCACCTCGTCCTGGATCTCGTTCGCGAGCGACTCCCCCGTCTACGACCCCGCACGCCGCACGTTCACGTTCGACAACGTCGTGCCGGGCAGCTTCGTGCCGACCGCGACCATGCAGGCGGGCGGAGCCGCAGTGCAGTGGGCGGCCGAGGTGCTCGCGGTCGTCCCCTCGCCCAGCGCTCTCACCTCCCTCGTCGACTCGGCGCAGAACGTGGAGGCGGCCGCCACGGGGCTGTACTTCCTGCCCTACCTGCTCGGCGAGCGCTCCCCCCACTGGAATCCCGACGCCGCCGGGGTGTTCCTCGGCCTCGGGCGGCACCATGGCCCAGCAGAGCTGATGCGCGCGGTCCTCGAAGGCGTCGCGCTCAACCTGTTCACCTGCATCACCGCCTTCCGGGAGGCGGGCGCGTCCATCGAGCGCATCGACGCCATCGGCGGAGGGGCCGCGAGCGATGTCTGGCTGCAGATCTTCGCCGACGTCTGGGGCGTGCCCGTGCGGCGCCGCAGCGTGGTCGAGGAGGCGAACAGCCTCGGCGCGGCGGTGACCGGCGCGGTCGCACTTGGCCTCGTGCCCGGCTTCTCGGCAGCGCACGGTCTCTCCGAGGTCACCGCCGAGTTCGCCCCCGATCCGGGTCGGCACGACCTCTACCTGCGGGCCCACGAGATCTTCGCCGACGGCTACGACCGCCTCGTCCCCTGGTTCGGCTCCCGCGCGGCCGCCTCGTGACCGCCGTCATCCTGGTCACCAGCCGCTCGTTCTCATCGGGCTCGATCGACCTGGTCGCCCGGCTGGAGCAGGCGGGCTACCGGCCGGTGCTCGGCTCCTCGACGCACGACCTCGCCGAGCTCCGAGCCGACCTCTCCCAGGCGATCGGCTGGATCGCCGGCACGGGACCGGTCACTCGGGAGCACCTCGAGGCGGCCCCCAAGCTGCGAGTGGTCGCGCGCTACGGGGTCGGCTACGAGGCGGTCGACGTCCGCGCGGCCGAGGAGCGGGGCATCCTCGTGACCAACACCCCCGGCGCCAACAGCGATGCGGTCGCCGATCACGCGGTCGGCCTCATGCTCGCCGTGCTGCGCGGCACTCCTGAAGGCGATCGCCGCGTCCGCGCCGGCGACTGGTCGATCCTGCGCGGCCGCGAGCTCGGCAAGCTCACCGTCGGCATCGTGGGCTTCGGCCGGATCGGGCAGGGCGTCGCCCGTCGCCTCTCCGGATTCGGGTCCCGCATCCTGGCCCACGACCCCTGGCTGTCGCCGGCCGTGATGCGGGCGGCGGGAGCGGAGCCGCTCGACGTCGCGGCGATGGCGGCGGAATGCGACCTCGTGTCCCTGCACGCGCCCGGTGGCCCCGTGCTCGTGCACGTCGACTGGCTCGCCGGGGCCCGCAGGGGGCTGGTGCTGGTGAACACCGCACGACCCGAGCTGGTCGACGAGGCCGCGGTCGCCGCCGCCCTGAGCGACGGTCGGCTCGGCGGCTTCGCGGCCGACACCCTCGCCGGGGACACGCGCGGAGAGTCCTCCCCGCTTCTCGCCCCGGACCTCGCCGACCGGGTCGTGCTGACGCCGCACTTCGGCGCCCAGACCGTTGAGGCGGTCGACGGCATGGGCTCTCTCGCGGTCGACAACCTGCTCGCGGCACTCGCCGGCGAGACTCCACCCAACCCCGTGCGCAGTGAGGCGTCATGACAGCGAACCGACTCTCCCCCCTCGTCGCGGCCCGCGTGCTCGCCGTGGTGCGCGCACCATCCGCGGAATCGGCGCTGCTCGGCGCGGAGGCGCTCGTCGCCGGCGGTGTCACAGGACTGGAGATCACCTTCTCCACGCCGGACGCACCCGAGGTGATCCGCCAGCTCACCGAGCGCTACGGCGACGACGCGTATATCGGGGCGGGCACGGTGACCAGCGTCGATCAGGCCCGCCAGGCCGTGGAGGCGGGTGCCCGCTTCCTCGTGAGCCCCGGCACCCGGCCGGAGCTCACCGGGATCATGCTGGGCACCGGCGCGGTGGTGCTCACCGGCGCCCTCACCCCCACCGAGGTCATGATCGCCGTCGAACTCGGCGTGGACGTGGTGAAGCTGTTCCCCGCGGCCCTGTCCGGACCGGCGCTGCTCAAGGCGCTGCGCGGCCCGTTCCCCGACGTCCCGATGATGCCCACCGGCGGTGTCACACCGGACAACCTGGGTGAGTGGCTGGCAGCAGGCGCGATCGCGGTGGGAGCGGGAAGCGACCTGATCTCATCCGCGGACCTCGTTCGCGGCGACTACACCGGCATCCAGAGGAAGGCGCGCGCATTCGCTGCCGCGGCGGCCGCAGCAGGAGGACGGGCGTGAGCGGCTACATGGGCTTCGTGGGGGTCAGCACCGGCGGCTCCTCGATCATGTCGATCTTCCCCGCGTGGGCCGACATCCTCGGTCTGCCCACCCGTCACCTGGTGGGTCATGATCTGCCGGTCGACGCCACTCCTGAGCAGTACGTGCGGCTCGTGGAGCAGATCCGCGACGACCCCGAGCACCGCGGCGCTCTCGTCACGACCCACAAGATGGGCCTCTACGCCGCCGCCTCGCACCTGTTCGACCAGCTGGACGAGTTCAGCGTCAACTGCGGCGAGATCTCGAGCATCGCGAAGAGGGACGGCCGGCTCGTCGGACACGCGAAGGATCCCATCACGGTGGGCCTCGCCGCCGAGGAGTTCCTCCCCAGCACCCACTTCGCCGACACGGGCGGAGAGGTCGTCTGCTTCGGCGCAGGCGGCGCAGGCACCGCTCTCACCTGGTACCTGGCCGAGCGGCGCGACGCCCCGTCCCGGATCGTCGTGACGGACACGAGCAGGGAGCGGCTCGACTCCCTCCGCGCGGTCCACGAGCGTCGCGGCACCCGTGCCAGCCTCCTCGACTACCGGCAGGTGACGAGCGACGAAGTCGCCCGTCACGCCCTCGCCGAGGCGCCCGAGCGCAGCCTGGTCGTCAACGCCAGCGGGCTGGGCAAGGACCGGCCCGGCTCTCCGGTCCCGGACGACGCGCGGTTCCCGGTCGGCGCATACGTCTGGGAGTTCAACTACCGGGGTTCCCTCGAGTTCCTCGCCCAGGCTCGCCGCCAGGAGGCCGCACGACGGCTCACGGTCGTGGACGGCTGGCGCTACTTCATCCACGGCTGGACATCCGTGATCAGCGAGGTGTTCGCGGTTCCGCTCGATCCTCAGCTGCTCGGGCGCCTGTCCGAGGCGGCCGAGGCCGCACGGTGATGAACGTCCGCACGGTGCTCGGGGACGTCGCGCCCGACGAGCTCGGGCGAGTGGACTATCACGAGCACCTGTTCCAGGTGACGCCCCTCCTTCCCGGCGATGAGCTCGACGACGAGGCCGCGTCTCGCGGCGAGGCCGCCGTGCTGAAGGCGAGCGGCTTCGACGCGATGGTCGACGCCACGCCGATCGGCCTCGGTCGCGACCCGGCCGGAGCGGTCCGGATCAGCGCGGCGACCGGCCTCGCCGTGGTCGCGACGACGGGCGCTCATCGAGAGGCGCACTACGCCCCGAGCCACTGGCTGCGATCGCTGGGCGCGGAGGAGCGCGCGAACCTCTTCGTCCGCGACCTGCTCGAGGGCATGCCCGAACGCGACGCCCCGGGCTCCACCACGCCGCTCACCGGGGCCCGCGCTGGCCTGCTGAAGGCGGGCATCGGGTACTGGTCCATCTCCGACTTCGAGCGGACGACGCTCGAAGGGGTCGCGCTCGCATCGCTGTCCACGGGCGCGCCGATCATGGTGCATCTGGAGTTCTGCACCGCCGCCCACGAGGTTCTTGACCTCCTCACCGCATCCGGCATCCCGGAGACCCGCGTCGTGCTCGCGCACGCCGACCGTGACCCGGACGCCGCGCTGCACCTCGAGCTCGCGGCCCGCGGCGCCTGGCTCGGCTACGACGGCATGGCCCGGCCCCGGACCCGGAGCGACGCGGAGCTCGTCGCCCTCACCGAGGCGGTGGTGGCCGGCGGCGGGGCCGGATCGATCCTGCTGGGCGGCGACGTCGCACGGCGCACGCGCTACCTCTCCTACGGCGGGATGCCGGGACTCGGCTACCTGGCCACCCGCTACCTCCCGCGCCTCCGCGCCGCTCTTGGCCCCCTGGTGGACGACTTCACCGGAGCCAACCCGCAGCGCTTCCTGGCCTGGGCGGCGCCCGCCTCCTGAGGCCCGCTCCGGCTCTCGCCCGCCTCCTGAGGCTCGCCTCTTCCTCCTCGCCTGTCCCCCTGGCCGGTCTCTCGCCACTGTCGCTCCACTCGGCCTCTCCCGCTCAGCACGCGAAATCCGTTTCCGCAGGCAGGATCAGCCCGCCTAGGCCCTTCCCGCAGGAGAGTGCCTGCCGACGGCGAGGAGCGGCCGGACGGGCCCGCCGCGCACAGGAAAAGGCCCTCCCCGAGGGGAGGGCCTTTCCGGGTGCGTGCCCTCGGAGAGGGCCAACAGGGGACTACTTGTAGAGGACCGGAGCGATCTTCGGGTCGTCCATGTTGGTCTTGTCGTACCAGAAGTAACCGGTGTCGATGACCTTCTCGGGCGTCTTGCCGTTGATCGCGTCGAATGCCGCCTGGACGGTGGCCTCGCCGATGCCGATCGGGTTCTGCGTGATGGCGCCGGCCATCGCGCCGCTGTTGATCGCGTCGATCTGCGCCTGACCGGAGTCGAAGCCGATGACTGCGAGCTTGCCGGGCGCGGTGCCCAGCTCGTTCAGTGCGTCGACGATGCCGATGGCCGAGCCCTCGTTGGTGCCGTAGAGGCCCTTGAGGTTCGGGTGAGCAGCGATCATCGCCTTCGCGATGTCCGCCGACTTCAGGTGGTCGCCGTCGCCGTACTGGATGTCGACGATCTTGATGTCCGGGTACTTGGACTCGATCTGCTTGACGAAGCCGTCGCGACGCTCGACACCGGTGGAGTTGATCTGGCTGTGGCCGACGATCGCGACCTCACCCTTGTTGCCGATGGCCTCGGCCATGTGGTCGGCGGCGAGGGCTCCTGCGCCCAGGCTGTCGGTCTTGGCGATCGACAGCGGGTAGTCGCTGTTGCAGCCGGCGTCGAACTCGACGACGGGGATGCCCGCGGCCTTGATGTTGTCCATCATGGGGATGCAGGCCTCGGGGTCGAGGACTGCCCAGCCGATGGCGTCGGGCTGCTTGTCGAGCGCGGCCTGGACCATCGAGAGCTGGTTGTCGATCTCGGTCTCGGAGGCGGGGCCATCGAACGTGATGGTCACCCCGAGCTCCTTGGCCTTGCTCTCGGCGCCCTGCTTGACGGCCTGCCAGAACTGGTGCTGGAAGCCCTTGGAGATGAGGGCGATGTACGGCTTGTCGCCGCTGCCCGTTCCTGCGCTCGAGCCGGAGCCCGAGCCGCCGCCCGAAGCGCCGGCACAGCCGGCGAGGGTGATGGCTGCTGCGGCAGCGACCGCGACGAAGGCGGCCCTTCTAGCTGATTTCATCGAGTTGACTCCATTGTTCATCGGCGGCCAGCAGCTTCGCTGGCGTTGCCAGGTTAGGTGGATCGAGGGGCCGGATCCGCAGAAAGATACAACTAGATACAAGATCGTTATCTTCGCTGTGATCGCGGGGCGGCGCAGTGCTGCGTGCGCCGCCGGAGGAGCGACCCGACCCCTCGTCGGAGTCGCTGCCCCACATCGGGGAAGGACTAGGAGGCGGACCGCCGCTGGCGCAGCGAATCGGTGAACACGGCGATCAGGATCACGATGCCGACCACCACGTTCTGCCACTCGGTCTGGATCGAGAGGATGCGCAGGCCGTTGATCAGGACGCTCATGATGAGCGCACCGATCAGGGTGCCGAGGATGGAGCCGCGGCCGCCGAGCAGCGACGTGCCGCCGATGATGACGGCGGCGATCGCCTGCAGCTCATAGCCGGAGCCGAGCTGCGGCTGGGCGGACTGGAGCCGCGAGGCGATGACCACGCCGGCGACACCGGTGAAGAGGCCGGACACCGTATAGATGATGATCTTCCACTTGCGGGTGTCCACACCGGAGAGGCGGGTCGCCTCCTCGTTGCTGCCGATGGCGAAGGTGTAGCGGCCGAGGATGGTCTTGCTGAGCACCAGGTAGGCCAGGATCGCGAGCACGAACAGGATGAGCACCGCATTGGGCAGTCCGGGGATCAGTGCGCCGAGGGCGATGTCCTTGTAGCCGACGACGCCGCTGAGGTAGATCGGCCGGACGCCCGAGATGACCAGGGCGAGCCCCTGCGCCACGAGCATCATCGCCAGGGTCGCGATGAAGGGTGGGAGCCCGAGGATCGCCACGTTCACGCCGTTGATGAAGCCCATCAGCGCGCCCGTGAGGATCCCGCCGATCACGCCGACGATCAGGGGCAGCCCCATGTTGGTGAGGAAGACCCCGGTCATCACGGCGCAGAGGGTCATGCCGGTGCCGATCGACAGGTCGATGCCGCCGGTGATGATCACGAACGTCGTGCCGAGGGCGAGGATGCCGACCACCGCGGTGGAGAGCAGGATGCCGGAGATGTTGCTGGGGGTGAAGAAGTTGCTGCTGGCGATCGAGAAGAAGACCAGCAGCACCACGAGGGTGGCGAACGCCAGCGACTGCTGCACCTGCTTGCGCAGGAACGCGCCGGTGCCGGCCCGGCCGCTCGTCGGCTTGACGGCCACATCCTCGGGCCGCTCGGTCACGGGAGTCGTCATTGAACCGTTCCTTTCTCGTCTTCACCGGTCATGGTCGCGAAGTGCATGATCTTGGCCTGGTCGGCCTTGGCGTTGTCGATCTCACCGGTGATCCGCCCGCCGGCCATCACGATGATGCGGTTGGAGAGCCGGAGGATCTCGGGCAGCTCTGAGGAGATCATGATGATCGACTTGCCCTGATCCGCCAGGGTGCGGAGGAGCTTGTAGATCTCCTCCTTGGCGCCCACGTCGATGCCGCGGGTGGGCTCGTCGAAGATCAGCACGTCGCAGTTTCGGGCGAGCCACTTGGCGATGACCACCTTCTGCTGGTTGCCGCCGGAGAGGTTCTTGGTCGTCGAGGTGATCGACGGGGTCTTGATGCGCAGCGATGAGACGTACTCGCGGGTCTTCTGCTTGCCCTTGCCGGTGTGCACGAAGCCGATCGCGTCCGTGTAGTCGCGGAGGCTGGCGAGGAGCACGTTGGTGTTGACGTCCTGCTCGAGGAGCAGGCCGAGCAGCTTGCGGTCCTCGGAGAGGTAGCCGACCCCGTTGCGCACCGCGTCGGCCGGCTTGGTGATGTGCACCGGCGTGCCGTTGATCGACACCGTGCCGCTCACCCGCGGGTCTGCGCCGATGATCGCCCGGGCCACCTCGGTCCGGCCGGCGCCCATGAGCCCGGCGAAGCCGAGGATCTCGCCGCGACGCAGCTCGAAGCTGACGTTCTTGAGGAGCCGGCGCGTGCTGAGGTTCTCCACCTTGAGCACCACGTCGTTCGAGGTCTCGCTCGCCTCGGGACGGTGGCCCTCCTCGATGTGCCGGCCGACCATCATCTCGATGACCCGGGGGATGTCGATCTCGTCCTTCGTGAGGGAGCCGATGTAGTGACCGTCCCGCAGCACCGTCACTCGGTCGGAGATGCGGCGCAGCTCGTCCATCCGGTGCGAGATGTAGATGATGCCCTTGCCCTGCGCCTTCAGCCGCTCGATGAGGCGGAAGAGAGTGTCGGTCTCCGACTCGGTGAGTGCCGAGGTCGGCTCATCCATGATGAGGACCTTGGCATCGAAGGACAGCGCCTTGGCGATCTCCACCATCTGCTGCTTCGCCACGGTCAGTTCGCCGACGATCGCCTTCGGGTCGAGGTCGATTCCGAGGTTCGCGAGCAGATCCCGCGTCTTCTTGTTGAGTGCCTGCTCGCGGAGGAAGATCCCGCCCCGCGGCTCCCGCCCGATGTAGATGTTCTGAGCGATGGTGAGGTGCGGCATCAGGTTCATCTCCTGATGGATGATGATGATGCCGTGCGCCTGGGCGGACTTGGGGCTGTCGATCTCGACGGGCTCGCCCTCGAGCTCGATGGTGCCCTCATCGCGAGCGTAGATCCCGGAGAGGATCTTCATGAGGCTGGACTTGCCCGCCCCGTTCTCGCCGACGAGGGTGAGGACCTCCCCGCGGTTCAGTTCGAACTGGACATCCTTCAGCGCTTGCACGCCAGGAAAGCTCTTGCTGATCCCGTGGACCTTGAGGAGCTGTGTCGGCACTGGTCACCCACTTCATCGGAGGATTGCACGGGCGACCGCCGGGTCGCCGCCACGATTCTGCCACGTCCGGCCCGGAAAGATCGGATGTTAAGCAGGTCGCTTCGTGTACTTCAGGTTGTACCCTAATGTGCTTACCGAGCCCTGGAGCCACGCTCAGATAACGATTTCTGAGGCGGCCGACCCGGAGCATCTTGCTCAACGATGAGGATAGGAGAAACCTCCGTGCAGATCGGCGCCCACGCCCTCGTATTCACAGGAAAATTCGACGAGGCCGGCATCCGGCTCGCCATCGAGGCCACCCGGCGCGCCGGCCTGGACCTCATCGAGATCCCCCTGATGGACCCTCAGAACTTCGATCGGAAGCTCGCCGCCCGGCTCCTCGAGGAGAACGGGGTGGAGGCGACCGCATCCCTCGGGCTCAGCGACTCCACCGACCTGACCAGCCCCGACCCGGCGATCGTCGCAGCCGGCGAGGCGATGCTCACCGAGTGCCTCGAGATCGTCGCCGCGATGGGCGGCAAGCACATCTGCGGCGTCCTCTACAGCGCCATGAAGAAGTACATGGAGCCCGTGACTGCCCAGGGCCGCGCCTCGAGCGCCGCCGCCATCGGCCGCCTCGGCACCCGGGCTGCGGATCTCGGCATCGCGCTGTCCCTCGAGGTCGTGAACCGGTACGAGACGAACGTGATGAACACCGGACGCGAGGCGCTCAAGTTCCTCGACGAGGTCGACAATCCGAGCGTCTCGATCCACCTCGACAGCTACCACATGAACATCGAGGAGGCCGACATGACCTCCCCGGTGCTGGACGTGGGGGACCGCCTCGGGTACGTGCACATCGGCGAGAGCCACCGCGGCTACCTCGGCTCGGGAACCGTCGACTTCGGCGGCTTCTTCCGGGGGCTCGCGAGGATCGGCTACGACGGCCCCATCGTGTTCGAGTCCTTCTCGTCCGCGGTCGTCGACCGGGACCTCTCCCGGATGCTCGGCATCTGGCGGAACCTCTGGGACGACTCGGACGACCTCGCCGCGCACGCCAACCGCTTCATCCGCGACCAGCTGCGCGCCGTCGAGTCCATCGGAATGCACTGAGCGGTCAACGGTCGGCTCCGCCAATGGTCGGCACTCGGCATCGTCCTGCCGCGCGGACGCCTGAGGGCCCCGCGGGAGTCAGGCGCCGCTGACCGGTGGCGGCGCCGATCCCGGTGATCCACGTGCCGCGGCCCGATCCAGGTCCAGAGACGTCTCACTTCTGCCAGATTGGAGGCGTGACCTCCGACTTCCTCTCCAGTCCCTCCCTGCCCAGGCCGCGGGTCTCGCCTGACGAGGCGAAGCGGATCGCGGAGGAGCACTTCGGGCTCTCCGGCGAGGTGCGAGAGCTCGGCAGCAATCAGGACCGCAACTTCCTGGTGGAGAGCGGCGGCGGCCGGTACGTCCTGAAGCTCGCGAACCCGGCGTTCGACGTCGCGGAGCTCGAGGCCCAGAACGAGGCGATGGAGCGGGCTGTCGGAGCCGGCTACGACGTTCCGCGCGCAGTGCAGTCCACGGCGGGGGCAACCGTGCTGCCCGTCGCCCTTCGCGACGCGACGCTGCACACCCGGCTGCTCACCTTCGTCGAGGGCGAACCGCTCGCGGCTCGCGGTGCCTTCTCCCGTGCAGAGGCACGCGGGCTGGGCGCGGCGTCCGGTGCTCTGGCGCGAGCGCTTGAGGGCTTCTCGCATCCGGGGCTCTCGCGGACCACCCAGTGGAACCTCCGGGTGGCGTCGGACGTGGTGGCGCTGCTCCTCGACTCGATCCAGGACGGCGAGCACCGCGAGGCGATCCGGGCGGCCGTCCTCCGTGCCGACGCTCAGCTCGCTCCCCTGCGCGAGCATCTCCGCGTTCAGGCCGTGCACGGCGACGTCACCGACGACAACGTCGTGTCGGACGGCACCGCAGCCGTGTCCGGCATCATCGACTTCGGCGACGTGGCGGAGGGCTGGCTCGTCGGGGAGCTCGCCGTGACCTGCGCGGCGATCCTGCACCACAACCCGGCGCAGCCGCTCCTCGTCCTCGAGGCGGCCGAGGCGTTCCACGCCCTCACCCCGCTGACCGAGCACGAGCTGGCCGCGCTGTGGCCGCTCGTCACCCTGCGGACCGCGGTCCTCGTCGTGAGCGGCGAGCAGCAGGTCGCCCTGGACGGCGACAACGAGTACGCCGACCTCAACCGGGCACACGAGTGGACGGCCTTTCAGGCCGCCGCGGGGGCCGACGCGGACCAGCTCACGGCTCTCCTCCGGTGGCGGCTCCTCGGCGAGGCGGTCGGCGCCGCTCTCGGGGGCGAGGTGCCTCTCGTCCACGGGCTGGCTCCGGAGTCGGTCCTGGATCTGTCGGTGACGAGCCGCGCCCTTCGAGCAGGAGCCTGGCTCGAGCCGGACGCCGAGCGAGTCGTCGCCGCCGGCCTGGTGAGGGGCACCGGGTCGGCGGTCACCCGATGGGGCGAGCATCGCCTGACCCGCACCGGGCTGCGCACCGCCGGCGATCAGGCGACCCTCGCGCTCGGCGTCGAGCTGTTCCTGCCGGCCGGGACGCCGGTGCGGGCACCGGTCGACGGAACCGTCCGCGTCGACGGAGATGCCGTTCTCCTCGCCGCTGAGGGAGTGGACCTGCGGCTCTCCGGCGTCGAGCCGACAGCGGGGCTGGCCGGCGAGGTGGCCGCCGGCACCGTGCTGGGCTCCGCTGCCGGCGATGCAGACGGGATGGGACGAGTGGTGGTGCAGGCGTGCCGCGTCCCCGGCATCACTCCCCCGCTGTTCGCTCTGCCCGCGGACCGCGACCTGTGGCTGTCCGCCTGCCCGGATCCCTCTGCACTGCTGGGCATCCCGGTCGCCGCGCCTCAGCCTGACGCCGGGGACGTGCTGCGGCAGCGGAACACCACCTTCGCGCAGGTTCAGGAGCACTACTACGCCGCCCCGCCGCTGATCGAGCGCGGCTGGCAGGAGCACCTGATCGACACCGAGGGCCGCAGCTACCTGGACCTCGTCAACAACGTCGCCGCGGTCGGGCACGGACACCCTCGCCTGGTCGAGGCCGTGTCGGACCAGTGGGCGCTGCTCAACACGAACTCGCGGTTCCACTACTCGGCGCTGTCCCGGTTCACCGAGCGCCTGGCTGCCCTCACGCCGGACCCGCTCGACACGGTCTTCCTGGTCAACAGCGGCAGCGAGGCGGTCGATCTCGCCATCCGCCTGGCCACCGCCTACACCGGCCAGCCCACCGTGCTGGCGGTGCGCGAGGCGTACCACGGCTGGACGATCGGCTCGGACGCCGTCTCCTCCTCGATCGGCGACAACCCCCGCGCGCTGGAGACACGGCCCTCCTGGGTCGAGCTGCTCGACGCCCCGCACGCCTACCGCGGACGGTACCGGGGCGCCAGCTCCGCGCCCGACTACCTCCGCGATCTGGAGCTCGACCTGGAGCGGCTCGACGAGGAGGGCCGCGGCGTCGCCGCCTTCCTGGCCGAGCCGGTGTTCGGCAACGCGGGCGGGGTGCTGCTGCCCGACGGCTATCTGCAGGGGGCGTACGAGGCCGTCCGCAGGCGGGGCGGACTGTGCATCGCCGATGAGGTGCAGGTCGGCTATGGCCGGCTGGGGGCGCACTTCTGGGGCTTCGAGCAGCAGGGCGTCGTGCCCGACATCGTCACCGTCGCGAAGGCCATGGGGAGCGGGCATCCGCTCGGCGCGGTGATCACCCGGCGGGACATCGCGGAGCGCTTCGCCCGCGAGGGAAGCATGTTCTCCTCCGCCGGCGGCAGCCCGGTGAGCTGCGTGGTCGGACTCACCGTGCTGGACGTGCTCGAGGACGAGGGCCTGCAGGAGAACGCGCAGGTGGTCGGCGGCCACCTCAAGGCGGGACTCGAGGCGCTCGGCGCGCGGCACCCGCTGATCGGCGCGGTCCACGGCATGGGGCTGTACCTCGGCGTGGAGCTCGTGCTCGACCGCACCACGCTGGCACCCGCGACCGCGGCAGCAGAGGCCATCTGCGACGAGCTCCTCGCGGAGGGCTGCATCGTGCAGCCGACCGGCGACCACAAGAACGTGCTCAAGATCAAGCCGCCGATGTGCCTCACGGCCGAGAGCGCCGACTTCTTCCTCGCCGCGCTCGAGCGGGTGCTCGAACGGCACGAGCCCGCCTGACCGCAGCGTCCGGCAACACAGCAGGGCCGCCCCGAAGGACGGCCCTGCTCGTTGCGATGGTGACCTGTTGTGGAGATGGGGGGAATTGAACCCCCGTCCATTGCTGTAATCCCACGCCTTCTACGGGCGTATCTTGTGGAAACGCTCTACTCGGCCCCGATCCTTGTCACAAGCATCTGAATCGGCGGGCCCAGCCTCGGTGAAAGTCCCGCGGCGCCCAGAGGCGCAACGCCGCAGCGAGCTCCCTTGATGACGCCAGTACCCGGGGCGGAAGCGAACCCGGGCTGACGGACTCACGACTCTTGCCTAGACGGCGAGAGCGAAGTCGGTGCGCTTGGAATTGGCACCTGTTGTTTGCGGAGGGCGTTAACGAGTTAACTCCGCATCCTCGGCCCGCTTCTCGTCGTCATTCAGGCAATGTCGAAACCGATCATCCCCATGCTGACCTTCCCGGGACGCGCTGCGCGCATCCCGTTGGGAAGGGGCCACCATCGCACTGTGGAGTTGTCTCCCGGGTCTCCCCGGGCATCACAGGGTACAACAGCCCCGCCACATGATCTATGCCCGCACTCGAAAGGGCCCCGGAGAGAGCTCCCAGGGGCCGGCGCCCGAAGGCTAGTCGCCGAGGTGCTTTCGTGAGGACATCGCGCGATCGGCCTCGCGCTTGTCCTGCCGCTCGCGCAGCGCCTGGCGCTTGTCGTACTCGCGCTTGCCCTTGGCCACAGCGAGCTCAACCTTGGCCCGGCCGTCGCTGAAGTAGATCGAGAGCGGGACGAGCGTGTAGCCGCCCTCCTTGACCCGGTGGCTGATCTTGAGGATCTGCTCCTTGTGCAGCAGCAGCTTCCGCTTGCGCCGGGGAGCATGGTTGTTCCAGGTGCCCTCGGTGTACTCGGGGATGTAGACCGCGTCGAGCCAGGCCTCGCCGCCGTCGATGAAGGCGTAGCCGTCCACGAGCGACGCGCGCCCCATCCGCAGGGACTTCACCTCGGTGCCCATCAGCACCAGGCCGCACTCGTAGGTGTCCTCGATCGTGTAGTCGTGATGAGCCTTGCGATTCCTCGCGACGACCTTCTGTCCGCGCTCCTTCGGCATGGCTCACCTCCTCGATCCGGCCGGGCCCGCGAGTGCAGGCGGCCGTCCATCCTACCGGGCGGAGATGGGACCGGATCAGACCCTGAGGTGCCGCCGGATCGCGAGCTGGGCGGAGAGTCCGGCGAGGAGCACACCCACCACGACGAGGACCGGCACCACGAGAAGGGCGTCCTGCAGCGACACGAACGAGAAGCCGAGCTGGGACTCCGCCAGGTAGCCCTGCACGAAGAACTGCACGACGCCGACCACGACGGCGCCCGCGAGCAGCGAGCCGACGAGGGACGCGAACATGCCCTCGAGGATGAACGGCGTCTGGATGAACCGGTTGGAGGCGCCGACGAGCCGCATGATCCCCAGCTCTCTTCGACGCGAGAAGGCGGACAGCCGGATCGTTGTCGAGATCAGGAGACTCGCGGCGATGAGCATGACCACGGCGATGCCGATGGCGGTGATGCTCGCCGTGTTGAGCACGGTGAAGATCTGGTCGAGGAACCGGCGCTGGTCCACGACGCTGTCGACGCCGGCGAGGCCCGCGAAGCTCTCCTGGATGACGTCCGACTGGGACGGGTCCTTGAGATTGATCCAGAACGCCTGGTTGAGCAGATCCGGCGTCACGTAGTCGACCAGCGAGTTGCCCTTGAACTGCTCGGCGAACTTGGCGTACGCGTCGTCCTGGGACTCGTAGTAGTACTTGTCGACCAGCGGCGCGAGGGTCGGCGACTCCAGCTGCGCCTTCACCGCGGCGACCTGCTCCTCGGTGGCCCCGCCCGACGCGCAGGCCTCGCTGCCCACCGTGCCGTTGCAGAGGTAGACCGCCACCTGGGCGCGGTCGTACCAGTAGTTCTTCATCTGCCCGATCTGCAGCTGCAGCAGAGCGGCCGCCCCGACGAAGGTGAGGGAGATGAAGGTGACGAGGATGACCGAGATCACCATCGAGACGTTGCGGCGCAGGCCCTGGCCGACCTCCGACCAGATGAGCGCGAATCTCATGAGGTGGGTCCGATCTGCTGGGCGGACGTCGAGTCGGGCGGAGCATCCTCCGTGCGCAGCCCGAGTCGCACGGCGAGGGAGAGGGCATCGTCCTGGCCGACGACCGGCACAGGACCGGTCGCCGCGCCGCGGAGCAGATGCCGCAGCGGGCCGCTCGGCGCCTCGACCGCCTCGGCGGGTGGCGGAACCGAGGCCGTGGACGGCGGGACCGCCGCGGGCGGGATGATCGGGTTCTCGCCGGTGACCGAGAAGTCGTGCTGAGCGGAGGACCGCAGCCGCGCGGCCAGAGAGATGCCGTGCGCGGGGGTGTCCGAGGCGTGACGGCGCTCGGTCGCATGCTGGCCGCCCACCGCGCTCCGCGGGGAGGTGGTCTCGTCGATGGGCATCGCCTCGACGGCGACGGAACCGGCACGGGGAGCCCCAGTCGGAAGGGGCGGCTCCTGCGGCGGGGCGAACTGGAGCTCGGGCTCGAAGGACCGCGGGCGGTGGAGCTGGTTCGGAACCCACTGGGTGGGCGTCGACTGGGTGATCGTGGGGGTCGGCGCCGGCGCGGCGACCGGGGCGGCCTGGTCGACGGGTCCGGTCGCGGGCGCAGCCGCGGGCTGCGGCGCCGGAGCAAGGGCCACGGGGGCAGCGGGGGCGGCGGGGGCATGCTCGAGGAAGGCCGGTCCGGCGGCCGCGCCGCTGCGCAGCGTCATGCGCGGCAGGTCGATCGGAGTGGTGGAGGTGGAGACGCTCTGCGCGGTGAAGACCGGCACCTGGCCGGTGCTTCCGGAGGACGCGGGCACGACTGCGACGGGAGAGGTGATCGGCGCGGAGCCGAACGAGTGCTCGGCGGTGCCCGCGGAGAGGATCGCGCCGGTCGCCGCACCGACCCCTGACAGCGCACTCGCGCCGACGCCGGCCCCCACGAGCTCGCGCTCCGGCTCCTGCACCGGGATCGTCGTCGTGTAGCCGCCCTCGACCTCGTCGCGCACGATGTCGCCGCCCACGAGCTCGATCACCCGGCGCTTCATCGCGTCGACGATGCCCACGTCGTGGGTGGCCATCACCACTGTGGTGCCGCTCTGGTTGATGCGCTCGAGCACCTGCATGATGCCGCGGCTGGTGGTGGGGTCGAGGTTTCCGGTTGGCTCGTCGGCCAGCAGGATGGCCGGCTTGTTGACCACGGCGCGGGCGATGGCCACCCGCTGCTGCTCACCGCCGGACAGCTCGTGCGGGAGGCGCTCCTCCTTGCCTTCGAGGCCGACCATCTGAAGCACATCGGGGACGGCCTCCTGGATGAATCCCCGTGACTTGCCGATGACCTGGAGGGTGAACGCGACGTTCTGGAAGACGGTGCGGTTGGGCAGCAGCCGGAAGTCCTGGAAGACCACGCCGAGGCTGCGCCGGAAGTAGGGGATCTTGCGGTTCGAGATCGAACCGAGCCGCTGGCCGAGCACGTGGATCTCACCCGTGGACGGCTTCTCCTCCTTGAGCACGAGCCGCAGGAAGCTGGACTTGCCGCTGCCGGATGCGCCGACGAGGAACACGAACTCCCCGGCCTTGATCTCCACATCCACTGCATTCAGTGCGGGCTTGGAGTTGCCCGGATACAGCTTGGTCACGCGGTCGAAGCGAATCATGGCCTTCCGAGGGTATGCGGAGCGACTGCTCGACACACCGCGACACCCGGCACTCGGTCAAAGTGCCCGTTGCGGCGGAATGTGGGCGCTACAGCGCACACATTCCGCCGCAACGGGCACTTCGGGTCAGTCCTGGGGCCGCTTGCGCCAGCGGATGCCCGCGTTGATGAAGCCGTCGAGGTCCCCGTCGAACACCTTGTCCGGGTTGTTCACCTCGTGCCCGGTGCGCAGGTCCTTGACCATCTGGTACGGCGCGAGCACGTAGGAGCGGATCTGGTCGCCCCAGCTGGCGGTGATGGTGCCCGCCAGCTCCTTCTTCTTCGCGTTCTCCTCGTCCTGCTTCAGCACCAGGAGCCGCGACTGCAGCACCCGCATGGCGGCGGCCCGGTTCTGGATCTGGCTCTTCTCGTTCTGCATCGACACGACCGTGCCGGTGGGGATGTGGGTGAGCCGGACCGCAGAGTCGGTGGTGTTGACGGACTGCCCGCCGGGACCGGATGAGCGGAACACGTCGACCCGGATCTCGTTCTCGGGAATGTCGATGGACTCGGTCTCCTCCATCAGAGGGATCACCTCGACCGCGGCGAAGCTCGTCTGCCGCTTGCCGGCGGCGCCGAAGGGCGACATCCGGACGAGGCGGTGGGTGCCCGCCTCCACCGAGAGGCTGCCGAAGGCGTAGGGCGCGGCGACCTCGAAGGTGGCCGACTTGATGCCCGCCTCCTCGGCGTAGCTGGTGTCCATGACGGTCACCGGGTACTTGTGCTGCTCGGCCCAGCGCAGATACATCCGCATCAGCATCTCGGCGAAGTCCGCCGCATCGACACCGCCCGCGCCGGCACGGATCGTGATCACCGCGGGCCGCGCGTCGTACTCGCCGTTCAGCAGCGTCTGCACCTCGAGCTCGCCGAGGACCTCCTGCAGCCCCACGAGCTCGGTCTGCGCCTCTTCGGCGCTCTCGCTGGCGAGCTCGTCGTCGCCCTCCGAGTTGACCAGTTCGACGAGCACCTCGAGGTCGTCGAGGCCGCGCTGGATGCGGGCGAACTTGGCAACCTGGGCCTGCGCGTGGCTCAGCTCGCTCGTCACCTTCTGGGCCCTCGCGGTGTCGTCCCAGAGGTCGGGAGCGCCGGCCTGCTCGGACAGGACTGCGATCCGCTCGGTCAGCACGTCCACGTCGATCACCGAGCGGATGTCGGAGAAGGTGGAGCGCAGCGAGGCGATCTGTTCAGAGAAATCCAAGTCAGCCATGGCCGCACCAGCCTACCGGCGCGCGGCGGGCTGCCCCCGGCCGAGGGTAGGGTCGAGCAGATCATGACGGATCCGGAACGCCGCTTCGAGTGGCGCTCGATCGTCCTCATCGCCTTCCTGCCGACCCTCCTCTTCTCGATCGGCGAGGGCGCGATCATCCCGCTCATCCCGCTCGCGGCCGACAACCTGGGGGCGACGCTGGCGATCGCCGGCGTCGTCGCCGCCATGGTCACCCTGGGTGAGCTGGTGGGCGACATCCCGAGCGGCGTGATCGTCGCCCGGATCGGCGAGCGGACCGCCATGATCGGCGCGGCCGGCGTGGCCGTGGCCGGCCTCCTCGTCTCCCTGGTCGCTTCCACCCCGCTCGTGCTGGGCGTCGGCATCTTCCTCGTCGGCCTCGCATCCGCGGTCTTCGCCCTCGCCCGGCACGCGTTCCTCACCAGCTATGTCCCGCTGGAGTTCCGGGCGAGGGCCCTGTCCACCCTCGGCGGCACGTTCCGCCTCGGCTACTTCGTCGGCCCCTTCCTGTCCGCCGCCGTCATCTCCGTCACCGGCTCCGTCGCCGCCGCATTCTGGATCTTCGTCGTCGGCTGCGCGGGGGCCGTCGTCACCCTGCTGGCGCTGCCGGACCCGGAGGCGACCTTCGAGGCGGTCCGCCGCTCACGAAAGAGCCTCACCGCGGGCGAGCGCTTCGTGGCCGACGAGGCCACCGGGCTGGGGGCCACTCTCGCCCGGAATCGCGGGCTGCTTCTGCGACTGGGATCAGGCTCGGCGCTGATCGCCGCGCTGCGGGCGGGGCGGCAGGTCGTGCTGCCCCTCTGGGCGGTGAGCATCGGGCTGCCCGAGGCGGAGACCGCGATCATCATCGGCATCGCGGGCGCCGTCGACTTCGCTCTCTTCTACACCGGGGGCCAGATCATGGACCGATTCGGGCGGCTGTGGACGGCGGCGCCATCGGTGATCGGACTCGGTGTGGGCCACCTCGCGCTGGCCTTCACCCACGACCTGCTCACCCGCGAGGGCTGGTTCATCGCGCTCGCGATCTTCCTGTCCCTCGCCAACGGCATCGGGGCCGGAATCCTGATGACCCTCGGAGCGGACCTGGCACCGCCCGGCAACCCTGCTCCCTTCCTCGGCGCGTGGCGCTTCACCAACGACTCAGGCGGCGCCGCCGCCCCGCTGCTGATCGCGGGCCTCACCGCGGTGGCGTCGCTGCCCCTCGCCGTCGGCGTGCTCGGCGTGCTCGGCTTCGTCGGCGCGGGAGCGCTGATCCGCTACCTGCCTCGCTACTCCCCGCGCACCTGATCGGCGCCGGGTTCCGCCAGGAGGGCCCGCAGGTGCTCGACGGAGCGCCGGGTGTCCTCGAGCATGGACCGCTCAGGCCGCATCGTGTCGGGGTGCCAGAGCTCGAGCGTCAGCCAGCCGGAGTAGCCGGGAGCAGCGTCGAGGAGCGCACGGATGTCGATCTCGCCGCTCAGCAGATCCTCCGTCGGCACCGCTCCTCGCTGGTTCCGCAGGTGGAAGGCCTGCACCCGCTCGGCATGGGCGCGGACGATCCCGACCGGATCGGACCCGGCCACGTGGGCCCAGCCGATGTCGAGGCAGAGCCGCACCGCGGGATCCGAGTGCAGCAGCACCGAACGCAGGTCCTGCTCGGCGTTGTGCGGGTCGGCGGCGTGGTTGTGCAGCGCGACGGAGAGCCCGAGGGGCGCCACCAGCTCGGCGATCCGGGAGAGGTTCTCGCCCTGACGACGGGCATCGTCGTCCGACTTCTGCACCGGCTTCGACCAGTCGACGAGGTCGGCGTTGAGCAGCAGGTCCCGGCCGCCCGCCGCCGAGAGCCGCTCGGCGATCGGCAGCAGGGAGTCCTCCACCGCGAGCCGGCCGAAGGGCAGGGTGAGCGGCAGGCCGACGTAGGAGGCCGACACCCGCAGGCCGAGGTCGGTGAGGATCGCGAGCTTCTCCGGCGACGGGTCGGTCTCGACAGCATCCACCCCCGCCGCGGCGCAGTCGCCGTACAGCCTGGCCCAGTCCCACTCCACGCCGTCGCGCTGGTAGCGCTCGGTCCAGCCGTAGAGGGCGGTGGAGATCCCGGCCGGCGTCACCGGCGCACCTCGATGCGGACCGCAACGCCCGTGCGAGCCGTCTCGTAGATCGCTCGCAGGCAGCGGAACTCGTCCACCGCCGCGGCGCCCAGGGTGGCGGGCGACGGGCGCCCGCGCACGGCGTCGACGAAGGACACGAGCGGCCGATCGAAGATGGTCAGGTCCGAGCGCGGCGGCGGCGGAACCTCCTCCTCGACGATCTCGCCGTCCCGATCGGTCCGCAGGAAGACGGGCTGCTGCGAGTCGAACGGCGTCCAGTGCACGGCCCCGCGCGTCCCCTCGAACTCCGCGCGGGCGACCTCCTCGCCGTGCGTGCCGTTGGCCCGCTCGTAGTCGACCCGGACGACCCCGTCCGCGGTGGTGAAGCGCAGCGTCGCGCCCGCATGGGTCTCCGTGTCGAAGACGACATCGGTGGGGTCCGCGCCGGTGCGCGGCTGGGCGATCCAGGCGTCGACGACCTCGACGGCCGATGGTTCGAGCAGGTCGAAGAGCGTGGACATGTCGTACGGGCCCCAGTCCATGACGACGCCGCCCCCGCTCAACCGCGAGTCGAGGAACCACCTGCTGGCGGGCTGGTACTCGATCCCCGCACGGCTGCGCGGCCACTTGGTGACGAAGGACAGGTGGTACACATCTCCGAGCACCCCGCTCGCGCGCACCCCCTTCACTGCGTCCGTGTGCGGAAGTGCGCGGAATCGGGTGCTGCACGAGCCGAAGAGGCGTCCCGCGGCCTGGGCGGCGGCGAGCATCTCCTCCGCCTCCTCCACCGACATCGCCAGCGGCTTCTCGCAGAGCACGTGCCGTCCGCTGCGGAGCGCGGCGACGGCGGGGCCGGCATGGATCGCGGGAGGGGTGGCGACCAGCACCACGTCGTCGTCGGCCGCCGGCTCGGACGCGAGCATGTCCTCTGCGGAGGAGAACGCGAGCGCATCCGGGTAGGCGGCGGAGAAGCCGGCGAGAACGGTGGCGTTCGGGTCCGCCACTCGGAGTTCGACGGGCTCGCCCAGCTTGGCCGCAGCGTCCGCGTGGGTGCGGGCGATGACGCCCGCGCCGATCAGGTACACCCGCATGACAGCTCCACTCCGTCGTGTGTGGGTACGTTCCCACCCGCTACCGAGCAATCTATCCGAGCGCCGCCCGGGCCAGGAGGAGCGCCTTGGTCCGCTCGTTCGCGGTCAGCACGGCGGCCCGGGCGAACTCCGCGCGGGACTCGGACTCCCGGCCCAGCCGGGCGAGCAGATCCGCTCGCACCCCGGCTACCAGGTGGTGGCCACGCAGCGTCTGCCGTAGACCGAGGGCATCCACCACGGCCAGGGCCGCAGCGGGGTCGCCGGCCATCGCGACGGCGACGGCCCGGTTCAGCTCGATGACAGGCGACGGGGTTCTCCGCAGGAGCTCGTCGTAGATGCTCACGATCCGGGGCCAGTCGGTGGCGTCGGCCGTGCGGGCGACCGCATGGCACTCGGCCAGCGCCGCCTGCAGCAGGTAGGGCCCGGATTCCGCCGCCAGACGGCGGGCGACCGCCAGCTCGGAGCGCCCGCGGACGATCGCCGATCGGTCCCACCGGCTCCGGTCCTGGTCGGGCAGCAGCACCGGTGCCCCTGCCTGGTCCAGCCTCGCCGCGAAGCGGGACATCTGCAGCTCCATCAGGGCGAGGAGCCCGTGCACCTCCGGCTCGCGCGGGAGCAGGGCCGCCAGCACGCGACCGAGCCGGAGCGCCTCGCGGCAGAGTCCGGGACGCATCCAGTCGGCGCCGGCGGAGGCCGCGTAGCCCTCGTTGAACACGAGGTAGAGCACCTCGAGCACGGCCTCGAGCCGGGCCCCGAACTCGGCAGGCTCGGGCAGTTCGAAGGGCACCCCGGCGTCGGAGAGAGTGCCCTTCGCCCGAGAGATGCGCTGCCCCATCGTCGTGGACGGCACGAGGTAGGCCCGGGCGATCTCCTCCGTGCTCAGCCCGCCGATCAGTCGCAGGGTGAGGGCGACCCGAGACGGGCGGGGCAGGACGGGGTGGCAGGCGATGAACATGAGCCGCAGGACCTCGTCCTTGATGGGCTCCGCCGCCATCTCCTCCGGTCCCTCGACCGGCTCGGCATCCAGTGCATGTCCGAGCTCCACGACGTGACCCTCGAGTCGGGAGCGGCGCCGCCAGACGTCGACGGCGCGGCGCCGGGCAACCGTGGTGAGCCAGGCGCCCGGGTTCCGGGGAACCCCGGTCTCCGGCCACTGCTCGAGCGCCTGCACCAGGGCATCCTGCGCCGCCTCCTCGGCCGCGTCGAGGTCGCCGAGGGAGCGGGTGAGGACCGCGACCACCTTGGCCGCCTCGATCCGCCACACCGCTTCTACCGCCGCCCGGGTCGTGCCCCGCTGGGCGCCCGAGCTCATCGCCGCCTCCTCGAGGATCGCGGCGACGAGCGCCCGAGCGGCGTCTGACCGCTCAGACGCCGAGCTTCTCGCCCTGGGCGATCCGCCACTCGCGCTCCCTCTGAACGTGCGCGTCGTCCTGGGAGAACTCGGCGATGCTCGGCACCCGGCGCACCACGATGCTTCCCACCTGCAGGGGCGCCCGGCGTGCCCACTCCACGGCCTCCTCCTTCGTGGCGGTCTCCAGGATCCAGAAGCCGGCGAAGACCTCCTTCGCCTCAGCGAATGGGCCGTCGGTCACGATGCGGTCCTCACCGGCGTAGTCGATCCGCACGCCCTCCGACTCCGGCTCGAGGCCCTCCATGGTGAGGAGCACACCGGCGTTGATCAGCTCCTCGTTGTAAGCGCCCATGGCGGCGATCGCCTCGGCCATCTCGGGCGAGTCGAAGTCCGGGGCGGCCTCGGACGGGGACTGGTTCATCACGAGCATGTACTTCATGGGGATCTCCTCCAGGTATCGGGCGGGTTTGCCCTCACTGCTACGTCGAACGGCCCAGCGGCTTTTCGACATCGGCTGGGGGCCGATGTCAGAGCAGCCCGCGGGCACGTCCCGACCCACAGCCTTGCCTGTCGATGCCTCCCTCCGCTATCCCGGGAATGCCGACCCCGCAGGAGAGGTTGTCCCGGCCACGGAATGAATACGATCGCATGAACTGCGGCGGGGAGAGGGAGACACTGTGTCCGATCGACTGGAACTGGGACTCGACACGTTCGGGGACGTCACCCGAGGGCCCGACGGCTCCCCCACCTCGTACCCGCAGGTGATCCGCGACGTGATCGAGGAGGGCGTGCTCGCCGACCAGGTGGGCGTGGACTTCTTCGGCATCGGCGAGCACCACCGCGACGACTTCTCCATCTCGGCGCCCGACGTGGTGCTCGCCGCCCTCGCGGGGCGCACCGAGCGCATCCGCCTCGGCTCCGCGGTCACCGTCCTCAGCTCGGACGACCCGGTCCGCGTCTTCCAGCGCTTCGCGACCCTCGACGCCGCATCGAATGGACGCGCCGAGGTGATCCTCGGCCGCGGCTCCTTCACCGAGTCGTTCCCCCTCTTCGGCTACGAGCTCAGCCAGTACGAGGAGCTGTTCAGCGAGAAGCTCGACCTGTTCGCCGCGCTGCTCGAGGAGGGGCCCGTCACCTGGCAGGGCACCGTGCGCGCGGGCCTCACCGATCAGGAGGTCTACCCCAAGACGGATTCCGGACATCTGACGACCTGGATCGGCGTCGGCGGCAGCCCCGAGTCGGTGATCCGCGCGGCCCGCTACCGGATGCCGATGCTGCTCGCGATCATCGGCGGCGATCCCCGGCGCTTCGCGCCGTACGCCGACCTCTACCGGCGGGCCCTGACCCAGCTCGAGCTCGACCCGCTTCCCATCGGCGTGCACTCCCCCGGGCACATCGCCGCCACCGACGAGCAGGCCCGCGAGGAGATGTTCGTCAACTACAAGGTGATGCGCGACCGGATCGGCCGGGACCGGGGCTGGCCGCCGATGGGCCGCGACGAGTTCGAGCAGGAGGTCGAGCACGGCTCGCTCTATGTCGGCTCGCCGGAGACCGTGGCGCACAAGATCGCGGCCACCGCCCAGGCGCTCGACATCGACCGCTTCGACCTGAAGTACAGCGCGGGTCCGCTCCCCCATGCCGCGATGATGGCGAGCATCGAGCTGTACGGCACCCGGGTGATCCCGATGGTCCGGGAGCTGCTCGCCCAGCAGCCCGCCGGCTAGAACGGCGGCGACTCGTCCTTCGGCCATTCCGTCTGGGCCACCGCGCCGCTCGGAAACCGCAGCTCCGGATAGGTCCGGTAGGTCCTGCCGAGCGGCGAGACCCAGTCGAGGGTGCCGACCTCGTCGACGTGCCTCCCCTTCCAACTGCTCGCGTGTTTCACGTGGTGGTGGCTGGGGCAGAGGTGGGCGAGATTGCCGGCGCTCGTCTCGCCGTCGTAGACCCAGTCCCTGGTGTGATCCAGGTCGCAGAATCGCGCCGCACGGTTGCAGCCGACGAACCGGCAAGTGGCATCCCGCGCCCGCAGGTGGGTCTTCAGCTCTGCCGGGACGACGTACCGGTCCCGACCGAACGAGACCACCGCTCCGGTCTCCGGGTTGGTCAGGATCCGGAAGAAGCCGGTGGCGGCACCACACAGTCGGCGTGCGGTCTCAGGATCGATGGGGCCGTAGCCGTCGAGGCTCGCGGGCTGATCGCCCGTGCCGATCGCGGTCATCACCGGAACGGTCACGTGCACGGAGGGGACGATCCCCCGCCCGACCCTGCGCTGACGCAGCGTGCCCTCCCCCTTCCCTGGCGGCAGGAGCGCGCCGTCGTCCAGGAGCAGGTCCGCGAGCACGTCGGCGCGGAGCTGGGTGAGGGTCCGCTCCTCGCCCTCGACCTGCAGCCCGCGACTGATCTCGGTCAGATAGCCGTCGATGGCGTACACCTGAGGCGCGGCCATGAACGCGACCAGGTAGGCCATGCCGTCTCGAGCCGGTTCGGTGCGGACCGACCGCTCGACCATGGCTTCCCGGTGGCGTTCCGTCGCCGCGGAGGGCTGCAGCATCTCGCGCAGGACGCGGACCTTCCGGTCGAACTTCGCCACGGTCAGGCACTCCGCCCAGTCCAGAGCCCGCCGCTCGAACTCGGCCAGCACCGCCTCGTGCACGCCCACCGAGGCCTCGGCCAGCACTCGGGCGTGACGTTCGCTGAACCGGCCCTCCGCCAGGCGGTCGAGGGTGGTGGGCAGCGAGGCGACCAGGATCTCCGCGATGCCCAGCATCGACTCCACCGTGCGCTCGGGCAGCCGCAACGCGGCCGCGATCTCGGCCCTGAGGCTGCGGAAGGAGATCCGCGCCCGATCCTCCGGCTCGGCCCGGTCCGCTTCCCACGCGATGCGGAGGCCGTGCAGGAGCCGGAAGCGGGTGGCGGCGAGCCCGGCGGCGTCCCGCGTGACGCTCTCGATCACATTCAGCAGCCCGCACGCCGAACCGGCGATCCGCCCCTCCGGGAAGACCTGTTCCTCGATCCGATCGAGGCTCTCCCAGTCGTCATCCATACCTGCACTACACCACCACCCACCGACACTGCCACTGACGGCGAAGGCGCTTCTGCACAGGGGAAACGCTTCCGTCGGCTACGCGGGGAGCGGTTCTTGCGACGTGGTGAGGGACGTGGAGGGCGCCGATCTCGAGGAGACTCCTCGCGTCCGCATTCGCCAGGGTCAGTTCGCCAGGAAAGCCCGAGACCGGTCAGTCGCTGAACCGGGTGAGGCAGCGAGCACCGTCGCGGCCACCTACCAGGGGGATCGCGGCGCCGCTGGGCCCCTGCTCAACGCTCGAGCCTGACGGCTCACCGGAACTCGGTCCGGGCGGTCGCGGTGACCTCGATGCGCAGCTCCGCGGGCACGAACGCGGAGAGGAGCGGCGCCCGCCACCGTCCGGACAGGGCCACCGTCGCAGTGCGCCCATCCGGGGTGTCGGCGTCCTCCAGCCGCAGCGCCTCGACGCTCGACTCCGGCATCGAAGCGAGGTACCGCTCAACCGTCGAGCGGACCTCCCCGTCCGTGAGCAGGGGCACGACCTCGTCCCCCCGGAGCGACACCGACTCGAGCGGGAACGACTCGGCTGCGGCGAGCGCGGCGGCGTCGGCGAGGGACAGCAGTCGCTTCCGCTCGAGGTAGAGCGAGCTCGCGGCGGTGACGAGCAGGATCACCGCCACCGTCAGGGCGAAGAAGCCGGCGAGCAGGGGGAGGATCGATCCCTCCTCTCGGTCGGCCGCCCGCCTCATGGGGCGTCCGGCCGGAAGCGCGACACCGGGAAGGTCGCCTCGCCCTCCACGGGCACGACCACGGCCAGCCCCTGCGGCACGAACGGCAGCCGCACCTCCGCCCGCACGCTCACGGTGACAGTGAGGGCCCCGTCCCCGCAGCGTGGCGCGCACTGCACCCGGGCGGTTGCTGCGGAGCGGGTCATCCCGACGTCGCCGAGCGCCACGAGGATCGCGCGCTCGGCGGCGTCCCGGCCCGTTGCGGGGTCCGCCTCGCGGGCAAGGATCCGTGCGGCCTCGCGAGCGGCTCCTTCGGTGGCGAACGCGGCCGATTGCAGGCTCGCGAGGGTGAGCACCAGGTAGACGAGCGGCACGAGCAGAAGCATCCCGGCAGTCACGAACTCGACGGCCGCGGAGCCGTCATCCGGCCTCGCGGTCCTCCAGGGCCGCATGCCCGCTCACCTCGATCCCGCCGGTCACCCCGAGCAGCCCGATCACGGGGAGGGGCGCGCGCACCGCGACCTCGGCGACCCGCAGGTCGAGCCAGGTGGTCTCGCGCGCCTCGACCCGCACGGCGTAGCCGCCGCCGAGGGCGGCATGGATGAGCTCCTCCGTGCGGGCGGCGCCCTTCTCGAGTGAGCCGCCGGCGAGCGCAGCGGTGCGAGCCCCTTCCGCTGCCGCATCGGTGACAGTGTTGCGGACGTGCAGGGCCAGCCCCAGCTGGAGCACCGAGAGGGTTAGCACCGCGAGCAGCGCCCCGACCATCACGAACTCGGCGGGGGCGGACCCCTCCTCGCTCCGCATGGGGCGTCAGAACGAGCTGACTCGAGAGATCGCCTGCTCGAACAGCCCGGTGAGCGCCGGCCCGGCGACCCCCCAGAGCACGAGCACCAGCCCGGCGGTCATCAGGGTGATGAGCACCCAGCCCGGCACGTCACCCCGCTCGTCCGCACATCGTCCCGTCGCCTTCACCAGCACCCTCGTCACCGGTCCTCCTCTGTCGGGGATCAGTGTGAGGCGGCGAGGTCCATGCTCGTCGCGCTTATCCACAGCCGTGAGCCAGCGGTGCCCGGCGACTCAGCGGGCGGCGCGGTCGAGCTGTTCACGAGTGGCCCGATGGCGGTCCAGCGCCGCAGCGACCGGCCGGACCACGCGCGCGGCGGTCACCTCGGCGATGGACGCACGGAGCCGGTCGGCGGCGACGCCCGTGCGCCGCCGTGCGCCCAGTCGGGCGAGCCATCGGGCGAGGCCGGCGAGCAGCATGCCGAGCAGTGCGCCGCCGACGAGCAGGAGGAGAGGCACCGGCACGACGCCGACCGTGGGGGTCTCGGGTCGGGGCAGGGCGAGGAGTCCCAGCACATGGAGCCCGCCGAGCCAGAGCGCCCCGACCACGGCGGCGAGGCCGAGAAGCCAGTGGAAGACGTTCGCCACCGACCACCACAGCGGCCTCCGGAATCGGAGCGGGGTCGCGAGGACCGCCTGGTCGAGGGCGTCGGGCAGTTCGTCGCTGCCCGCTTCGACCGTTCGCTCCACCGCGCGGGCCCAGCGGTCGGGGAGCCCTTCGGACGCCTGCTGGACGAATCCTCGGGCGGCGACCTCGACCGCTGACCGGGTGGCGAGACTCGGCGTCGCGATCGACGAGCGCTGAAGCGCGGCCCGCGCATCGGTGCCCGTGAGGTCGGCTGTCCCCGGGCGGAGCTCTCCCGCTCTCGCGAGTCGGAGCCGGCGCAGCGGATCCGGTCCCCGGCGGCCGACCCATCGGCTGAACAGCCAGCCGGTCCTTGCGAGGGCGGCCCGCCGGTAGTCCCGCCGGACTGCGTCGAGCACGATCGGCACCCCGGCCGCTCGGGCGAGGGCCGAGTCCAGAGCTTGCCGAGGCAGCCGGTCCGCGTGCGCTTCGCCGTCTCCCACGCCGTCCCGCAGCATTCGAGCGACGGTGATGACGTCCGCAGTGAGCCGCTGACGCGACGCGTTCCTCGCCTCGACCCGAGTGGCGATCCGCTCTGCGAGAGCGTGCATGCCGGCACCGGTGCGAGCCGAGGTGGCAAGGACGGTCGCGTCCGCGATACCGTCGCGGGCGAGCAGGCCGCGCAGGTCGGCGACGCAGTCGCTCAGGGCGCCCTCGGGCAGCAGGTCGGCCTGGTTGAGGACGGCAAGCGTCACCGCCTGGTGCTGGGAGAGGAGTCTCACGAAGTCGTCGTGCAGCCGGGCGTCGGCGTACTTCTGTGGGTCCGTGACCCACACGAACGCGTCCACCAGCTCCAGGAGGCGCTCCGCCTCCACCCGGTGCGACGCTTCCCGGGAGTCGAAGTCGGGCAGGTCGAGGAGCACCAGTCCGTCGAGCGCCTGCCCTCCTGGCCCGCTTCGGACCAGATGCCGCGAGTCGACCTTCAGCCAGTCGAGGAGCGCTCCCGCGTCGGTGTCGCCCCAGATGGCGGCCGTCGCGGTGGACGTCGTCGGCCGTCGGGCACCGGCCTTCGACACGTCGGCGCCGACGAGTGCGTTGAACAGTGAGGACTTGCCGCTCCCGGTGGCGCCGGCGAGCGCAACGACGGTGTGCTCACCCGCCAGGGTGATGCGCTCGCTCACCTTCCCGACCACCGAGCGCGCCCGGTTCACCGCCGCAGGATCCAGCTCTGCCGAACCCAGCTCCAGGGCTTCCTCGAGGGCGCCGGTCCTCACCCTGAGCTCGTCGGTCGCCAGGGCGACCGACTTCGCCGCACGCGTCCCGGCCGGACTCATCCGGCCTCTCCCAGCCTGCGGACCGCGACGGTGAGCGCCTCGCTCTGATCCGCCAGGACGCTGAGCGTGCGCACCGCCTCGTCGAAGCGTTCCAGCTCCTCGGCGTACACCGTCTCCACCCGCTCGAGCAGCCGCTCGCGCGCCGCCTGGGCGAGCTCGCGGACGGCCTGATCGCCGAAGACGGCCTCCAGCACCTTCTGTCCCAGCACCGCCGTGCCACCGGCGATCCCCACTTCGATCAGCGCGAGCCCCGCGGTCGCGGAGAAGGCCACCAGCATGAGCACGACACCCATGCCGTTCACGCCATATGCCATGACCCGTGCGGTCGTGCGGCGATCCTTGCCCTCGTCGCGCACCATGTCGAGGATGTCTCCCTGCCAGTCGCGCACGAGGCGCTCCACACCAGCCTCCAGATCCCGGCTCGGGCGAGCGAGGCCGGGATGGAGGGCGAGGAGCTGCTCGCCGCCGGGCAGGGCCCGCCAGGCGCGGGTGGCCGCGGTGGCCGCGAGCGCAGCATGGTTTGCGACGAGGAGCGCGGCGCCGGACTGGAGGGCCTCGCCCAGCTTCTCGGCCGGCGGGGGCTCGCCGCGGAAGAACGCGGTGACCCGGTCCCGCACGCGGGAGACGACCGTCTCGACCTGCCGGGTGAGTTCCCCGGTACCGACGAACTCCTGCCAGCGGGCGAGCACCTCGCCGCGGAGCAGCGTGCCGTCCTGCATCCCCGCCCGCACCCCGGCCACCGCGTCGACATAGGCGCGACCCGAGGAGGCCATCAGGGCCTCTGTGGCTGCGGTCTGCTCGGCGGCCGCCGCGGCAAGTGCCAGGGCGCGCGGCCGGAGGGAGGCGAGCGCACCCTCCAGGGTCTGCCGGACCACCGCCGCCCGGGCTCGGGCGTCGCCGGCCAGGTCGTCGAGCCAGCGGCGGAGCTCGGCCGTCTGGCCGGCGGGCAGGAAGCCGCCCTCGAGCTCGGACTCGAGAATCGCGAAGACCGGCGCTCGGGCGAGCCCCTGGTCGTCGAGCATCTCGGCGAGGTGGGGGCGGATCTCGTGCAGCACGTCGGCGGGCACCCGGTCGAGGACGATCGCCACCGCGGTGCCGCGCTCGGCCGCCTGGCGGAGCAGGTCCCAGGGCACCGCGTCGGCGTACCGGGCCGCGGTGGTCACGAAGATCCAGAGGTCGGCCGCCGCGAGGAGCTGCGCCGCGAGGTCCCGGTTCGCGGCGACGACGCTGTCGATGTCCGGCGCATCGAGCAGCGCGAGCCCCGGATGGAGCTCGTCGGTCGCGACGAGACGCACCGAGCCGTCGCCCGACGGGTCCCCCGATCCGCCGGTCACGCGGGCGAGCCCAGGCAGGACCCGCTGGTCGGCGAACCAACGAGCGTCCGACGGATGGGAGACCAGCACCGGCGAGCGGGTCGTGGGGCGCAGCACGCCGGACTGGCTCACCTCGTGCCCGACGAGCGAGTTGACGAGCGTGGACTTGCCGGCGCCGGTCGAGCCGCCGATGACCGCCAGCAGCGGAGCGTCGATCGAGGTGAGCCTCGGGATCACGTAGTCGTCGAGCTGATCGAGGAGGCGACTCCTCGACTGCTGGGCCTCCCGGGCGCCGGGGAGGTCGAGCGGGAGGGCGGTCCGCTCGACGGTCTCGCGGAGGCCGCGAACGGCAGCCAGCATCCGCGAGTGATCGACCGCCGGTTCCGTGGACACCCGGCCATTTTCCCGCGGCCCCTCCCGCCCGCGGGAACCCTTGACGGGAGGCGCTTCCGAGGAGCTTCTCCGGCGTCGCCCTCCCGCGCGGGCTGGCCGTCCTCAGGAGTCGAGGGGCCTCGAGCAGCGCGGCGGCGACCGGACGGAGCGCGTCGAGTGTGCCCTCGGTGTCCGAGGCACCAGGCGGCGACCTGTCAACCACGCCCGCTCGCTCCCCGCACCCGCGACACTGGGAGCGAGGAAGGGAAGCACATGGCGATCGCGCACGACACCGGGCATGGCCCGAACGATCCGCGGGTGGTGCTCGTGCGCCACGGCGAGACCGAGTGGAGCCGGACCGGTCAGCACACGGGCCTCACCGACATCCCGCTGTCCCAGGCCGGCGAGTACAAGGCTCAGCTGGTCGGCGATGCCCTCGCCGGCATCAGCTTCGGACTCGTGCTGACCAGTCCACTGGCGCGCGCCCGGGAGACGGCCCGACTGGCAGGGTTCCCCGCCGCCCTGCCGGACGAGGACCTCCTCGAATGGGACTACGGCGCCTACGAGGGCACCACCAGCGCGGAGATCGCTGAGCGCCTCGGAACCTCGTGGAGCATCTGGACCGACGGCGTCCCAGCCGGCGACACGCCGGGCGAGAGCGCCGAGGACGTCCGCCGGCGCGCGAGGAGCCTCTGCGACCGCGTCCACTCGCACCTCGAGAACGGCGAGAAGGTGCTGCTGTTCTCCCACGGCCACTTCCTGCGCGCACTCGCCGCCGTCTGGCTGGGCCTGGAGGTGAAGGACGGCTCCCTGCTCGCCCTCGACACGGCTTCCATCAGCTCGCTCGGCTTCGAGCACGGCCGTCGGGTGATCGTCGGCTGGAACCGCGTCCCCGGGCGCTGACCCGACGGCTGGTGCGGGGCGCGCTCGTCCGGCGGGCCGCTCCTGCCGCCAGGCTCTCCTTCGCTGGCCCGCTCCTCCGGCGCACGCGCGCTTTCGCTCAGCAGGCACTCTGCTCGCTGCGGGCCAGAATCGTGCCGGTTCTGCCTGCTGGACGGAATCGTGCCTGCTGACGCCGAACACCGGAAGGCACCCGGTCTGCCACCGCTCGAGCCGCGCGGCCGGCGTCCGGCCGGCGTGCGCCCGCGAGGACAGCCACCCAGACCTCCCGAGGTCGACGACCAGCAGGATGTTCGGCCCGGGGGCGACCACCCGGTCGGCGGTCAGGCCGAACTCGCGGATGCGGCCGAGCATCGAGCCGAGGACGAGGAGGTCGAGGTCGAGCAGGATCGCGGCGACGAGCGCCAGGCGAACGGCCTCCGCCAGCCGCGCCTCGAGCGGCTCCCGGGCGGACAGCCCATGGAGGACCAGGCCGAGCACGACGGCCGACCTGGTCGTCGAAGCCGATGGCCCGCCGGTCGGCTCGAGCGGACTCCGGACCCGGCAGAGTCCGCGGATGCACGGCATGACCGGTAGCGGTCGGCGCGGGCGCCACCTGTGTCCCACGACGACGCATCGAGCCAGAAGCGGGGGATCAGGTTCGCCTCCGGTCCGGCGCTGCCTCGCCCTCCGACATCCTCCAGCCCTGGTGCCCAGGCCTCGACCCTCCGCTCAGAAGCCGGTCTGCAGCACCAGCAATCCGGGGAAGATCGCGATCGCCACGGTCGTCGGCAGAATGAGGAACACGAGCGGAACGAGCATCAGCACTTCGCGGCGTCCCGCCAGCTCGAGCAGGTTCTGCTTGGACTCCCTGCGGCAGTCCTCGACCTGCGCCCGCAGCACATCCACGAGCGGCGCACCGCGCTCCAGGGCGGCGGCCAGGTGTTCCAGCGCCCGCACCAGAGGCGGCAGCGGCAGCTCCCGGCCGAGCCGCGAGAGAGCGGTGCCGAGCGGCACGCCCGCCTGGACCTCGGCCATCAGCGCGGCCAGCTCCCCGGAGAGCTCGCCCGATCCCACCCGGGACACCCGCCGCAGCGCCTCGCGGATGCCCTCCCCCGCCGAGAGCGCCAGGAGCAGGAACTCGAGCACCGTGGGCAGCTCTTCCCGGATCCTGGCCAGCCTCCTCGAAGCCCGGCGGGCGAGCAGCCAGTCGGGCAGCGCGAGCGACCCGGCGGCCGCGGCGCCGGGAAGCACGATCAGGGCGGCCGGAGGCAGCGCTGTCGTCGGGGCGAGTGCGACGGCCAGCAGCACGCCGGCTGTGGCACCGCCCACGAGGAACCCGAGCTGTCGGGTGCGGTACCGCTCGACGCTCTGGGTGAGGCCTGCGGCTCTGATGCGGCGGAGGATGGTCGCACGGCCCCCGAGCAGGCGATCCAGCCCGTTCCGGGCGGCAGCGATCACTGGCCCGCCGAGCAGCCCCAAGACCGGCAGCGGATCGGCCGTGCGGCGGGACACGATCCGCCGCGCCTCTGCGGAGACATCGGCGAGGTAGGGCGCCATCCGAGCCGCCAGCCGGGGAGGCGCGAGCCGCGGCACCGTGCCGAGCAGCGCCCAGAGGCCGATGCCGAGCGCAACTCCGCACAGCGCCGCCCAGCCGAGGGAGGCCGTCACCGGAACCACCGCCCCTCCTCCGGCAGCCGGCCGATGGCGAGCATGACCCGATAGGCGACGATGGAGACGCCGACGCCGCCGAGGATCAGCGTCACCCCACCGGGGCTCGCATAGGCCGCGGCGGCCTCGGGACGTGTGCAGAGGAGCAGGAGCACGAGCCACGGCGCGGCGACGCCGAGCTTCGCCGCGTTCGTGACCCAGGACTGGCGAGCCTCGAGCTCGGCCCGGGTCGCCGCCTCCTCCCGGAGGCCGGAGGCGAGCGCCCGCAGCACGGCGAGAAGCTCGGTCCCGCCGACCTGCCGGGCCAGGCGGAGCGTCTCGACGATGCGGTCGGCCACCGGATCCGCCAGCTGCTCCTTCACGCCGTCGAGGCAGAGCGAGAAGTTCGCCGTCGCCTCGTAGTCCCGGCCGAACCGGGCGAAGGCGACGCGCAGCGAAGCGGGGCCTGCCGTGGCGAGGGAGGCGAGGGCCTCGGGAAGCGGCACGCCTGCGCGGAGCGAGGCGACCAGGTGATCCAGGAGGTCCGGCCAGGCACCTCGTGCCGCCCTGCGGCGGGCGTTCGCCCGCCAGGACACGATGCCCGACGGGAGAGCCCCGGCGACCGCCCCCGCGACCGCGGCCACCACCGGGATGCCGGTCACCCCGAAGAGGAGGCCCCAGCCGGCGATCGCGAAGAGGAGACTCACGGCGGCGAAGGCGCGCAGCGGGATGCCCTGCAGTCCTGCCGCAGTGAGCCGATCGACCAGGCGGCGCGCGAGTCGTCCCGTGGATGGCCGACGTGAGGACCGCGGCCACAGCCAGGGCGAGAGCACGAGCAGCAGGCCGGCTCCGAGGGCCGCCCCGAGCAGCGCCGTCATGCCGCCCCGCCCAGCACGTGAGCGGGATCGAAGCCGGACGCCTCGAACTTGGTCGTGCGGGCCGGGCGGAGTCCCGTCAGGCGCAGCGCCCCCTCCTGCATCGCGAAGATCGGCCTCGACTCCGGCGCCCCGCCCTCGACGCGCCCCGTCGGCGCGAGGATCTCGACCGCCTCGCGGGATCCGTCCCGGCGCAGGCGGCAGTGCACCACCAGATCCACCGTGCTCGCCACCGTCGGCACCACGAATCCGGCGTCCACGTTGCGACCGGCGAGCAGCGGGAGCGTGCACAACTTGGTGAGCGCGTCGCGGGCGGTGTTGGCGTGGATGCTGCACATGCCCGGCACGCCGCTGTTGAGGGCGATGAGGAGGTCGAGCGCCTCCGCCTCCCGCACCTCGCCGACCACCAGCCGATCGGGACGCATCCGCAGCGCCTCCTTGACCAGGCGCCGCAGCGTCACCTCCCCGGTCCCCTCGAGGCTCGGCTGCCGGCACTGCATCGCCACGACGTCGCGGGCGGTGATGTCGAGCTCGAAGGTCTCCTCCACCGTCACGATGCGCTCGCCGGGGCGCGCAGCAGAGAGGAGCGCACCGAGGAGGGTGGTCTTGCCCGCCTGGGTTGCGCCGGACACGAGGATGTTGAGCCCCGACAGCACGCTCATCCGGAGGAACTCCGCGGCGACCCGGTCGAGCGTCCCGTTCGCCACGAGCTGGGGCAGCTCGCGGATGCGACGCGGGAATTTGCGGATGTTGACAGCCCAGTGCCGCTGCGTGACGTCGGGGATCACGACGTGCAGGCGCGAGCCGTCGGGCAGCGAGGCGTCGACGAACGGCGACGACAGGTCCACCCGTCGGCCCGAGAACTGCAGCATCCGCTCGACCAGGTTCCGCACATCGGTCTCGGTGAGCACCAACGTCGTGAGCTCGGCGATGCCGTTGCGAGCGGCGAAGACGCGGGAGGGCGAGTTGATCCAGATCTCCTCCACGTCGTCATCGTCGAGCAGAGGCTGCAGCGCGCCGTAGCCGGTGATGGCGGCCAGCACCTCCGCGCCCGCGGCGGCCTCGTCCGCGAGGAGCGGCTCCGCTCCGCCGAGCGCGCGCTCCGAGTATCGCTGCACCTCGTCCCGCACATAGCGCGAGGCCACGTCCCTATCCGCCGCGAGATCGACCCCGTCGTGCCGGATCCGCGCCCGCACGAGGTCGGTGATGGCGCCGACGGCGTTCGTCATGCCGGAACTCTGCCGCGCCCGCGTGACGTGCGGGGCCGCTTGTCCACAGCCCCAGCAGTCGAGGTGCCACTTGTTGACGCTTCCGGGCCCGGATAGCGACATCAAGTGACCCCTCGGTCCCGCACCGGGCGCGTCGTGCGCCTCAACCCGCGGAAGCCCATCAATACTTGGGCCCCATGAGCAGCACCGACGCCGGCCTCAGGGACGAGGTCTTCTCCGGCGTCCTGGCCGCGGCGCAGACCGGTGCGTCCTGGGCGCTCAGCGACCTGTGGTGCCGCTACTCCCCCGCGGTGCTCGCCTTCCTCACGGCGCGCGGCTCCGATGAGCCGGAGGACCTCACGAGCGAGGTGTTCATGGCCGTCTTCGACGCGCTCCCCCGCTTCACCGGTGGCGAGAGCGAGCTGCGCTCCTTCGTGTTCACGATCGCCTATCGGCGCCTCACCGACGAGCTCCGGATGCGGTCGCGGCGTGGCCGCACGGTTGAGTGGGTGGACGAAGGGGACCCGCGTCGGGCGCCGAGCGCCGAACAGGGCGCGCTGCACTCCATCGGCGACGCCGAAACGCGAAAGATCCTGGACCAGCTGCCGCCGGATCAGCGGGACGTGCTCGTGCTGCGCATCATCGGCGACCTCACGATCGACGAGATCGCCGAGATCGTGGGCAAGCGCCCCGGAGCGGTCAAAGCCCTCCAGCGCCGGGGCCTCGAAGCGCTCCGAAGAAAACTTTCGCCAACCCGTACCCCTGCGACCCTCTCCAGCGATAGCAGGGAGTGAGATGAAGAATTCCCGCCTGTCCGACGACGACGTCCTGGCCATCCTCGATGGCCAGGTTCCCGAGGGACGCCCGGACCTTGAGTCCGTGGCGAATGTCGTCCACGAGATGCGAGTGGATTCCCTGGGAAGCGCGCCCCGGCCTAGTGCCGAGCTCGCCGCCCGACTGGACCTCGACAGAGTCGCCGGCATCTCCGCTTCTGCAGGGGGTCTGCCGGAGCGATCACGAGAGTGGGCGTCGGCGCAGACATCGCGCCGGCTCCCGACAAGGGGGAGAGCAAGAATGATTTTCAGCTGGTTCGCGGGACTGGGTCTCGCAGCAAAGATCGCCATCGGAGCAACGACGGTCGCCTTCGGCGCCGCCGGCGCGGGTGCGGTGGGGGTCCTTCCTCCCACCGTGCAGCAGGGATTCGATGACGTCGTCGAATCCGTGGCACCGCTTCCGGACAGCTCCTCGTCTGACGAGGTCTCGTCGGACGAGACCGTGGACGGAACGACAGTGAGCGACGACACGACCGTGAGTGACGACACGACCGTCACCGACGACGGAACGACCGCGGTCGGGACGGACGGCACCGAGGTTCCTACCACCGGCGGCACCGATGACGCCACGGACAGCACGGAGGACGGGTCGCACTCACCGACGGACCACACCGCCGACGTGCGGGAGGCAGCCCACACCGAGACGGACGATTCGACCCGGCACGGCGAGCTCGTCCGCGACGCGGCCCATTCCGGCAAGCCGAACCACTCCGATGAGGCTGACGACGAGACCGAGTCGGACGACTCGAACGACGACAACGAGGCCTCGTCCGGCCAGGACGAGAGCGACGACGACTCCGGTTCGGACTCCGACTCCCACTCCCACTCGGGCGAGTCGACTTCCGTCAAGTCCGACTCGCACGTCTCGGGTTCCGTGAAGTGGGGCTCCGACCGCTCGAATGAGCACGAGGACCAGTCGAAGGACGACTGACACCACCGCGCGGCTCGTCCGCGTCCTTCCGGGGGGAAGCACAGCGTCCCGCCGACTCGACTGAGTCGGCGGGACGCTTTCGTTCTCGGTGCGCCGCTCTGCGGCGATCAGAGCCGGGCTCGCCAAGCCCTGACGAAGAAGAAGACGCCGTAGGCGAGGAAGCCGAGCCCGATCGCGATCAGGATCCCCACCCCGAACGGCAGGGCGGCCAGCGCCTTGAGCGCTCCGTCGAGCCCGCCGGCACGCTGCGGATCCGCGGTGAACACGGCTGCCGCGAGGAGGATCCCGACGACTGTCACCGCGATGCCCTTGGCGATGAAGCCCACCTGGCCGAGGACCGTGACCCCGCGTGCGGCCGCCCCCCGGGGCGGCGTGATCGTCGTCAGAAACCTCTTCTGAAATCCCGAGACGACGAATCCGATGCCTACTGCGACCACGATCGCGGCCACCGCGAGGAGCACCGCCGCACCGAGCGGGCTGCCCAGCAGACCCGCCGTCGCCTTCTCCGTGCTCTTCTCGCCGCTGCCGCCCCCTCCGGTCGCATATCGCAGGGCGGTGATGGCGAGGACGAGGTAGGCAGCACCCTTCCCCGCTTCCTTCAGCTGCGCGCGCACGCGCTCGGACCCGTCGGACTCCCGCACGGTGACGGCCTCCAGCACCTGCCAGATCGCCAAGGCGAAGAGGCCAGCCACCATCACCCAGAGAAGGAGCGCTCCGGCCGGGGTCGACGCGATGGCGGACAGCGCACCGGTCTGGTCCGCCTCCCCACCTCCTCCGCCGACGGCGATCGAGACCGCGAGAGCACCGATCAGGATGTGGAGAAGGCCCGAGACCGCGAAGCCGGTGCGGGCGCCCGCGCGGAACCAGGAGCTGCGGCGCAGCCTGCCGGCGTCGCGCTTCGCCGTGGACGCTGCGGACGAGTTCTTCGACATGCCCTCACGTTATGGCCGCATCCCGGCCGCAGACAGGGCTTGCATCGCGGCCTTCGGCCCGGAGCGCCGCGTTCCCCGCGGATACACTGGTCGCTCCGCGGGAGTGGTGAAACTGGCAGACACGCAGGATTTAGGTTCCTGTGCCTTCGGGCGTGTGGGTTCAAGTCCCACCTTCCGCACGGAGCAGAGGCGCGGAATCCCGCGGGAGTACAGGCCTCGGCGGGGCGCATGACCACCTCGGTCCGCGCCGGATCGGCAGAGGACGTCTCCGCGCTGCGCGGACTCTGGCCGCAGATGCTGGCTCACCACCGCGATCTGCTCGACGGCCTGGCCCCTGGCACGCCGGACGACCGATCCTGGGCGGCGACAGCGACCGACTACCGGTCCTGGCTCGAGCGGGACGAGGGCCTGCTGCTGCTCGCTCACGGCGACGACGGCGCACTGCTGGGCTCCCTGGCGTGCCGGATCGAGCCGAGCGGCAGGACGGTCGACCTGGGGCGGCACGGGAACGTCGACTCCCTGGTCGTGACCGACGCCACGCGAGGGCGCGGGGTCGGCTCGCAGCTTCTCGATGCCTGCCGCTCCGCTCTGCTCGCCCGCGGGACGCGCTTCTGGACGATCGGGGTGGTCGCCGGCAACGAGGGAGCGTCCGCGCTGCACGCCCGGCCCCGGGGGGTGACGGCCCACCCCTTGTACACCTCGACGCGAACTCCCGAAACCCGGCGGCGGGCGGGCAATCCGTTCGGCCACCGGATGCGAAGATGCTCTGCGCACGACTGCGCCACGAACATCTCGTCGAAGGACCACAGTGACCGATCCCACTCGGTACGCCATCCCCGCCAGCGTTCCCCGCTCCACGCCACCCAGCGCTCCGAGGGGGCGCCTCGCCGAGTGGATGCTCGCCAACCGCGTCCAGCCGGAGGGCCCCCAGAGCTCTGAGGGCAATCGGGACACGCACGCCTGGTGGAAGGTGATGTGCCTCACCGGCGTCGACTACTTCTCCACACTGTCCTACCTGCCGGCGATCGCGGCCCTTGCCGCGGGGGCCCTCTCGCCACTCGCGACGCTCCTGATCGTCGCCCTCACCCTGGTCGGCATGCTGCCGATGTACCGGCGCGTGGCCAAGGAGAGCCCGCACGGTCAGGGTTCCGTGGCGATGCTCGAGCGCCTGCTGCCGTTCTGGCGGGGCAAGATCTTCGTGCTGGTCCTGCTCGGCTTCGTCGCGACCTCGTGGATCATCACGATCACGCTGTCCTCGGCCGACGCCACCGTGCACCTGGTCGAGAACCCCTACGCCCCGGCGTTCCTGCACGGTCAGGAGGTCCTGATCACGGTCCTCCTGCTGGTGGTGCTCGGCGGTGTCTTCCTGCTCGGCTTCAGCGAGGCCGTCAACGTGGCGATCCCGCTGGTGGCGATCTTCCTCGCCCTGAATGCGATCGTGATCGGCGCCGGCGTGGCCGAGATCGTCCGCGACCCGTCCCGGCTGGCCGACTGGACGCAGGCGTTCGCCGCCGCCGGCAGCGGCTTCGGCGGCATCTTCGGCCCGGCGGTGATCGCGTTCCCCCTGCTCGTGCTCGGCCTTTCCGGGTTCGAGACCGGGGTGAGCATGATGCCGCTCATCTCGGCCCGCGGCGCCACCGAGGAGGAGCGGCTCGAGAACCGCATGCGCAATACGAGGAAGCTGCTGACGGCGGCCGCGATCATCATGAGCGTCTACCTGATCGCGTCGAGCCTCGTCACCACTGTGCTCATCCCTGCTGAGGAATATCAGCAGGGCGGCGGCGCCAACGGGCGCGCGCTCGCCTATCTCGCGCACGACCTCCTCGGCGAGGGGTTCGGCACCGTCTATGACATCAGCAGCGTGCTCATCCTGTGGTTCGCGGGCGCCTCCGCGATGGCGGGGCTGATCAACATCGTGCCGCGCTACCTGCCGTCGTATGGGATGGCGCCCGACTGGAGCCGGGCCGTGCGGCCGGTCGTGCTCGTCTACACCGGGGTGAGCATCCTCATCACGATCGGGTTCCGCGCCGACGTGGACGCCCAGGCCGGCGCCTACGCCACCGGCATCCTCGCCATGATGGTGTCCGGGTCGGTCGCGGTGACGATCGCCGCCCTCCGCGCACACCGCAGGCGATCGGGCATCGCGTTCGCGGTGCTCACGGCCGTGCTGCTGTACGCGCTCCTGGCGAACGTCGTGGAGAAGCCGGACGGCATCGCGATCTCCGCCCTCTTCATCGGCGGAATCATCGTGATCTCGCTGATCTCCCGGGTCACCCGGACCACCGAGTTGCGCGCCGATCGCGTCGAGTTCGACGACGAGGCCCGCCGATTCATCACCGACTCGCTCCGCCGCGACAACACCCTGCACGTCATCGCCAACAAGCGCCAGGCAGGCGACACCGACGAGTACTCGGAGAAGGAGTTCCGGCAGCGGGACATGAACCCGGTGCCCGCCTCGACCGATGTGCTGTTCCTCGAGATCGACGTGGTCGATCCGTCCGCCTTCGCAGGTGTGCTCACGGTTCGGGGCGTGGAGGTGGACGGCTACCGGATCCTGCGCGCCGACAGCGCAGCAGCGCCGAACGCGATCGCCGAGATCCTCCTCGCGCTCCGCGACGCCACCGGGGTGCGTCCGCACTGCTACTTCGAGTGGTCGGAGGGGAACCCGATCGGTCACCTGATGCGCTATCTGCTGCTCGGCACCGGCGACACCCCGCCGGTCGTGCGGGAGATCATCCGCGAAGTCGAGCCGGATCCGAGTCGGCGCCCGGGCATCCACGTCGGCGGCTAGCTCCTCCCCCGGCAGGTGGCAACCGAAGTTCCGGCCGGACGGCCTGTCGGACACTGCTCGGCCATGCGGCTCCGATAGAACTGGCGAGTGATCGCGCGCGGCTTGCTCCAGCTACTCGGTGTCCTCGTCGGAACGATGTGCGTCGGCGTCATGTCGGTGTTCGTGCTCGCCTGGCGCACCGCGTCGTGGTTCACCGGCACCGGACGCGGCCGCAGCGGCCGCGCCGACTACGCCCCCGCCGCCTGATCCGCCGCACGCGGGCCAGATGCCCTGGGCGTTCCTGCCCGCTACCCTGGACCGCACTCGCCGGACTCGGGGCTCGCGCCGCCGACAGCGGCGCCACGAGGCAGGAGGCAGCGCATGAGCGGGACACCCGAGGAGATCGCCGCCCGGATCGACGAGCGGGTGCGCCGCGAGTGGCCCGGCACCCACGCTCCCGCTCGAAAGCTCTTCATCGCGCCGGAGGTTCAGGAGGGCGGCGTCACCGACACGCTGCTCAGATTCGTGCAGCGGATCGTGGAGGAAGAGCTCCGGACCGAGCTGACGGTCTCCTCTACGTGAGCGACGGGCGCCCCGTGGCTCATCCCTCGCGCCGGAGTTCCCCGCTAGCCTGAGGGGCATCCGCTGCACGCCGGCCTCTTCCGGGCGCGCAGTGCCGACGTCAGGAGCACCGTGCATCCCACCGCACTCATCCCGTGGCTGGACCCGGACGCCCTCATCACCAGCTTCGGCGCCTTCGCACTGCTCGGCGTGTGCTTCATCGTCTTCGCGGAGACCGGGCTCCTCATCGGCTTCCTGCTGCCCGGTGACACGCTGCTCATCATCACGGGCCTGCTCACCTTCTACGGAATGCACGACCTCGCCGCCAAGGGCGGGATCAGCGTCGACATCTGGTGGGTCTGTCTGGCCATCGGCGTCGCCGCCTTCGCAGGCGGAGAAGTGGGCTACCTGATCGGGCACAAGGCCGGGCCGCGGGTGTTCGAGCGCAAGGAGACCGGGCTCTTCAGCGTCGAGAACGTCCGCCGCACCAACGGCTTCTTCGAGCGCTTCGGCGGCTTCGCGGTGATCGTGGCGCGCTTCGTGCCGATCGTCCGCACCTTCGCCCCCGTGGCCGCCGGAGTCGGTCACATGGACTATCGGAAGTACTCGCTCTACAACCTCATCGGCGCCCTGATCTGGGGAGCCGGTCTCACCCTCGTCGGCTACTTCCTGGGCTACATCCCGCCTGTCGCCGACTTCGTGCGGCACTACATCGACGTCATCCTGCTCGGCGCGGTCGTCCTCACGCTGATCCCGACCGTGTACCACTACGTGCAGAGCACGCGGAAGGCGCGCAGGGCGCGCGCGGCAGGCCGTGCGGCGGCGGCGGTAGACACCGATCAACTGGTGCTCGGCCACGACGCGTTCGAGCAGAAGCGGGACTGACCCCCTTTTCCGCCGGCTCGGTCAGCCGCCGGTGGCGAGCAGCCAGAGCAGCGTCAGATTGAGCACGATGAGCAGCGCGGCCGCGATCACCGCGAGCACGGTGGTCAGCGGGCGGTTCGACCAGTTCCCCATCAGCGAGCGCCGTCCGGTGAGCACCACGAGCGGGATCAGCGCGAACGGGATGCCGAACGACAGCACCACCTGACTGATCACCAGCGCGAAGGTGGGGTCGACTCCCACGGCCAGCACGGCGAGCGCAGGGACGAGGGTGACGAGCCGCCGGGCCATCAGCGGGACGTTGATGTGCAGCAGTCCGCGCATGATCTCGGCGCCGGCGTACGCGCCGACCGAGGTGGAGGCCAGGCCGGACGCCAGCAGCGCGATCGCGAACAGGGTGGCGATCGGGGTCCCGAGGCCGACGGCAAGGGCGGCGTGCGCGCCCTCCAGCGTGTCGGTGCCGGGCACCCCGCGAAGCGACGCGGCGGCCACGAGCAGGATCACCACGTTCACGGTGCCCGCCACGGCCAGTGCGATGGAGACGTCGATGCGCGTCGCCCGCATCAGCACCCGGCGGTCCGAGGCGCCGAGCACGCCGCTGAAGCGGTCCCGGGTCAGGGCGGAGTGCGCGTAGATCGCGTGCGGCATCACCGTCGCGCCGAGGATCGAGGCCGCGAGCAGCACCGAGCCGCTGTCCTCGAACCGCGGCACGAGTCCGGCGAGAGCGGCGGCCGGATCGGGCGGGCCCACCACGATCCCCGCTCCGAAGCCGAGCGCGATCACGAGCACGAGACCGGCGATGATCCGCTCGAAGGGGCGGGGCCCCCGTCTGCTCTGCAGCACGAGCAGGAGCAGGGACACGGTGCCGGTGATCAGCCCACCGAGGAGGAGGGGCAGGTTGAACAGCAGCTTGAGCGCGACCGCCCCGCCGATCACCTCGGCGATGTCGGTGGCCATCGCCACGAGCTCCGCCTGCACCCAGAAGGCGTAGCGCGTGCCCTTGCGGCGGAACCCGGCCCCGAGGTTCTCGGGGAGGCTGCGCCCCGTGATGATGCCGAGCTTCGCGGAGAGGTACTGGATGAGCCATGCCATCGCGTTGCCGGCCACCACCACCCAGATGAGCAGGTAGCCGTAGCGGGCGCCGCCGGTCATGTTGCTCGCGACGTTGCCGGGGTCGAGGTAGGCGACTCCGGCCACCACAGCGGGTCCGAGGAGCGGCCAGAGCCGGATCCGCGGGGGGGCGACGCTGACAGCCGCCGTCTCCATGGGGGAACTCTAGTGCGGGCGGCACGAGGCTCGGCGTCGCGCCAGCCAGGGTGCCTCAGGCGTGCCGGTGCTCCTCATGCTCGGCGTGGCCGGCGGGCTCGAGCTGGAAGGTGGAGTGCGCCACATCGAAGTGACCCTCGAGGCAACCGGCGAGCTCGTCGAGCAGGCGATCGGTCTCCCCGCGACGGAAGACGTCGGCCTCCACCACGACGTGCGCAGTGAAGACCGGTGCGCCGTGGGTGATCGCCCAGACGTGCACGTCGTGCACCGCGACCACCCCGGCGGCCGAGCAGATGTGGTCGCGGATCGCGGCCAGGTCGGTGCCGGACGGGACCGACTCGGTCAGCACCGACATCACGTCACGGAGCAGGCTCATGGCGCGGGGCAGGAGGAGCACGGCGACCACGAGCGAGGCGAGAGGATCGGCCCGCTGAAACCCGGTCAGCAGGATGACGACTGCGGCGACGATCGCCGCGACCGAGCCGAGCAGATCCCCCAGCACCTCCAGATAGGCACCCCTCAGGTTGATCGTCTCCCGGCGGCCGCCGCGCAGCACCCCGAGCGCCACCAGGTTCGCGAGCAGTCCCGCGGCGGCGACGAGGAGCATCGGCACCGGCTGCACCGGGGCGTCTTCGGGGGCCGAGAGGCGGCGCACCGCCTCCACCCCGACGAAGCCGGCGACCGCGACGAGCACCAGCCCGTTGATCAGCGCGCCGAGCACCTCCGCGCGCTGATAGCCGAAGGTGGAGCGCTCCGTGGCGGGCTTCGCCGCCACGAGGGTCGCCGCGAGCGCGACGCTGAGGCCGATGAGGTCGGACACCATGTGTCCGGCATCCGCCAGCAGGGTGAGGGAGCCGGAGACCAGCGCCCCCACCAGCTCGACCACAAGGAACACCGCGAGCACGCCCAGCGCCACGAGCAGGCGGCGGGCGCTCGAAGGAGCGGCGTGCTGGTGTCCCATGGCTTCACCGTAGGGGCGGGCAGGGACGACGGGAACCCTCGCCCAGCCGCGCTCGCAGCGGGGGTCAGCCCAGCCGCTCCCGCAGCCAGGGCAGGAGGGCGGAGAAGGCCTGCCGCCGGTGGCTGATCGCGTCCTTCTCCGCCGCCGAGATCTCGGCCGAGGACACGGCGAGGCCATCCGGACGGAAGACGGGGTCGTAGCCGAAGCCGCCTCCGCCGGCGGGCTGCTCGAGCACCTCGCCGGGCCACTCGGCCACCTCGACGTGCTCGCTGCCGTCGGGAAGGACGGCCGCCGCGGCGCACACGAACACCGCGCGACGATCCTGCACGCCGCGCATCCGCTCGAGAAGGAGCGCGACGTTGTCCTCGGAGCGGCGGGTGCCGGCATAGCGTGCGGAGTGGATGCCGGGAGCACCGCCGAGCGCGTCGACCGCGATGCCGGAGTCGTCGGCGAGCGCCGCGAGTCCGGTGTGCACTGCCGCCGCTCGCGCCTTGATCAGGGCGTTCTCCGCGAAGGTGACGCCGTCCTCGATCGGCTCGGGTCCGTTGTAGACGACGAGCTCGAGGGAGCCGAGGTCCGCACCCAGGATGCGCCTCAGCTCATCGACCTTGTGCGGGTTGTGGGTGGCGAGCACGAGGGCCGTTGCGGCCGCGGGCGCGTCCGTCACGACGCGGCCGCGACGCCGAGCGCCTCCCGCTGGATGGCGGCGAGGGCGTCGGTGCCGCTCAGCGCGAGATCCAGCAGGGAGTTGAGCTCGCCCCGGTCGAAGGGCGCCCGCTCCGCTGTGCCCTGCACCTCCACGAAGAGCCCACGACCGGTGGCGACGACGTTCATGTCGGTCTCCGCCCGCACGTCCTCGGTGTAGGCGAGGTCCAGCATCGGCTCGCCGTCGATGATGCCAACGGAGACGGCGGCGACGCTGTCGATCAGCGGGACCGACTTCTGGCCGATGAACTTCTTTCCGCGCGCCCACTCGATGGCGTCCGCCAAGGCGACATAGGCGCCGGTGATGGCGGCCGTGCGCGTGCCCCCATCCGCCTGCAGCACGTCGCAGTCGAGCACGACGGTGTTCTCCCCGAGCGCCTTCAGGTCGATGACGGCACGCAGGGACCGGCCGATCAGCCGCGAGATCTCGTGGGTGCGGCCGCCGATGCGGCCCTTCACCGACTCCCGGTCGTTGCGGGAGTTGGTGGCCCGCGGCAGCATCGCGTACTCCGCGGTGACCCAGCCGGTCCCTTTGCCGTTCAGCCAGCGCGGGACGCCGTTGGTGAACGACGCTGTGCAGAGCACGCGGGTGCCCCCGAACGAGATGAGCGCGGATCCCTCCGCCTGATCGCTCCAGCCGCGCTCGATGACGACGTCGCGGAGCTTGTCGACGGCGCGGCCGTCGACTCGGGTGCCGGTCATGCGGCTCCTCTCGGTAGGCCGTGCGGAAGAGGGATGGATCCCGTGAGCACGGAGGTTGCGGCAGGCGCCTCCAGGCCCAGGAAGCGGCGGGCGAGGCGGGTGAACTCGTCGGCGTCGTCGCCCGTCGCCTCGAAGACGCGCGTCGGCGGCTCGGCCCCGGTGCGCAGCATTCCGTGCTCGACCAGCATCCGGTACACGTCCTGGGCGGTCTCATCTGCGCTCGAGACGAGCCGGACATCGGGGCCCACGACGTACTGGATGGCGGCGGACATCAGCGGATAGTGGGTGCAGCCGAGGACCAGGGTGTCGATGTCGGCGTCGATGAGCGGCTGCAGGTACTCGCGGGCCACGGCGAACAGCTCGTCCCCCGTGGTGATGCCCGCCTCGACGAACTCGACGAAACGGGGACAGGCCGCCGAGAACAGCTGCAGGTGGGGCGCTGCCGCGAACGCGTCGTCGTAGGCGCGGGACGTGATCGTGGCGACGGTGCCGATGACACCCACCCGAGAGTTGCGGGTCTGGTGCACCGCGGTGCGCACGGCGGGCAGGATGACCTCGACCACCGGAATCCCGCGACCGACGGTGTAGCGCTCGCGCGCGTCACGCAGGACGGCCGCGGACGCGGAGTTGCAGGCGATGACGAGCAGCTTGACGCCCTGGTCCACCAGGTCGTCCATGATGCGCAGAGCGTGCTCGCGGACGACAGCGAGCGGGAGGGGGCCGTACGGCCCGTTGGCGGTGTCGCCCACGTAGAGGATCGACTCTCGGGGCAGTTGATCGAGGATCGCCCGAGCCACCGTGAGACCGCCGACTCCGGAATCGAAGACTCCGATAGGCGCGTCCGTCACGGTTCCCCAGTGTAGGCGCGAGGCCTGACGGAGGGGCGCGAGGGCCCGCCGCTACTCGTGCGGGGCGTCCTTGCGGCGGACGGAGGAGATCACGAGTGCGGCGCCGAGCGCGGCGAGGACCATCACGGCGACCACAGCGGGCACGAGCTCGAGTCCGGCGACGCTGATCTCGGCGGCGAATGCCTCCACGACGTCGCCGTCGGGCAGGGTGAAAGAGAGCATGGGTGGGCCTCTCGGGCAGAGAAGACCGCTGGGGTGAGCGGTCGCCCTTCCGGTGGGGTGATCGGAAGGCACTGGAAATGCTAGGGACGCCCACGCCGCCGCGATAGGCCGCCGGAGTACCCAGTTGGGGGGTGCTTCTCCCCCCGGTGAGGCGCTTCGAGGTCGGCGAACTAGGCTTGCCGGGTGACGCAGAGCACGGCGCTTCTCACCGACAGGTACGAGCTGACCATGGTGGATGCCGCGCTGCGGGCCGGGACCGCACTGCGGCCGAGCGTCTTCGAGGTCTTCGCGCGCTCCCTGCCGGGGGGCCGCCGCTACGGCGTGCTGGCCGGGGTAGGCCGCCTGCTCGACGCCGTCGCCGACTTCCGCTTCGGCGACGAGGAGCTGGCCTTCCTCGCAGAGCACCGGGTGGTGAGCGAGACCACGGCCGCCTGGCTCGCCGACTATCGCTTCTCCGGAATGATCACTGGCTATCGCGAAGGCGAGCTGTATTTCCCGGGCTCCCCGGTGCTCGTCGTCGAGGGCACCTTCGCCGAGGCGGTGCTGCTCGAGACGGTGCTGCTCAGCGTCCTCAACTACGACAGCGCGGTCGCGACGGCTGCCGCGCGGATGGTCTCCGCCGCAACCGGGCGCCCGCTCGCCGAGATGGGGTCGCGGCGCACGGGTGAGCGCTCCGCGGTGGCGGCGGCCCGCGCCGCCTGGATCGCCGGCTTCTCCGCCACCTCCAACCTGGAGGCGGGACGCACCTGGGGTGTGCCCACCATGGGCACCGCCGCCCACGCCTTCACGCTGCTGCACGACAGCGAGGAGGCCGCCTTCCGGGCCCAGATCGAGGCCATGGGCCCCGGCACGACCCTGCTCGTGGACACCTTCGACGTGCCGACCGCGGTGCGCCGGGCGGTGGAGCTCGCCGGTCCCGGGCTGGGCGCCGTGCGCATCGACTCCGGCGACCTGCCCAGCCAGGTGGCCGAGGTCCGTGCGCTGCTCGACTCGCTCGGCGCGACGGCGACGAGGATCACCGTCACCAACGACCTCGACGAGTACGGCATCGCCGCCCTGGGCGCCTCCCCGGTCGACTCCTACGGAGTCGGCACGTCCCTCGTCACCGGGTCGGGATTTCCGGCCGCCGGGATGGTCTACAAGCTGGTGGCCCATCAGGACCACGACGGCGAGTGGGTCTCGGTGGCCAAGCGGTCGACCTCGAAGTCGAGCCGGGGCGGCCGCAAGCACGCCTATCGGCGCTTCGACGGAAAGGGAGTCGCCGAGGCGGAGCTCATCCGGATCGACGACCACGGGCCGGAGGCCGGCGAGCACGCGCAGGCGAGCGAGCGGTCGCTGCACGTGCCGCTCGTGCTGGACGGGGTCCCGGACGAGCAATGGCGTGGGCGCGCGGGAGCGGCCGCCGCCCGGGAGCACCACGCCATCGCGATCGCGGAGCTGCCACCGCAGGCCTTCCGGCTGAGCGCCGGAGATCCGGTGCTGCCGACCGTCTACGCCTGAGCCGAGATCGCCCGGCCAGGCCGGCCCGCCGTCACTCGGCGAGCGACTTGTAGATCTCCTTGCAGGTGGGGCACACGGCGAACTTCGACGGATCGCGGCCGGGAACCCAGACCTTGCCGCAGAGGGCGATGACGGGCTTGCCGGTCACCGCCGACTCGACGATCTTCTCCTTGCGCACGTAGTGCGCGAAGCGGTCGTGGTCGCCCTCGTCGACCTGCTCGCGCTCGAGGAGCTCTTCCAGCTCACGGTCGAGCGTGGAGGTTCCTCCGCCGGGTTCGGTGCTGGAGTCGACTGGCATGCGCCCGATTGTACGCGTCGATCCGGAGGCCACCATGGAGGTCAGTTGAGCAGGGCGGCGCGCAGGATCTCCGGGCCGCGGCGGTCGAACATCCGTGCGCCGATGCGCACACCCAACAGCAGCGACGCGATCCCGACCAGGATCCCCGAGGCCAGGGATGCCCAGAACCACGTGTCGGAGCCGAGGAAGCCGAGAGCCGCGAACACGATCGCGGGCAGCGCGAGGAGCAGGGAGGCCAGGAACGACACCGACTGAGCCAGGGCGGTGGTCGCGCCGGTGCTCTGGGGCTGACTGAAGGGGCTGTCCCCCGGACGGACCACCGGATACGGGAAGCGGGCCGACATGATGCTGGAGAACCCCATGCCGCCGAGCAGCAGCGCAGCGCTGACGCCGAGCAGTCCGCCGAGCGCGCTCCAGTCGCCGACGATCGCGGCGCTGATCACCGACCCGACGATCAGCACGGGGATGCCGAGCACGAGTGCCGGGAAGAGCCGCCCCCAGCGGTCCGATCGCCCCCGGGTGCCGGAGGCGACGTGCAGCCAGATGGCGCTGTTGTCGTAGGCCACGTCGTTGTGCATCGTCCAGCCGAGGAAGAGGCAGAAGATCGGCACCGGGATCATGGCGAGGATCGAGGCCGGAACGCCCACCACCATCAGCGGAACGATCATCAGGAACGGCGTGATGGGGATCATCAGGAGCGACACCCGGTAGCGCGGGTCACGCGCCCAGTAGGTCGCGCTCCGCGCGGCGATGGCGCCGGTCGGGTTGTCGGGCAGGCGATCGAACCAGCCCAGCCCGCCGTAGCTGCGCGTGCGCGCCTCGCGGGCGGGCGTGACGAGCATCCAGGCGACGAGGGCGCGCCAGCCCAGCCACAGGACACCGACCGTTGCGGCCGCGATGATCAGATGCAGCACCGCGAGCCCGACGCGGCCGGTTGCCGCGTCGCCGGGGAAGGCCCATGCGGCGCCGAGGGGTGTCCAGGCGAGGATGTCGGTGATGCCGCGGCCGGCGGTGCCCCCATCGTCCTTCCAGTCGATCGTCGAGAGCACGACGATGACCGGCGAGATCAGCACGAGCGCGAGGATGCCCACCACCGCCATGAACTCCCGGGCCCGCCGGGTGGCGAGGAGGAATGCCGCCAGCGAGGTCGTCACGCGCGCGCCGAGCACGCACGTGGCCACGATGAGCGGCACGGACAGGATGGCGAGCAGGAACGAGCCAGGGTTGCGCGCCCAGGTGACGAGCGAGGCGAGAGCGACGATCGTGAGCGCGACGGCCGGCACGCTGATCAGCGCGGCCATCGCGAGGCCGGTCGCGAGCCGGGAGTTGTCGACGCCGAAGAGCGCGAAGCGCCGGGGGTCGAGCGTGTCGTCCACGCCGAAGGCCAGCGGCACCACGAGGAAGCCGAGCACGACCGCCGAGCCGGCGATCACTGTGGCGGAGCGAGCGAGATCCGCCTCGCTGAACAGCAGCGCGATGAGGGCGACTGCCCCGAGCACTGCCACGCCGAGGCCGTAGACGACGCCGACCACGAGACCGACGACCTGCCACGGGCTGCGCCGAAACGCGTTCGCCAGCAGCCGCACCTTCAGCCGGAGAAATACAGGTAGCACAGTGTTCCTCTTGCCTGCTCGCGCCCGTCTCGATTACGGCTGTCCAGCCTACGGCAGGGCCACCGGCGCCCCGACCCGCGGTGCGCCCGACAGCTGTGCTTGCATGGGAGGCGGCCCGGACGAGCCGGGACGCGAGAGGGCACGGGAATGAAGGCGCGAACGACCAGCTCCCCCCGCATCGGCGCGTTCCGGTTGCCGCCGCTCACGGAGGGCGACCCGGAAGAGCTGGGCTCGGAGGCGACGCTCGACGGCGTGCGCTTCACAAACCTCGACGTCACGGGGATCGACCTCTCGGGCAGCACCTTCAGCGAGTGCGAGGTCGACGGCCTCCGGGCTCGCGACGCGGGCATGCGCGGAGTGCGGATCGTCGAATCGGTGGTCCGGGGACTGGATGTCCCCGTGCTGCGGGCCGCGCGCTCCACCTGGCGGGACGTGATCCTCGACGGGGGACGAGTCGGCTCCGCCGAGCTCTACGACTCCTCGTGGTCGTCGGTGAGGATCACTGGCTGCAAGCTCGGCTTCATCAACCTCCGCAGCTCCAAGGTGCTCGATGTGCTGTTCGAGGACTGCACGATCGACGAGCTCGACCTGGGCGGCGCGACGGTCGCCCGGATCGCGTTCCGCGACTCGTCCCTCAAGACTCTGGATGTGCAGGGCGCGCGCCTGCAGGACGTGGACCTTCGGGGACTCGAGTTCGACCGGGTGTCCGGAGTCGACAGCCTCGGCGGCGCGATCATCGACAGCGGTCAGCTGTCGATGATCGCGCCGCTCCTGGCCGAGAGCATCCGGCTGCGCGTCGTCGACTGACCAGGACGTGCGCGACGCCGGCGTCAGGAGACCAGCGCGACGATCGCGAGTCCTTCCACCACGATCGCGGCGGCCAGGACATAGGAGGCCGCCGCCGCGAGCGGCGCCCGGCGCCCTCCGCGGGCCGCCGACCGGCTCATCGAATATTCGGCGCGCCCCTGCTCGTCCTGCACGGTCCGAGTGGCCGGCACGGGCAGGTAGGGAGTGCTGTTGGCGGGAGTGGGGATGTCGGCGGGAGAGAGGGGGACGGTGTCAAGCATGGCGTGTCCTGGTGCAGGAGAGCGTCGAGGGGAGGCGACGAGAAGGGCAGGGAAGTGGGTGAAGGCGGAAGGGTCGAGTCCGCGGCGTGTGCTGTGCTGCTCAGGGTACGGCGCGGCTCCTGCTGTCGCAGTGCCGTTGACACCGTCCGCCCGGATGTGTAGGCATGCCCTAGGCGGGCGCAGCGCCGCCGCTCGTCAGCCCTCGAGGTAGTCGACGTCCGGCACCGCAGCGGCCAGCTCGTCCTCCGTCAGCACCTGGGCCTTCACCGACTTGAGCGTGATCTCGACACGGTCCGCCCGCTGCGCGAGGTCCTGGATGACCGCCTTGTCATCGAGCGGAAAGTCCTCGTCGCCGACGACCTCCAACGTGGTGATCTGGCTCGCCGGCCCGATGATCAGCTCCGCCCAGGTCTCGTGCCCGTCGACGACGACGGGCACGCGGACCACATCGCTCGTGTCCCCGTGGGCGAGCAGCATCGAGTACCGGAGGACGGCACTCGCCACGTCGTCACTGGTGCGGAAGTGCTCGTCCGCGTACGACACGATTCTCATGCCGACAGGCTGACACACCCGCGGCGCGCGGCTTCGGGGGTTGACCACCGCCGGTCTGACGGGCGGTTCGCCGCTCGTCCCGGAGTCAGTCGGTGAAGCTGTGCAGCCACTCCATGCCCTCGGCGGCCTTCCTGCCGCCGGCGAGCTCCACGAAGCGATCCTCCAGGGTCTTGGTACCGCGCACCTCGTCCATGGTGCCCGCGGACAGCACCCGGCCGGCCACGATGATCGCCACGTGGTCGCAGACGCGCTGGATGAAGTCCATGCCGTGGCTGGAGAGCACCACGGTGCCTCCGCTCGCCACGTACTTCTGCAGGATCTCGTTGAGGTTCGCGGCGGAGACCGGATCCACGGACTCGAACGGCTCGTCGAGCACGAGCAGCCGGGGCGAGTGGATCATGGCGGCGGCGAGCGCGATCTTCTTCGTCATGCCGGCGGAGTAGTCGGTCACGAGCCGGTCGACGGCGTCCTCGATGCCGAAGGCGGCGACGAGGTCCGCCGAGCGCTGGCGGACCGTCTCGTGGTCGAGGCCGCGCAGGGTGCCCGAGTAGTAGAGGAGCTGAGCACCCGTGAGACGGTCGAAGAGTCGCAGGGCGTCGGGCAGCACGCCGATGGTGCGCTTGGCCTTGACCGGGTCGCGCCAGACGTCGATGCCGTGCACCGAGATGCTGCCCACGTCGGGACGGAGAAGGCCGGTGATCATCGACAGCGTGGTCGTCTTGCCCGCGCCATTGGGGCCGACGATCCCGTAGAAGGACCCCTCCCGCACCTCCAGGTCGAGGTCGTCCACCGCGATGTTCTCGCCGAACCGCTTGCTCACGCCCCGCAACGACAGGACGACGTCGCCGACCTCGCGCCGGGGGGCCTGCGGGATGTCCGACCGGCGCCGCGGCTGCGGCCGGGGCGAGAGCGGCGCGGACTGCACGGTGAGGGTGGGCGTCAGGAACGCGTCTGGGCGGGGCTCGTCCTGGGCCCCGGGCGCCGGCGGGTCCTCAGGGCGGGCAACGGCGTCGATGGCCTCCTCGGCCGGCGCCGCCGGAATGGCTTGCTCCGCCGGGTCCTCCGGCTCGATGAGCGGAGTGGGAACGGGAGCCGGATCGAGGGCCGGCTCCGGTGCGGCGCGCGTCGTGGGGCCCTCCTCGACGGCGGCCTCCAGCGCGGGCTCGGTCGCAGGCTCTGCCTGCGCGTCCGCGAGGGGCGGCTCCGCGGTCTTGGCGATCCTCTTCGCGGCGATCGCGCCGCTCCGCGGGGCTCGCGGACTGCGTGCGGCCGTTCCGCCCGAGGAGGTCTTCGCCGCCGCGGATCCGGCGCTCCTCGACGATGCCGGGGACTTCGCCGTACCGGCGGCCTTCCCCGCCGCGGGAGCCTTCGCGACCCCTGCGGCCTTCGCCCTGCCCGCCGCCTTCCCGGCCGCGGGCGTTGTGGTCCCGTCGTGCGCGGTCGTGCCCGTCCCGTGGGGAGGGCGGGCCGTGACCGGCTTCGCCGCCGCAGACTTCCCCGTCGACCTGGCCGGTGCGGTGCGGGCGGTCGTGGCCTTCGTCGAGGGAACGCGCCGGGCCGGCGTCCTGCCCGGACCCGTCTCCGGCGTCGCGTGCGGCTCCTGCGTACCCTCGACGTTCTCGGGGGCGACCCGCGCGGTCGGCCCGCTCCTGGCATCGCGACGTGGGTCGTCGAAGGAAAGGTCGGTCTCCTCCGGCACGTCACTCACCTGCTCAACGCTATCAATCCCCACATCCGCGGATCGCCGCAGCGGGGCCACTCACGCTAGCGGGGAAGATTCGCCCGGGACGCCGCGTTGCGTCTGAAGCAGTTAACGATCGGGACACGGAACAGCGGCGGAGCATACCAAAGGCCGCCTGTCGCCCGATAGCATCTTGTCGATCGCTTGGGCGTCGAATTGTCTATATGTGAGTGAATTCCAGGAGAAGAACGTGACACCCCAGATCGTCATCCTCGCCGCCGGCATGGGTTCCCGGCTCGGCCGCTCTCTTCCGAAACCCCTCACCGAGCTGGCCGACGGTCGCACCATCATGGGCCAGCAGTTCGACAACGTGCACTACGCCTTCGGCCGCAACGCCTCGATCACCACGGTGGTCGGCTACAAGCTCGAGCACATCATCGACGCCTTTCCCGAGGCCACCTACGTCTACAACGAGAAGTACGACCAGACGAACACCTCCAAGAGCCTGCTCCGGGCCCTGCAGGCGTCGGCTCCGGGCGGCGTGCTCTGGATGAACGGCGATGTCGTGTTCGCCCCCGAGGTGCTCGACCGCTGCATCCCCCTGATGGCCCGCGACCAGTCCTTCGTGACCGTCAACACCTCGTCCGTCTCCGACGAGGAGGTCAAGTACACGACCATGGCCGAGGGCTACATCAAGGCGCTCTCGAAGACGGTCAAGAACGCCCTCGGCGAGGCCGTCGGCATCAACTACGTATCCAGCCGCGACAAGGCGACGCTGATCCGTCAGCTGGCGCGTGTCGGCGCACAGGACTACTTCGAGCGCGGCATCGAGCTCGCGATCGAGAACGACGGGATGCTCGTGGAGCCGCTCGACATCTCCGACCTGTACGCGGTGGAGATCGACTTCGCCGAGGATCTGGAGCGGGCGAACCTCTTCGTCTGACGCCGTCGCTGCGCCTCCTTGGCGGCGAAGCACGCGGCTGTCCAGCCCCATCCGGCGCCGAGGTCCGACTCGTAGACTGCCGACATGTCCGACCAGACCGAGCTTCCGGCCACCGTCGTCAAGGGATTCGAGCGCCTCCTGTCGGTGCAGCGTCCCCTGGTCGTCGCCAACATCAGAGCCATCCGCAAGCGCCGCCCCAACGCCTCCCCCGCGGACATCATCCGCATCCTGGAGCGCCACTACCTCACCGCCGTGACCACCGGCGGAGCGGCCGTGGGCGCGAGCGCGGTGGTGCCCGGCATCGGCACGGTGGCCTCCCTCGGGCTGTCCGGCGTGGAGACGGCCGGCTTCCTCGAAGCCAGCGCGCTCTTCGCCCAGTCGGTGACCGAGGTGCACGGCATCGCGATCGTCGAGCCCGAGCGAGCACGGTCCCTGGTGATGGCCCTGATGCTGGGCTCGACCGGCCAGGATCTGGTGCGGCAGTTCGCCGGCCAGGTGGGCCGGGGCAGCGGCAACCGCAGCGCCTACTGGGGCGAGCTCATCACGAGCAGCCTCCCCAAGGCGATGGTCGGCCAGCTCACCGACCGCTTGAAGCGCAGCTTCATCCGCCGCTTCATCACCCGGCAGGGCACCTCCGTTCTCGGCCGCCTCGTTCCCTTCGGCGTCGGCGCGGTCGTCGGCGGAGCCGGCAACCATCTGCTCGGCCGCCGAGTGATCAACGCCGCGCGGGAGGCGTTCCCGCCGCCGCCACTGGAGCTCCGCGAGGAGCTGGAGGCTCGCCCCCGCCGCACCGAGGAGCTCACGGCAGCGCCGTCGCGACGCCTGCGTGTGCCGCGCCTGGGCAGGAAGCCCGCGGCACGGTCGGGGCCGCTGGAGCCGCTGGACCCGTCCGGTCCGCTGCGGGATTGACCCGCTGCGGCGCCGCCTCCGCCCGAGCGCCGAGCACGCGAGCGCCGAGCACGCTGCACGCTGAGCATGCGCTGAGGATGCTCTGCGCCGAGGGCGGTGCCCCTCATCCAGCGCCGAGCGGGCGGCAGCGGCGGCTGCCGCGGGTGACCGGCGGCGGTCAGTCGTCGGTCTCGTCGGGGTCCGTGAAGGTCAGCTCGTCGTCGCGATGCAGGGCGGCATGCTCGTCCCATGAGGCCATCAGTCCCTCGATGGCCGCGTGGAAGCGTGCGGTGCTGGCGCCTGGGGACGTATCGCCGAAGTAGTGCTGCACCCAGCCACGGAGGCGTTCGGAGGCGCCCTCGTCCTCCTCGAGGCCCTCGATGCGGTCGACCACCCGTGATGCCTCTGAGGAGGACAGCCACTCCGCATCGCTCAGGTATCCCCCGGCGTCGATGATCGCGGTCGGGCTCACCGGGCGGGTGACGAGCAGGGGCTTGCCGGCCGCGAGCCGGTCGTAGACCATCGCCGAGATGTCGACGATCGCGACGTCGGCGGCGGCGAGCTGCCAGCCGATGTCGGCGCCCGTGTCGTGCACATGCTGGGCTCCACGGTCGGAGTTGTTCGCACGTTCGAGCATCGCGACGATCTCGCGGTTCGCCGCGCCGTACGCCGAGTCCACCACGCCGCTGCGCGGATGCGGCCGGTAGATCACGCGATGCCGACCGGTGGCGACGAGAGCCCGCACCAGCTGGACGCCGTGCGTCGCCACGGAGCCATAGGCGGCCGCCGCGCGGTCACCCTCCCAGGTGGGCGCGTAGAGGATCACGGTGCGCTCATCGGGCGAGTAGGGAAGGCTGCCCGAGTAGTGGTCCGCCTGCGGGCGGCCGATCTGGAGAGCCCGCTTGTCGAAGTCGTAGTCCCAGAGCACGCGCCCCAGCCGGTCCCGGGCGGCCTGGCCCGCAATGAGGCTGTAGTCGTACGCCTTGAACTGGTTCGTGGTCATGTACATCTTGTCGCTCTCGCCGTGATTGATGAACACGTGCCACCGGCGGCCGTATCGCATCATCTGGAAGTTGCGAGAGTTCTGGTTGACGTAGAGCACGATCTTCAGCGGCTGCTCGGACACGATCCGCTCGAGGTCCTCGACCCGGCGGACGTAGGCGAGGGGGAGCGGCGACTCGGCGAGGATCTGCTCCGCTGCGGGGGCCGTCCTGCTGAGGAGGAGCACCGGCCAGCGCTCACTGAGCTCGAGGAGCGGCTTGTACCACTGCCGGATCTGGTACAGGTTCACCACAGGGTCCGCGAAGTAGATGGCGATCTCGTAGCGCCCCTTCGGCAGGGAGGCCCGCGCGGAGAGCAGCCGCTGCAGCCGCCGCTGTGCCAGTCTGCTGCGCACCAGGCGCTGGGCGGTGGCCGCGGCAAGGCCGATGTCGCGTGAAAGTCCCACGGCACCAGGCTAGCCGGAGGGCTCAGACGATCGGCGGCCGTCCGGCGCGGGTCATCCGCGCGACGGTGCGCCAGCTCATCGGCCGGCGCCCGCCCGGGTCGACCCGCCAGCCTTCGAACCAGCCCGCCCACCAGGCACGCAGACCGCTCCGGTCCCGGGTGAAGCGCAGCGTCTGGATGCAGGTCCAGGCGAGCACGTAGAGCGGCACCAGGACCCTTGGCAGGTTTCGGCGCGCCAGCCAGACCCGGTTCCGCGCGTTGAGACGGTAGTAGTGGTCGTGCCGGGTGGGCGCGATGACGGGGTGATGGGCGATCAGCTGGCCGGAGTACCAAGCCCGCCGCCCGGTGTCCCACACCCGCCACGCGAGCTCGATCCCCTCGTGCGCATAGAAGTAGGGGTCGCCCCACCCTCCGGCCGTATCGAACACCTTGCGCGGCAGCAGCACGGCGCCCTCCCACACGGAGAACACCGGGCTGGAGTGACCGGGATCGCCCTTGCGGATCCGCGGGATCCAACGTCGGGGCGACGCGACCCCCGTCGGGTCGACCACCCGGGGCTGGATCAGCCCGATGCGGCGATCGGCGCGGATCAGAACGATCGCCTCGGCGAGGAACCGCGGGGAGGCGAGCGAGGCGTCGTCATCGAGGAAGAACAGGTACTCGCCCGTGACCCATGGGACGCCCGCGTTGCGACCGGCGGGAATGCCGATGTTCTCGGGCAGTGCGACCGCGCGGACTCCCTCGGGCAGGCCGCCGGGCAGCTGCGACGGATCCCATCCGTTGCCCACAACGGCGACATCCACTGCCACGCCGCGCTGCCCGAGCACGCTGTCCAGCCCGCGCCTCAGGTCCTCGGGACGCGTTCCCTGGGTGAGGACGACGACACCGACGGCGGGCAGCGCGTCAGGTGCGGACACGCTTCGAGGCGAGGATGGCCACGAAGTGACCGGCGAGGGCGAGCAGGGACAGCGGCACGAGCACGCCGACGAGCCAGCGGTCCGCCACGACGGGAGAGTCGATGGCACCGGTCGCGGCGAGCACCGCGCCCGCCACCGCCGTGGCGAACGCGAGAAGCGTGAGCTCGACCGAGTGGTAGAGGCGGTGGAAGGGGACGAACCGCGCCAGTCGCCGGAGGCGGGCGACGAGCCGCTGCGCGGGCACCGCCTCATCGCGGTGATCGGCGAGCTTCTCGAGGCCGGCGTTGGCGCGGGCCACGTGCACCATGTCGTTGAGCGCCTTGTTGAGCACGATGAAGAGCGCGAGCAGCAGCCCGAGAGTCGTCCAGAGGAAGTCCTCTGGCGCGTCGAACGGAAAGCCGGCTGCCCGCACGCCGAGCGCGATCGGGATGAGAGCCTCCGTCGTGTAGTGACCGACCTTGTCGAGGAACACACCGGCCGGCGAGGAGGTGCCCCGCCAGCGCGCGACCTCCCCGTCACAGCAGTCGACGAGCATCTGCAGCTGGCCCAGGACCACGGCGAGCGCGGCGCCTGCCAGGCCCGGGACGAGCAGCGCGGCGGCCGTCGACCAGCCCACCAGGATCATCAGCCCGGTCACGCCGTTGGCGGAGATCGACGTGCGCAGCAGCAGCCAGGTCAGGTAGGGCGAGAAGGAGCGCAGGTAGAGCGACGCGGTCCAGTGCTCGGCGTTGCGCCGCTGGCGCACCTCGGGCGGCTGGGCCACCCGGCGCAGCTCGGCGATGGAGGAGGGCGGCCCGGGCAGATGCGACGGGCTCGCGGAGGCAGACGTCATCGTCACCTTCCGGTGTAGGCCTGGATGTTGCGCGTCAGCTTCGCCACACCGAAGAAGAATCCGATGCCCCAGCAGAAGTGGATGCAGGGCAACACTAGAAGAAACCACAGAGCCGTGGGCAGTCCCGACCGGCCCGCCACGAGCACCGTGGCGAGGAGGACGAAGGCGACATAGAAGCCGGGAATCAGGAAGCCGAGGAGCAGCCAGGTGGCCCCCTGCCCGGCGGCGGCCTCGATCAGCCCGGCGATGCCGAGGAGGAGGCCGACGACGACGCCGAGCACCATGACGGGCGGCACGAAGTAGCGGAGACCGTTGGAGGAGGGGAATCGACGGGCGAGTTCGCCTCGCCAGAGGCCCGTGCTGAGAAACTGCCGGGCCAGCTTGCGGTAGCTGGAGCGCGGACGATAGGTCACGTGCAGGGCCGGGTTGAACCACACCAGGTCGCCGGACGCCCGGAGGCGCCGGTTGAGCTCCCAGTCCTGCCCGCGGCGGATGTTCTCGTCGAAGAGCCCGGCGGCCTCCAGGCGGTCGCGCCGGAATACGCCGAGGTACACGGTCTCGGCGGGCCCCTCCTCGCCGCCCACGTGGTGCGGCGTGCCGCCGAGCCCGACGCGCGACCCGTAGGCCAGAGCCACCGCCTTCTCGAACGGGGTGACGCCTTCGGCGGCCATCACTCCTCCGACGTTGGCGGCTCCCGTGCGGACCAGGGTGTCTACGGCGATGCGGGTGTAGTCGGTCGGCAGGGCGGAATGGGCGTCGACCCGCACGACGACAGGGTTGGCGGTGGCGCGGATGGCGATGTTGAGGCCCTCCGGGGTGGTGCCCAACTCGTTGACGACCGAGCGCACGCGGGAGTCGGCACGACTGAGGCGCGCGACGAGCTCGTCGGTGCCGTCAGTGCTCGGGCCGAGCGCGAGCATGATGTCGAACGGGCCGCGATAGTCCTGGGCGACGAGGCTGGCGACAGCCGCCTCGATGTGGTCCGCCTCATTGAGGACGGGCATGACGTAGGAGACCGCGGGCAGGGCGCCGAGAGCCGCGGATCCCCCGGAACTCTCCGGCTCCGGAGCGGCGTCCGGGCGATGCTCTGCCATCGTTTCGGAGTGTATCAGCGGGCCGGAACGCGGTCGGACGTCTGGCCCGACACGACGAAGACCGGCGCGGATGCTCCCGCGCCGGTCTTCGTGCCGTGCTGTGAATCAGCTGCCGAGCGTGCCCAGCGTGACCGTCGCCTCGGCGGCCTTGCCGTCCCTCACGTAGGTGAGCTTGGCCGATGAGCCGGCCGCGAGGAACCGGACCTGAGCGGTCAGGTCGGTCTGGGAGGTGATCGCGACACCGTTGAACTGGGTGATCACATCGCCGTGCTTCAGGCCGGCCGCCTCAGCCGCCCCGCCCGAGGAGACCTCGTCGAGGTACGCGCCGGCGTTGGTGGCCTTGTCATCGACCGCCGTCACGTCGGCGACCGTCGCACCGAGCAGGCCGTGCGTCGCCGCGCCGTTCTTGACGATCTCGTCAGCGACGCGCTTGGCGAGGTTGGCCGGGATCGCGAAGCCGACCCCGATGCTGCCGCTCTGCCCGCCCGAGGTGCTGCCGGCGCTCGCGATCGCCACGTTGACGCCGATCAGGTCGCCGCTCGAGTTGAGCAGCGCACCCCCCGAGTTGCCGGGGTTGATGGCCGCATCGGTCTGGATGACCGGAAGGGCGATGCTGCTCGACGCGTTCGTCGTCTGGGTCTGACCCGGAAGGTCGAAGTTCCAGAAGTCGTTCGGCGCGCTGCCGTTCTGGTCGGTCGAGGAGCCCGAGCTGTCGGGCACCGCGGACGAGGCGACGGTGATGCTGCGGTTCAGCGCACTCACGATGCCGTCCGTGACGGTTCCGCTGAGTCCGAGCGGCGCACCGATCGCGATGGCGGAGTCGCCCACGTTGAGCTGGTCGGAGTTGCCGAACGTCATCGGGGTGAGCCCGCTCGCCCCGTCGAGCTTGATGACGGCCAGGTCGACGATCGGATCGGTGCCCACCACGGTGGCGCTGTAGATGCGGCCGTCGTTGGCGGTGACATGGATCAGCGGATCCGCAACCGCGCCGTCGAGGGTGACCACGTGGTTGTTGGTGAGGATGTAGCCGTCGGCGCTCAGCACGATGCCGGACCCGGTCCCGGCCGAGTTGGTGCCGCTGACCGCGATCGTGACGACCGAAGGCGAGGCCTCCGCGGCGACCGCGGTCACCGTGGTCGCGTCCGCCGTGCGGTTGACCGTGACGTTGGGGCTGGTGGGCGAGGACTGCGAGACGGTCTGGGTGCTGTTGCTCTGATTGGCGAGCAGGGCGATCGTCGCTCCCGAGGTGCCACCGACGAGTGCGCCGATGGCGAGGGCCGCGATCACCGGGAGCGCAGTGCGGCGCTTGGGCCTCTCTGCCGTGTCGGCGGCCGGGTAGGCGGCGGCACCGAAGGAGGCGCCCTGGGGAGCGGCGGTGACGCCGGGCGCCTGAGGCGGCTGCTGCTCGGCCGGGCTCGCGGCTCGTGTCGCCGAGGTGACGGGCGTCTCCGGGGAGACGGCCGTCGGGTGAGCAATCGGCGCGGTCTGCGCACTGTCGGTGCTGCCCGTCGAGGATTCCTGCTCGGGGCGGCCGCCCGGCTGGCCGTCGGGGGCCTGCGGGGTCTCAGTCATGGTGGTGCTCCTTCCAATGACACCAAGCATGTACTGGATTTCTGTGGGCTTGATAAGGCGACACTTGCAGTACACCGACCGTTTCCTATGAACGAGCTATCGACGGCGGGCTGTCCCTGCCCCGGTCAGGCGCGGTCCACGAGCATCGTGGAGGCGATCACGACGCGGATCTGGGCCCCGGGACTCGCGATGTCCAGCGTGCCGAGCACCGGGATCCAGTCGGGTCCGAGAAAACGGTACTCGGCTCGATAGGTGACGGTGAGCAGCGCCTCCACGGTGCCGCGATCCTCGTACACATGGGACGTCGGCGTCGGCGAGAACGCCTCGGCTCCCGAGCTCGTCCAGGTCTCCCCCGCACTCGCGGTGCTGCGGGTGGCGCCGTCGCCATAGCTCCAGCCGAAGGAGAGCGGAGTGAAGCGCACCTCCGCCGGCTGGCCCAGCAGCTCTCCCACGACGACCTCTTGTGGAGCATCGGCCACGAAGTTGGCCGGAAGCCCCGCGATCGCCCACCCGTCCGGCTCACCCGAGATGGTCGGAGGCGCCGGCCGGAAGCTGGCGATGTCCGCCATCGTGATCTCCTGCCACGGGATGTTCGTTCCGTCGAGCGTGATCGTGATGTCGTCCCGGCAGGCCACCTCACTCGCGATCGGGTTGTCGGAGGAGCAGTCGTTGGCGTCCGTGTAGACGAAGGGAGGCGCGGTCACGGCGCCACCTCCCGTGTCGTCGCCTGCGTCTTCTTCGTCGTCCCTGCCGATCGTGACACCAGCGGAGACGTCGACGC
>NZ_JAODMK010000025.1 GCF_025465545.1 Naasia sp. | reverse complement strand
GAAGGGGACGATCGCCGACAGATCGTAGGCTCCCGGCTCCAGGGGCGGCAGATCTGCGCGGAACTCCTCCTGCATCTCGTCCTCCTGACCGCAGCGCACGGGCTCGAACGTGGCGGCGAGCTCCATCGAGGCGCCGGGCTCGAGATCGATGAGGAGCGCCATCTCGATCACCGGCCCGTTGCTGTGCCACACGGTGATGCCGTCCTCCGAGACGGTGATCACCGGGCGCGCCCCGGTGTAGCCGACCAGGTGTGCGCTGCCGGTGTTGGTGAGCACCACGCTTCCCGTGACCGTGCCGCTGGCGGCCGCACTGCCGGCGAACCTCGGCGTGGCCACCAGGCCGCTCTCGGCGGGTGCGAGCTCGGCGAGGGGCGCGCCACAGGAGTTGACCTTCTCGGGCGGCGCCAGGGAGATCGCGCCGCCCGCCGCGCCGCTGGTGCTCGGATCGCCCGCCGCGCCGCTCAGCGGCTCCGGCTGGGTCTCGCCGCCGGACGCCGCGCTGAGCGGTGTCGGCGCGTTCAGAGCGGCGTAGCCGAAGCCGGCGGCTCCCACGGCGGCCACGGTGGCGGCACCTGCGCCGACGACCGCGAGGCGGTGCGATCGGCGGCGCGCGCGGGCTCGGCCCAGCACGCGAGCCACGTCGATGGGCGAGGGCCGCGCCTCGCCGGCCACGGACGCGAGGAGTTCGCGCACGCGGACGTCGGCGGAGCCGGACGGGAAGTCGATGCTGTCGGTCATGGTGTCCTCAACTCGGGGCGGTCGGGTGGGTCAGGGGAGGGAGGGGGCGGTCGCCGGTGCGCCGGGAGCGCGTCCGCGCTGTCCGCCGAGTCCCGACGCGAGCTTGGCCAGGCCGTCGCTGAGATAGCGCTTGACCGTGCCGGGGGTGATTCCGAGCCGGTCTGCGATGCCGTCGACGGTGAGGTCCTCGTAGTAGCGGAGCACGATGCATGCGCGCTCCTGCCGTCCGAGCCGGCGCAGCTGGTCCTGCAGGTCGAGGCGGTCGTCGCTTCCGTCGCCGCCCGAGTCCTCGCCTCGCGCAGTCAGGTGCAGCACGGAGCGCCACCTGCTGGCGCGGCGGCCGCCGTCGATGTAGGAGGTGAGGATCGCCCGCCGCACGTACGCCTCAGCACCTGCAGGGGTGAAGTCGCCACGCAGCCGGCCGAATGTGCGCACCAGAGCGTCCTGCACGAGGTCGGCCGCGTCGTCCCGGTTGCCGCAGAGCAGGTAGGCATAGCGGGCCAGGGCGTCGCCGCGCTCCGCGACGAGACGCTCGGCCACCGCCTGCCAGGTGGGGGAGGTGCTGCTCATCCTGCTCCTGCTCGCCGAGGTTCCGTGGTCTCTCCCGTCATCGTCGACCGGAAAGGGACTCCTGACTACTAGAACGCGCGGGGAAGCGGAAACGTTGGGTGCGGGAAGAAGGGACGCGGTTCCGGCGTCAGGGGCCGGAGAGGACGACCGCGGAGCCGTCCGCACGAGGATCGCTGGCTGCCAGGACACCATCGTCGGTCACCGCGATGACGTTCGCCTGCCCGAGGAGCTCGCTGTGCGGGGGCAGGCGGTGCACGGGGAGCCCGCTGCGCTCGATGCTCGCCATCGCCTCGGCCGGCAGGTCCTGCTCGGCGAAGACGGTGTCCGGCGCGGCGTCGAACTCCCGGACCCCCACGATGGCACGCGGAGCCCTCACCGCCTCCTCCGGCGTGGCGCCCGCGAGCAGCCGCAGGAGCAGCTGTGCGTGGATCTGCGGCTGGCCCTGCCCGCCCTGGGTCGCGAGCACGAAGCGGGGGCTGTCGCCCTCGGTCACGAGGACGGGCATCAGGGTGTGCAGCGGACGCTTCCGGGGCTCGAAGCGATTGGCTGAGGAGCTGGAGAGGGAGAACGACGTGCCGCGATTGTGCAGCAGGATGCCCGTCGTCGGCTCGAGGATGCCGGACCCGAATGCGAAGAAGACGCTCTGGATCAGCGAGACGGCCCAGCCCTCCGCGTCGATCGCCGCGATGCCGACCGTGTCTCCGGCGGGACGCTGGAAATCGGGTTTCTGAGGACCGGCGCCCGGTCCCGGCAGTCGGGACAGCAGGTCGCTGACGTCCACCTCACCGAACGCCGGGTCCGCGAGGTGCTCGTCGCGGACCGCGTTGGCGTCGCGGAAGATCCGCTCGAGGGCGCCGAGCTCGCTGCCGAGGGCGTCCTCGGCGATGCCGAGCGCCTCGAGATCCTGGAGGGCGCGCAGCAGCACGAAGCCGTGCGTGTTCGGGGGACTGGTGTGCACCTGCAGCCCACGGAAGTCGCCCGTCAGAGGCGGCACGATCTCGGGGGCGAAGTCGGCGAAGTCCTCCTCGCTGAGCAGCGAGCCGGCCGCGCGGAGGCCCGCGATCAGGTCTCGGGCGACTGCTCCGGTGTAGAACTCGTCCGCGCCCGAAGCCTGGAGCCGGCGAAGCGTGACGGCCAGCGCGGGCTGCACGAGCAGGTCGCCCTGGACCAGTGCCCTGCCGCTCGGCGAGAAGATCGGGCCGGCGCCGGCATCGGCCGTGAGAAGCGGCTCCTCCTCGGCGATGGATGCGGCAAGGTCGGAGGCGACCTCGACCCCGTCCTCCGCATAGCCGACGGCCTCGTCGAAGCATCGGGACCAGGGGAGCCGTCCGCCGAGCACGTGCAGCCGCTCCCAGCCGCGGACCGCGCCGGGCACCGTGACGGTGTCGATTCCGCGGACCGGGAGCGCGTCCCCGTGCTTCGCGCGGAGGCGGTCGGCGGTCTGGGCGGCCGGTGTGCGGCCGGAGGCGTTGATGCAGTGCAGCACACCGTCGGGGCTGCGCACCAGCGCGATCAGGTCGCCGCCGATCGAGACGTTGTGCGGGTACACCACCGTCAGCACGGCTGCGGCGGTGAGAGCGGCATCGACCGCGCTGCCGCCCTCCCCGAGCACGGCCTCGGCCGCCGCGGTGGCGAGGTGGTGGGGGCTGGCGACGGCGCCGACGAACGAGGGATCGGTGCGGAGGGACATGGGAGGGCGCCTAGGGGGAGAGGGATCAGAGGATCTTGGAGAGGAAGGATCTCGTCCGCGGATGCTGCGGGTTCGCGAACAGCTCGGCCGGGGGAGCCGACTCGATCACGGCGCCGGCGTCCATCACGACGATCCGGTCGGCCACCTCCCGGGCGAAGCCCATCTCGTGGGTGACGACGATCATCGTCATGTGCTCGCGGGCGAGCTCCTTCATGACGTCGAGGACCTCACCGATCATCTCCGGGTCGAGAGCGCTCGTCGGCTCGTCGAACAGCATGAGCTTCGGCTGCATGGCGAGGGCGCGGGCGATGGCGACACGCTGCTGCTGTCCGCCGGACAGCTTGTTCGGCCGGACGTCGGCCTTGTCCGCGAGGCCGACGCGGGCCAGCAGGGCCTGCGCCTGCGCGACCGCCTCCGCCTTGGGCGCCTTCAGCACCCGAACCGGACCGTGCCAGACGTTCTCCGCCACCGTCATGTGCGGGAAGAGGTTGAAGTGCTGGAACACGAAGCCGATGTCCTGCCGCTGCTTCGCGAGGACCCGCTTCGGAGCGGAGCGAACCTTGCCGTCCGCGCCCTCGACGTAGCCGACCCGCTTGCCTGCGACGGTGATCTCGCCCCTGTCGATGGACTCCAGGTGGTTGATGGTGCGGAGGAGGGTGGTCTTCCCTGCTCCTGAGGGGCCGACGAGCACGACGACCTCGCCGCGGGACACTTCGAGGCTCACGTCGTCGAGGACGGTACGGCCGCCGAGGCTGCGCGTCACCCCGCGGGCACGAACGAGCGGTGCCGCCGCGCCGGAAGGAGAGGAGCTGGCGGGATCGGTCTTGGGCACGGGGATGCTCCTCACTTCGCGTCGGCGGGGTTGAGGACGGGACCTGCGGCGCGTCCGCCGAAGAGCCTGCCCACGACGGACGGGGTGGCGTCGATGCCGACCATCCGGTTGAGGCGCCCCTCGATCCAGGCCTGGATCACCGTCCAGACCGTCGTGAGCACGAGGTAGTAGATCGCGACGACCGCGAAGATCTCGAAGGTGCGGAAGGTGGCTGCGCTGATCGACTGGGTCACCAGGAACATCTCGGACACCCCGATGACGCTGAGGATCGAGGTGCTCTTCATCAGGCCGTTGAAGGAGTTGCCGAGCGGCGGGACCATGATCCGGAGCGCCTGAGGAACGATCACCCAGCGCATCGCGCTCGCCCCGGTCATGCCGAGCGTCATGGCGGCTTCGGACTGTCCGGGCGGGACCGAGTCCAGACCGGATCGGACGATCTCGGAGATGTACGCGCTCTCGTTGATGACGAGCCCCACGATCGCGGCCTGGACGGCCGCCTTGATGAGGAGGCCGGGGAGGTCGATGTCGGAGAACCGGAAGATGCCCGCGGCGGCGAAGCCGGTGTAGATGAGCACGAGCTGCACCAGCAGGGGGGTGCCGCGGATCAGCCAGATGTAGAAGCTGGCGAACATCCGGAACGGCAGGAACGCCGACCGGCGCATCAGGGCGATCACCAGCCCGATGATGAGCGCAAGCACCATCGCGGCGATGGAGATGATGATGGTCAGTGCGAGCCCCTGCAGGAATGGCCCTCGCGGGGTGAGCAGATTGGACCAGAAGAACGACCAGTCGAAGGTCACGTCACTCCCTTTCGAGCGAGGAGGTGCCGGTGGGCCCCGGTTCGGCGGCCCACCGGCGATTTCGGCTACGGGGTGTAGGCGATGTCCTGCTGGCCCCACTCGGCCAGGATGTCGTCGTACTTGCCTGACTCCATCACCGAGTCGAAGGCGGTCTGCAGCGCGTCGTGCAGGGCACTGTTGTCCTTGAGGGTGGCGGCGCCGATGTTGATGGTGTCGAAGGGCTCGCCGGCCATCTCGATGCTCGCGTCGGTCTGCTCGATGTAGTAGCCGATGACCTCTGCGGTGTCCACGTAGCCGTCGAGCTGCCCGGCGGCGAGCTGCTGCAGGCCCACCGTGGCCTGGCCAGACGTGCTGACGTCGATCGACTCCTTGCCGGCGTCCTCGCACTTGCCGGACTGCTCCTTGGTGAGCTCCTCGGCCGTGGTGCCCACCGCGACCATCATCCGCTTGCCGCAGAGCGAGTCATCCATGCCGGTCAGCCCTGCCGGGTTGCCGGCCTCGGCCGCGATGGCGGTGCCGGAGCGCAGGTAGGGCACGAAGTCGACGATCTCCTCGCGCTCGGGCTTGATGTAGAGCGTGGAGATGATCGTGTCGCACTGCTTCGCCTGCAGTCCGGGGATGAGACCGGCGAACGCGGACTGGACGAACTCGACCTCGAGTCCGAGTTCCGCGCCCACGGCGTCGGCGAGGTCGATCTCGCTGCCGATCAGCTCGCCGCTGTCGTCGAACATCATGTTGGGCGCCGACGGCTCGTTGGACGCGCAGACCTTGAGGGTGCCCTCCTTGGAGATGGCGGGCGGCGATACCACGGCGGCGGAGCCCGAGGCGCTGCCGGAGGCGCTGCCGCCGGCCGAACAGCCGGCCAGGAGCGGGATCAGCGCGACGGCGGCGATCAGGGCGATGCGCCGGGCGCGGGGCGGTGCAGAGGTCACTGTTTCTCCGATGCTGAGGGGGAACCCGAGGACGGATTCTCGGAACTGCTGTTGCCTATCAAACGCTAGGCAGAATTCCCCCTCCGTTGGTTTCGCCCATGTAACGAAGAGGGGGCCTCGGTCGCGGGTTTCGCCACAGCGGACGCCGCCGCAGAGCCACGCGCCGAGGATCGACGGCGGATCAGCTGCGCACGTAGGCCGCGAGGTGCTCGCCGGTCAGGGTGGAGCGGGCGGCAACCAGTTCGGCGGGCGGCCCCGCGAAGACCAGGCGGCCGCCGTCATGGCCGGCGCCCGGTCCCAGGTCG
>NZ_JAODMK010000042.1 GCF_025465545.1 Naasia sp. | reverse complement strand
GGCTGCATCACGTGCTCGGCCACGAACTCGGCCAGGTTCGGGTACTCGTTGGCGGGGAACGGCTCGAACATGTCCTCCGCCATGGCGGCCATCTCGGCGGTGCTGTCGAACGGCATGCTCAGGTTGGTCATGGCGAATCCGTAGATGTAGCCGTCCAGCAGCGAGTAGGCGTGGGCGACCATCGACACATCGAAGCCCGCCGCGCGGAGCCTGCCGATCACGGCGTCATGGTGTCGGAGGTTCGCCGGCCCCGGCCGGCGTCTCGACTCCATCAGGCCGATCGCCCAGCGGTGGCGCGCGAGGACATCCCGGAGCGAGATGCCGCGCTCGCGCATCGCGGTCTTCCAGTCGGCGCCGCCCGAGGGCAGACCGATCTCACCGAAGACCACGTCGATCATCGAATCGATGAGGTCGTCCTTGCTCGCGACGTGATGGTAGAGCGCCATGGGCGCGACGCCGAGGATGCCGGCCAGCTGTCGCATGCTCAGCGCTTCGAGCCCGACTGCGTCGGCCTGCGCGATGGCAGCCAGCAGCACGCGCTGCCTCGTCAGAGGTGATCGCGGCATCGCCGCCTCCGCCGCGGGGGGAACCATCCGGCGTGCTCCTTCGTGATCGGGGCTTGATTCGCCTCAGTGGGTTGACTCCGGGCTTCTGTACGGCGTACAGTCCGGCACGTACACCGTACGGACTATACCGTACAACGTACACAATCATAGATGTCGTCACCCCAACTGCGAAGGAACCGATCATGATGAAGTCGACCGACGGAATGTTCTCCGAGCAGCCCTCGGGGCTCGCCCCGCCCTTGCTCAAGCGGCTGGCAAGGATCGCTGGGGTCTTCTACCTGGTGGTCGGGATCGCCGGGGGCTTCGCCGAGGGTGTCTTCGACCCTTCCATGTACGTCGCCGGGGACGGAGCGGCGTCCGCCGGGAACCTCCTCGCTGATGTCGGCCTCGTCCGCCTTGCCGTCGTCGCCCATCTGACCGACGCCGTGTTCTTCGTTCTCACAGCGATGACTCTCTACCTGCTGCTCAAGCACGTGGGAAAGCACGCCGCCCGCTTGATGGTGACGGCAGTGGTGATCGCGGCCGGGATCATCTCGGTGAGTGCCGTCTTCACCTTCGCCGCCCTGCAGGTGGCAACGGATCCCTCCTACACGGAGGCGTTCGGTGTCGGCGGCTCGAATGCGCTGGTTCTGCTCCTGCTCGACGTCGAGCACTACGGCGTACTGGCCGCCCAGGTGTTCTTCGGCCTGTGGCTCGCACCCCTCGGCTACCTCGCCTACCGGTCGCGGCTCTTCCCGAAGCCGCTCGGCATCGTCCTTGTCATCGCGACGGTCAGCTACCTGGTGGACGTCGTCGTGGCCTTCCTGCTGCCCGAACTCGCCGGCCAGCTCCACGGCTTCCTCGGCATCGCCCCCGGCGTCGCCGAGATCTGGATGGTGCTCTACCTGCTGGTGATCGGTGTGCGCTCCCCGCGCCGGAGTCCTCGCCCGACGGCACGCGGTGACGCTCCCCTCCCGCTCGACGAGAGCGCGGCCGTCACCGTCTAGCCGGGGGATGACCCCAGGACCCGAACTGCCGGCGTCATCCATGAGGATGGCGTCGGCACTCTTCGTGCGATCGGACGCCGCCCTGCCTTTGGGTTGGACAGCGGAGCCGCCAGTCCCTAGGTTGTGTATCTCGCAGATAGGAAGGGGCGGCGTGCCACGCTCGGATCAGTCGCAGACGGCGATCCTCGGAGCGCTCAGCATCGCGCCGATGACCGGGTATGCGTTGCGAGAGGCGATTCGCGACACGCTCGGCCACTTCTGGAGCGAGAGCTTCGGGCAGATCTACCCGGCTCTGGCCGAGCTGGAGAGGAACGGTCTCATCGAGCGGCGAGAGGTTGCGAGTGGGGGTGCCGGGAAGTTCGGCATCACCGCGGCCGGAACCGCTCGCCTCCGTGAGCTCCTCGCTGAACCGCCGCAAGCGTCGAAGCCGCGGAACGGACTCCTGCTTCGTCTGTTCTTCGGCGCGCAGCTGGGACCCGGGGCTTGCCGTGAACTCGTGCTCGAGGCCCGGGAGCAAGCGGAAGGCGCCCTGACCCAGATGGCCGACGCTCGCCGCCAGCTCGCCGGCGATTCCGCGCTCGCGGAGGCCGCTCCCTACATCGGCCTCACCATTGCCGCGGGTGAGCACTCCGCCCGAGCCACCATCGCCTGGGCCGACGAGACGCTCGCGGAGCTCTCCAGACTCGAGTTCTCGGCGGCTCGCTCGGCTTCAGGCCTGCCGCTGCCGTAGCGCGCCCGCATGCGGTCGACGATCGGCACTATTGCTACTAGATATGTCTCGCCATCTCGCGCTAGTGTATCTGACAGATATACAGCGAGGAGCGACGCGACCGCGTATGCGCGCTGCCAGGTGAGGTACCCCGATGAGCCGAACGACGAATTCGCCCTCTCCCAGCGCGGCAGGAAGGGTTGCCGCTGCACTCCTTCTCGTCGTGGCGGCCTTCCAGGCTGCGCTCGCCGCCGGCGCACCCCTCGGGGAGGCCGCGTTCGGCGGAGCGAGGCCCGGAGTGCTTCCGGACACGCTTCGAGTCAGCAGCGCGATCGCGGCTGTCGCATATCTCCTGCTCGCCGCGGTTGCAGGCACGCGGTGGGCCGGGCCGGCCGTCCGTCGGCGCGTGCTGACCGGCGCGGCCGGAGTGATGGTGGTCGGGTCGATCGTGAACCTCGCATCGCCGTCGTTCGTGGAGCGGATGATCTGGACGCCGGTCACCGTCGCGCTGGTCGTCGCCCTTTGGCACGCGGCTCGGCACGGCTCGCTCTCGCGGGCATCACGGTCTTCCGTCGCGTTCGGGAGCGGCCAGGCCTGAAGCCCCCCGCAAATCAAGCCCCTGTTTCGGGCCGGCCGCCGAAGTACCGTGCCTGTGGGGAGATCGCCGCAGGCTGCGGCCGAAGGAGCAACGATGACCGCATACCAGGTGGGGTACTTCGTGGGGAGCCTCTCCTCCACGTCGATCAACCGGACTCTCTCGAAGGCGCTGATCCGAGTGGCGCCCGACGATCTCGAGTTCACCGAGATCCCCATCGGGAGCCTCCCGCTCTACAGCCCGGACCACGACGCCGACTATCCGCCCGAGGCGGTGGCGCTCAAGCAGGCGATCGCAGCGTCGGACGCCGTGCTCTTCGTGACTCCCGAGTACAACCGGTCCATCCCGGGCGCTCTCAAGAACGCCATCGACTGGGCGTCCCGCCCGTGGGGCCAGAACTCCTTCGACCACATCCCCGCCGCGGTCATCGGCGCTTCGATCGGCTCGATCGGCACCGCCCTCGCCCAGCAGAGCCTGCGGGCGGTGCTCAGCTTCTGCAACGCACGGCAGATGACCTCGCCGGAGGCCTACATCCAGCTCGGCGCCGACACGATCACCGCCGATGGCGAGATCACGGTGGACAGCACGCGCCAGTTCCTCACCGGATACATGGCTGAGTTCCGGGACTACATCCGGATGGTCCTCACGGTCCTTCCCCGGTCCTGACCTCCGACGCGGGGCGGCCGCCCCTACGATGAGTGCGCGCTGGGGCCACAGGTCCGTCCTGGTTGCTCCACCGAACGGTCAGCTGAAGGAGTCCCCATCGCGAGTGGTCCCCGGTCGGTCTACCTGGTCGGACCCACCTCCGCGAGGTCCGGATGAGGGAGGCCGTCATGCTGAGCGTCGCGGAGTACCGTCGACTGGTCCTGTCGAACGTGGAGCCCCTGCCGGCGGAGACCGTCGACCTCGACCACGCACTGGGTCGGGCGCTCGCGGAGGGGGTTGCGTCGGCGACAGCGATCCCGCCCTTCGACAACTCGGCAATGGACGGCTATGCGGTGCTGTCGGGCGATCTTCGCGGCGCTTCCGAGGAGGCGCCGGTCGGGCTCCGCGTTGTCGCCGACCTTCCCGCCGGAACGGGGCTGCGGCCGCAGCTGGAGCGCGGCACGGCAGCAAGGATCATGACCGGGGCTCCGATCCCGCCCGGGGCCGACGCCGTCGTGCCGATCGAGCGTGTGCTCGTCGAGCAGGACCGAATTCGGATCAGCACGCCGGCCGAGCCGGGCGCGCACATCCGCCGCGCGGGCGACGATGTGCACGCCGGAGCGGCCGTGCTGGCAGCCGGAACGGTGCTCGGCCCCCGGCACCTGGCTGCAGCGGCCAGCTCGGGCGCGGCCAGGCTCCGGGTCGGCGGTCGTCCGCGCGTCGGAGTGGTCTCCACCGGAAGTGAGCTCGTCCCGCCGGGTGAGGAGTTGACGAGGGGCCGGATCCCGGACTCGAATTCCTACCTGCTGGCGGCTGCGGTCGGGGAGTGCGGGGCGCTGCCCCACCGGATCGGCATCGTCGCCGACGACCCGCGCCTCCTGGAGGCCGCGCTCGACGAGCACGCGGGCACGGTGGACGCCTTCGTCCTGTCCGGCGGCGTCAGCGTTGGCGCCTTCGACGTGGTCAAGGCCGTGCTCGCCCCGCGTGGCGGCCGCTTCGAATCCGTGCGGATGCAGCCCGGCAAGCCGCAGGGCTTCGGGCGGTGGAGCAACGGGGTCCCGATCTTCGCCCTGCCCGGCAATCCGGTGAGCGCCGCCGTCTCCTTCGAGGCATTCGTGCGGCCCGCACTTCTGCGGATGCAGGGCTGTGCCGAGCTCGAGCGCCCGATCGCACGCGCTGCGGTCATCGAGGGCTGGAACTCGCCGCCGGGTCGGCGTCAGTACCTCCCGATCACGGTCGGGCGCGGCCACGACACCGCGTACCCGGGACTGTCCGTCCGGCCGGCTTCTCGCGGCGGCTCCGCTTCCCATCTGGTCGCGGGTCTCGCGGGCGCCGATGGTCTCGCCGTCGTCGACGAGGACGTCACGCGGGTGGAAGCGGGCGATGTCGTCGACGTGCTGCTCTGGCGCCGCTGATCGCGCGCTCCGGACGGTGCCGAGCAGTCAGCCGCCGAGCAGGGCGGGCGTTCGCGCCGGCTCGACGCGGACCACGACGGCCTTGGAGACCGGCGTGTTGCTCACCTCCGAGGCGCTGTCGAGCGGGACGAGGACATTGGCCTCGGGGAAGTACGCCGCCGCGCACCCCTTCGCAATGGGGTAGGAGACCACCCGGAACCCCCGCAGCACCCGGTCCGGCTCGTCCTTCCACTCGCTGAACACGTCGACGGACTGGCCGTCGTGGAGGCCGAGTTCGCGCAGGTCCTCCGGGCTGATGAACACCACGTTGCGGCCGCCCTTCACCCCCCGGTACCGGTCGTTCAGGCCGTAGATGGTGGTGTTGAACTGGTCGTGCGAGCGGAAGGTCTGCAGCAGCAGCCGGCCCTTCGGGCGCTCGACGTGCTCGAGCTCGTTGACCGTCAGCATCGCCTTGCCGGTCGGCGTTGCGAAGGTGCGCGAGTCGCGGGGGCCGTTCGGCAGGATGAAGCCGTCCTTGGCGCGGATCCGCCGGTTGAAGTCCTCGAAGCCGGGGACGATGCGGCTGATGGAGTCCCGGATGACGTCGTAGTCGTCCTCGAACGCCTTCCAGTCGACAGGCACCTTGGTGCCGAGCACCGCCCGCGCCAGCCGGGTGATTATCGAGATCTCGGAGAGCAGCTCGGGCCCGACCGGGTCGACCTTGCCGAACGACGAGTGCACAGCCGACACCGTGTCTTCGACGGTGACGAACTGCACGCCGGAGGCCTGGCGATCGATCTCCGTGCGGCCCATCGTCGGCAGGATGAGCGCCTCGGCGCCGATGACGGCGTGGGATCGATTGAGCTTGGTGGAGACCTGGACTGTCATCTCGGTTCCGCGCATGGCGGCCTCGGCCGCGCCGGTGTCGGAGATCGCGGCGACGAGGTTTCCGCCCAGGCCCATCCAGAACTTGATGCGGCCCTGCTGCATCGCCCGGATCCCGTCGATCGAGTCGACGCCGTCCTCGCGGGGAGGGTCGAAGCCGAACTCGCGCCTGATGCCGTCGAGGAACGGTGCGGGCATCTTCTCCCAGATGCCCATCGTTCGGTCGCCCTGCACGTTGCTGTGGCCACGCATGGGGCAGGCACCGGCGCCGGGCTTGCCGATGTTGCCGCGGAGGAGCAGCAGGTTGATGATCTCGCGGATCGTCGACACTGCCTTCTTGTGCTGGGTGATCCCCATGGCCCAGGTGATGATCACCCGATCGGCCGCGATGTAGCGCTCGGCCAGCTCGTCGATCTCTCTGCTCGTCACGCCGGTGGCGGCGAGCACTGCGTCCTCGTCCAGGTCGGCGAGATGCTTCGCGAGGGCGTCCAGCCCGCTCGTGTGCTTGAGCAGGAAGTCGCTGTCGAGCACAGTTCCGGGATGGGCGGCCTCGGCGTCGAGCACCCGCTTGGAGACGGCCTGCAGCAGCGCCATGTCGCCGCCGAGCCGGATCTGCACGTACTGATCCGCAAGGGTCGTGCCCTTCCCCACGATCCCGCGCACAGTCTGCGGGTTCTTGTAGCGGATCAGGCCGGCTTCGCGGACGGGGTTCACCGCGACGATCTGGGCGCCCTTGCGCTTGGCCTCCTCGAGTGCCGTGAGCATCCGCGGGTGGTTGGTGCCCGGGTTCTGGCCCAGGATGAGGATGAGATCGGCCTTCTCGAAGTCCTCGTAGGCCACCGTGGCCTTGCCGATGCCGACTGTCTCGACCATGGCGGCGCCGGTCGACTCGTGGCACATGTTCGAGCAGTCGGGGAGATTGTTGGTGCCGAACGCGCGCACGAAGAGCTGGTAGAGGAAGGCTGCTTCGTTGGAGGCGCGACCGCTCGTGTAGAACGCCGCCTCGTCGGGGGACGCCAGGCTGTTCAGCTTGTCGGCGATCAGCCGGAACGCCTGGTCCCAGCCGACGGGCCGGTAGTGATCGCTGTCCGCTGGCTTATAGACGGGCTCCACGAGCCGGCCCTGCATGCCGAGCCAGTACTCGTCGTGGGTGAGCAGGTCGGTCACGGAGTGCTCGGCCCAGAAGCTCGAGGAAATGGTGACCGGCGTCGCTTCCCAGGTGACCGCCTTCGCGCCGTTCTCACAGAACTCGGCGATCTTGCGATGCGAGGGATCCGGCCACGCGCAGCTCATGCAGTCGAATCCGTCCTTCTGATTCAACGCCGTGAGCAGCTTCACGGTGCGGCCGACCCCCATGTGCTTGAGCGCCGGCTCCATCGAGTGCAGCACTCCGGGCACTCCCGCCGCCCACGTCTTCGGCGACCCGATCTCGATGCTGTCGTCCGGGCGATCGTTGGCTACGGGCTTGTCGCTCATCAGGCGCGAATCCTCTCGGGTGCGGCGATGCCGGCCGGGGCGGAGAAGTCCAGGCGCTCCGCCCCGGTGTAGGCCACCATCGAATTGCCTCGGAGGAAGCCGACCACGGTCAGGCCGACCTCCTTCGCCAGCTCGATCGCCAGCGAGGAGGGCGCCGAGACCGCTGCCAGCAGCGGGATCCCGGCCATGGACGCCTTCTGGGTCAGCTCGAAGCTGGCGCGGCCGGACACCATCAGGACCATTCCCCGGAGGGGAAGCAGGTCCTGCAGGATCGCCCAGCCGACCACCTTGTCCACGGCGTTGTGGCGCCCCACGTCCTCCCGCAGCACGAGCATCTCGCCGGTGCGCCCGTCGAACAGTGCCGCGGCGTGCAGGCCCCCGGTCTTCTCGAACGCGGCCTGCTCCGCCCGCAGGCGCTCGGGGAACTCGGCGAGCAGCTCCGGCGAGATGAGGAGCGGATCGCTCGCCACGTCATGTGCCGACTGGGTCCGGACCGCGTCGATGCTGGCCTTTCCGCAGAGCCCGCAGGAGCTGGTCGTGTAGAAGGAGCGCGCGAGGCTCGGGTCGGGCGGGGCGACGCCGGGTGCGAGCGTGACGTCCACCACGTTGTAGGTGTTCAGTCCCTCCTCGGTCGCCCCGGCGCAGTAGCGGGCCGCGCGCACCTGCTGGCCGGACGAGATCACTCCCTCCGAGACGAGGAAGCCGGCGGCGAGCTCGAAGTCGTGCCCCGGGGTGCGCATGGTGATCGCCAGCGGCGCGCCGCCGACCCGGACTTCCATGGGCTCTTCGACGGCGAGGAAGTCCTCACGCACGCGGGGCGGCTCCCCGACGGTGATGCGCGTGACGCGGCGGCGCTGCGTGATTCTCCCCATTGAGAGCCCCTCTCGCGCCGCTCTGCGAAGGCCCCCGCTCTGGCGCTTCGGGCGGGCGGAGGCTGCTGGTCCTAGCCTAGATCAGTGCTCCTCGATGCGATCGTGCTCGCCGGCGGGCGGTCGGCGCGGTTGGGCGGCGAGCCGAAGGCGGCGCTCGTGCGAGAGGGCCGGACGCTGCTGGCGAGCACCGTCGAGGCGGTCGAGGACGCGCGCAGGACCGTCGTCGTCGGATCGATCCCGGCGAACCTCGAGCTCCCGGATGCGGTGCTTCGCGCTCGCGAGAGCCCGCCGTTCGGGGGGCCGGCGGCCGGAATCCGGGCGGGCTGGGCAGCCCTCGACGCCGCAGGCGGGCCCGTATGCGACTTCGTCCTGGTCCTCGCCTGTGACATGCCTTCCGTTCGGCCGCTTGTCGACGCGCTCCTCGGCTGGGCCGGGAGTGCCGATCCGGGCGGCTGGTCGGGCGCGGTCGCGGTCGATGCGGCCGGCGTCCGGCAGCCCTTGGCCGCCGTCTACCGCTGGACCTCGCTGACGGAAGCCCTCGCCCGCTATCCGCGGCCGGAGGACGTGACCGGGCTCCCGGTCCGCGCCCTGACCGGCGGCCTGCGGCTCGCCTCGGTGCACGCGCCCCCGGGGTCGACCGACGATGTCGATACCTGGGAGGATGCAGCGCGGCTCGGGGTCCACAGGGCGGCCGAGCAGGAATGACGGAGGCGGGCATGGATCGCGAAGAGGACGAGCGACGGCTGCGGGACTGGGCGGAACGGCTCGCCGCCGAGCTCGGCATGTCCGAAGTGCCGATCGACATCGACGCCGTGCTCGGCCTGGCAGGCCGGGTGGCGCACGCGGTCGTCCGGCCGGCGGCGCCCGTCAGCACCTTCCTGGTCGGCTACGCGGCAGGGCTGGCCGTCGGGTCACAGGCCGGATCGGTGCCGGAGGACGAGATCCGCGCACGGATGGCGACCGCGCTTCTCCTCGCCGCGCGGCTCTGACCCGATCCGCGGCATCGCCGGACGAGAGGATTCCGTCGCTCTGCTGGGAGCCCTGGCGGCCCGCTGACTCGCGACACGTTCGGCGACCTGCGATTGTAGGAACCGTGTTGAATCTCGAGGCGCCGTGATCAGGCCCGCCCGCCCCGTCGATCCCGCCATCTCCCGGTCCTGGCTGCTGGTCAACGGGAGCCAGCCCGCGGCGTTCGAGGCGGCCAGCGCGTCCCGCGCAGACCAGATCATCCTCGACATCGAGGACGCGGTCGACGTGAAGCGGAAGTCGCAGGCGCGCGAGGACGTCGCCGCCTGGCTCGGCGACGACGGGAACCGGGCGTGGGTGCGCATCAACGACAGGACCACGCCGTTCTGGGCGGACGACGTCGACCAGCTCAAGGGCCTCCCCGGGCTCGTGGGCGTGATGCTGGCGAAGTCGGAGGCCGGCGAGCACGTGACGGAGACGTTCGACCGGCTGGGCGGAGGCACGCCCGTTCTTCCCCTCGTCGAGTCCGCCCTCGGCATCGAGTCCGCCGTCTCCATCGCACGGGCGCGCGGCGCCTTCCGGCTCGCCTTCGGCAGCGGCGACTACCGCCGTGACACCGGCACCAGCTCCGACGACCTCGCCATGGCGTATCCGCGCTCGCGGCTCGTGGTGGCGAGCCGGGTGGGCGGGCTGCCCGGTCCGATCGACGGTCCCACCGTCGGGAACAGTCATCCTGTGCTGCGCGAGCAGTCGGCGCTCTCCGTCGCCCTCGGCCTCACCGGCAAGCTGTGCCTTCGGATCGAGCAGATCCCGGTCGTCAACGAGGTGATCAGCCCGACGTCGTCGGACATCGAGTGGGCCGCCCAGTTCCTCCGCGAGTTCGAGTCGCGCGGGCGCGAGGTGATCGACGGCAGCGACCTGCCGCGACTGGGTCGCGCGCGCAAGATCCAGAACCTCGCGACCGAGCTCGGGGTCGCCGGCGACAGCTTCGACGGCCTCTGAGTTCGCGGACGGGACTCGGTCAGAGCGCCTCGAGGATGACCGCGGAGCCCTGACCGCCTCCGCCGCAGATCCCGGCCGCGGCGAGCGTGCCCTGGTCAGCGGTCGCCAGCCCGAGGGCCAGGTGGCCCACGATGCGCGCTCCCGAAGCGCCGATGGGATGACCGAGAGCGATCGCCCCGCCATCCCGGTTGACGATCTCCGGGTCGACACCGAGCTCGCGCACCGACTGCACGGCCACCGAGGCGAACGCCTCATTGATCTCGATCGCCGCGATGTCCTGGACCGCGATGCCGGCGCGATCGGCGGCGAGGCGGATCGCCTCCGCGGGGCGGCTGAGCAGCGACACGTCGGGACCCGCCACCATGGCCGTGCTCCGCAGCGCGCACAACGGGGTCAGACCGCGTTCCGCGGCCCAGGCGGCGCTCGCCAGGACGAGAGCCGCCGCACCGTCGGTGAGGGGCGAGGCGTTCCCTGCCGTGATCGTTCCGGTCGGGGAGAAGGACGGCCGCAGCCTGGCCAGTGCTTCCGGCGTGGCGTCGTCCCGGATGCCGTCGTCGGCGCTCACGACCGTCGTCGTCCGGCCCGCGGGCACCTCGACGGGAACGATCTCCCGGGCCAGCGCACCCCTCGCTGCGGAGGCCATCCGGTGCGACCGGAGCGCCCACGCGTCCTGGTCCTCGCGGCTGATCCCGCGCGCGGCCGAGAAGTCCTCCGTGGAGGCGCCCATGCTGCGCTTCTCGAAGGCGTCGGTGAGGCCGTCGAGATCTGCGGAGTCCTGCAGGGTCACGGGCCCGTACTTGCTTCCGGCACGGGAACCGCCGAGCAGGCGCGGTGCCTCCGTCATCGACTCCTGGCCGACGATCAGCACCACGTCGGCCTCGCCCAGTGCGATCCGCCGGTGGCCGTCGGTGACCGCCTCGATGCCGGAGAGGCACACGGCGTTGAGTGTGAGCGCGGGGCGGGTCATCGGCACGCCGGCCGCGACGGCGGTCTGGCGAGCGGGATTCTGCCCCGCTCCCGCCTGCAGGACCTGACCGACGATCACCTCGTCGATGTCCTCAGGGGAGATCGCCGCACGCGCGATCGCGGCCCGTGCGGCTTCGGCGCCGAGCCGGACTGCCGGCACCCCGGCGAACTGTCCGCCGAAGCGGGTGAACGCCGTGCGGGCATACCCGAGGACGACGGTGCGGGACGGGGCCCCGGGGGCTGGATCGGGCATCGTTGCTCCTTCTTCCGCGGCAGGGCGGACATCCGAGGATACGGCCGCCCCGTGCGGAGGAGAAAGACTCGCCTTCCGCTCAGCGGAAGAGCCGGGGAGGATTGGAACCGGCACCTGCCACGGTGGGAGGACGCGTCGACGAAGGGGACGACATGAAGCACCGCGCCTCGGTGGCGATCGTCGGTGCGGGTCCGGCCGGCCTGCTGCTCGGCCTGATCCTGCATGCGCGCGACATCGACTTCGTCCTCGTCGAGCACCGGTCCCGCGAACACGTCCTCTCCCGCATCCGGGCCGGCGTGCTGGAGCAGGCGTCGGTCGATGTGCTCGACCGGTACGCGCTCGCCACCCGGCTGCATGAGGAGGGCCTCGTGCACGGCGGGATCCACCTGCAGGTGGAAGGCCGGCGGACGCACATCGACTTCGCCGGACTCGTCGGCCGCACGGTAACCGTGTACGGCCAGCAGCGCGTGGTCGCCGACCTCATGGAGCGGCACGACGAGCTCGGCACCGCGGTCTACTACGACGGGAGCGAGGTGACCCCGTCCGGCATCGATGGCTCCAGCCCCCGGGTGGAGTTCCGTCACGACGGCGAGGACCACGCCGTCGAGGCCGACTTCGTCGTCGGGACCGACGGGTACCACGGGGTGTGCCGCACCCTTCTCCCCTCGAACCTGCTCGACGTGGTCGAGCGCACCTACGACGCCGCCTGGCTCGGGATCCTGGCCGACGTGGCCCCGAGCACCGACGAGCTGATCTATTCGCTGCACCCCGATGGCTTCGCCATGCACTCCATGCGCAGCCTCACCGTCTCCCGCCTGTACCTGCAGGTGGACCCCGCAGAGGACATCGCCGACTGGAGCGACGCGAGGATCTGGGCGGCCCTGCAGGAGCGGCTCGGTGCCCCCGGGTGGAGCCTCACCGAGGGCCCCATCACCGAGAAGTCCATCACCCCGATGCGCTCGTCGGTCGCCTCGACGCTCGCCCACGGACGGCTGTTCCTCGCCGGCGATGCCGGCCACATCGTGCCGCCGACCGGCGCGAAGGGGCTCAATGCTGCGATCGCCGATGTGGCGATGCTGGGGGAGGCGCTCGCCGCAGCCGTGCGGGGGAGCGACGGTGCGCTGGCCGATTACAGCGACCGCGCGCTCGAGCGCCAGTGGAAGATACAGTCCTTCTCACAGTGGATGACCGACCTGCTGCATACGCCGGGCACGGCGACGCCCGAGGACGAGCGGCGCTTCCGGTATCGCAGCCGGGTCGGCCAGGTCGCCTACGTGACGGGATCCCGCTTCGCCCAGCAGGCCCTGGCCGAGCAGTACACAGGATTGGTGATCGCATGAGCACGACTCCCGGCGACGAGCCCCAGGAGCAGATCTCCCGCGAGATCGCGCAGATGCACGCAGCGGCGGCCGATCGCGGAGTTCCCGCGCGTCACGCCCTCCGCGACTTCGCCCCGTACCGCTCCAGCACGTTCCGCCACCCGACTCATGCGCTCGTTCGCACGGACCCGGAGGAGATCGAGCGCGTCGCGCCGGCATTCGGCCACGTCGACGTGGACCCGTACGAGAGCGACCTCACCATCCAGCACAGCGGCGACCCTCTCGGCGAGCGGATCATCGTGGCGGGCCGGGTCCTCGACGGCGAGGGACGCCCCGTGCGGAACCAGCTGATCGAGGTGTGGCAGGCCAACGCCTCCGGCCGCTACGTGCACAAGCGCGACCAGCACCCGGCGCCCCTCGACCGCAACTTCACTGGGGTCGGCCGCGCCATCACCGGGGACGACGGCAGCTATCGCTTCGTCACCATCAAGCCCGGCCCCTACCCCTGGCGCAATCACCGCAACGCGTGGCGGCCCGCGCACATCCACTTCTCCCTCTTCGGCAACGCGTTCACCGAGCGCCTCGTCACCCAGATGTACTTCCCGGGCGACCCGCTGTTCGCCCTCGATCCGATCTATCAGGCCATACCCGACCAGGCCGCCCGCGACCGCCTCATCGGCGCCTACGATCACAGCCTGACGGAACCGGAACGGGCCACCGGCTACCGCTGGGACATCGTGCTCACCGGCGCCACCGCGACCTGGATGGAGCACGAGCATGGCGACCACTGACAAGAACGGCGTGCTGACCGGTCAGGAGCACCTCACCGCGCCGGAGCGGCTCGCGCTGGAGGAGGAGCTGACCGGCACCCCGCCGCTCGTGCAGACCCCGTCTCAGACGATCGGGCCCTTCTACGGCTTCGCGCTGCCCTTCGACGGCGGCGCGCAGCTCGTCCCCGGCACCATGCCCGGTGCCGTCCGGCTGCACGGCACCGTCTACGACGGTCAGGGGGTCCCCGTTCCGGACGCGCTGCTGGAGCTGTGGCAGCCGGACGAGCAGGGCCGCATCGTGCAGGAGCCGGGAAGCCGCGCCCGTCAGCGCGGACGGTTCACCGGCTTCGGGCGGGCGGCCGTCGAGGTGGACGGGTCGTACGAATTCGTCACGCTACTGCCCGGCGCCCTGGGGGAGGGGGAAGCGCGATTCGCCGCTCTCGCCGTCTTCGGCCGAGGGCTGAGCCACCACCTCTTCACGCGCGCCTACTTCGTGGCCGCGGGCGAGCAAGTCGCGCTCGACGCCCTGCTGACCGGGCTTCCCGAGGACCGGCGGAGCACTCTGCTCGCCCGTCAGGACGGCCCCGACTCCTACCGGTTCGACATCCGCCTGCAGGGCGAGGGCGAGACCGTGTTCCTCGACTTCCCGGCATCGTCCTGATGGCTTCGGGGCCCATCGACGCCGGACTGCTCGATCCCGCTTCGGGCGGGCGCGCCGCGGTGGTCGGCGACGAAGCGTACGTACGGGCGATGGTCGACGCAGAGCAGGCGCTGCTCACCGCGCTCGCGGCAGCCGGAGCGGGCCCTCAGGGCTCGACTCCGACACTGGCCGACATCCCTCTCGACCTCGCCGAGATCGCGTCGGGCGGCCGGGCGAGCGGCAACCCGGTGATCCCCCTCCTCGCCGCCCTGAGGAAGGGCGCGAGCCCCGAGGTCCGGGACCTCCTGCATCTCGGTGCCACCAGCCAGGACATCCTGGACACCGCCGCGATGCTCGTCGCCGACCGGGCCCGGCGCGAGATCGGCGACGCCCTTCCCGGCGTGCTCTCGCGCCTGTCTGCGCTCGCCGACGAGCATCGGGCCGCCGTGGTGGCCGGGCGCACACTCGGGCAGCAGGCGGCCCCCACCACCGTCGGGCTCCGCATCGCGGTGCTGCTCGACGGGATCGCCCGAGCCTGGGAGCACCTGCGGGTCCTCGAGCTTCCCGCGCAGCTCGGCGGCTCGGTCGGCACGCTCGCCGTACTCACCGACCAGCTGGGTCCCGACGCCACCGACCGGCTTCGGCGCGCCTACGCCGAGACGCTGGGGCTCACCTTCCGCCCTGTGCCGTGGCACGTTCAGCGCGGCCCGGTCGCGGAGCTCGGTGCGGCCCTCGCCGTGCTGATCGGCGCCCTTGGCCGCCTCGGGCTCGAGCTCGCGCACGGCGCCCGCACCGAGATCGGCGAGCTCGACGTCGTGGTCGGGGAGGGCGAAGGAGGCTCGTCGGCGATGCCGCAGAAGCGCAATCCGGTGGCCGCCGTCCTCCTGGTCGCCGCCGGACGGCGAGCGCCCGGCCTGGCCTCGACGCTGCTCGCCGCGCAGCTCGCATTGGACGACCGGCCGGCGGGCGACTGGCACGCCGAGTGGCAGCCGCTGCGCGAGCTGCTGCGGCTCGCCGTCGAGAGCGCTGAGCTGGCGCAGCACGCCGTCGACGGACTCGCGGTCCGGCCGGAACGCGCGCTGCGCAATCTCGAGCTGTCCGGCGGAGCAGTCCACGCCGAGCGCGCGCAGTGGGCGCTCGTGCCCTACGTCGGACGGGCGCGGGCGTCGGCCCTCGTTCGCGAGGCGCTCGCACACGGGGCCTTCGTCGACGCGCTGACCGCCGCCGTGCAGGCCGAGCCGAACGGGGGACCGGACGCGGCCGCCCGGATTCGCGAGGTCGCGGCAACCGAAGGCGCGATCGGACTGTCCGATTCGATCATCGACGCCGCCCGCGCGGCCGCGGAGGGAAGCGCATGATCCCGGTCCTTCGTGGGATCGTCGACCCCACCCGCTCTGCCGATCCGGCGGTGCCGCTGCTGGTCCTCGGACCGTCGCTCGGGACGACGTCGGACGCCTGGGCGCCGGCCGCGCAGCTCTTGGCAGCCTCCTTCCGGGTGCTGCGCTTCGACCTTCCGGGGCACGGCGTGAGCCCCGCCGCCTCGGCTGCGTTCACCGTCGCGGAGCTCGCAGCCGGCGTTCTCGCTCTCGTCGACTCCCTCGGCGACGGGAGATTCAGCTATGCCGGGGCGTCCTTCGGCGGCACGGTCGGCATCGAGCTGGCTCTCGGTGCCGCGAAGGAGCGGGTCGACGGGCTGGCCGTCGTCTGCTCGAACGCGAAGATCGGCGAGACGGACGCCTGGCTCGCGCGCGCCGAGCAGGTGCGACGTCAGGGAACGGCGTCTCTCGTCGCCGCGACCAGCGCGCGCTGGTTCGACCCGGGGTTCCTTGCGCGGGAGCCCGACCTGAGCGGCCGCGTCCTCGGGGACCTGCTCGACATCGACGACGAATCGTATGCACTCTGCTGTGAGGCCCTCGCCGCCTTCGACCGGACGGCTGACACCGGTTCGCTCGCGGGACGGGTCCTCGTCGTCGCCGGCGAATCCGATCCCGTCGTGACGCCCGACGCGGCCGCGCGGCTGGCCGACACTGCGCCGGGCGCCCGGTTCGAGGCGCTGGCCGAGACGGGCCATCAGGCCCAGATCGAACGGCCCCGGCTGCTCGCGGAGCTGATCAGGGCCACGCTCGGCGCCTCCCGCTACGACGCGGGCATGACCGTGCGCCGAGCGGTTCTCGGCGAGGCGCACGTGGAGGCGTCCCTGGCCGGCATCACTCCCGAGACCGCGGACTTCCAGCGCTTCATCACCGAATACGCGTGGGGGAGCGTGTGGACGAGGCCCGGGCTGGATCGCCGGATGCGCAGTGCCGTCACGATCGCCAGCCTCGTCACAGCGCGGCACTGGCATGAGCTCGAGCTGCACCTGCATGCGGCGCGGCGCAACGGGCTGGCTCGCGCGGAGCTCACCGAGATCCTCCTGCAGACCGCGATCTACGCTGGAGTCCCGGCCGCGAACACCGCCTTCGGCATCGCCACGCGCGTCTTCGCCGAGCAGGACAGGGAATAGAAGGAGAATCATGGACAAGAGGGTCGCCTCGGCGGCGGAGGCCGTCGCCGACATCCCGAACGGCGCCTCCATAGCGGTGGGAGGCTTCGGCCTCAACGGGGTGCCGATCGAGCTGATCCGCGCCCTGCTGGGGCAGGGGACCGCCGACCTCGAGATCGTCTCCAACAACCTCGGCGTCGATGGCTGGGGGCTCGGACTGCTGCTCGCCGCGGGACGGATCCGCCGCGCCATCGGCTCCTACGTCGGCGAGAACAAGGAGTTCGCCCGCCAATACCTCGGGGGCGAGATCGAGCTCGAGCTGACGCCGCAGGGGACTCTCGCCGAGCGGCTCCGAGCGGGTGGAGTGGGAATCCCCGCGTTCTACACCGCGAGCGGCGTCGGGACGATGGTCTCCGAGGGCGGGCTGCCCTGGCGCTACGCATCGGACGGCAGCGTCGCGGTGTCCTCGCCGCCGAAGCCGACCGCGGCCTTCGGCGTGTTCGGACGGGAGGCCGACTACGTGCTGGAGACGGCCATCCGCACCGACTTCGCGCTCGTCCGTGCCGCCAAGGCCGACTGGCACGGCAATCTCGTCTTCGAGAAGTCGGCCCGCAACTTCAATCCGCTCGTTGCGATGGCCGGCCGGATCACGATCGCCGAGGTCGACGAGGTCGTCGAACCGGGCGGCCTGGCCCCCGACGACGTGCACCTGCCCGGGATCTACGTCGACCGGGTCGTCGGGCTCACTCCCGAGCAAGCCGCCGACCTGCCCATCGAGAAGCGCACCGTGCGCACCCGCAAGGAGGCCTGACGTGACACTCACCCGCGACGAGATGGCGGCTCGCGCCGCGCTCGAGCTCGATGACGGCTCCTACGTCAATCTGGGCATCGGGCTGCCGACCCTCATCCCCAACTACCTGCCCGAGGGCAAGACCATCGTCCTGCACAGCGAGAACGGGATCCTCGGCGTGGGGCCCTACCCCTGGGAGGGCGAGGAGGACCCCAAGCTCATCAACGCGGGCAAGGAGACGGTCACCGTGCTCCCCGGAGCCTCCTACTTCGACTCGGCGGCGAGCTTCGGGATGATCCGCGGCGGCCGCATCGAGGTCGCAGTGCTCGGCGCCATGCAGGTCTCGGAGCGCGGGGACATCGCCAACTGGGCGATTCCGGGCAAGCTCATCAAGGGCATGGGCGGCGCGATGGACCTCGTGGCCGGCGCGCAGCGCGTCATCGTGGTGATGGAGCATGTCGCCAGGAGCGGCGAGCACAAGATCCTGACGGAGTGCCTGCTCCCGCTCACCGGACGCGCCTGCGTGAACAGGATCATCACCGACCGCGCCGTCTTCGATGTGACCGACGACGGGCTCGTGCTGATCGAACTCGCGCCGGGCGAGACGGTCGACGGCGTCCGCGAGCTCACCGGCTGCGGCTTCCGCGTCGCCGAGGACCTGATGCCGGTCGCGTCGTGAGGGAGCTCCGCGAAGCCGTCGTCTGCTCGCCGCTGCGCACCCCAGTCGGCCGCTTCGGCGGTGCGCTCTCCGCGCTGTCTGCCCTCGACCTGGCAACGCTCGTCCTCAAGGCGCTGCTCGAGCGGACCGGGCTCCCCGGTGACTCGGTCGACGACGTCATCTTCGGGCAGTGCTACTCCACCATGGAGGCGCCGCCCATCGGCCGGGTCGCCGCACTGGACGCGGGCCTCCCGGTCACGGCGACGGGCTATCAGCTCGACCGCCGCTGCGGGTCGGGCCTCCAGGCGGTGGTGAACGCCGCCATGCAGGTGCAGACCGGGGTGTCGGAGGTCGTGCTCGCGGCCGGCGTCGAGTCGATGAGCAACGCTCCCTACTACTCGGAGCAGGGCCGCCGCGGCCTCGCCGGTCCTCTCCTCTTCCAGGACGCGCTCACCCGCGGCCGGGAGCGGGCGGGCGGCCGCTTCCATCCGCTGCCCGACGGCAACATCGGCTCGGCCGAGGTGCTCCGCAAGGAGTACGGGATCAGCCGCGAGCGGCAGGACGCCTATGCCCTCCAGTCGCACCAGCGTGCCGTCGCCGCTCAGGATGCCGGCGCCTTCGACCGGGAGATCGTGCCGGTGGAGGTGCCCGGCCGCACGGGCAGCACGATCGTCGACCGGGACGAGCACCCCCGCCGCGACACCACCCTCGAGGCGCTCGCCGCGCTCCGCGCCCCGCTCGGCAAGAAGGACCCCGAGGCCACCGTGACGGCCGGCAACGCGAGCGGCCAGAACGACGCGGCCGCCGCATGCATCGTCACCACCCCGGAGAGGGCCGTCGAGCTCGGCCTCACGCCGATGCTGCGCCTGGAGACCTGGGCCGTCGCGGGGGTCGAGCCCAACCGGTTCGGCATCGGACCCGTCCCCGCCGCCAACAAGGCGCTGCAGCGGGCGGGTCTCACGTTCAACGACCTCGACCTCATCGAGCTCAACGAGGCTTTCGCGGTGCAGATGCTCGCCTGCCTGGACGAGTGGGGCATCGACGACGAGGACCCCCGACTCAACCCGCGGGGCGGCGGGATCTCCATCGGTCACCCGCTTGCCGCGACCGGGGTGCGGATGCTCGCGACCCTGGCCAGTGAGGCGCAGGACCTCGACGCGCACTGGGCGCTCGAGACCATGTGCATCGGCGGCGGTCAGGGGCTCGCCGCGGTCTTCGAGCGGGTCGGCTAGCGCGGAGGACCGCCGGGGCCAGCGCACCGGGGAGGTTTTCGGTGCGCGCCGTCACCCACCCCGTGAGGCGTCGTCGGCCTAGGGCTGGGCGTGGGGGCGGGCGGCCGTCTCGCTGCGATCGGCTCCCAGGGCGCGCCCGATCGCCCGCGCCGTCGTGAGTATCGCGGGAATGAGCACACGGGTGTCGGTGCCCAGCTCGCTGACGACCGAGACCGCCCCGACCGCGCCACGCGAACGGAGGAGGATCGGGGCCGCGATGGACACCGATCCGGGCGTGAGATGCGCTCGCAGTTCGAGGTAGCCCTGCTGGCGGACACGGGCCATCGCCGCGCGCAACTCGTGCTCGGACTGGATGGTCGCCTCGGAGTAGCGGGCCATCGGGCTGGCGAGCACCGCGGCCACCGTGCCGGGGTCGCTGTAGGCGAGGAGCGCGACGCCGCCGCTCGTCGCGTGCACCGGAAGCCGGCCACCCGCCGCTCCCGCGAGCCGGACCGCGTCCCGGGAGCGGAGTCGCTCGACGATCACCGCCTCGGTCCCGTCGAGCACCATCAGCTGGACGTTCTGGTGGGTCACCTCGTAGAGGTCCTCGAGGAACGGCAGCGCGACCTCCCGGAGGCCGTGCGACCTGGGCGCCAGCATGCCGAGCTCCCACAGTCGCAATCCGACCCGGTAGCCGCCTGTCGGCGTGCGCTCGAGCATGCCTTCCCGCTCGAGCTGCCCGCAGAGGCGGTGTGTGGTCGTCAGCGGCAGTCCGCTGAGGCGGGCGAGCTCGGAGAGCTTCCGCTCGCCGCTGGGTGCTCCCGTGAACGCCGTGAGCAGCGAGAGAGCTCTGGTGAACACCGAGCGCGTCGGCGGCTCCACGGTCACGAGCGGCCGAACCGACGGGCGATGGGCGAGGAACTGGCCGGTCCGTGCCGGTCACTCACGCCGGCGACACCTCGGGGCCTGGTCGTTGCCGCGACCGCGGCGAGGTGGGCTTGTGCATGCTTCACTATGGCGGATGCCTCCGGCGCGAAACAGGCGGGGGGACGGGGCCTTCCGCACGGAATAGCCTGACCCGGTGCCTCCCGCAGCTGACGCCCGCGCCGAGGAGCCCGCGCTCCGCTCCGCCGTGACCGCTGCGCTCGGCGAGCCCGTGCGGGCACTCGAGGACGTGCACCGCGAGCATCTCGAGTACGACGCCTTCCTCGCGCACCGCTCGGTCGCCCGGCTGGTCGGCACGGCGATCGTCGAGAGTGGGCGCCGGGAGTGGCGGCTGATCGAAAAGGTCACCGAGGGCCCCGCGACCGCCTCGCCGTACCTGCTCGAGAACGGCAGGCGGGAGTTCGCCGCGTACGCGTCAGGACTGCTCGACGATCTCGCGCCCCAGGTGGGGGCGCCCCGCGCCTTCGGCTCATTCGTCGGGCCCGACGGGCGGATCACCCTGCTCCTCGAGGAGATCCACGACGAGGGCAGCCGTCCGCTCGGTGCGGAGGAGCTCCTCGCCGGCGCCCGCGACCTCGGGTTCCTCGCCGGTCGCTGGGTCGGCAGGGTGCCGGACGAGCCCTGGCTCTTCTCTGGCTGGATCGCTCGGCACAGCCAGCCGGAGGCGGTGCAGGAGGGGCTCGAAGTCCTCGCGCGTGCTTCGGCGCAGCCCGCCGTCGCCGCTGTGCTCCGGGGCCGGATTCCGGCAGCGGAGCGGCTCGTGCGCGCGCAGGGTCGGCTCCGCCAGATCCTCGAATCGCTTCCGGAGACCCTGTGCCACCACGATGCGGTCGGCGCCAACGTGATGCGGGCGGACGGGCGCACGGTTCTGATCGACTGGGAGTCCGTCGGTCCAGGTCCGGTCGGCGCCGACCTCGCGTCCCTCCTGTTCTCCTCGGCTCGCCGCGGCGACTGCTCGGGGACACTCATCGCGACGATCCTGGAGGACGCGGTGAGGGCCTACCAGTCCGGACTCGATGCGGCAGGAAGCGGGGTCGACGCGGACACCGCTCGGCGAGGGTTCGACGCGGCGGTCGGCCTCCGCTGGAAGCTGGTGCGTGACGTCGCCGACGCGGTCGCACGAGGAACGGCCCCGAGGCGGGGAAGTGCCCCGGACGAGACGCCGGAGGCTGCGCTCGCGGAGCTCAGCGCACCCATCGACGTGCTGCTCGCCAGTGCGGAGCGGGTGCTCGGCTGAGCCTCACGCGCTGACCTGCCCACTTCTGCCGCAACTGGGCAGCGAAGTGCGACCGAAGTGGGCAGGTCGCGGACTAGAGGGGGTCGGTCAGTCGCTGCACGAAGCGCCGGGTGCGCTCCTCCCGCGGATTGCCGAGCACCTGGGCGGGCGCGCCGCGCTCCACGATCACGCCGCCGTCCATGAAGAGCACCTCGTTCGCGACCTCGCGGGCGAACTGCAGCTCGTGAGTGGCGACGAGCATCGTCCAGCCTTCGCTCGCGAGCTGCTTCATGAGCGAGAGCACCTCGCCCACCAGCTCCGCGTCGAGCGCGGAGGTCGGCTCGTCGAACAGCAGCAGCTTGGGCCGGAGTGCGAGGGCCCGGACGATGCCGACGCGCTGCTGCTGACCACCGGACAGGGAGAAGGGAAAGTCGTCGCGCTTGGCGGCGAGCCCGACCCGCTCGAGCAGCCGGGTGGCGTCCGCGGCGGCCTCCGCGCGGGGCCGCTTCTGCACCACGACGGGACCCTCGACCACGTTCTCCAGCACCGTCTTGTGAGGGAACAGGTTGTAGTGCTGGAAGACCATCGCCGAGCGGTCGCGCAGCTCGCCCAGCGTCTTCTTCGAGACCTTGCCGCCGAAGTCGACGGCAGGGCCGCCCGCGACGGCGACGGTTCCGGCGTCCGGGACCTCGAGTCCGTTCAGGCAGCGCAGCAGCGTGGTCTTGCCGGAGCCCGATGGCCCGATCAGGGTCGTGACGGTTCCCGCCGGAACGTCGAGGTCGATCGAGCGGAGCACCTGCTCGGCGCCGAAGCTCTTGGCGAGCGAGCGGACGGCGAGCAGCGACTCAGTGCGCGACATAGCGGTCCAATCGCTTCTCGAGGCCGTTCTGCACGGCGGAGAGCACCAGGCAGATGATCCAGTAGACGAGTGCCGCCTCGAGGTAGAGGAGCATGAACTCCCCGCTGAACGCCGCGATCTCCTGAGTCGTCCGGAACAGCTCGTTCACGAGGATGAGGGACGCGAGCGAGGTGTCCTTCACCAGGCTGATGAACGTGTTCGACAGCGGCGGAACCGAGACGCGGGCGGCCTGGGGCAGGATGATCCGCCGCAGCGCCACCGAATGGGACATGCCGATCATGTGCGCCGCCTCCCACTGGCCCTTCGGCACCGACAGGATCGCGGCCCGCACGATCTCGGCCGCGTAGCCGCCGACGTTGATCGAGAACGCGGCGATCGCGCTCGGCCACGGGTCGACGAGGAGGCCGATCGAGGGCAGTCCGTAGAAGATCACGAAGAGCTGCACGAGCAGCGGGGTGCCGCGGACCACCGAGATGTAGAACCGCGCGAGCCCGGAGACCACCCGGATCCGCGACAGCCGCATCAGCGCGACCACCACGGCGAGAACGAGGCCGATCGCGAACGAGCACAGGGCGAGCGGGATGGTCCCCGTGATCGCGCCCGAGACGATCGGCCAGAACGACGAGAGGACGAGCGAGAGGTCCTCGCCCGTCATCTCGTCGCCGCCTGCTGGCTACTCGGTGACATCGTCCCCGAAGTACTTGTCGCTGATCTTCGCGAGGGTGCCGTCATCGCGGAGGTCGTCGAGGGCACCGTCGACCGCCGAGACGAGGGTCTCGCTGCCCTTCGCGAACGCGAACGCCTGCTTCGAGCTGTCCTCGGTCGTCGCGGCGACCTTGAGGCCGTTGGCGCCCTCGGTGGCCTTGTAGTCCAGCCAGGTCAGCTCGTCGTTGATCGTCGCATCGACGCGCCCCTGCTCGACGAGCGCCACCGCCTGGGCCCAGCCCTCGACCGACTCGACCTTCGCGCCGCTGTCCTGAGCGAGCGTGTACCAGTTGCTGGTCAGCGACTGCGCGGTCGTCTTGCCTGCGAGGTCGTCGAAGGAGGAGATGTCCGTGGTCGCCTCCGGGGTCACCACGACGCCCTGCGAGACGGTGTACGGCTCCGAGAAGAGGTAGTCCTTCTCGCGCTCCGGCGTGATCGAGACCTGGTTGGAGATGGCGTCGAAGCGCCCTGCTTCGAGGCCGGCGAAGATCGCGTCCCACTGGGTCTCCTCGAAGCGCGCGGTGACACCGAGCTTCTTCGCGACGGCCTGAGCGATCTCCACGTCATAGCCGGCCAGATCGCCGGAGCCGTCCTCGTGGAAGGAGAACGGGCGGTAGGTGCCCTCGGTGCCGAAGACGATCTCGCCCGCGGCCTTCACCTGGGCGAGCGCGTCCTGGTCCGCGGCGGAGCCGGCGGTGCTTCCTGCCGCGCAGCCGGTCAGGGCGACCGTGGCGGCGGCGAGGAGGGTGACGGCGGATAGGCGGAACTTCACGAAGGTGCTCCCAGGGTGCTGTGTGCTGTGTGCGGGACCGCGGAATAGGGGCCCCGAGGAGTTCTGAACGTAACAACCGCGAGCCGCATTCCCTGCGAGTGTTACGCGCGGTGGCGAGGAGCACGAGCAGCGCCCGGGATGTGCGCGTTGCGAAGGCGCCGGCCTCGGCGCGCGCCCCGTCCGCACCGATTCGCCTCGCGGTCGCGCCCGGGTGGGTTACCGTGGTGCCGTGAGTGTCGACGACGTACTGGAGAAGACCTCCGCGGGAACGAATCCGGCGGACGACGGCAGCGTCGTCGTCAGTGTCGAGGTGCGGGTGCAGCCCTCCGAGGAGCTCAAGTCGGGCCTCGTCGGCGAGAACGGCACCGTGGACCTGACCGAGGATGAGACGGTCGCGACCGCCGTCGGCCTGGCGATCGCCGATGCCCCGTTCGATGAGCGACACGTGCCGCTCGAGCACGTCGAGGTGTCCCTCGGCAGTGTCACGGTGCGCACCGAGCCTCCTCAGCCCGCAGGCTAGCGCCCGGATGGCAGACCCGGCCACGGACTCCGCTCTCGCCCGCCTGGTGCGCTGGGAGGACGCGGGCGGCGCGTGGCGGGTGGAGGAGCGGAACGAGAACGGCGTGACGCTCGCGCTCCTGCGCTGCGACGGCGGTGAGCTCCTCGAGCGGCTGGTCACGGCCGACGCAGACGTGCTCGCCCTGATCGGTTCGAGGCTCCGCAGCGAGGACTGATCGCGCCGCGCGTCTCGCCTGGGACAAGATGGTCGGGACGGAGGCGCGAATGTTCGAGACACTGGCGGGGACGGGCCTGGCTGCAGCGGCCGGACTGAACGCCTACATCCCCCTTCTCGCGCTGGGGCTGCTCTCCCGCTTCACCGGCATCGTCGCCCTGCCCTCCGGCTGGGCGTGGCTCGAGAACGGCTGGGTCCTCGGCGTCCTCGGGGCGCTGCTCGCGATCGAGTTCGTCGCGGACAAGGTGCCGGCGCTCGACACCGTGAACGACGTCGTGCAGACCGTGGTGCGTCCGGCGTCGGGTGGCATCGTCTTCGGTTCGGGCACCGCCGCGCAGACCGCGGCCATCCACGACCCCGGCGCATTCTTCACCTCCGGCAGCTGGGTGCCCGTCGCTCTCGGCGTCGGGGTGGCGCTGCTGGTGCACCTGGGCAAGGCCGGCACCCGGGCGGCCGCGAACGTGGCGCTCGCCGGGATCGCCGCGCCGGTGCTGAGCGTCGTGGAGGATGTCACGAGCGTCGCCCTGGTGGTCGCGGCGGTCCTGCTGCCCGCTCTCGTGCTCGTCGGTCTGGGCGCTCTCGCCCTCCTGATGGTCCTGGTGATCCGCCGCCGCCGAGCGCGCGAGCGCCGAGCGGCGCTGCCGAACCCGCCATGAGCGGCCGCCCCCACGACCCGCCCTCACGACCCGCGATGACAGGGGTGCTTCCGCCGGGGAGCACGCCGTTCTGATCGGCCACGACGCGGCCGGAACTCCCAGGATCGGCGGCGGCGCCGGTGTCAGGCTGTGCGGGTGGATTCCGGCGAGGCGATTCCCGCTGATGCGGTCGCGCTCGCCGCTGCCCGACGGCGCCTCGAGCAGTCGGCGTACGGGCCGGGGATCGCCGAGGACGACCGCAGGAGGGCCCAGGACGAGCTGAGCCGCATCGCCGCCGCGTCCCGGCGCCCGATGCTCCTTCCGACAGGTCCGGGCGACGAGACGCTGCAGCTCGGGCCGACGCCCGGTCCGATGCTGGGAGAACCGCCGCGCCGCGCCGCGCCTCAGCTGCGCAGGCTGCGGTTGCGCGCTCTGGTGGCCTCCGCCGTCGTGGTGGCGACCCTCGCCCTGGTGGTGACGGTCGTTCCGCTCCTCCTCCGCGCGGACTCCCTGGACGTGTTCTCCCGAGCGCAGACCGACGACGACCGGGATTTCCCGATGTGGTTCTCCAATGCGCTCGCGACCGGGGCGAGTGCCTCCGGGGAGGTTGCCGCGGGCTCCGCGTTGCACGCGACCGTGCGTCGGCTGACGACCCCCGATGGCACCGGAACCGCGTTCGTCTTCACCGACGCGGATGCCCAGACGGTGTGCCTTGCCGCGGCCGCGGCGTCGGTGGCGTGCGCTCCGGCCGCGCGCTTCCGCGACACAGGACTGCGGGTCGAGGTGATCGACAGGACTGGTCCTGCCGTCACCGGCGGAGTCCGCTATTCGTGGGGGCCGCGCGGTGGCCTCGAGAGCGAGCCGTTCACACTGGAGCTGCCGGTCGCCGCCAGGGCGATGGACGGCAGAAACTGGCCCGGGCTGTTCACCGGTTGCATGGCGGAGCACGACCAGGCCGTGTCGGCGACCCTCAGCGGCGAGGTCATCGTGGGGACGGACACGCAGGCGCGCACGCTGAGCTACGCGATGGCACGGCTGGAATGCGCGATCCGGTACCCGCTGGCCGGGTACTACCTTCCGGTGCGCTCGCCGGCCGACTGAGCGGGCGGCCTCTCCGACTCCGCAGGAGGCTAGCCCAGCCGGCCAGCCGTGCCCGTTGCGCTCCGCTCCAGCCGGACCCCGGGAAGCCCCTCGAGGAAGGCGGAGCCGAAGGCCCGGATCGGGGTGGCCGCACCGGGAGCCGCATCTCCGAGCAGGGTCCTCCTCACCGTCTCGCTCACGGAGTCCGCGGTGAAGCGATAGCCCTCGCCGGCCGTCAGCCAGCCCTCCCGGACCTCGCCGGAGCGCAGGGTGACCCTCGCCCAGCTGTGCGACCGGTAGTGCTTCCGCGCCGGCGCGCCGGCCCTTCTGCCGAGCGCGGTGGTCGCGGACCTCAGGGTGGTCGAGCGCATCGCCGCCGACACGACGGGCAACAGGGCCCGCGCCACGACAGGCGGCATGCCGACCGCGACCGAGGCGGAGACCTCGGGAGTGCCGTATCCGACCGGGAGAGATGCGAGATCTCCGAGGTCGGCCGGGAGGATCGTCACCAGCTGCCCGTCGGGCAGGAGGAGGGCCCGCGCGCCACGCCCCAGCCGGGTCGGTCGGTACTGGCCGCCGGTGACGTACCCGCCGCCCGCAGCGAGCGCCAGCAGGATCGTCTCCAGCACGCCGGCGGAGGTGCCCGCGCTCTCCGGCAGGAGCGCGACCTCCACCCGGCGGGCGAACTCCGCGCCGGCCAGCCACACCGCCAGACCCTCCGTCGCGACGGTGCCGAAGCCGGCCCCGGGCAGCAGCGTCACGCCGGCGCGGGCGGCGAGCGGACCCAGGGTGTACACCGCCTCGAGTGCCGGGCGCTCATTCGCGATGTCCACGTACGAGGCGCCTGTCTCGATCGCCGCACGAGCGACGGCCGGGGCGGTCTCCGCGAACGGGCCGGCGAGGGACAGGACGAGCGCGCTCCCGGCGACGGCCTTCTCGACCTGGGCGGGCTCGAGCGCGGTGAGCTGCGTCCACTCGGTGTCGCCGCCGAGCGCCTCGCTGCGCCGGCGGAGCGCGTCCCCGTTCCGCCCGACGAGGCGGAGACGCACGTTCCCCATGCGGCCCGGGGAGTCGAGCAGGACACCGGCGGTGCGGCCGGTCGCACCGACTATCGAGACGATCGGAGCGGCAGCAGCCATGCGCTCACGTTAGCCCTCGTGCCGGCGCCCCCCGCGGCCGGAGTCGGAGGCGCCTCAGGCGGTCGCGAAGCGGCGGATCGACCGCTCCTTGGCCTTCTCCGCCTCCGCCTCCCGATTCTTCGGCGGCGCCGTCGTCACCAGATCCTCGAGCAGGTGCTGGGTGATGTGGGCGATCTCGGCCACCGCCCGCTCGAAGGCCTCCGCGTTCGCCTTCGACGGCTTGGTCGAGCCGCTCACCTTGCGCACGTACTGCAGCGCTGCGGCGTGCACCTCGTCGTCCGTGGTGGCCGGCTCGAAGTTGTGGAGGGTGTGGATGTTGCGGCACATGCAGCCAGGCTAGGCACCCCCATCGCCGAGCGGAAGGCCCGTCAGTTCAGGTCGAGGTCGCCCTGGAGCAGCACATCCCCGGTGGCGGTCGCCTGCACCTCGAAGCTCGCGATCTCGGCGACCGCGAGGTCCACGGAGCCCGACGTGTGCACCGTCTGACCCGGGCCCGCCTTCCAGCGGGACACGATCGTCTCCTGGCCACGGGTGTCGGTCACGGCCAGTTGGTAGCCCCAGGGGGGCTGGGTCGGCGGTCCCTCCGAAGCACCCCTCCGGTAGGAGCAGTCCATCTCCACCTGCGTGCCCCACGACTGGGCGGTCACCTCGACGTCGGCGCTCAGCGGGCTGTCGACGAGGGAGGCGAGGGTGACGTGCTCGGTGGGCCTGGCCGCGCTCTGAGCGATCCCGAACGTGAGGAGAACAGCCGCGCTCGCCGCGATGAGAGCGCCGGCCAACGCGAACCGCCGCCGCCGCCGGCCCCGTGCCACCGCGTGCACGAGGCGGGGAAGGAGATCGGGAACGGGCTCGGGTCGCGGCGGCTCGGCTTCGAGCAGGCGGAGTGCCTGCTCCGCCGAGACCGTGCCGAGCAGCGACGGCATGGCTGCGAGCTCGCCCACGGCGGCCGCGCAGGCCTCGCAGCCGCGCAGATGGGTCTCGAACTCGCGGCGCTCGGTCGGCGGGAGGGCACCCAGGACGTATGCGGCGTCCCAGTCGGCGAAGCGATCGCTTTCCTCGGTCACCCCGTCACCCCTTTCTCCTGCAGTGCGAGCCGGAGGGCTCTCAGTCCGTAGTGCAGTCTCGACTTGACCGTGCCGGAGGGAATTCCCAGCTTCTCCGACGCCTCCGCGAGCGACGCGCCACCGTAGTACACGTGCACGAGCACCGAGCGGTGCTCCAGCGAGAGCTCGGACAGCGCCTCGGCGACCACCCACGAGTCCAGGAGGGCGTCGATCCGGTCCGCGTCCATCCGGTCCGGCAGCTCCTCCACGGTCAGCTCGTGCCGGTGGTGCGCGCTCCGGCGATCGTCGATCACCAGGTTGCGCGCGACTGTGAACAGCCAGGCGCGGGCGGAGGACTGGGATTGGTCGAGGACGGAGGGCCGCCGCCATGCCCGCAGCAGCGTCTCCTGCACCACATCGTCCGCCAGGTCCCGATCGCCGGTCAGAGAGACGACATAGCGCCACAGCGGTCCCGAGTGCTCGTCGCGCAAGGCGCGGAGCAGCTGTGCCTCGTTCTCGCTCATCCGCCTCCGTCCTCAGGGGGAACACGAGGCAGGCGGCCCGAAGGTTCACCTGAACCGCAGGCGGTTCTGCGTCCTGGTTTCCTCATCCACCTCACGGTGAACGGCTTACCACTGGAGCCCCTCCTCGTGCACGCGGTGATCGCACTCGTCCCCGCGCGGTCAACCCTCCGGTCGGCGCCCCCGGGCGGGGAAGGATGGAGGGACTGATTCCCAGCTGCCGGAGGAGAGTTGAGCGACGCGCGGCGCTTTGCCCGGCATGGCCCGGCGCAGTTCAGCGAGCCGGCCATGGCTGCGCTCGATCGCGCCTTCTTCCTGCTCGGCGCGATCGCGGGCGCCTGGCTCGCCGTGCTGATGGTCCGGCAGCTCTTCGTCGGCGGGCTCGGCGACCTCTGGCTGATCGTGCTGCTCTGGCTGCTGCTCGCCTACCTGCTGCTGCCGCGGATCCACACTCTGCTCACCCTCATCTACGTGCCCGACTACTTCATCGGGCGCACCCGCACGTATGAGGGCCTGCTCGCCGACCCGGTGAACCTGGCGTTCCTCGGCACCGAGGAGCAGCTGCACCACGTGATGGGACGAGCGGGGTGGACCCGCGCCGACGAGCTCGGATTCCGCAGCGGGCTGCGGATCGTCACCTCCACCCTGTCCCGCAGGAGCTATGACACGGCGCCGGTCAGCCCGCTGTTCCTCTTCGGCGCCATGCAGGACTTCACCTATCAGCAGGAGGTGGAGGGCAACCCCGCTCGCCGCCACCACGTGCGGTTCTGGCGGACGCCGCCCGGCTGGTACCTGCCGGGTGGCCGTGCGGTGGACTGGGTCGCCGCCGGGACCTACGACCGGCGGGTGGGTGTGTCCATCTTCACGCTGCAGATCACGCACAGGATCAGTGCCGCGGTCGACGAGGAGCGGGACCACATCGCCGGCACTATCGACTCCGCGAACCCGGACGTGACGAAGACGGTGATCCCGCACTTCTTCTCGGGCTACCACTCCCGCAACGGCGGGGGCGACGCCATCCGGACCGACGGCGACCTGCCGGTGCTCGACGTGCGGCGGGTGGCGGTCGAGGCGGCGGACGTCTCCGGTGCCGGATCGCCGACCGGCGCGGCCGCACACCACGGTGGGCCGACGCGGGCGCTGCTCGAGACGGTGCAGGACACGTCGGCGTCCAACCGCGTCAAGCGGCCGATCACCCTCTACGTCGGCTACGGCCTGGTGCTCGGTCGTGCGGCGCTCGCCGCGGCCACCTCTGTCGTCAGTCTGCTCGGCCTGTTCGGCGCGGGCAGGGACTGGTCGGCCCACACCTGGTGGGAGGGCCTGCCTCAGACCCCGGGGACCGTCCCGCTGATCGTGGCGGGTGTCCTGGTCGGGTCGCTCGTCTACGTGGGACTGGGACAGCTCACCTTCCTCGGCTCCGCCGCAGCACGTTTCCTGACCCTCGCGCTGAGTGTGGCGGGTGCCGCCCTGGACGTGTTCCGCGGGCCGCCGGAGCCGACCGGTCCCGGCCTCCAGCTCTGGCTGATCACCCTCGCCCTCGATGTCGGCATCCTGATCACCATGTCGAGCGGTGACGTGCGCGACTTCGACGTGCGCACGCCGGTGAGGCGCTCGCGGCGGTCGGCGTCCGGGGACTGAGGGGACCGTTCGGCCCCTGCGCTCGCGCCCAGTTCACCAAGGCGGGGCACCGCCGGCAGGAGAAGTGCCAGGCTGGGGAGGTGGACGAGGACGTCGAGCCGCGCGCCGGTTCGGAGCAGGCCGCCGCGGAGCGGCGGGCGCTGGAGCGCGTGGCCTACGGTCGAGGAGCCGACGACGCGGACCGGCGCGTCGCACTCGCCGCGCTGGCGGAGCGCCGCTCGATCGAATCCGCGTCGGGGTCCGACACCGCGTCAAGGGCCGAAGACGGCGCAGCCCCGGGTTCGGCGCGCACGACCTCGCGCCCCGGCGGCGAAGACGGCGCAGCCCCGGGTTCGGCGCGCGCGACCTCGCGCCCCGGCGGCGAAGGCGGCGAGCAGGACGCGACTCCTCGCGACGATGATCGGGGTTCGCCGGGACGCGCGGCGCGCGTGCTCTGGGGGGTCGCCGCTGCGGCCGCCGTCGCCGGCATCGCGCTGGGGATCACGACCGGGGAGCAGCGGCCCGCGATCGAGGTCTTCAGCCGAGCACAGACGGTGGAGGAGCGGGACATCCCCGGCTGGCTGGTGCGCGCTCTCCTGGCGGCGGAGGAGGCATCAGGCGACGCGGGCACCCAGGAGGCGTTGACGGCGAGCGTGCGGATTCCCCTGGGCGCCGCGACCGGCACCGCGTTCGCGTTTCGGGACGCCGAGACGATCTGTCTGGCGGCGGCCGAGGCGTTCAACTGCGTCAACCCGGCCGACTTCGCGGCAACGGGCATCCGGATCGAGGTGATCGACCCGTCGAGCTCGGCGGGCATCTACTTCCAGTGGGGTCCCCTCGGCGGCCTCAGGATGGAGCGCAGGCAGGTGGCCTATGCGCAGCTGCGGAACATGGATCCCGCCGAGTGGCCCCGCCTGATGAACCGCTGCATGCAGCTGCACCGGTACGGGGTGTCGGCCGCGTCCAACGGAGTCATCTACCCGGCCAGTCGTGCGGTCACGACCACCCTCTCGTTCACGATCGCGCGCGTCGACTGCTTCAGCAGGTTCCCGCTGGAGGGTCCCTACTTCTCTGTGGAGCCGCAGTAGGCGGAGTCCTCCTCGCCGCCAGGCGGGGGTCAACGGCGCTGGTGAGCGGCCCGTGCGGTGTAAGTGCGAGGCGGGAACGAGAATGCGACGATCGACCGGAGACGCTCCAGGTCGCCGCGCACGAGTCCGTGAGTGCGGGCCTGCACGAGAAGGTTCCCGATGGCGGTGGCTTCCACGGGACCGGCCACCACGGGCACTCCGGTGGCATCCGCGGTGAGCTGGCACAGCAGCGAGTTCTGGGCGCCGCCGCCCACCACGTGCACCGTCCGCACCGGGCGGCCCGTGAAGCGCTCGATGTCGCGGACGGTGCCGGCGTAGGCATCCGCGAGGCTCTGCAGGATGCTCCGCACGAAGGCGCCCCGGCTGTCGGGCAGGCGGTGTCCGCCCTCCTCGAGGAGCATCGCGATGCGCGCGGGCATGTCTCCCGGGGCGAGGAGACGAGGATCCGTCGCGTCGAAGGTCGGAACGTCCACCGGTGCGTCCGCTGCGAGTCGGAGGAGGTGGTCGACGTCTTCCTGCTCGCCGGCCTTTGCCCAGGTCCGTGCGGACTCGCTGAGGAGCCAGAGGCCCATCACGTTCTTGAGGAAGCGGGTTCGGCCGTCCACGCCGCCCTCATTGGTGAATCCGGCCGTCCGAGCGGTCTCCGTCACGAGTGGCGATGCGAGTTCCGCCCCGACGAGGGACCAGGTGCCGCAGGAGATGTAGACGGACTCCGGATCCCCGAACGGGACGCCGACCACGGCGGACGCGGTGTCGTGGGAGCCGACAGTGCTGAAGCCGAGCGCGTGCGCGATCCCGAACTCCTGCCGCATCCTCTCGGTGACCTGCCCCAGCTCGGTGCCCGGCGGCACGATCTCCGGCAGCACCGCTGCGGGGAGGCCGAGCCGCGTGAGGAGGGGACCGTCCCATTCTGCGGTGCCGACCCGGACCAGCCCGGTTGTGGTCGCGTTGGTGTACTCGGCTGCGGCTCGGCCGGTCGCCCAGTACGCGACGAGGTCGGGGATCAGCAGGAGCCGGTCCGCGATGTCGAGCAGGCCGTCCTGTGCCTCCGCCGCGAGTTGAAAGACGGTGTTGAACGGAAGGTGCTGCAGGCCGTTCCGTTCGAAGAGCTCAGGTGCCGGCAGCACGGCGTGCACCGCCGCGACACCCCGGGCGGTGCGGTCGTCTCGATAGTGGAACGGGTTGCCGAGCAGGGTGGCGCCCCGAAGCAAGCCATAGTCGACCGCCCACGAGTCGACGGCTGCGCCGACCAGCTCCGGCTCCTCGCGGGAGGCGACGCCGAGTCCGTTCATGGCGGCGGAGTAGAGGGAGAGCACGTCCCAGTGCAGCCCGTCGGTGGTGCGGACCGGCACGTTGGGGAATCGCGCCACATGTCGCAGGTGCAGTTCGTCGCTGCCGATGGAACCGAGGATGACCCGCCCGCTGGTGGCGCCCAGATCGACTGCCGCGACCGACCTCATCGCAGGAACGCCGCCGCGACCCCGGCGTCGACCGGAACGTTCAGGCCGGTCGTGAGACTCAGGTCGGGGCCCGTCAGCACCGCCACCGCGTTGGCCACATGCTCCGGCAGCACCTCCCGCTTGAGAATCGTGCGCTGCGCATAGAACTTGCCGAGCTCGTCCTCCGGGACGCCGTAGGTCTTCGCGCGATTGGCTCCCCAGCCGCCTGCGAAGATCCCCGAGCCGCGTACGACCCCGTCCGGATTGATGCCGTTGACCCTCACCCCGTGCTCGCCGAGCTCGACCGCGAGGAGTCGCACCTGGTGTGCCTGATCGGCCTTGGTCGCCGAGTAGGCGATGTTGTTGGGACCGGCGAAGACCGAGTTCTTCGAGGAGATGTAGATGACGTCGCCGCCGAGCTGCTGGTCGATCAGGACGCGCGCTGCGGCCCTGGACACGAGGAACGATCCCTTTGCCATCACGTCATGCTGGAGGTCCCAGTCGGCCGCCGTGGTTTCGAGCAGCGACTTCGCCAAGGAGAGACCCGCGTTGTTGACGACCAGGTCGAGGCCGCCGAAGGCGAGCACGGTCGCATCCACGGCCGCCTGCACCTGCGACTCGTCGGTCACGTTCGCCTGGACCCCGACGGCCACATCGGCGTTGCCGAGCTCGGCCGCGGCGGCCTGCGCCTTGCCCAGGTCGAGGTCAGCGATGACGACGCACGCTCCCTCCGCCGCCAGGCGAGTGGCGATCGCCTTGCCGATCCCCGAGGCGGCACCCGTGACGAGCGCCACGCGGGTGGCGTGCGATTTCGGCTTCGGCAGACGCTGCAGCTTGGCCTCCTCGAGCGCCCAGTACTCGATCCGGAACTTCTCTTCGTCGGAGATCGGGGCGTAGGTCGAGAGGGACTCCGCGCCGCGCATGACGTTGATCGCGTTGACGTAGAACTCCCCGGCCACCCGGGCGGTCTGCTTGTTGGCGCCGTAGCTGAACATGCCCACGCCGGGGACCAGCACGATGAGCGGGTCGGCCCCGCGCATCGCGGGTGAACCCTCGGTCGCGTGCGCTTCGTAGTAGGCCCGGTAGTCCGCGCGGTATGCCTCGTGCAGCTCCTTCAGTCTCGCGATCGACTCCTCCACCGGTGCCGTGGCCGGGAGGTCGAGCAGCAGAGGCTTCACCTTGGTGCGCAGGAAGTGGTCGGGGCAGCTGGTGCCGAGGGCGGCGAGCCTCGGCGCCCGGGCCCTCGACAGGAAGTCGAGAACGCCTTCGGACTCGGTGAAGTGGCCCACCATGGGACGATCCTGTGACGCCAGTCCGCGGATGGTGGGGGCGAGAGCGGCTGCCTTGGCCCGGCGCTCCTGGTCGGGCAGCGGCGTGTAGCCGTCCACGATGGCGCCGAACGGGTCCTGCCTGCCATGCTGCGCGATGTACTGCTCCGCCGTCGTGATGATCCAGAGGGAGTTCGCCTCGGCCTCCTCGCTGGTCTCCCCCCACGCCGTGATGCCGTGACCGCCGAGGATCGTTCCGACGGCCTCCGGGTGCTGCTCCTTGAGGGCGGCGATGTCGAGGCCCAACTGGAAGCCAGGTCGCCGCCAGGGCACCCACAGGACCTTGCCGCCGAAGATCTCCCGGGTCAGCACCTCCCCGTCCGCCGCCGTCGCGATGGCGATGCCGGAGTCGGGATGCAGGTGGTCGACGTGCGCGGCATCGACCAGCCCGTGCATGGCAGTGTCGATCGAGGGCACTGCGCCACCCTTCCCATGCAGGATGTAGTCGAACGCGGCCACCATCTCGTCCTCGCGCTCGACACCGGGGTAGACGCCGGTGAGCGCGCGCAGCCGATCGAGTCGCAGTACGGCCAGACCCGGCTCGGACAGCGTGCCGAGGTCTCCGCCGGACCCCTTCACCCACATCAGTTCGATCTGCTCGCCGGTGACGGGGTCGGTATCGGTGCCCTTGGCGGAGGTGTTGCCGCCCGCGTAGTTGGTGTTCTTCGGGTCGGCGCCGAGCCGATTCGAGCGAGCGATCAGTGCGGCAACAGTGGGGTTCGTCATGGTGCGGGGTCTCCAGAGGGGGAGGGCTCGTGGGCATCGCCCACAAGGGTGGAAGAGGGGAGTCCGGGGGAGGCCTCCTGGGACGGTTCCCCCGGCAGGGAGATCACGCGCCCCATCCGGCCTGCGCGCCACCGACCCGCTCGGCCTCGATCTTCTGCTGGTAGCCGCTCGCGGCATACGCCTTCATCGGGCTGGCGGGAAGACCTCGCGACTCACGCCACTCCGCGAGGGCCGGACGGACATCGGTGTAGAAGGCGTCCATGAGCACCTCATTGGCGCCCAGCACGTCCCCCGCCTGCTGGGCGGTGCTCAGGGCGTCCCGATCCACGAGCAGGGCCCGCGCAGTCATCTCCTGCACGTTCAGCACGCTGCGAATCTGTCCCGGGATCTTCTTCTCGATGTTGTGGCACTGGTCGAGCATGAACGCGACGCCGCTGTCCGCCCCGTAGCCGCCGCCCCGGATGACCTCGACGAGGATCCGGAACAGCTGGAACGGATCGGCCGCCCCCACTATCAGGTCGTCGTCCGCGTAGAACCGCGAGTTGAAGTCGAAGGAGCCCAGCTTGCCCAGCCGCAGGAGCTGCATCACGATGAACTCGATGTTGGTCCCCGGCGCGTGATGCCCCGTGTCGAGACAGACGAACGCCTTCTCGCCGAGCGCGCTCACCTGGGCATAGGAGGTGCCCCAGTCCGGGACGTCGGTGTGGTAGAAAGCCGGCTCGAAGAACTTGTACTCGAGCACCAGGCGCTGGTCCTCGCCGATGCGCGCGTAGATCGCCGCGAGCGACTCGGCAAGGCGGTCCTGGCGGGCGCGCAGGTCATCCTGCCCCGGGTAGTTGGTCCCATCGGCGAGCCAGATCTTGAGGTCCCGGGAGCCGATCTCATCCATGACGTCGATGCAGTCGATGTGGTGGTCCACCGCTCGCCGGCGCACCGAGGCGTCCGGGTGGGTCAGGCTGCCGAGCATGTACTCGTCGTCCTGGAAGGTGTTCGAGTTGACCGTGCCGAGCGAGACGCCCAGGTCCTGCGCGTGCCGACGGAGCACGCCGAAGTCGTCGACCCTGTCCCAGGGGATGTGCAGGGCGACCTTCGGCGCGAGGCCGGTCAGCTCGTGCACCTGTGCGGCATCTGCGACCTTCTCGAACGGATCACGCGGCACCCCTGTCTGCCCGAACACCCGGAAGCGAGTGCCGGAGTTGCCGAACGCCCAGGACGGGAGCTCGATCGCCTGATCGGCGAGCTGAGCGGAGATGTCGGAGAAGGAGGTCATGCGCGTCCTTTGCGTGGCGTCGTTGCCGGATGGGGCGATTCGATGGGATCAGTCTCGACCCGTGACGGTCGCCCGCCACCCACCTTCTCGGCGGTCCTTCGCCGAGGGAATGGCATCTGTCCTAATTTGTGAAATGTAACGAGCAATCACGCCTGAAGCAAGTGCCTATGCTCAGCGCAGCTCCACCAGGTCGCGGAACGGGTCGAGGCGGCCGTCGTTCGGCGGCAGCTCCGTGATGAGGAACGCGACGCGGGAGAGCTCCAGGCACGCTGCCGTCGACTGCTGCTGAAGCTTGGAGGAGTCGATGCACAGCACGATCTCCTTCGACATCCGTGCGAAGGCGTGCTTCATCTGGGCCTCGGCGAGAGACACCTCGGTGGTCCCGAACTCGGAGTCGATGGCGCTCGCGGAAGCGAAGAACCGGCTGTAGCGCAGCGACTCGGCGGCCTGCACGGCCAGCGGCCCGACGAACGTGTCCGTGGACACCTCGGTCTCGCCCCCGATCAGGATCGGGGTGACGCCGATGGTCCCTTTCAGCGCGGCGTAGGTCGCGTAGGAATTGGTGCTCACGATGAGGCCCGAACGCGGGCCCAGCTTGTTGGCCAGCGCTCCGACGGTCGAGGACGCGTCGAGCGCCACCGACCCGAAGCGGGGCGCCAGGGCGAGGGCCTTCTCGGCGATCAGCTCCTTCGCGCGTGAGTGGACGGAGAGGCGCTCGCCGAAGGGTCTGGGGCCGTTGACCGAGATCGCGCCTCCGCGGACGCGGCGCAGCAGGCCCTCGTTCTCCAGGTCCGCGAGATCGCGCCGGATGGTCATCGGCGAGACGTCGAGGGCACTGGCGGCCTCGGTGAGCCTGACGATATTCTCTCGCTCGAGCGTGGCGAGAAGCTGCTTGCGGCGCTCCTCGGACTCTGTGCTCCCGGTGGTGGCCATGCTCCCCGCCTTCTGTGATAACCCTGTGATGATCCGGGTCGAAAGTAACACAGCCAGCGGTCGTGCCCACTTTCCACGGGGCGCGAACGTGTCGCGTTCTGGATCGTTGACGCACCCGGAGCGCCGTGCTAGCTTCCCACCATCGGTTCACTGAACCAGACCGAAACGGGCAGCGTTGCCACGGAGATGTAGCGACGCCGACAGAGAGTTGGGCGTCGCAGATGACCTCCGAGGCATACGAGAACATCACCTCCTCGACGGAAGGGTTCGATCGTGCACTGGCCGCCGGGAGCGGCGTCGTGCGCCTGGCCCCCACCTGGGTCCCCCGGGCCTTCTGCACTCCTGGACGCCGGATCCGACTCCACCCGGATGACTACTTCCCCTTCCAGCAGACCAGGGGAGGGGTGGACGAGCGCTGGCTCGCCTCCACCATCCGAGCAGACAACGGTCCCCTCACCGGTGCCCACGAGGGACTGAGCCTCGTCGTCGACCCCGACGGCGGACTGCTGCCATTCGACGAGTTCGTCGACCACCACGGATCCGAGGTCCTCGGCGGCCGCCTCTGGGAGGAGTTCGGCGGCTGGACGATGTACTCCAAGTTCTACGACAACCTGCAGCCGTTGCCCTTCCATGTGCACCACTCCGACGAGAAGGCCGCGCTGGTCGAGAAGGTGGGCAAGCCGGAGGCCTACTACTACTCGCCGCACATGAACAACTACCTGGGTGCCCAGTCGGTGTCCTACCTCGGCCTGCAGCCGGGCACGACGCGGGATCAGCTCAAGGAGCGGCTCAAGCGCTTCGAGGCGGGCGGCGACAACCGGATCACCGACTACTCGCTCGGCTACCGCACCCAGCTCGGCACAGGATGGGACATCCCGTCCGGCGTGCTGCACGCCCCGGCGAGCATCTGCACCTACGAGCCCCAGTCGGCCAGCGACGTGTTCGCCATGTGTGAGTCCTGGAGCAACAACCGCGAGGTCCCCGCGGAGCTCCTCTGGAAGGACGTGCCGCAGGAGCACCACGGCGACTACGACTTCGTGCTCGATCTGCTCGACTGGGACAAGAACATCGACCCCGACTTCGTGCCCAACCGCTTCATGCGGCCCTACCCGACGGCGACGTCCGAGGCGGATGGCGGCTCGGCCTACCGCGAGCACTGGATCGTCTACCTCTCGAACTCCTTCAGCGCCAAGGAGCTCACGGTCCGCCCGGGGCAGACGGTGACCATCAAGGACCAGGACGCCTACGGGGCGATCATCGTGCAGGGCGGCGGCTCCTTCGGCGGCCACCAGGCGCAGGCCGCCACCCTGATCCGCTTCGGCCAGCTGAGCGAGGACGAGTTCTTCGTCTCGGAGAGCGCGGCCCGCGAAGGCGTGACGATCAGCAACCGCAGCGCCACCGACGATCTGGTGGTCCTCAAGCACTTCGGTCCCGGCAACGTGGAGCTCGGTCCTATTGGCTGAGATCTTCGGAACCGCAGCGGAGCGCGCCGTCCTCAGGATGGGATCGCTCGAGCAGGCGGCACGGATCGACCGCTTCGTCGAGGACGACGGCCCCGCACGGGGCGCCCGCCGTCTGCGCGTGATCAATGGCGGCGGCCTCGAGTTCGACGTTCACCCGGACCGCGCGCTGGACATCGGGGCCGCCAGCTTCAACGGTCTTCCGCTGGCCTGGCTCTCGGCGACGGGGATCACCCGTCCGGATGCGTACGAGCCAGAGGGGCGCGGCTGGCTCCGCACCTTCGGCGGCGGTCTGGTGACCACCTGCGGACTCGACAGCTTCGGCCCTCCGGCGGATGACGAGGACGGTGTGGCCGGGATGCACGGCAGGATCGGCGCAGTTCCGGGCCGCATCACGGAGGCGCGCGTGACCCCCGAGCTGATCGTCGTGGCGGGCGAGGTGAGGCAGGCGGCGGTGTTCCAGGAGAACCTGGTGCTGCACCGCCGCATCACGTCCCGGCTGGGCTCGTCGGCGTTCTCCATCGAGGACACCGTGACCAATGAAGGGGAGTCGTCAAGCCCCCACATGGTGCTCTACCACGTGAACCTCGGCTGGCCGCTGCTCGACACCGGGACCGTCGTCGAGATCGCTGCTGCCTCCGTCCATCCGCGTGACCCCGATGCCGTCGAGGGCTTCGAGGACCGCACCCGGATCGGTGAGCCCACTGTCGGCTTCCGCGAGCAGGTGTACATCCATCAGGCGGGTGACGACCGGGTGGCGCGGGTCATCAACCGCGCACGGGGGCTCACCCTGACCCTGCGCTACTCCGACACGCTCCCCGCGATCTTCCAGTGGAAGATGACGGCCACGAAGCACTTCGTGCTCGGTCTCGAGCCGGCGAACACTGCGGAGATCAATGGCCGCGACTCGGCCCGCGAGAACGGGGCGCTGCCTCGGCTCGAACCGGGGGAGAGCCGTTCCTACGCAATCGAGATCGAGGTGAACGCGTCATGAGCGAGCCGCTTCTGCAGCTGCACGGCGTGAGCAAGTCCTTCGGCGCCGTCGCCGCCCTGGTGAGCGCGGATCTGACTCTGGAGGCGGGAACCATCCACGCCCTCATCGGGGAGAACGGAGCCGGCAAGTCCACTCTCGTGAAGATCATCGGCGGCCTCTACCACCGGGACAGCGGGGACTTCCTCCTCGAGGGCGAGAGCGTGCACTTCCACAACACGAAGGACGCCAAGGCGGCCGGCATCGCGGTGATCTACCAGGAGCCGACGCTGTTCCCCGACCTCTCGGTCGCGGAGAACATCTTCGTGGGACGCCAGCCCTATACCCGCGTGGGGACGCTCGACCGGGCGAAGATGCGGAGGGATACCCGAGAGCTCACCCAGCGGCTCGGTGTCCCGATCGACCCGGACCGGCAGGCTCGCGGCCTGTCGATCGCCGACCAGCAGGTCGTCGAGATCGCGAAGTCGATCTCGGTGGGCGCGAAGGTCATCATCATGGACGAGCCGACCGCGGCCCTCTCCGGCGTCGAGGTCGACCGGCTGATGGGCATCGCTCGCCAGCTGCGCGACGAGGGCAAGGGCATCATCTTCATCTCGCACCGCTTCGACGAGGTGTTCTCGCTCTGCGACACGATCACCGTGATGCGCGACGGCACCTACATCGCCACGAACAAGACTGCGGCGACCACCGAGGACGAGATCATCCGTCAGATGGTGGGCCGCAGTGTGGGCAGCCTCTTCCCGAAGGTGGAGACCACCGTCGGCGCCGCGGTGCTCGAGGTTCGCGCGCTCACCAGCGTCGGGGTCTTCGAGGACGTCAGCTTCACGGTGCGAGCCGGCGAGATCGTCTGCTTCGCGGGACTGGTCGGCGCCGGACGAAGCGAGATCGCCCGGGCCGTGTTCGGCGTCGACGCCTACGACTCGGGCTCGGTGACGGTCGGCGGTGCCCGGGTTCCACGCAGGAACCCCGCCGGCTCGATGCGACTCGGCATGGGATTCGTCCCCGAGGACCGGCGCAAGCAGGGACTCGCGATGGCCGCCAGCGTGCAGACGAATGTCACCATGGCCATCCGCTCTTCGCTGGCCCGCTTCGGCCTCATCACCTCGTCTCTGGAGGAGCCGAGCGCCCGCACCTGGGCGTCGCGACTCCAGGTGAAGACCCACGCATTGGACACGGAGGCGCAGATGCTGTCGGGCGGAAACCAGCAGAAGGTGGTGCTGGGGAAGTGGCTCGCCACCCAGCCGAAGCTCCTCATCGTCGACGAGCCCACCCGCGGCATCGACGTGGGAACAAAGGCGGAGGTGCATCGGCTCCTGTCCGAACTCGCGGGAACGGGTGTCGCAGTCCTGATGATCTCGTCGGAGCTCCCTGAGGTGCTCGGCATGGCCGACCGCGTGCTGGTGGTCCGCGAGGGACGGATCACCGCGGAGTTCGCGCGCGACGCCGCGACGCCGGAGAACGTCATGTACGCCGCTACGCACGCGGTCGGAGCGGCAGCATGAGCGTGACCCACACCCTGCCGCCCATCGAGAAGGGGCGATCCTTCTTCGGCAGACTCACGCGAGCACGCGAGGTCGGGCTGCTCGTTCTCATCGTGGTCCTCATCGTCGTGACGACGGCGATTCAGCCCACCTTCCTGTTCAGCGACGGCGGATGGCGGGAACTGCTGCGGCAGCCGACCATCCTCATCCTGATCGCGATCGGTGAGGCGATCGTCATCATCACGAGGAACATCGACCTCTCGGTCGGCTCGGTGCTCTGCCTGTCGACCTACCTGTCGGGCTGGCTGTTCGCCAACGTGCCCGGCATTCCGATCCCCCTCGTCGTGCTCACCGGGGTCGCGCTCGGCGCCTTCCTCGGCCTGATCAACGGACTCCTCGTCGCCTTCCTCCGGGTGCCCTCGCTGGTGATCACCCTGGGCACCCTGTACGCGTACCGCGGCATCGCGATCCTGTGGATCGGTCCGCACTTCATCCGCTCCAGCTGGCTCCCGCCGGAGTACCGCCGGTTCGGCACCATGCAGATCCTCTCCATCCCGGTGCTTCTGCTCGTCGCGATCGTCGTCGTGCTGGTCGTCGGCTGGTTCATGACCAGCCGCAGGGCGGGTCGAGACCTGTACGCGCTCGGGTCCAATCCGGAGGCCGCCACCCTCTTCGGCCTGAGCGAGCGGCGACTCACCCTGTACGCCTTCGTGACCAGCGGTGCCCTCGCGGGACTCGGCGGTCTGGTCTACCTCGCCATCTTCGCGACGGGGGACGCCCAGGTGGGCACCGGGTACGAGCTCGAGGCGGTGGCGGCGGCGGTCGTGGGCGGCGTGGCCATCATCGGTGGCTCCGGCACGATCTGGGGAGTGGCCATCGGCGCGTTCTTCCTCGCCACCATCAGCAGTGCGCTGCCCGTGCTCGGCGTGCCCAGCCTCTGGCAGCAGTCCATCGTCGGCATCTTCATCGTCGGCGCCATCCTCCTGGATCGCGTGCTGTTCCTCAGTCGCACCAGACGGGCCAAGAGAGCCGGGAGAACATCATGAGCGCGGCGACCAGCGCAGGAACCATCGCCGAGACAGGCGGTGCTCGCTACCTTCGTCACGGCAGACCGCTGTGGCGCCGGGGGCTCCTCCGCACGGAGGCGGCGATCATCCTCGCCGTCATCCTGCTGCTGGCGATCGGCACCGCAGTGGTCCCGTTCTTCGCTCAGCCGTACACCTACTCCACGATGATCCTGAACTCGGCGCCGGTGCTGCTCATGCTGCTCCCGGTCACGCTCATCGTGATCACGGGCGACATCGACCTCTCCGTCGGCAGCGCTCTCGGCTTCTCCAGCGCCATCTTCGGGCTCGGCTTCCAGGCCGGCGTGCCGATCGCCGTGGCGGCGGTTCTGGGAGTGGTGGCGGGTGCGGTGGTCGGCATCCTCAACGGCGTCCTGGTCACCATCGTCGGCCTGCCGAGCCTCGCCGTGACGATCGGCACCCTGGCGCTGTTCCGCGGCATCGCTGTCGGTCTGCTGGGCACGACGGCCGTCACGGACTTCCCGCAGGAGCTGACCCGACCGGTGTCGGCGAACCTGCCCGGGCTGCCCGTTCCGGTCGTGACCCTCGCGATCGTGCTGCTCGCGATCGTGTTCGGGATCCTGCTGCACTTCACGCCGTTCGGCCGCGGCGTGTTCGCGATCGGGCTCAGTCCGGAGGCCGCCGCGTTCTCCGGGGTCCGCGTGAACCGGACCCGGCTGATCCTGTTCGTGATGAGCGGCGTGGTCGCGGGGGCGACGGGCGTCTACTACACGCTCCAATACAGCAACGCCATCGGAACGAACGGTCAGGGCTTCGAGCTGCAGGTGGTCACCGCGATCGTGCTCGGCGGCGTCTCCATCTGGGGTGGCCGTGGCACGCTGCTCGGCGCCCTCGCGGGCGGTCTGCTGATCGCCGCGCTGAACAAGACGCTCCAGCTCGCCGGCATCGGCTCCGACACCATCAGCATCGTCACCGGTGCTGCCCTCATCTTCTCCGTCGTCGTGGCAAGTGTCGCGGGATTCCTCTCGCGGCGACGACGGGGAAAGGCCGCCGCGACACCCGCGGTCGGCGCATAGCAACACAGAAGAACCGATCTCAGCACCAGCACGTACCAGCAATCCACTGCAGGAAAGGAAGAACGATGACGTTCACATTCAACAAGTCGTCCCGAAGGGGAATCGTCGCCTCGGCGGCGGTCCTCGCCACGGCGACTCTGCTGCTCGCCGGCTGTGCCGGCGGCACCCCGAGCGGCGGCTCCAGCGGCGGCTCCAGCGGAGCGAGCGAAGGCACCAGCGGCGGCGGCGGCGGCAGCGTCACCGTCATCCCCAAGAGCCTGGGCAACAAGTACTTCGAGGCGTCGGACAAGGGCGCTGCTGAAGCGGCCAAGGAGATCGGGCTCACCTTCTCCGAGCAGGGACCGACCGCAACCGGCTCGGCCGATCAGGTGCCGTTCATCCAGACGGCCATCCAGACCGGCCAGAAGGCGATCGTCATCGCGGCCAACGACCCCACCGCCGTGTGCAACGACCTCGAGCAGGCCCGCACCCAGGGCATCAAGGTCATCGCGTTCGACACCGACACCGACTGCCGCGACGTCTTCATCAACCAGGCGACCGTCGACGGCGTCGCGAAGGGCCTCGTGGACATGACTGCGAAGCACCTCGGCGACAAGGGCACCATCGCGATCCTCTCCGGTGGAGCGAACGCGGCCAACCTGAACGCGTGGGTCGAGGCGATGCAGGCGATGCTCGCGGCCGACCACCCGAACATCAAGGTCGCCAAGGTCGCCTACGGTGAGGACCAGGACGAGAAGGCGTACCAGGAGGCCCAGGGGCTCATGCAGAGCATCCCGGACCTCGCCGCGATCATCGCCCCCGACACCGTCTCGGTGAAGGAGGCCGCGCACTACCTGTCCGACACCCCGGAGTACCAGGGCAAGGTCTGGGTCACGGGCCTCGGTCTCCCCAGCGAGATGAAGGAGTACGTGGACAGCGGCATCGTCGAGCAGTTCGGCCTCTGGAACCCCGAGGACCTGGGCTACCTCGCCACCTTCGCGGCGAACGCGCTCATCGCGGGCGACATCACCGGCAAGGAGGGTGACAAGTTCACCGCGGGCAAGCTCGGCGACTACACGGTCGGCGCGAACGGGGAGGTCGTCCTCGGCCCGCTGTTCGTCTTCGACAAGAGCAACGTCGGGGACTTCTCGTTCTGACCCAGCTCTAGAGGAAAGGAGGGCCCGCGTCTTCTCCGGCGCGGGCCCTTCTCCTGCCGTGCGTCTGCGCGCGGCTCCCGGAACCGCAAGCAAGTGAGGAGGAAACGCCGGTGGCTACGATCCACGACGTCGCACGTCACGCCGGCGTATCCGCAGGCACAGTCAGCAACGTGCTGAATCGACCAGGCTATGTGTCCGTCGACACCCGTGAGCGGGTGCTCCGGGTCATCGCGGACCTCGGCTTCACGCCGAGCCGGGTCGCCCGCAAGTTCCCCCCGGGCCGTCAGCGCACTCTCGGGCTCGCGCTCGCGGATCTGGCGAACCCCTTCTTCGTCGATGTCGCCATCGGGGCGGAGGAGGAGGCGAAATCGCTGGGCGTGGGCGTGGTCATGGTGCACAGCGGCGAGGATGCCGGCCGTGAGCAGGACAATCTCGACGTGCTCGTGCAGCAGCGCGTGCACGGCATCATGATCACCCCCGTGCACGAGGACGAATCGCTGCTCGACCGACTCGACGCGCGCGGGATCCCCCTGGTCTTCGTCGACCGGGTCTCGGAGAGGTCCGAGCGGTGCTGGGTGAAGACCGATGACGTGGCAGGTGGCCGGCTCGCGGGAGAGCACCTCGGAGCCCTCGGGCACGAGCACATCGCGTTCGCCGGCAGTCTCGGGAAGACGGTGCAGGTCGACCGCCGCTACGACGGCTTCGCCGAAGCCCTCAGCTCAGCAGGCAGAGGAGCAGAACGCCTCATCACCGACTCATGGCGGATCGCGGACGGCCGCATGGTCGGTGCCGCGCTGGCTGGGCGAACGCGCGACCGGTTACCGACCGCCGTCATGTGCGCCAATGACTACATCGCGCTGGGGATCCTCGCGGAGTTCGCACGGCACGGCATCCGCGTGCCCGAGGACGTCACGATCATCGGATTCGACGACCACTCGTGGGCGGAGGCCGCGACGGTCCCCATGACCACGGTGCGACAGCCGCGCGAGGTGCTCGGCAGACGTGCGGTGCGCCTGCTCCTCGACGAGATCGATCACGGGGACGCCCACGTGCATGCTCATGAGCTGCTCGAGCCCACCCTCATCGTGCGCTCGTCGAGCGCGGCTCCCCGCCTGGGGCGCTCCCCCCGCGTGTCCCGCGCCTGATCCGCCAAACCCGGAAGGAACGATCATGGCCACCACCTGGCAGCCAGAACTCATCAGCGAGGACCTTCTCGCCCTCTCGCTCTCGCTCGGCGAACCCGCCAAGGATCTCGTCATCCTCGCGGAGGGCAACACATCGCAGCGATTGGACGACGGGCGGATCGCGGTCAAGGCGTCCGGCGCCTATCTGGCCAGCACCACCCGCGAGGACTTCGTCGTCACCGAGGTCGCGCCGCTGATCGACCTCATGGAGGACTCTCGCAGCACGCAGGAGGATCTCACGGCCCTGCTCGACGCCGGGGAGTGGTCCGGCGTCCGCCGTCGCGGTTCGATCGAGACACTGGTGCACGCCGCGGTGCAGTCGGTGCAGTCGGTGCAGTCGAGCGCGTTCGTCGCGCACACCCATCCGACCCATGTGGTGGGACTGCTGGCGAGCGTTCACGCGCCGACAGCCTTCGAGGAGTGGGTCTATACCGACGAGGCTCTCGTCATCGGCGTGCCGCTCTTCGTGCCATACGCCGAGCCGGGGATCGCCCTGGGTCGACTGTTCCTCGAGCGCCTCCGTGGCTACGTCGACGTGAAGGGCGAGCTGCCGTCCGCGGTGATGCTCGGCAATCACGGAATGGTCGCGATCGCGGGAAGTGCTGCCGCAGCCGAGGCGATCACCCTGATGGCCGTCAAGGGGGCCCGGGTCCGGTTGGACGCGCTGTCGGTGGGCGGAATCCAGGGTCTCGGAAGCGATGCGGTCTCGCACTACTTCGACCGGACCGACATGGCGGAGCGCCGCAGGAACCTCGCCGGCACGGTGTGATGGCGCGCCTCAGAGCGGTCTTCTGCGACGTCGGCGGGCCCATCTACGACGACGACAACTTCGTCCGCGCGGTACTGACAGCCCTCGACGAGCTGCGCGCGGCCGACGGCCTCCCCCCGGTCGATCGAGGGCGGTTCCGGCTCCTCTACGACCGCGCCCGGGCGGCCCAGGGAGGGTCGCTGCGCGCCGCACTGGCCGAAGAGTTCCTCGGTGACCGCGCGCGTCGCGGCGAACTGCACCAGCTGACCAGGAGGCACTGGGTTCATCCCGCCGGCACGATGTACCCGGACGTGCTGCCCTTCCTCCAGTCGCTTGCCGGGAGCGTGCGATTCGGGATCCTCGCGAACCAGGAGGAGGGCGTCATCCGGGCCCTGGAGCGCGACGGAGTGGCACCCTACGTGGACGTCTGGGGCGTCTCCGCGCTCGTGGGCCACGAGAAGCCGTCGGCGGAACTCTTCTCCTGGTGCCTCGATCAAGCAGGAGTCGCTCCGGAGGAGGCGGTGCACATCGGCAACCGGCTGGACACGGATGTCCGGCCTGCACGCGAGCTCGGGCTCGGCACCGTCTGGGTGCTGCGCGGCGAGGCGCCGGACGAGCCGACCGATGAGCAGCTCGCCGAGGCGGATCTCGCCGTGGGGACGCTCGATGGCCTCGCGCCCCGATTGTTCGAACGGTTCGGGTCACGCCCGTGACCATCGTTCTCGGAATCGATCTCGCCACCTCGGATGTCCGCGTGCGGGCCGTCGACGTAGAGACGGGCGAGACCGTCAGCGAATTCGGCCTGCCCCTCCCCGTCAGCAGCGCAGGAGGCCGCAGGACGCAGCCCGCGCGGCACGGCGAGCTTGCGCTCCAGGCGGTGAGCGCGGTCGCGGCCGATCTCCGGGGAAGGGCAGGGGAGATCCGCGCGCTGTCCATCACCGGCACCTCGGGCACCGTCGTGCCGGTGGACGGTCGGGGAAGGCCGCTCGGCGATGCGGTGCTGTACGACGATCCGCGAGGAGACCAGGAGCAGCGACGGCTGGCGGAAGCGGGCCTCGGGGAGCGCCCGTACGGCGCCCTGTCACGGGCGGCGTGGATGCATGCCGAGTCGCCGGCGGCGCGGTATGTCTTCACGCCCGACGTGGCAGTCGCAGCGTTCGCCGGCCGCCTGCTGCCGTCCGACACCTCGCACGCCCTGAAGAGCGGGATAGACCCGGTCGCCGGGTCCTGGGACTCCCGGGCGCTTGCTGCCCTCGCCCTTCCGCGGGAATGCATGCCGGAGCTCGTCCGGCCGGGCAGGGTGATCGGCGAGGTGGCGGATCCGGCGGCACTCGGTCTGTCCCACGGCGTCGCCATCGTCTCCGGCATGACAGACGGTTCGACGGCTCAGATCGCAACGGGGGCGGTCATGCCGGGCGACACCGTGGGGGTGCTCGGCACGACGCTGGTGCTCAAGGCGGTGTCGCGGGTCGACATCGTCGACGGCGCGCGCGGGGTCTATTCGCACGTCAGTCCCGAAGGCCTCTTCTGGCCTGGGGGCGCCTCCAACACCGGCGCCGGCGCTCTCCGCGTCGGGTCCACCGCGGGGGAGGACCCAGCCCTCCGCACGCCGGAGATCGAGGCATTCGGGCCGGCCGACGTCGTCTCCTATCCGCTGCCCAGAACCGGCGAGCGCTTCCCCGTGGTCTCGACGACGTTCGAGGGGTTCTTCCGGGGCGTCGACGGCAGGGAGCGCGAGCCGGGGACTCCGATCGCCCGCTTCCGGACGGTGTACGAGGGCGTGGCCTTCGTGGAGCGCTTCGGGCTCGAGCAGCTGTCGGCGCTCGGCGTGGACCGGCAGCGGCATCATCTGGCCGGTGGCGCTGCGGCGAGCGGGCTCTGGAATCGGATCCGTGCATCCGCTCTCGGCAGACCCGTGATCGTCTCTGCGGGAGCCGGCAGCGCCCTCGGAGCCGCGGCGCTCGCCGCATCGGGAATGGGCGGTGGGCCGCTCGCGGTGCTGGCCCAGCGATTCGGCGGAACGCGGGTCACCGTCGACCCGGACTCAGCGCTTGTCGGCCCCCTGGAGGACCGCTACCAGGTGTTCCTCGAGGCGCTCCGGCAGCAGTTCGCGCGGGGCCTGTGATGATATGAGCACAGCACCGGATAACGACAAGCGGCAGGCGATGCCGCGTCGTTCAGGCACGAGCGGAGCGCTATGACGACGCAGTCGATCCTGGTCACGGGAGCGGCGGGCGGCATCGGCAGAGCGGCCGCCGCGGAGCTCGCCCGCCGGGGCTACGCGATCGCTG
>NZ_JAODMK010000031.1 GCF_025465545.1 Naasia sp. | reverse complement strand
TCCCCATCACAGCGCCCTTCGAGCGCTTCCTCTTCCCCTGACGGTTGATCGTGTTGACGGCGAGGACCTTCACGTTGAAGACCTGCTGCACAGCGATCTTGATCTGGGTCTTGTTGGCGTCGGGCCGGACGATGAACGTGTACTTGTTCTCGTCCAGGAGGCCGTAGCTCTTCTCCGAGATGACCGGGGACAGCAGGACGTCCCGGGGGTCGCGGACGGTCATGCCTTCTCCTCAGTGTCATCAGTGGCGAGGTCCAGATCGGTGGTGCCCTCGACAGGCTCCATCGACGGGATCGCGCCCGGGATGTCCGGCGTCGTCAGGTCGGGCTTCTCGATCTCGACGCCCTTGCCCCTGGCCGGGCCCTCGATGTACTCGGCCAGCGCGGTCTCGGTGAAGACCACCTCGTCGGCGACGAGCACGTCGTAGGTGTTGAGCTGGCCGGCCTCGATCAGGTGCACCCGCGGCACGTTGCGCAGGCTGATCCAGTTGAGGACGTCGTCGCGGTCGAGGACGATCAGCACCCGCTTGGCGGAGCTGATGCCGTCCAGGACCTTGAGCGCGGCCTTGGTCGACGGGGCGTCGCCCTCGACGAACGCGGAGACCACGTGCACACGGTCCTCGCGGGCCCGATCGGAGAGGGCACCGCGCAGGGCGGCGGCCTTCATCTTCTTCGGGGTCTTCTGCTCGTAGTTGCGCGGCTGCGGGCCGTGGACGATGCCACCACCATTGAACTGCGGCGCGCGGATCGAGCCCTGACGGGCGCGGCCGGTGCCCTTCTGGCGGTAGGGCTTGACGCCACCACCGCGGACCTCGCCGCGGGTCTTGGTCGAGTGCGTGCCCTGGCGGGCCGCGGCCAGCTGGGCCACGACCACCTGGTGCAGCAGCGACACGTTGGCCGGAGCGTCGAACAGCTCGCCGGGCAGCGTCACGCTGCCGGCGGTCGACCCGGCCGGGGTGCGGACGTCGACCTGACGGTCGGCGCGCTCACTGGTCGATGAGGTCACTTGGCGTCACTCCCCACGGGACCGCCCTTGACCGCGGAGCGGACGAGCAGCAGCCCCCCGCGCGGGCCGGGAACGGCACCCTTGATCAGCACGAGGCCCCTCTCGGTGTCCACCGCGTGCACCTTCAGCGACAGCGTGGTCGTGGTGACCGCGCCCATCCGGCCGGCCATGCGCATGCCCTTGAAGACCCGGCCCGGGGTGGCGCAGCCACCGATCGAACCCGGGGAACGGTGCTTGCGCTGCACGCCGTGCCCTGCGCCCAGGCCCTTGAACCCGTGACGCTTCATGACACCCGCGGTGCCCTTGCCCTTGCTGGTGCCGGTGACGTCGACCTTGGTCACGTCGGAGAGGACCTCAGCGGTCAGCTCCTGGCCCACCGTGAAGTCGCCGGCGTCCGACGTGCGCAGCTCGACCAGGTGCCGACGCGGCGTGACGCCCGCCTTGGCGAAGTGCCCGCCCTCGGGCTTGTTCACCTTGCGGGGGTCGATCGCGCCGAACCCGAGCTGGACGGCCGAGTAGCCGTCGACCTCGGGGGTGCGCACCTGAGTGACCACGCACGGACCCGCCTTGACGACGGTCACCGGCACGATGCGGTTGTTCTCGTCGAAGACCTGGGTCATCCCCAGCTTCTCGCCGAGGAGACCACGGAATGTGCTCGCCATGTCTGAAAACAGCCCTTACTGGATGTTGACGTCGACCGACGCCGGCAGGTCGATGCGCATGAGCGCGTCGACCGTCTTCGGGGTCGGGTCGAGGATGTCGATGAGCCGCTTGTGGGTGCGCATCTCGAAGTGCTCGCGCGAGTCCTTGTACTTGTGCGGCGAACGGATCACGCAGTACACGTTCTTCTCCGTCGGCAGCGGCACCGGGCCGACGACGCGCGCTCCGGTCTTCGTCACCGTTTCCACGATGCGCCGCGCCGAGGCATCGATCGCCTCGTGGTCGTAGGCCTTCAGTCGGATGCGGATCTTCTGTCCCGCCATCGCCTGTCTTCGCTCCTGCCGATCGGGTGTTCTGGGGTCGAGCTGGGTCGGTTGACCGGGGGTCCCGGGTTGGACCCGGGGCGGTGGGCGGCGACCGTCAGGCCGCCGCCCACCGCGGGACTCACTTGAGGATCTTGACGACCCGGCCTGCGCCGACGGTCCGGCCACCCTCGCGGATGGCGAACTTCAGGCCCTCCTCCATGGCGATCGGCTGGATCAGCTCGACCGTCATCTCGGTGTTGTCGCCGGGCATGACCATCTCGGTGCCGGCGGGCAGGGTCACCACGCCGGTCACGTCCGTCGTCCGGAAGTAGAACTGGGGACGGTAGTTGTTGAAGAACGGCGTGTGCCGGCCGCCCTCGTCCTTCGAGAGGATGTAGACCGAGCCCTCGAAGTTCGTGTGCGGGGTGATGGACCCCGGCTTCACGACGACCTGGCCGCGCTCGACGTCCTCACGCTTGGTGCCGCGGAGCAGCAGACCGCAGTTCTCGCCGGCCCACGCCTCGTCGAGCTGCTTGTGGAACATCTCGATGCCCGTGACCGTGGTCTTCTGCGTCGGGCGGATGCCGACGATCTCGACCTCGGCGTTGATCTTCAGCGTTCCACGCTCGGCGCGGCCCGTGACGACGGTGCCACGGCCGGTGATCGTGAAGACGTCCTCGATCGGCATGAGGAAGGGCTTGTCCTTGTCGCGCACGGGGTCCGGGACGGACTCGTCGACGGCCTCCATCAGCTCGAGGATGCTCTGGGTCCACTTCTCGTCGCCCTCGAGCGCCTGCAGTCCGGAGACGCGGATCACGGGAGCGTTGTCGCCGTCGAAGCCCTGGCTGGCCAGGAGCTCGCGAACCTCGAGCTCGACGAGCTCCAGGATCTCCTCGTCGTCGACCATGTCGGCCTTGTTGAGGGCGACGAGCAGGTACGGCACGCCGACCTGCTTGGCGAGCAGCACGTGCTCACGCGTCTGGGCCATCGGGCCGTCGGTCGCCGCGACCACGAGGATCGCGCCGTCCATCTGGGCAGCACCGGTGATCATGTTCTTGATGTAGTCGGCGTGACCGGGAGCGTCGACGTGCGCGTAGTGACGCTTGGGCGTCTCGTACTCGACGTGCGAGATGTTGATCGTGATGCCGCGCTGGCGCTCCTCGGGAGCGGAGTCGATCGACGCGAAGTCGCGCTGCTTGTTGGTCGCGGACGGGTACTTGTCCGCCAGGACCTTGGAGATCGCCGCGGTGAGCGTGGTCTTGCCGTGGTCGACGTGACCGATCGTTCCGATGTTGACGTGCGGCTTGGTGCGCTCGAACTTGGCCTTGGCCACTGTGTGTCCTCCTTAAGGACGTTCTCGTGCAGCCATCCGGATCGCAGGCTGCGACCCAGAGAGGATACAGGGATTTGGTTGGTTATCTTACCGAGCAATCACCGGGGGGACCCGGCCGATGCCGCCTTCTCGCGGGTATCGGCCGGACCCCGGCAGGGCGCTCAGTCGCCCTTGTTCTTCTGGATGATCTCGTCCGCGACGGCCCGGGGGACCTCCGCATAGCTGGCGAACGTCATCGAGTAGACGGCGCGGCCGGACGTGCGGCTGCGCAGATCGCCCACGTAGCCGAACATCTCCGAGAGGGGAACGTTCGCGCGGATGACCTTGACGCCGGTGGCGTCCTCCATCGAGACGATCTGACCCCGCCGGGAGTTGATGTCGCCGATGACGTCGCCCATGTACTCCTCGGGCGTGCGCACCTCGACGTCCATGATCGGCTCGAGCAGAGCGGGATCGGCGCGGCGCGCGGCCTCCTTGTAGGCCATCGAGCCGGCGATCTTGAACGCCATCTCGGACGAGTCGACGTCGTGCGCCGCTCCGTCGAGGAGGATCGCCCGGACGCCCACCGTGGGGTAGCCCGCGAGGACACCCACCTGCATCGCGTCCTGGATGCCCGCGTCCACCGACGGGATGTACTCCCGGGGGATGCGACCACCGCTGACCGCGTTCTTGAACTCGTAGGTCGTCTCCGGGGTGACCTCCATCGGCTCGAGGGAGATCTGCACCTTCGCGAACTGGCCGGAGCCACCGGTCTGCTTCTTGTGCGTGTAGTCGTACTTGTCGATCTTCTTGCGAAGGGTCTCGCGGTACGCCACCTGCGGCTTGCCGACGTTCGCCTCGACCTTGAACTCGCGCTTCATGCGGTCCACGAGGATGTCGAGGTGGAGCTCGCCCATGCCCTTGATGATGGTCTGGCCGGTCTCCTGGTTCTGCTCGGTGCGGAACGTGGGGTCCTCTTCGGCCAGCTTCTGGATGGCCGTGCCGAGCTTCTCCTGGTCGGCCTTGGTCTTGGGCTCGATCGCGACCTCGATCACCGGGTCGGGGAAGGTCATCGACTCGAGCACGACGCGGTTCGTCGGGTCGCTCAGGGTGTCACCGGTGGTGGTGTCCTTCAGGCCGATGACCGCGTAGATGTGGCCGGCGCCCATCCTCTCGACGGGGATCTCCTTGTTGGCCGCCATCTGGAAGATCTTCCCGATGCGCTCCTTCTTGTCCTTGGTGGAGTTGACCACCGCGGCGCCGCTCTCGACGGAGCCGGAGTACACGCGGACATAGGTGAGCCGTCCGAAGAACGGGTGCACGGCGACCTTGAAGGCGAGCGCGGAGAACGGCTCGCTGGCGTCGGCGTGACGCTCGATGATCTTCTCCTCGTCGCGCACGTCGTGGCCCTGGATGGCGGGCACGTCGAGCGGCGAGGGGAGGTAGTCGACCACCGCGTCGAGCATGGGCTGCACGCCGCGGTTCTTGAAGGCGGAGCCGCAGAAGACCGGGTAGATCTCGCTGGCGACGGTCAGCTTGCGGACCGCGCCCTTGATCTCCTCGGGGGTCAGGTCCTCGCCGCCGAAGTACTTCTCGAGCAGCGCGTCGTCGGTCTCGGCGACCGTCTCCACCAGCTTGTGCCGATACTCATTGGCGCGCTCGAGGAGATCGGCGGGGATCTCCTGGATCTCGTAGGAGGCGCCGAGGGTGACGTCACCCTTGGAGTCACCCGGCCAGACGAGGGCCCGCATGTAGACGAGGTCGATGACGCCGACGAAGCCGCTCTCGGCGCCGATCGGGAGCTGCATGACGAGGGGCTTCGCGCCGAGCCGCTTGATGATCGTCTCGACGGTGAAGTAGAAGTCCGCGCCGAGCTTGTCCATCTTGTTGACGAAGCAGATGCGCGGGACGTTGTACTTGTCCGCCTGGCGCCACACCGTCTCGGACTGGGGCTCGACGCCCTCCTTGCCGTCGAACACGGCGACCGCGCCGTCGAGCACGCGGAGCGAGCGCTCCACCTCGACCGTGAAGTCGACGTGCCCGGGGGTGTCGATGATGTTGATCTGGTTGTTCGCCCAGAAGCAGGTGATGGCCGCGGAGGTGATCGTGATGCCGCGCTCCTGCTCCTGCGCCATCCAGTCCATCGTCGCTGCGCCGTCGTGCACCTCACCGATCTTGTGGGTGAGGCCCGTGTAGAACAGGATGCGCTCGGTGGTGGTCGTCTTGCCGGCATCGATGTGCGCCATGATGCCGATGTTGCGGACCTTGTTCAGGTCGGTGAGCACGTCCTGTGCCACGGTGATTCCTTCGTCTTGAAATTGAGGGTTGGCTTGTGGCCGACCGCATCCGGCGGGCCAGCCCGATGCCGAGACGCTCGCGCGCGAGCTGCTCGATCACCGGGGCATCGGCGCGGGGAATGGGATCCGCGGGCCGAGGAAGGGGCGGCGCGATGCGCCGCCCCTTCCTGCTACCAGCGGTAGTGGGCGAAGGCCTTGTTCGACTCGGCCATCTTGTGGGTGTCCTCGCGGCGCTTGACCGCGGCTCCCAGCCCGTTCGAGGCGTCGAGGATCTCGTTCTGGAGACGCTCGGTCATCGTCTTCTCGCGGCGGGCCTTGGCGTAGGTGGTGAGCCAGCGCAGGGCGAGGGTGTTGGCACGGTGCGGCTTGACGTCGACCGGGACCTGGTAGGTCGAGCCACCGACGCGGCGGGACTTGACCTCGATGGCCGGGCGGACATTGTCGAGCGCCTTCTTGAGCGTGGCGACGGCGTCCTGGCCGTTCTTCGCCGTGACGCCCTCGAGCGCGCCGTAGACGATGCGCTCGGAGAGGCCCTTCTTGCCGTCGAGCAGGATCTTGTTGACCAGCTGGCTGACGACAGGGGCGCCGTACACCGGGTCGGCGATGACGGGACGCTTCGGGGCGGGACCCTTGCGGGGCATTACTTCTTCTCCATCTTCGCGCCGTACCGGCTGCGAGCCTGCTTGCGGTTCTTCACGGCCTGCGTGTCGAGCGCGCCGCGGACGATCTTGTAGCGCACACCGGGGAGGTCCTTCACGCGGCCGCCACGGACGAGCACCATGGAGTGCTCCTGGAGGTTGTGGCCCTCACCGGGGATGTAGGCCGTCACCTCGGTGCCGTTGGACAGCTTCACGCGCGCGACCTTGCGGAGGGCGGAGTTCGGCTTCTTGGGCGTGGTCGTGTACACACGGGTGCACACGCCGCGCTGCTGCGGGTTCGCCTTGAGCGCGGGAGCCTTGGTCTTCACGACCTTGCTCGTGCGCCCCTTGCGGACCAACTGCTGGATCGTTGGCACTGATTGCTCCTCGTTGTCGTACTGCTCGGTAGCTCTGCCCGGCGCACCTCGGCGCGCCCGGGCATCTCTGGACAACCGGCAATACAGATGAAACTCATATCGCTGGTGGTGTGGCGGTGGGGGCTGCACCCGAGGGATCGGGATGTGCTGCCCAGCGTCGCCGGAGATCGGAGAGTGTGACCCATCGGGCACACACCCGGAAAATATTAGCCTCCGCCTTCGCCCCGGTCAACCTGACCGGGGCCGCTGCGGCGCGCCGCGCAGACCGGCTGCCCGGGTCGTGCGACGCCGTCCCAGACTACCTCGGTCCTCACTCGTCCGAGGGATCCTCCCAAGGCCAGCGCGGACGCGGCCTTCCCTTCGCCTGGCGGGCACCCATCGAGCGGCCCACCAGGGCCGCGATGCCCGCGAGCAGCGCGGCCGCGACGATGAAGGGACTGACCGCATAGGTGAGCGGGAAGACGAGGAGCCAGATGACCTGCGCGCGGAGCAGCGTGTAGCCGATCGCGCCGAGCACGAGCAGCGCGAGATACACCGCCGCCGTGGCGCCGACGAAGCTGAGGCCGGCCGGCTGTTCGGTCCGGATGATGCGGATCACCAGCAGGGCGAGCACGACTGCTGCCCCGACGACCATGGCCGGCCCGAGCAGGGGGCCGGCGTCGGACTGGGGGATGACGTCGAGGTCGAGCAGGAGGCTGAGGATGCCGAACGCGGCCACCACGACCGCCGCCCAGCCCGCTGCGGTGAAGGCGGCGAGGAGGGGGGCGTTGACGGGGCGGCGTTCAGGCCGATCGGCCGCCATGGCCGGTCGTCACTTCTCGGGGGTGCCGGTCACGGCAGCGGCGGTCACGGCAGGATCCGTCGCGGCAGGGACGGCCGCCGCCGTGTCGGACGGCACAGGAGGCTTGGTGAGCAGATCGACGAGCCGGACGCCCTCGGCGGCGCCGATCGAGGCCGCCTCGGTGTTCGCCGCAGACACGGCGGAGAGGACCTCCGCGCGCTGGATCGACACTCCCCGGGGAGCGTCGAAGCCGATCCGGATGCCGTCGCCCCGGATGTCGATCACCGTGATGACGATGTCGTCCCCGATCATCACGCGCTCGCCCTTCTTGCGCGTCAGGACCAGCATCGGCCCAGCCTATCCCACCCGGTCCGACCAGCCCTCGGGCAGGCCGAGCTCGCGCACGGAATCGGGGCTGGAGGTTCGGCGGCCTGCGATGGTGGCCATTGCGGCGACGTCCCCTCGAGCGCGCACCGCGTTCACCCAGCGCGCCGTGTCGGCGATCTTGCGCGACGCATCGACGACGACCCACAGCTGGTCCGGGCCGAGCATCTTGATGGCGGAGATGCGCGGGTCGTCCGGATCGCCGTCGCCGAGGCCATAGGCGACCAGCACCGGGGATCCGCTCTGCACGCCGTAAGCGCGCGCGGCGAGCGCGGTGCGGCGGTCCTCGACCCGTCGCCGGGTGTTGCCGCCCACCGCTCCCCCGTCGCAGACGTAGGCGCGGCCGGCCCGGCGGGCCAGCGCGTTCGCGACCGCGACCGAGTCATCGCCGAGTCCGGCGAGGAGGATGAGGTCCCCGGGGCCCCTGAGCAGCTCCGGCGCCCGCCGCATCCCCGAAACGCCTGCGTGGGCCGGGAGGGGCACGGCCGACCACGCCGCGGGCAGAGTGCGCGGCGCCGCGGGCGCCTCGCGGGACGGGAGGTCGGCGAACGGCGCGTGCAGGGGGACGGCCTCGTAGTGGCGGGGAGTTCCGCCACGGGCGTCGGTGGGAACGGGCGACGGCGCGACCGGCGCTGGCGGCGCCCCCACGCCGGCGCGAAGCGTGCCGAGCACCTGCGCGAAGTCGAGGCTCTCGGTCGACACGGGAGGCTCGAGGCGGGTCAACCCGGCCTCCTCCTGCTCGGCGTCGTCCAGGAGCCGGGCGAGCCCCACGCGCTCCGCAGTCGGGAAGTCGTGCACGCCCGCCGGCACGGCGGGATCGGGGATCTCCACCGTGACGTCGATCACCCGACGCGCGAAGAAGCCTCCCAGCCCGCCGACGAGCGACTCCTCGGTGTCCACGACCCGGGCGTCGGGGCCGTATTCCGCCCGCACCCGCTCGGCCAGACCGCGGGTGGTCGGGCTGTCAAGCCGGAATCGGATCGAAGGCACGGACCACTCCGACCGTCTCGATTGCGGCGTCGGCCGAGGTCACCTCGGAGTAGGAGAGCACCGGGAGGCCGCCGGTCTGCGGGGCCACCAGGCGCCGGACCGCGGGCCGGAGCGCCGGGGCGCAGACGAGCACAGGAGCCCAGCCGCGCACCTCGGCGGCCTGGACTGCCAAGCGCAGGGAGTTCACGACCGCCTCGAGCCGGTTAGCGTCGAAGAGCACCTGGGTGCCGATCTCCGAGGGCCGCAGGGACTCGAGCATCGACTGCTCGAGCGGCGGGTCGATCATGATCACCCGCAGGGTGCGGTCATCGAGGTGCGGCGCGACGAGCGCCGGGCCCAGTGCCTGCCTGGCGGCCTCGACGAGGCCCTCAGGGTCGGTGGACACCCGTGCGCGCAGGCTGAGCGCCTCGTAGATCCGGGCGAGGTCGTTGATCGGCACGCGCTCGGCGAGCAACCCCTGCAGCACCCGGTGCACCTCGGCGAGCGTGAGCAGGTTGGGGATCAGCTCGTCGACGACCGCTGGGCTGATCTGCTTGACGCCCTCGGTGAGCACGCGGACGTCTTCGCGGCTCAGCAGGCGGGCGGCGTTGTCCGTGATGAGGGAGGACAGGTGCGTGATCACCACGGAGCCGCGGTCGATGACGGTCGCGCCGGCCAGCTCGGCGCTGTGCCGCATCTCCGCGGGCACCCACTTGCCGGCCAGGCCGAAGACCGGCTCGACGGTGGGCGTGCCCGGCAGCGAGTCCAGCGAGTCGCCGAGAGCGAGCACCCGCCCGGCGGGGGCCATCCCCCGGCCCACTTCGACGCCCGCCACCCGGATCACGTAGGTCGAGGGCGGGAGGTCGATGCTGTCCCGCGTGCGGACGGGCGGCACCACGATCCCGAGCTCCATGGCGATCCGCCTGCGCAGCGAGCGCACCCGGGCGAGGAGATCGTCGCTGACGCCGGAGACGAGGTCCACGAGGTCCGCCGCCAGCTGGATCTCGAGCGCGTGCACGCGCATCTGCTCGACGAGGTCCTCGGTGCTCTCTGCGGGCGCGGCGTTGGCGGCTGCGGCCTCCGCGACCGCGGCGGCGTCCTTCGCCTTCTGGGCCGCCTTCACTCGCGCGGCGACCACGAGGAGGGTGACGCCCACCAGGAGGAAGGGGATGACCGGCATGCCCGGGATGAAGGCCATCGCGATCGCGGCGCCGCCGGCGATCATCAGGGCGAGTCGCGACTGGGCGAGCTGCGCGGAGGCGGTCGACCCCATGTCGGAGTCGGCGCCGGAGCGGGTGACGATCATGCCGGTCGAGACGGCCATCAGGAGCGCCGGCACCTGGGTGACCAGGCCGTCGCCGATCGTCAGCAGGCTGTAGGTGCTGATCGCGTCCTCGATCGACTGACCGTGCTGCAGCATGCCGATCGCGATGCCGCCGACGAGGTTGATGATGATGATGATGATCCCGGCGATCGCGTCGCCCTTGACGAACTTCGACGCACCGTCCATCGCGCCGTAGAAGTCCGCCTCGGCGGACACCTCCGCGCGCCGCGCGCGCGCCTCCTGCTCGGTGATCAGCCCCGAGTTGAGGTCCGCGTCGATCGCCATCTGCTTGCCGGGCATGGCGTCGAGGGTGAAGCGGGCGCCCACCTCGGCCACGCGCTCGGCGCCCTTGGTCACCACCACGAACTGGATGACCACGAGGATGAGGAAGACGACCGCGCCGATGATCAGCGAGCCGCCGACCGCCACATGGCCGAACGCCGCGATCACCTGGCCCGCGTACCCGTCGCCGAGCACCAGTCGCGTGGAGGCCACGTTGAGACCCAGCCGGAACAGGGTGGCCACCAGCAGCAGCGAGGGGAAGATCGAGAAGTCCAGCGGCTTGCGCACGAACATGGTGGTCAGCAGGATCACGAGCGCGAACAGGATGTTCACGGTGATCAGCAGGTCGAGGAGCCAGGTCGCGACCGGCACGACGAGCAGCATGATGATCCCGACGACCCCCACGGGCACTGCCAGGGCCGTCAGCGTCTTCTTCATCGAGTCATTTGTCTCATGCCGCAGTGCCGACGAGGCGATGCACGCCCAGCGACGCGCCGCGCGACTTCAGGTTCATCACGAATGCGAGCACCCGTGCGACCGCGCCGTAGAGCTCGACGGGGATCTCGTGCCCCACCTCGCACGCCGCATGCAGGGCGCGGGCGAGGGGGATGTCCTGCACCATCGGCACCCGCGCGGCGGCGGCGCGCTCGCGGATCTTGGCGGCCACCTCCCCGGACCCCTTCGCGACGACCCGGGGGGCGGACCTGCCGGGCTCGTACTTCAGGGCCACGGCGACGTGGGTGGGGTTCAGCAGCACGACGTCCGCGGTGCCGACCGCGGCGATCATCCGGTTGCGCGACATGGCCAGCTGCCTGCTGCGGCGCTGGCCCTTCACGAGCGGGTCGCCCTCGGAGTTCTTCGACTCGTCGCGCACCTCGCGCTTGGTCATCATGGTGTGCTTGCGGTTGCGCTTCATCACCACGAAGAGGTCGAGCACCGCGAGCCCGATGCCGGCGAAGATGGCCGCCTGGGCGAGCGCGACGACCGCGCCCGACGCCGTGTCCAGCAGGCTCGAGACGGGCAGGCCGCCCGCATTCATCAGCACGGGCACGAGCCCCTGGATCGACATCGCGAGCACGATGCCGAGCACGGCCGTCTTCAGCAGCGCCTTGACGCCCTCCCAGAGCGCCTGGGTGCCGAAGATCCGCTTCAGGCCGTTCAGCAGATGGAAGTGCTCGCCACTGAACTGCAGCTGCTTCACGTGGACGCCGCCCTGCATCACGGACCCGACCAGCGCGCCGACGACCGCGGCGGCGAACATGGGCGTCATCACCGGAATGATCTGGGTGAGCGCGTTGCCGAACCAGTCGAGGGCGAGCAGCGCCTCCGGCCTGGCGATGAGGGCCCGGAAGCCGGCGACCATCCCTGTGGTCGCGTCCGCGGCGGCGCTCATCGTCAGGGGCGCGGCGAGGGCGGCCGCGCCGACGCTGATCCAGCCCGTGAGGTCGCGCGAGGAGGAGAGCTGGCCCTTCTTGCGGACGTCCTTCATCCGCTTGTCGGTCGCCCGTTCGGTGCGCTCGGAGGAGTCCGACACCTAGCTCACCACCCCCATCAGCCCGAGTGCGTCGTCGACGAGCGAGCCGACCACCCGCGGCAGGGCGAGGAAGACCACGCCCGCGACGAGCAGCGTGACGAGGACCTTGAGCGGATAGCCCATCGCGAAGGCGTTCATCTGGGGTGCCACCCGGGTGAGCAGGGCGAGCCCGACGTCGGCGAGGAACAGCACAACGATGAGCGGCCCCGCGATCTGCACGGAGGCCAGGAACATCTGGCTGACCCCGCCGACGAGCTGGCCTGCGGGATCCGACATGTCCAGCATCCCGGTAACGGGGAGGGCGTCGAACGTGCGCACCAGGCCGCCGATGATCAGCGCATCCCCGCCGCTCGTGAAGAGCAGGGCGAGTGCGATCAGGTGCATCAGCCGCGTGAACTGGGCGCCGTTGACGAGCGACTGCGGGTCGAACGCCTGCGCGAGCTGGAAGCCGCCGAACAGGTCGATCAGGCCGCCCGCGGACTGCACCGCCGAGAAGACGAGGAACACGAAGAAGCCGAGCAGCGCGCCCACGAGAAGCTGCGACACGAGCGCGAACAGGAACGGTCCCGTGTCGAGGGACGTGTAGCCCTGACTCACCCGCGGCGCGACGACCAGCGAGAGCGCCACGGCGAGCATCCCCTTGATCCTGAGCGGGAAGCCGTTGTAGGAGAACGGCGGCGCGATCACCAGGAAGGCGACCATCCTGACCCCGGCGAGGAGGCTCGACTCGACCCACGCCATGTCGATCGCCAGATTCATCAGCCGCCGTTCAGCAGCTTCGGCAGGAGCGCGAACAGCCCGTTGGTGAAGCCGACCGATTCGCTGATCATCCAGTGTCCGCAGACGAGCAGGGCGACGGCGACCGCGATCGCCTTCGGCACGAACGAGAGGGTCACCTCCTGGATCTGCGTGATCGACTGGAACACGGAGATGGCGAAGCCCACCACGAGCGAGGTGATGAGCATGGGCGCGCTGAGCTTGGCCGCAAGCAGAAGCGCCTGCATGGCGATGTCGATGACCGCGTTCTGGTTCACGCCCTACGTCCTGTAGCTCTGCACGAGGGAGGTGATGATGAGGCCCCAGCCGTCGACCAGGATGAAGAGCAGGATCTTGAACGGCAGCGCGATCATCGTCGGCGGGAGCATCATCATGCCCATCGCCATCAGCCCGGACGAGACGACGAGGTCGATCACGAGGAACGGCACGAAGATCACCAGGCCGATGATGAACGCCGCGCGCAGCTCGGAGATCATGAATGCCGGGATGAGGGTCACGATCGGCACCGCCTCGGCGTTCGCCGGGTTCGCCTGCCCGGCCGCCCGGGTCATCAGAGCGATGTCCTCCTCGCGCACGTGGGCCAGCATGAACTCGCGCAGGGGCCCCAGTGCCGCGTCGACCGCGTGGCCGAAGTCCATGGTGCCCGCCAGGTAGGGCTCGAGCGCGACCGTGTTCACCTGGGCGAGCACCGGCCACATGATGAACAGGGACAGGAAGAGCGCGAGGCCCGCGAGCACCTGGTTCGGCGGAATGCTGTTGAGGCCGATCGCGTTGCGCGTCATCGCGAGCACGACGAAGATCTTGGTGAACGACGACATCATCAGCAGCAGCGCCGGCGCCACCGAGAGCAGGGTGATGCCGAGCAGGACGAGGATCGATGTCGACGGGGCGCTGTCGGGGCCGTTGATCTGGATCGAGATGTCGCCCGGGGTGGGTGTGGGGACGACCGGCGGGGTCGGCGCGATCGGCGTCATCGTGGCGGCGGAGGCCAGTTCGGGGATCAGCACTGCGAGGGCCGTGCCGAGCAGCACGGCGCCCCCCAGCAGCACGGCACGGCGAGCGCCGTGCCGCCCTCCTGCGCGCTGGGGAACCCGGGCCCTCACCGCGCGCGCCGCAACGCGGTGGCTGTCTGCCGCCAGGTGTCCGCGGACAGGAGGGATCCGGCCACCGGCGAGCGCGAGGTCCGGGCGGCCTGCGCCTCGCGCGCCGCACGTCTGGTCGCCGGCTCGAGAGCCACCGGCTCCCGCACGGACGGGGGCTGCGGCGCCGAGCGTGCGGCCGCGAGCGCCCGCTGGAAGGAGCCGACCGGGATGGGGGTCGTCTGCACGGCGACCAGCTCCGGGGGAATCGGCGCGCTGTCCAGCACCGTCACCGCGTGCTCGGTCACCCCGAGCAGGAAGCGCTTGCCGTCGGTCTCGACGACCGCGACCGACGCCTTCGCGCCGAGGCTCTGCTTGGCGATGACCGTGATGTGCCGCCCCTTGGGGCGCGCCTTGGCGCCGCCGGTGATCCACCGGTGCGCGAACCAGATGACGGCGAGCACCGCCGCGAGTGAGACGAGCACCCGCAGTGCGAGGAATACGGTGTCCATCTGCCGCCTAGTCGGGTTCGATCGTGTCGAGGATCTTCGTGATCCGCACTGCGAACTCCTGGTCCACGACGACGATCTCTCCGTGGGCGATGAGCCGTCCATTGAGCATCACGTCGGCCGGCGTGCCGACGGAGCGGTCGAGCTCCACGACGGCGCCCGGCTCGATCGCGAGCAGCTCCCGGACCGACATCCGGGTGCGGCCGATCTCGACGGCGAGGGTCATCTGGACGTTGCTGATCCGGCCGAGCTTCGAGCTGAGGTGGGCGTCGGGGACGCTCCGCGGGGGCGCGGACCGGACCGAGACGGCGAACCAGCCGGCGAGGCCCGCTTCGCCGACGAGATCGAAGACGCTCGACTCCGGCGCCCCGAACAGCGCCGACGCGTCGCCCTCGCGGATCTCGCCGAGCATGCCGGCGCCGAGGACCGCGCCCGCCTGTTCGAGGGCGGGGCGCAGGACATCGGATGCCTGGACGAGGGCGGACTCGGCGCCCGCGGCCTCGGCGAGGCCGGCGCGGTCGAGCAGCACCAGCGAGATCTCGGCCGATCGGGTCCCCACGTAGGTCGCGGACACGGCCTGCGCCATCCGGTCGGCCGGGATGGCGGCGCCCGCGTGATGCGTGGCCATCAGGGCGGGGCCCGGGAGATGGCGCACGAGCGCCTCGACGACGGGGGCGCCCACCGACGAGTCGGCGAGGGTTGCGGGGAAGTTCACGATGCCTCCTGAGCGTCGATGACCACGCACGCCAGCCGGGTGCCGTGGGACCCGACGGCGGCCTTGGCGACCACCTCGCCGTCCACGGTGAGGCTGAGCGGGCGGTGCTGGGGGTGGACGAGTCGGAGCACGTCGCCCTCGGCGAGGCCGAGCACGACACTCGGCGCCACGGGGGTGCTGTCGAAGCGCAGTGAGAGCTCGACCGGAGCGTTGATCAGATGACCGCGGAGGTACTCGGCCGCGACGTGCGCCGACTGCTGGGTCTCCACCACGCCGAGCTGCGGCAGCAGCGCATCGGCCGGCAGGACGAGGGTCGCCGGAGTCGTGCGCTCTCCCACCTCGATCTCGAACGCCGTGACGACCATGAGGTCGCCGGTCCCGGCAGCCTGAGCGAACTGTGGGTTGTAGTGGAACGCCTCGATGGACAGCGACATGGGCAGCAGCGTCCCCATGGAGTACCGCAGATCCTCGAGGGCGTCCTCGGCGAGTCGCCGCACGAGCGCCTGCTCGATCTGGGTGAAGCCGCGCTCCCTGGCTTCGGTCTTCCCGTTGCCGCCGAGCATGCGGCCGATCCAGCCGAGCGCGGCGGAGGTCGGGAACTGCAGAATGCCCCTCGCGGGCACGCCGTCGAGGGCGAGCAGCACCATCGCGCTGGTCTCGGGCAGGCCGGACACGTACTCGTCGTAGCTGTGCAGCTGGGAGGACAGGAAGGTGACGTGCGAGACCACGCGGACCTTCGCCGTCAGCTGGGTGCCCCACTGTCGGGCGAAGGTCTCGAAGACGAGTTCCAGCATCCGGGACTGATCACGGCCGAGCGTGGCGGGACGCAGGAAGTCGTAGGGCTCGACGATGGGGTCGGTGCTGTCGCGCACGCCGACCAGCCGCTCCCGTACCGTCACGTAGACGAGTATCGGACAGCGGCGGGCTTCAGCCGGGTCGACTGGCCGGTCAGTGCTCCTTCGTGTCTTTGGTTGTCTCGGCCGGTGCTGCGGCCGCCGTGGTGGTGGCCGTCTCGGCGTCCTTGACCAGGCCCGGGATCAGCGCGTTGACCTCGTCCGACGACGTCGTGTGGATCACGATGTCGACGCGGCGGTTCTCCTCGCCGGACTTGGTGGCGATGAGCTTGTTTGGCCTGGTGGAGCCGTAGGAGACGGAGGAGATCTTGGTCCCGTGGACCTTGCCGCTCTCCACCATGTAGCGCAGCACCGCCGTCGATCGGGCGGCGGACAGGTCCCAGTCGGTCTCGAAGGGGGCGGGCGATCCGCGCGAATCGGCGTGGCCCTCGACGGTGATCTCGTTCTCGAGCGGCGCCAGCACCGGGGCGATGGCACCGAGCACGGCGCGGGCCGCGATGCGCAGCACGGCGCTGTTGCCGTTGAAGAAGGTGTCGTGGCCGACCAGGCCGACGGTCAGGCCGTCCGCATCGATGACGGCCGTCGCCTCGGCGTCCACGCCTCGCTTGGCGAGCGCGGTGTCGATCGCGTTCTTGACGTGGGTCAGCTCGTCGACCTGCCGCTGGGCGAGCTGGGTCGGCGTGAAGCCCTCCCCGTCTTGGTCCACCATGTCGGCGGGGACGACGACGCCCGTCGCGGTGTCGGCCGTCTCGCTGGTCTCCGCCCCGAAGCCGGTGGCGAGCGAGTTGGCGAGCTTCTCGAACTTGTTCTGATCCACGCTCGACATCGCATACAGAACGATGAACAGGCACATCAGCACCGTCACCATGTCCATGTAGGACGCCATCCAGCGCTCGTCGACGTGGAATTCTCCGCCGTGGCCGCCGCCACGGCGCCTCCTATGGCCGCTCATCCCGTCACGCGGCCTTCTCGGCGGGGTTCTCCGCCTTCTTCGCCGACTTGTCCGGCTTGCCCTGCTGGTACTCGGGCACGAGGGCGAGCAGGCGCTCACCGAGCAGGCGCGGCTGGCTGCCCGCCTGAAGGGCCATGATGCCCTCGATGAGAATGGTCATCCGCTCCGAGTCGAGGTCGGCCAGCTTGCCCAGCCGGCCGCCGATGGGCAGCCAGAGGAAGTTCGCGGACAGCACGCCCCACAGGGTGGCGACGAAGGCCGCCGCGATGGCGTGGCCGAGGGTGTCGGGGTTCGACAGGTTCTCGAGCACGTGGGTCAGCGACACGACCGTGCCGATGATGCCGATGGTGGGGCTGTAGCCGCCCAGGGAGTTGAAGAACTTGGCGGCAGCACGGCCGGTGCGCTCCCGGGTGGAGGCCTCGTCCTCCATCATGATGCGGAGGTCGTCGGCGTCCACGCCGTCGGCGATGTTCTGCAGCGCTCGCTTGAGGAACGGGTCGGTGACCTTGTCGGCCTCCTGCTCGAGGGCGAGCAGTCCGTTGCGGCGGGCCACCTCTGCGAGCTCGACGACCTGGTCGATGACCTTGCGCGGCGGCATGACCTTGCCGAGGAATGCGCTGGGCAGGGCCTTGAAGCCCTGGATGGCGTCGGGGAGCGTGGTAGAGGCGATGCCCACTGCCAGCGTGGCGCCGAAGACGAGGATCATCGGTGCCGGCAGCAGGATCGCCATCGGACTGGCGCCCTCGATGCCGATCATGGCGAAGAGCGCGCCGAAGGCAAGGAGCACCCCGATGAGGGTGGCGGGATCCATCAGCGGGCTCCCTTGCGGGTCCGCGTGGTGACGCGGTCACCCTCGACGACACCGAGGTGCGGCGCGCGATGCGGGCCCCCGGCTGCGTCGTTGCTGAGCGAGTGAGCGAGCGCGATCACCTTGGCGCGGTAGCCCGCGATCAGGTCGATGACGTGCTCCACCGACTCCCGCACGATGAACGTGGTTCCGTCGACCAGAACGATCGACGTGTCGGGACTGGCCTGGATCCGTTCGATCAGGTCAGGGTTGACGGCGAACGTGCTCTCGTTGAGGCGCGTCAGCACAATCATCGCTTCCCCCATCCGTGGGTAGATGCCCCGGCTCCATCCGTGGAGCCGATAAAGGCTTGTGACAGAGGTAACAATCGGCACCGGAATGCGCGCGGTAAGCACGAAAAGTCCGGATCGATACCCCTTTAGTGGGCACTTATCCGGAAGAAACGCCGGAATCGTCTCGATTCCGGACGGGACAGGGACTTCGGCGGCATGAGGAGCCGCCCTCCGGGCGGCTCCTCATGCGTCGCCTGACTCAGCGCTTGAGGTTCGTGAGCTCCTGGAGCACCTCGTCTGAGGTGGTGATGATGCGGGCGTTCGCCTGGAAGCCGCGCTGGGCGATGATGAGGCTGGTGAACTCCTGCGAGAGGTCAACGTTCGACATCTCCAGCGAGCCGCCCGAGAGGCTGCCGAAGCCGTCGGAGCCAGCCGTGCCATAGCTGGGGTCGCCCGCGTTGACGGACGCGCGGTAGGACGAGGAGCCCGCCTTCTCGAGCCCGTTCGGGTTCACGAACGTGGCGAGGGCGAGCCGCGCGAGCGGCTCGGTGGCGCCGTTGCTGAAGGAGCCGACGAGGGTGCCGTCCGAGGAGAGGTTGAACGTCTGCAGCGAGCCGGCCGGCTGGCCGTCCTGCCGCACGATGCCCACCGACTTCAGCTGCGCGAAGCCGGAGATGGCGGTGAGGTCGAGCGTGACGTTGCCCACCGTGAGGGTCGCGTCGCCCGTGTTGACCCCTGCCGTGAACGAGATGCCGGCAGTGCCGGTGTCGGTTCCGTCATCGGCCGCTGCTGCCCACGCGCCGGTCGCCTGGTCGAAGGTGAACGAGACCGACAGGGTGCGGGCGTTGCCGACGTTGTCGAACACCTGGACGTCGCGGTTGAGGACCGTGCCGTCCGCCGCGTCCGAGGGGAGGTTGCCCGAGACCGCCGCGGACGTGGTGCCCTTCGCAGGACTGACCGTGCCGCGCGGGATCAGGACCGGGCCGATCACGCCGCCGGTGGAGATGGTGCCGTTGACGGCGGACCAGCCCTGCAGCAGGCCGCCGTCGCCGGTGGTGAGACGGCCGAGCGAGTCCCAGCCGAACGAGCCGGCGCGGGTGAAGAGCGTCTCGCCCGCGCTCTTGGTGACGAAGTACCCGTCGCCGGAGATCATCATGTCGGTGTTGCGGCCGGTGGCCTGGGTGGACCCCTGCGTGAGGTTGGTGGAGATGGCGGCCACCTGGACACCGAGCCCGACCTGCGACGGGTTGGTGCCGCCGGTCTCGGCGTTCGCGAGGCCGGCTCCTGCCGTCAGCTGCGAGAGCGTGTCCTGGAAGAGGACCGTGGAGGCCTTGAACGCGGTCGTGTTGACGTTGGCGATGTTGTTGCCGGTCACGTCGAGCATCGTCTGATGGGCGCGGAGTCCGGAGATGCCGGAGTAGAGGGAGCGAAGCATGTGCAGAGTGCCTTTCTGGACCTGAGAAGCGGGTCAGTCGGTTGCGGACGCCGCAGCGGAAGGCTGGGCGATGGTCGTGAGGGAGGCGAACGGGACGGTCTTGTCGCCGACGGTGACGACGGCCTCGTTCCCGCTGAAGGAGACCGCGGTCGCGATGCCGCTGATGGGGACCCCGTCCGCGCCGGCGTAGGACACGTTCGCCCCGATCACGGTGGCGGCCGCGATCCTCTGCTGCAGCGCGTAGCTGTCCTTCGAGAGGCTCGTCATCGTCGTCAGCTGCTCCATGGAGGCGAGCTGCGTGGTCTGGCCGATCATCTCGTTGGTGTCAAGCGGCGAGCTCGGATCCTGGTTCTTCAGCTGGGTCACGAGCAGCGACATGAACATGTCGCTGTCGAACTCCTGCTTGGGGGTGCGGGTGGGGGCAGCGGTGTACATGGAGCTGCCGGTGGTTGCGACGGAATCGACGGTCATCGTGGTCCTTTCTGGTCAGGCCAGCACATCGAGGAGGGCATCACGGCCGGGAAGGGGCCGCCGGAGAAGCGAATCCGGCTGCAGAGTGCGCACCGGGACGAAGAAGGGGGAGGGCTGCTCGCGTCGCTCGCCGCGGGAGCCGCCGGCGCCCGCGTCGCCCGCGCCGAGACCGAGGCTGGAGCCGGGTCCCGACTGGGCGAGATCGCGGCGCAGGTCCGGCAGGATCGCTCGGAGGGCCTCCCGCGCCTGGTCCGTGGGAGCGAAGAGCTCGACGCGGATCCCCTCCCCCGTGATGTGGGCGCGAACCGTGACCGGCCCCAGATTCTCCGGCGTCACCCGAACGGTCACGATGTGCTCGCCGTGCGCCGCGTTGCGCAGGTCGAGGATCGGCCGGCCGATCTGCTCGGTGAGGGGAGGTGCGACCGGCTGGGCCGGGGCAGGGGCTGCGGGAGCCGCGACCGGTGCGGCCGGAGCCGTCTGGGGCGCGATCGCAGGGCTTGCGACGGCACCAGAGGGTAGGACGGGAGCGGCAGCGACATCGGCGACTGCAGCGGCGGGGGCGACGCTCGCATCGGCGAGCCCGGACGGCGGGCCAGCGGCCAGAACCGGCATCGCGACGGCCACTCCGGCCGCGGCCGCCAGATCGTCAGCGGGCTCGCCTGCGGGACGCGCGCCACCGGGCGCGACCGCTCCGGCGGGATCAGCGGCGGCGACGGGATCAGCAGTGGCCGCAGCAGGGGCGGTCGACGGCGCCCCGGCAGCGGCGCGGACCAGGGGGGCGGGCGCCACCGGCGAGGAAGTCCCGCCCACGGCGGCGGGGGCCGCGGCAGGCGCGAACGGCGCGCCTCCCGCGAGCTCGCCGGGGGCGGAGTCGGGGGCCGGCGTGACGGGCGTCGTGGCCGGGGAGGCAGCGGGAGCCCGAGTCGCGGCGGTGGCGACCCTGCCGGCCGCCGCGGGAAGCGCTGCGGCGACAGCCGCGGAAGCGGCGGGGACGGTCGACGTCGCGTCGGGCGCCGGGGGGCCTGCTGCCACGGTCGCGTGCGCGACATCGGCGTCCTCGTCGGGCGCAGCCGACACAGCAGCCGGCGCCATCATGACGGCGACCGGAAAGGACGGGAATGCCGCGGGCGCTGCCGGAGCCGCGGCGTCGACGGCCAGGGCGGACGAGTCGGCGGTGGCGACGGACGCGTCCGCCCGCTGGCCGGCGGCGACGGCTCCACTCGGTTCGGCGTGCTCGTCGCGGCCGGCGTCGCCGCGCGCACCCGGCTGGGTTCCGCCGAGAGCGCGCCGGAACTCGGCGCCGAACTCCGCCGCGCCCTGCTGCCCCGACGAGCCGCCGGCAGAGCGGGGACCGGACGCGAGCAGGTCGACGGGACGGGACGGGGCGGAGGCGGGAATCATGAAACGCTCCCGGAGAGAAGGGCCGACCGCGCCGCGACGAGCTGCTGCAGCGTGGAGGCGTTCATGCCGGAGGCGCCGCCGATCAGCGACGACAGCGAGGACAGCGAGGACGGGGAGTCGCCTGCGGACGACCCCGAGAGGATCGAGGACAGCGGGTCGCTTCCGGAGGTCCCGAGCAGCGCGGAAAGCGACGGCGGCGAAGCCGAGACGGCCTCGCTCGGAACCACGCGGCGGATGGTGTCGATCTGGTCGTCGCCCACCCACAGTCTCTGCACCGAGACGTCGCGGCCCTCGTAGGGAGCATGGACGACGGTGTTGTCGCCCAGGTAGATGGCGATGTGATCGCCGCCGTTCATCACGATCAGATCACCCGGCTTCGCCTCGGCGAGGGAGTGCACCTCGGTGCCGATCTTCTCCTGCTCGTGGACGAGCCGCGGGACGTCGACGCCCAGGTCAGCGAAGGTGCGCTGGACGAGCCCGGAGCAGTCGATGCCGCTCGAGGTCGTGCCGCCGAGCACGTAGGGCACGCCCACGTACTTCTGGGCTGCGGCGGCCACGTCCTCGCCGGTGACGGTGCCGCCGCCGAGCAGCGCCGGGGAGGTGTGCGTGGTGCCCGCCAGGGCGTCGGCGAAGACGGCGGCGGAGGCGCTGCCGCCTGTCGTGGCCTGGCTCTTGGAGGGCGCTCCCGAGAGCGCCGCGATGCGAGTCTGGATGGCCTGCACGGATGCCATGGCCTCGGCGACGCTCACCGGCTGTCCTCCCCGTAGGGCGGGCGGCGCGGCCGTCCGGCGAGCTCGTCGAGCACGAGCTGCTCGGCCCGCAGCACCTCGGTCGCCCGCGCCGCGGCATGCCGCTCCTCGAGCTTCTCCAGCGCGATCCGCCGAGCCCGGGCCGCGGCATGCGAGGTCGCGGCCCGATCCACCTCGGCCCCCTGCTCGCGCTCGAGGCTGTGCAGGTCGGCGAGCATGCTGGAGGTGGACGCACGGGCGGCCGAGATGGCGTGCACGCTCTCGATGGAGGCCGGCGCATCAGTCTGGTCGAGGAGCGCGTCGCGCACCCCGGTCCGCTGGGCCGCCAGTTCGGATGCCCGCGAGCGGGCGCGCAGCAGGCCGCCGGCCGCCTCGTTCTCCTGCCGGCGCCGGAGGCGCAGCAGACCTGCCAAGTTGAACTCAGCCACTGGCCACCCTTCTCAATTCGTCGGCCAGCAGGGTGAGCCGCTGCCAGGACGCGCCGGCAGGAGCCGGCTCGTCGATGCCCTGCTGAAGGAATCCGGTGATGGCGGTCGAGAAGTCGATTGCGGCGTCGACCAGCGGGCTCGCGCCCCGCTGGTAGGCCCCGACGTCGATGAGGTCCTGCACGTCGCGGCGCGCGGCCAGGGCCGCGCGGATCATGGTCGCCGCGGCACGCTGCTCGGCCGTCGTCACCTTTCCTGCCACGCGGGACACCGACCCGAGCACGTCGACGCTCGGGAAGTGCCCCGCGGAGGCGAGCCGGCGGTCGAGCGTGACATGACCGTCGAGGATCGAGCGCGCGGTGTCGGCGATCGGCTCGTTGTGGTCGTCCCCGTCCACGAGCACCGTGTAGACGCCGGTGACCGACCCCACCTCGGCCGTCCCGGCCCGCTCGAGCAGGCGCGCCAGCAGTCCGAAGACCGACGGCGGATAGCCGCGAGTGGCCGGCGGCTCGCCGACCGCGAGGCCGATCTCGCGCTGGGCCATGGCCACGCGGGTCAGGGAGTCCATCATGAGCACCGCGTGCGCTCCACGCTCCCGGAAGGACTCGGCCATCCGCGTCGCGGTGAAGGCGGCGCGGACGCGCATCAAGGCCGGCTCGTCCGCGGTGGAGACGATCACCACGGAGCGGCGAAGCCCCTCCTCGCCGAGATCGTCCTCGAGGAACTCGCGGACCTCGCGGCCGCGCTCGCCGATGAGGGCGATCACCGAGACCTCGGCGTCCGTGCCGCGAGCGATCATGGACAGGAGCGAGGATTTGCCCACGCCGGAGCCGGCGAAGAGGCCGATGCGCTGGCCGCGGCCCACGGGCGTCATCGTGTCGAGCACACGGACCCCGAGCGGGAGCGCGCGATCGACGCGGGCGCGGTGCAGCGCCGAGGGCGGCTCGTTCTCGATCGAGACCGTCGTGACATCCCGGAGCGGGCCCTTTCCGTCCAGGGGGCGACCGGTGGCGTCGAGCACCCGGCCGAGCAGTCCTGGGCCTGCGGGAATGAGCATCTTGGCCCGCGTGCTGCGCACCGGGGCTCCCGCGGTCAGCCCGTCCAGTCGGTCGATGGGCATGGCGGTCATCGTCCGCTCGTCCACGGCGACGACCTCGGCGCGGTAGCCCTGCTCGCCGAGCAGCAGCACGTCGCCGAGCGCACTGCGAAGTCCGCGCACCTCAACGCCCACTCCGGCGATCCCCGCGACACGACCGACTCGCTCGGGCGCTGCCGCGGCGAGGAGGGCGTCGAGAGCCGCGGGGCGATGCAGCACTCCCGCGCTCACTGCGCCTCCCCCAGCGCCGCTCGGGCGCGCTGGAGGGCGGCGCCGATGCGCGCGTCGAGGATGCCGTCTGCCAGCACGACGATGGCGTCGCCGGGGGAGAGCCGCGAGTCGGGCAGCACGTGCACGACCAGGGGCGCTGGCGAGGAGGCGAGCAGGGCCGCGTCCGACGGGCAGAGGCGCACGGCCTGGATGACCTCGTCCTCGACGGAGGCGAGCACCTGGCGGATGCGTTGCATGCCCGCAGCGGACTCCCGCAGCTCCTGCCCGAGGAGGTCCTCGGCCAGCTGGGTGGCGGCGGTGAGAAGCGCATGGTCGGCATCGGCGAGCACCGGCGCGGTCTGCGCGGCGAGCCGGGCGGCGACGAGGGTCACGGCTCGCGTGGCGTCGGCCAGCGCTCGGCGGGCGTCCGCGAGCCCGTGCTCGTGCTCGCGATGCAGGTGCTCCCGCTCCGCGGCGAGCAGCTCGGCGGCATCGCGGCGGCCGGCCGCGTAGCCTGCGGCGTGACCGTGCACGCGGGCGCGCTCCTCCGCATCGCGGAGGGTGTCGTCGCGCAGCACCGGGTAGGCGAACGGCGCGAAGTCAATCGACATACTCGATCTCCTCCTCGGCCGCGCGGTGCACGGTGATCGCGCCTGACGCCTCCAGATCCCGGATGGCACGGACCACCTGGCTCCGCGCCTCGTCCACCTGACCCTTGAGGACCCGGCCGAGGAGCGCCGTCTCCTCCTCGAGCAGGGTGCGGTTGCGCTCGGACATGTTCGCCATGATGGTCTCGCTGACCTCCGGCTTCGCCCCCTTCAGCGCGATCGCGAGCATGGCCGGGTCGAGGCTGCGCAGCACCTGCTGGACGTCGCGCTGCTCGAGGGTGACGATGTCGTTGAAGCCGAGCATGCGCGACTTGACCTGCTCGGCGAGCTCGCTGTCCCGTTCCTCCAGGGCGGCGAGGAGGTCGCGCTCGGTGGCGGCATCGGAGCGCTTGATGATGTCCACGAGCGGCTGCAGTCCGCCCGTCATCTGCACCTTCTCCTGCGGGAGGACGATGGCGCGAGCGCGCTGCTTGAGCACGGCCGTCAGGATGCTCACCGCCTCGGGCGTCGCGGTTCCCATGGTGGCGATCGCCTGGGCCACGTCCACCTGCACAGCAGGCGAGAGCCGGGACAGCACGGACGACGCGAGGTCCCCGCGGAGTCGCGTGAGCACGAAGCCGATCGTGGTCGGCAGCTCGCCATCGAGGAGCGAGGACACCTGCACGGCATCCGCGCCGTCCAGGAACTCGAACGAACTGCCCGAGTCGAGGCGCTCGAGCAGACCTTGGGCGCGTTCGGCGCCGAAGGAGGCCTCGAGGAGGCCGGCGGCGAAGTCCCTGCCGCCCTTGGCCTTGGCCGAGCGCCCGATGCTGCGCTCCGAGAACTCCCGGATCGCGGTCTCCGCGGTGTGCGGGTCGACGTTGCGCAGGCGGAGGATCTCGGCCGCGATCTCCTCGGCCTCCTGCTCGGTGAACTGCCGCATGACGGTGGCGGCCTGCTCGGTGCTGAGGTTCATGATGACCAGCGCCGCCTTCTGCGTGCCGGTCAGCGTCTTCGTGGCCATCATCCGGCCACCCGGTCATCCATCAGGGCGCGGAGGTAGTCGGCCGTCTTCCCGGGGTCCGACGCCGCCAGTTGGTTGATGTCGGCCTGCAGGCGCTCGAACTCGCTCACCTCGTGCTGGGCGAGGCTCAGCGGCAGAGTGGACGCGTCGCCGAGGGCCGGCGGGACGCTGCCCGGGGCCAGCGGCCAGGCGCGCGACGGGTCGAGGGTGCGCGCGCCATCCGGCGTGACGGGCAGGTTCCCCACATTGAGCGGGCCGTCGTCCTGGCGCTTGCGGGAGCGCTTCCGGAAGATGAGGAGCAGCAGGATCATCGCGATCACCGCCGCTGCCACGGTGCCCGCAGTCGTGATGGTCCGGGTGAGGCTCTCCTGGCTCTCCGCCGCGGCGGCCTGGGCAAGTGCCTTCGCGGCGGTGTCGGCCGCCTGGGTGGAGAAAGAGGCGGCCTGCACGGTCACCGTGTCGCCGCGGGTGGCGTCGATGCCTGCCGCGGCGGACACGAGGCTGCTGATCGCGGCCGGCGTGATGCCGGTGACCGCGTCCGAGTTGATCGCGACCGAGATCGTCTGGCGGGCGACCGCGCCCGCCGGGATGTCGCGCGTCTCGGTGATCTTGTCGATGGCGTTGTTCTTGGTGGCTGACTCGTTCAGGTAGGAGTTGTCGGTTCCTGTGCCCGTCGGCACTGCGACGTTGTCGGGTCCCAGCACTCCTGTCGCGGAGCCTGCTCCGGCGCCCGCGTAGGTCTCACTGGTGCTCGACTCGCTGAGCACCGGTTCGCCCGCGGGAACCGTGTACTTCTCCTCGACGCGCTGGGCCGTCTCGTTGCTGACGTCCGCCGCCACGACCACCGTGGAGTTGCCGGCCCCGACCACCTTGTCGAGCATCGCCTGCACGCTCAGCCGAACGCGCTGCTCGTAGTCGCTCGCCTGCTGGCCGGCGTTGCCCGTCGCGCCGGTGCCCACCGCGGAGAGCAGCGCTCCGGTCGAGTCGACCACCGAGACGTTCTCGGCCTTGAGGCCGTCCACCGAGGCGGAGGTGAGGTGGACGATGGCCTGCACCTGCTCCGCGGAGAGCGATCCGCCCTGCGTCTCCAGGAAGACCGAGGCGGTCGGGTCGGATGCCTCGTCGACGAAGACGCTCTTCTCGGGGATCGCCAGCTGCACGGAGGCGGTCTTGACGCCGTCCAGGGCCTCGATCGTCTTGGCGAGCTCGCCCTCGATGGCCCGCTTGTAGGTCACGTTCTGCTGGAACTCGGAGGCCGTGACTCCCATGGTGTCGAGCAGGGCGTAGCCGGCGGTGCCCTCGCTGGGCAGGCCGGCGGCGGCTGCACTGAGGCGCTCACTGTCCACCTTGTCGGCCGGAACCATGATCGTCTTGCCGCCGTCGGCGAGCTGGTACTCGACGCCGTCCGCGGCGAGCTGGTCGACGACCGCGCTCGCGTCCTCTCCGCTGAGCCCCGAGAACAGCGGGGAGTAGGTGGGCCGGGCCAGCCAGGCGCTGAGGGCGACCCCGCCGAGCACGAGGACGAGCACCGCGAGGATCGCGAGGGTGCGCTGGGCGATGGTGAATTCGCGCACGGCCGCAAGCATGCGGCGGAGGGCGTCGGACAGCTGGGCGGGCATCAGGCCTGCATCCTCATGATGTCGTTGAAGGCCTCGACGCCCTTGTTGCGCACCGCGGCAACGAGCTCCAGCGTCACCTGCGCGCGAGTCGCGGCGATGGTGGCCTGGTGGATGTCGCTGAGGTCACCGGTCACCGCCTTGACGGCGAGCTCGTTCGAGGCGTTCTGGGTGTTCTGCAGATTGTCGACCGCGGAGGTGAGCATGTTGGAGAAGCCTCCGCCGGAACCGCTCGCCGGCGCGGTGGAGGGGAGGGAGAACGTGGGAACGACGCTCGAGATCGCCCCGATGGCGGGAATGGGCATCAGCCCCTGCCGATCTGAAGCGCCGCTTCGTAGGTGGTCTTGGCTCGGTCGACGACGGCGGCGTTCGCCTCGTAGCCGCGCTGGGCCATGATCAGGTTGCTCATCTGCTGCGACAGGTCGATGTCGGGCAGGCGGATCATTCCGTCGCCGTCGGCGAGCGGGTTGGTGGGGTCGTAGGCGAGGCGACCGGCGGCGCTGCCGAGCGAGGTGCCCGCGACGAACACGCCACCGGTGCCCGTGGCGGCCTGTGCCACCAGGTAGCGCTCCTGGAACGCGGCGCCGCTGGTGGCGGTCGCGGTGTTCACGTTGGCGATGTTGTCGGAGATCGCGTCCAGCCACTTGCGGTGCACGGTGAGCGCGGAGCCGGCGATGCCGATGGCGTCGAAGGTCATCAGCTGGTCCTCATCGCCGTGCGGGCGGCCATGAACTCGCCTTCGACCGCGCGTGCCGCGAACTGGAAGCGCAGGACCGTGTCGATGTTGGAGAGCGTCTCGGTGTCCAGGTTGACGTTGTTCCCGTCGAGCCGGGTGGGTTCGAGCGACTCCTGAGTGGAGATGGCCGCTGAACCGGATCCGGATGCGATCGACCGGGCCAGGGCATCCTCGAACTGCACCCGCTTGGCGTGGTAGTTGGGCGTGTTCACGTTCGCGATGTTGTCTGCGATGGCGCGCTGGCGCTCGGAGAGCCCGTTGAGTGCCGTGGTGAGGGCAGAGGTCGTCAGTGAATCGAACACGTCGTCCAGTCCCGAAGAAGGAGGCGGCGGCCGATCCATGGCCGAGATCGAGCGATCCGTGCTCTGGTGACAACTATCGGCGGTGAATTACAGCCGTGTCAGTTACCACTCACCCCCCTTAGGGGTGCCTTTTCCTGGTGCTCAGCCGGTGGCGTCGAAGTAGATGGCGCGCTCGTGTGCGGGCCCGGCCGGATCCCGGACCGAGGCGAGCTCATCCGCGGCGCGGCCGCACTCGGCCTCCAGGGCGGCGATCGCCTCGCGCTGGGCGGCGAGCAGCGCAGCGGCCCTCCCGGCGAGATCCGGTGGGAGTTGCGGAAGGGGCCCGGGGGCAGCCCACACCGCGGACGGCTCGAGCCGTCCTGCGCGGACGTCCCCCAGCCGCAGCTCGAACTCGTCGAGCACGGCCGCCCAGGTGGTCGCGTCAGGCAAGAGCCTGCCCGGCGACGAGCACCGGCGACTCCGAGGACACCGTGACGGCGGCCTCATGCCACGCCTGACGCAGCGGTTCGAGCAGCGCGATGCATTCGCGGGTGTGCTCGACGTCCTTGTCGACATTGGCCGCGATGAGCGAGCGGGTGACGAAGGAGTACAGGGCGAGCAGTCCTGGACCGCCCTCCCACAGCTCGGGCTTCAGCGAATCCGCGAGCTGCGCGACGATCGCCTGGGCGTGCAGGAGATTCTGCCCGGCCGGCTCCCACGCCTGCTGCATCTGTGCCGTCTCGGCACGCTGGAGGTCGAGGAGCAGCCGGTCGTAGAGCATCGTGAGCAGACGCGCCGGCGATGCGGAGAGCACGGCGTCCCGGTTGTACAGGGCGCGAGCGGCGGCGAAGTCGTTCATGAGGAGGAGTTCGTCGACATCAGGGATCCGATCTGCGAGGCGAGCCAGTTCGACTGCGACTTCATGGAGCTGAGCGCGGTCTCGAGGGCGGCGTACTGCTTCTGCAGGGTCGCCTTGCGCGAGGCCAGCCGGAGGTCCCATGAGGCGATCTGGTCGTTGAGGGTGGCGACGGTCTTGTCCTGGCCGGCGATCTTCGTCGTGAGGTAGCCGGTGCGAGCTTCGGCGGCGGCAGTGCCGGCCTTCTCGACGCGTGCGGCGACCGACTGGAACCTGGCGGCAGTCCCGGCGGGATCCTTCTGCAGCGCTGCCGTGAACACGGCGGAGTCGAATTCGACGGTGCCGTCCCGGGTGATCTTCACGCCGATATCGCTGAGCGAGCGGCCGTCCAGCGCACCGGTTGCCGCGTCGAGCAGCGCGTTCTTGAGGGCGCGGACGGTGGAGTCGCCCGTGAAGGAGCCGCCCTTCACCGTCGAGGACGATCCGGTCGACCCCGCGACCGTGACGGCCGTCTTCTGCGCGATGGTCTTGAAGAGCGCGGCGACGTCCGCGAACAGCCCCGACGCGACGCTCGCCGCGGCGCTGACATTCTGCGAGACCGTGAGGGTGACCGACGTCTCCTCGGGAGCGGTGACGGTGACATCGAGGCCGGGAAGGAGGTCCGTGAAGACGTTGGTGGAGGAGGTGATGGTCTGCTCCGCGCTCGTGTCGCCCCAGAGGGTGACCGAGGCATCACGGGCGGTGCCGACGATGGCTGCGCCGGACTCGGTCGCGAGGTCGACGGCGGTTCCGCCGGCGACGTCCGCGGCGGAGCCCCGGTACGCCGTGAAGGCGCTTGCCGCGCCGCTCGCCGTGGCGGTGAGCTGGAGCCGGTAGAGCTTGGTGCCGCCGGAGTCGGTGCCCGCCCTCACGACGGTCGCGCTGACCCCCTTGTTGGCGGCGTTGATCGCCGCCGCGATATCGGGCATGGCCGTCGAGGCGGCGGTCACCTCGGTCGTCGTGCCGTCCGACGCCTGGAGAGCGAGAGTCGGCGGCGTGGAGGGCCAGGCCGCCATCGCCGCGGACACCGTCACCTGTCGCTCTGCGCTCTCACCGACGGTGAAGCTGATGCTGCCGGCGATCGAGGTGTTGCGTGCGGATGCGGTCACGCCCGGTGCGGTGCTGGTGGCGGAGTAGACCGCCAGCGAGGTGGCCGCCGAGGCGGTCTTCGCCTTCGCTGCGATCGCCGCGACGGTGGTGTTCAGGGCGCGCAGATCGTTCGCGAAGCTGGTCGTCCTGCTGACACTCGACTTGAGCATCGTCTGCGGACGCGCTTCGAGGGACATCAGCTGGTTGATGATGGATGTGGTGTCCAGCCCGCTGGAGAGGCCGTCGATGCCGAGCCCTGCCATGATCGTCCCTCCCTCGGTTCAGACGAACCGGTGAGTCGGCGGCGCGCGCTGAGGCGCGCGCCG